>CAKNFJ010000001.1:600000-1200000 GCA_930633495.1 Hyphomicrobiales bacterium | reverse complement strand
GAACTTGCGGTTGTTCGACATGCCGCCGACCGAGATGCCGCCGAAGCCGACGCCATGATAGCCGCGCTCGCGCCCGATCAGTCGGGTCTTCGCCGCCTTGCCCGAGACGTTCCAGTAGGCGAGCGCGATCTTGAGGGCTGAATCCGCAGCCTCGGAGCCCGAACCCGCGAAGAAGACGTGGTCGAGATCGCCTGGCGCCAGCGCCGCGATGCGGGCGGCAGCGGCGAAAACTTTGGGGTGGCCGTACTGGAAGGATGGAGCGTAGTCGAGGTCGCGCGCCTGCGCCTGGATCGCCTGGATGATCGGCTCGCGGGCATGGCCGGCATTGCAGCACCACAGGCCCGCGGTTCCGTCCATCACCGGCTTGTTCTCTGGCGTGTAATAGAACATGCCCTCGGCGCGGGAGACCATGCGGGGGTTCTTCTTGAACGACCGGTTCGCCGTGAACGGCATCCAATAGGCTTCGAGATCGTTCGGCGTGGCGATGGCGGAGGTTGCGGAAGTCATCGAAGGCCCCTGTGGATTAACCTTGGTTGAACCTAGCAGGGGAGCGCGGCCTGTAAATCGCCATGATGGCGTCCCAAGGCTGCGCCGGACGGATGGCGGCCCGAGAAGAGGGCTGAAGGTGACGTTAGGTCACCGATGGCGTAGTCTCCCCCCTCGGGGGCTTATATCGAACGGACCCCGATGACCGAAGGCGATGGCGATCATGGACGGCTGGACGAGCGGGCCGCGGTGATCATCCGCGCGGAACTGGCCCGCGTCCTTGCCTCCGATGCCTTTCGGGCCGCGCCCCAGCTCTCGGCGTTCCTGACGTTCATCGTCGAGCGGACGATCGAAGGGCGCGCCGCCGAGCTGAAGGGCTACACCATCGCCGTGGAAGGCCTGGGCCGGCCTGCCGATTTCAATCCCCAGATCGATCCGATCGTCCGGGTTGAAGCCGGTCGCCTCAGGCGGGCCCTGGCGCAGTACTACACCGGCGAGGGGCAGGGCTCCCCGGTCCTGATCTCGATGCCCGTCGGCGGGTATGTTCCCGTCTTCGAGGTTCTTGATTCCGAGATCGCGACCGAATGGGTGCCCGTTCCCGTGGCGCCCGACCGGGGCGCTGCGGCCGAAGCCCCGCCGACGGCGGCGAAGCCTGCCGATCGTGCGGCGGGACGACGCTGGACCGTCGCCATGGCTTCGGCGCTGTTCCTCGGATTGCTGGCACTGGGCAGCTGGTATCTCTCCACGCCGGAGGCGCCGACCGAATTGGCCTCCGCGAGGCCGGCGGCGGGCGAGAAGGCCGCAAGCCCGCCTCCGCCGGAGAACACGGCGCCCCTGCAACTGTTCCGCGTCGCGATCGTCATGCCCGCCATGCCGCCGGATGCAAGGCTGGCCGAGGTCCTGCGTCGTTTCACCGACGTGCTCGTCGATGCCCTGGCCCGGTTCGACGATCTCGTCACGATCAGGGTGCCGCCGCCGGGAGCGGCCGCGCCCGCAGATGTGGACTATGTTTTCGAGGTCAGCGTCCAGGCCGTGGATGGCGGTTTCGAGGGGTTGGGGCGCCTCCGTTCGGTCCGGGACGGACGCATCGTCTGGACCGCCTCCTCGGGCCGCCCGTCGCTTGATCACTGGCAGGATGCCGATGTCGGCGAATTGGCGCGCCGCGTGGCGACGCGGCTGATGGAGCCCTTCGGCATCATCCCCGCCGATGCGCGCCAGGCGGCGCCGCCCCCGGCCGTGCGCTGCATCCTGCAAGCCTTCGACGCGCGCCGGACGATGCGGGCCGACGATCGGCAGGCTGCCCAGGCCTGTCTCGAGAAACTCGTCGTGCAGGATCCCGGCTTCTACCCGGCCTGGGCACATCTCGCCATCATCGCGCTCGGGGAGCACGGTTCCGACTTCGGTTGGGAGGATCCGCTGCCCGGGAGTGCCGATGGAGCAGATAAGGCATCGCTCGACCGGGCGCTCGCGGCAGCGCTGACCGCCATTCGTCTAGCGCCGTCGGGCGCGCGCGCGTCCCAGGCCATGATGAAGGTCCAGCTCGCACGCGGCTCCATCGACGAGGCGATCCAGAAGGGGCAGTGGGCGCTGACGCGCAATCCTTACGATCCCGACATCATGACCGATCTCGGGGCGCTCTATGTGCTGCGCGGGCGGTTCACGGAGGGACTGCCCCTGCTGCAACGCGTCGCCGGGGCCGGCGTCGGCCGGCCGTTCCGCTATGATTTCTATGCCTTTCTCGGAGCCTACCTGTCAGGCGCCCGCATCGTATCGGAAAACTATGTCGCGATGCTCGCGGCCGATCACGGGCCCCTGGGCCTCCTCGCGCAGGCCCTGCGCGCCGCCGCGGACCATGACGAGGCGGGCCTCGCCAGGGCCCGCGCGCAGCTGCGGGAGAAGTCGTCGCTCTTCGACAAGGACCCGCGTGCCTACTTCACCCGGAAAGGCTTTTCCGAAGAGGTCGCGAACCAGATTCTGGCGGCGCTCGAATTGGAAAAGCGCTGAAATCGGTATCGGCCGCATGGCTGCTCGCATAACGCGGCGCGCGCAGCTACTCTGTCGTCGAGCGTCCTGATTCGTCTTCAGTCCCGATTCACCCTTGTAGCGCGAACGCTGCCGTGGCCCCTTTGCGCCTGAAAGCTCTGCCTCCTCTCGCCGGTGCCGTCACTGGCCTTTCGGCTGGTGCTGCCGTGATGATCCTGCTGCCGGGCGGGCTCGGTTCCGCTTTGGGGTTGCTCGCCTCCGGCGCCGGGCTGATGGCGACGATCCGTGCCTTCGAACGGCTTGGCTTGACGCGGCACGAGCAGGCTCTGGCCGGTCTCGGCGAGATCAAGGTTCGCCTCGCGACCAATGCGATCCGGCTGGATGCCTTGTCGCAGCGCGTCGAGCAGATGCCGATGCGGGATGCCGATGCGGCGCCGGCACGGGCCGCGATCCATGAACTCACCGCCGAAGTCGGACTGCTCGGCGATCTGATCCATCAGGTGGCGACGACGCTGGCCGATCATGAGGCCGTGCTGGCGCGACTGCCGGATCCGGCCGCGGCGGTGTCCGCCCCCGCTGCTTTCACGGTTCCCGAAGTGGTGCTCGATCCGGAGGCGGCGCGCCGGGCCCGGGCGGAGCAGCTCGCGGCCGAGCGTGCGGCTGCGGCCAAGGCCGAGCAGGAAGCCGCCGAGGCCGAGCGCGCGGCGCTGATCGGCCGCGCCTTGAGCGAGGGGCGTCTCGAAGTCCATCTGCAGCCGATCGTCTCGCTGCCGCAGCGCCGCACGCGGGGCTACGAAGCCTTGCCGCGGCTGCGGCTCGACGAGGACACGCTGCTGCTGCCGCATGAATTCATCGAGACGGTGGAGGCGCGTGGCTTCGGGCCGACTCTCGACGCGCTGGTCCTGACGCGCGCCCTGGCGATCGCACGCCATCTTGCCTCGAAGGATGGCGGCCTTTTCGTCACCTGCAACTTCAGCGCCGCGACCTGGAGCTCTTCGCGGGCACTGGCTGCCCTGACGCGGATTCTCGATAAATATCGCGAGCATGTCGGGCATCTCGTCGTCGAGATGCCGCAGGCCGTCTTCCGGGCCCTCGATCCGACGAGCCTCGGGCTGCTCGGTGCGATGTCGGCGAACGGCGTGAGCTTCGCGCTCGACGGTCTCGTCGATCTGCGGCTCGATCCGCGATCCCTGTTCGACCGGGGCGTCCGCTACGTCAAAGCCCCTGCGGCGATGCTGCGCGAGCATCTGGAAGGTCGCGGCGCCAGCGACATCGCGGTCGGCGATCTTGCGGCCATGCTCGGCCGCGCCTCGATCATGCTCGTCGCCGAGCATGTCGAGGACAACCCGCTGGCCGCCGACATGATCGAGCTGGGCGTCGCGATGGGGCAGGGAGCGGCCTTCTCGCCGCCGCGCCCGGTCAAGCCGGAAGTCTTTGCTGAGCCTCAGCCCGCGCCTGCCGTCGCGGCAGTCGCGCCTTCCGTCGCTGTCTCCGTTCCCCCCGACGCCGCCAACGATCTCGCCCGCCCCGTTGCGGCCGCGACCACGCAGCCGGGCCAGTCGGAGAGCGATCGGCCCGAGCGGCTGCCCTTCCGCGCCGTGCTGCGCCGCGCTGGCGCCTGACGACAGGGCAGTCCACCGGGAACGTCCGGTTCCACTGGCGGCGATTCCCGTCTAGACCGGCTGCGGCCAGAGCATCGGTCCGAAACGTGGAATGCGGTTTTCGGAAAAGGCCGATGCAAAGTTAAGACGTCAGATCATTCAACCGCCGGAGATCGAGACAGTGTCGTCATCGGGGATCGCTTCCACCGCCGCGCTTTCGGGTTTTTCCGAGGTCGCGGATCGTTTCGATCTCTGCCTCTGCGATGTCTGGGGCGTGGTTCATAACGGCATCGCCGCCTATCGGGACGCGGTCGTCGCGCTCATGCGGATGCGTGAGCAAGGCATCAGCGTCGTCCTCGTCACCAACGCGCCGCGCCCGCGCGAGGTGATTGTCGGGCAGCTCGATGGTTTCGGCGTGCCGCGCGAGGCCTGGGACGCGGTCGTCACCTCGGGCGATGTCTGCCGGTCGCTGATCGGCGCGCGTGCGGGCGAAGCGATGTTCCGGCTCGGACCGGACCGGGACCTGCCGCTGATCGCGGGGCTCGATGTACGGGAGACCACCCCCGACGCGGCATCCTATGTGCTCTGCACGGGCCTCTTCGACGACGAGCGGGAGACGGCGGCGAGCTATGCCGACCTGCTCGCCGGCTTTGCCGCGCGCGGGCTGCCGATGATCTGCGCCAATCCCGACCTCGTCGTGGAGCGCGGCGGGCGCATCATTCCCTGCGCCGGGTCGGTCGCGCTCGCTTATGAGGAGATCGGCGGGCAGGTGATCTATGCCGGCAAGCCGCACCGTCCGATCTACGAGGCGGCGCTGGCCGAAGCCGAGGCGAGGCGCGGCGCGCCGATCGCCCGTGACAGGGTCTGTGCCGTCGGGGATGCGATCCGCACCGATATTGCCGGGGCTGTGGGGTTTGGCGCGGCCGGGATCATGGTGCTGGCCGGCATCCACGCGCAGGATCTGATGGAGGCCTCATGGGAGGAGCGTCACGGCTGGTTCGGCCGGCAGACGCACCGCCCGGCCTACGCCTTGCCGCATCTGGTCTGGTGAGACCGCGGCTGCTTCAGGCCGCGACGCAGACCGATTCGATCTTCGCCTTGAGCATCTGTGCGTTGAACGGCTTGACGATGTAGTTGCTGACGCCCGCCTTCTTGGCGGCGACGACGTTCTCGGTCTTCGATTCGGCGGTCACCATGATGAAGGGCGTCTCGCAGAGCGTGGTCTCCTCGCGCACCTTCTGGAGCAGCTCGAAGCCGCTCATCGGCTCCATGTTCCAGTCGGAGATCACGAGAGCGTATTTCTTGTCGCGCATCTTGGAGATGGCGGCCGACCCGTCCGAAGCGTCGTCGACATTCTCAAAGCCGAGCTGCTTCAGCAGGTTGCGGATGATGCGGATCATCGTCTGGTAGTCGTCGACCACGAGGATCGGCATGGATGGGTCGAGAGCCATTGCGATGCTCCAGGCAGGGCGGTTGCGGTGCCGGGACATACCGGTGCCACGCCGCCTTGGGGACGGCCTCCACTCCTGTTCGGTGATAGCGGCGCCGTATTGCGAAGCGGTTAATCCGATCGGGCAGTGACGCTGCGGCATGCTGCCGTGCCCGCACCAAAGTCCAATTGCCCTCATGTTGCGGTTGCGAGAAGCTGCGCGAGGCGGGGACAGGGGGCTGCGGCCCGGAAGGGCCCGGCGAGAGATCCATGACAGTTCAGCCAATGCCCGGTACGCTCTATACGGTTCATGCTTTCGAGGATCTGGCCATCGGCCAGACCGAGAGCCTGATGCGGACCGTGATGGAGCGCGACGTCGCGCTTTTCGCCGAGCTCTCGGGAGACGCCAACCCGATCCATCTCTGCGATCATTTCGCGGCCGGCACCAAGTTCGGCCAGCGCATCGCCCACGGCATGCTGACGGCGAGTCTGATCTCCGCGCTGCTCGGCACGCGGCTGCCCGGCCCCGGCGCGGTCTATCTGTCACAGACGCTGACGTTCCTGGCGCCGGTGAAGATCGGTGATGTCGTCACCGCCCGCGTCGAGGTCGTCGAGCTCGTCGCGGAACGCCGGCGCGCCCGCTTCTTTTGCGAATGTCTGGTCGACGGCAAGGCGGTGATGGAGGGCGAGGCCTGGGTGGCGATGCCGCCGAAGCCCCGATCCTGAACACCCTGTCGGCTCCCGGTCTTGACGCCCCGCCGGCCTAGGCCGCAAAGACGGTCAGCGCCCGGTTTCCGCGGGTGGACGGACGTTTTCGATCGATGTCATCCCATGCCGATGTGCCGGCTGGCTCCGAGCCGGCGGCCGTAGTCCTCGACCTCGACAAGCCGGTTCCCGACGCCCTGCGCGGCGCCGTGCTGGCGCTCGGCAATTTCGACGGGGTCCATCGCGGCCACGCCGAGCTCGCCCGCGTCGCCGGCGTGATGGCGCGCGACCTCGGAACCCGGCCCGCGGCCTTCACCTTCGAGCCGCATCCGCGCAGCGTCTTCCGCCCCGAGGAGCCCGTCTTCCGGCTGACGCCGCCGCAGCTCAAGCTGGAATTACTGGCGGATGCCGGCTTGGCCCAGGTCTTCGTCCTGCCTTTCGACCGCGACGTGGCGGCGATTCCGGCCGAGCGCTTCGTCGACGATCTTCTGATCGGCCGTCTCGGTGCCGCCGGCCTCGTCTGCGGCTACGACTTTCATTTCGGCAAGGGCCGCACCGGCTCGCCGGAGATGTTGCAGGCTCATGGTCTCGTGGCGGGCGTTCCCGTCCGCGTGGTTCCGCCCTTCGCCTGGCTGGGCGAGGCGGTGTCCTCGACGCTGGTCCGCACGGCGTTGGAGGAAGGCGACGTCGCGCGGGCCGCGACGTTCCTCGCGCGTCCCTGGTTCGTGCGCGGCCTCGTCGCCCATGGCGACAAGCGCGGCCGCGAACTCGGCTATCCGACCGCCAACATGCAGCTTGCCCGCGACTGCAAGCTTCGCCACGGCATCTATGCCGTCCGGATGCGGATCGACGGGGCCTGGCATGACGGCGTCGCGAGCTTCGGCCGCCGACCCACCTTCGACGACGGCGCTCCGCGGCTCGAGACCTTCGTCTTCGATTTCTCGGGCGATCTCTACGGCAAGCGCGTCGACGTCGCCTTCGTCGACTGGCTGCGCGGCGAGGCGAAGTTCGACACGCTCGAAGCCCTGATCGCGCAGATGGACGCCGACAGCGCCCGCGCACGCGACATTCTGGTGAAGACGCCGCCCTTCCTTCCTTGAGCCCCGTTTGCTAGAAGCCCCCTCATGCTCGCCGAACGCGCCATGCTGATCGATCTTTCCCGGCGAATTACGGGCCCGGCTGCCGCCTCGCGCTAGACTTAGCGCGGGCGCTTGCGCAGTCCGGGTTGAAGACCGCTTTTCCCGTTTCAAGAGTGGACGCCTGAGGCCCGCCAAACGGCCCGCCGTCCCGATTGTCCGAGCCGGATGATGACCGAACAGACCAAGACCGCCAAAACCGCCCAGGCTGCCGGAGACGGCGTCGACTATTCGCAGACGCTTTTCCTGCCCCAGACCGAATTCCCGATGCGCGCCGGCCTGCCGCAGCGCGAGCCGGAACTGCTCGCCCGCTGGGCGAAGATCGACCTCTACCGCAAGCTGCGCGAAGCCGGGCAGGGCCGGGACCGTTTCGTCCTGCACGATGGCCCGCCCTATGCCAACGGCAACATCCATATCGGCCACGCGCTGAACAAGGTGCTGAAGGACCTCGTCACGCGCTCGCAGCAGATGCTCGGCTACGATTCCAACTATGTGCCGGGCTGGGACTGCCATGGCCTGCCGATCGAGTGGAAGATCGAGGAGCAGTACCGCGCCAAGGGGCTGAACAAGGACGACGTCCCGGTCGTCGAGTTCCGCAAGGAGTGCCGGTCCTTCGCCGAGCACTGGGTCGACGTCCAGCGCGAGGAGTTCAAGCGGCTCGGCGTCGAGGGAGACTGGGCCCACCCCTATCTCACCATGGCCTACCCGGCCGAGGCGCAGATCGCCCGCGAGATCATGAAGTTCGCCGAGACCGGCCAGCTCTATCGCGGCTCCAAGCCGGTGATGTGGTCGGTGGTCGAGAAGACCGCGCTGGCCGAGGCCGAGGTCGAGTACGAGGAGCATACGAGCGACACGATCTTCGTGGCGTTTCCGCTGACTCAAGTAAATGGGCCGTTTGCCATCGAGGGCGCACATCCCGGCGAAATGGAATTCCGCGAGACAGTTCCTCACGCGGAAGATCTGAAGAAGGCGTCGATCGTTATCTGGACGACCACGCCGTGGACTATCCCCGGCAACCGCGCCATCTCCTTTTCGCGGAAGGTGGCTTACGGCCTCTATCGCGTCACCGATGCGCCGGCTGAGAATTGGGCAAAGGTCGGCGGGTTGTATGTCCTCGCAGATACGCTTGCTGAAGGGGTCTTCAAGGCAGCAAAGGTTGCCGGCTACGAGCGCCTGATGAGCGTTGATAGCGGTGTTTTGGAACGTGCTGCGGCGGCCCACCCGCTGCGCGGCCGCGGCTACGACTTCGTCGTTCCGCTGCTCGACGGCGACCATGTCACCGACGATGCCGGTACCGGCTTCGTCCACACGGCGCCGAGCCATGGCCGCGAGGACTTCGACGTCTGGATGGCCAATGGCCGCCAGCTCACCGAGCGCGGCATCGAGACCCGCATCCCCTATACCGTCGATGCCGATGGCCGCTTCACCAAGGAAGCGCCGGGCTTCGAGGGCGCACAGGTCATCACCGACAAGGGCGACAAGGGCAACGCAAACGACGTCGTCATCAAGGCGCTGGTCGAGGCCGGCAACATGATCGCGCGCGGCCGCCTGAAGCATCAGTATCCGCATTCGTGGCGCTCGAAGAAGCCGGTGATCTTCCGCAACACGCCGCAATGGTTCATCGCCATGGACAAGCCGATCGGCGAGGCCGGCGCGCCGAATGCGGCCGATCCGCAGCCGGTCGCCGGCGGCAATGCCGACACGCTGCGCAACCGCGCGCTCAAGGCGATCAAGGACACGGAATGGGTTCCCGCGGCCGGCGAGAACCGTATCAACGGCATGATCGCCAACCGTCCGGACTGGGTCGTCTCGCGCCAGCGCGCCTGGGGCGTGCCGATCACGGTCTTCGTCGAGAAGGAGACCAAGGACATCCTCGTCGACGACCGCGTGAACGCAGCCATCGCCGAGGCCTTCGAGGCCGAGGGCGCGGATGCCTGGTTCACCGATCTGGACGGCGCCCGCTTCCTGAGGCCCTTCGGCTATGATCCGGCGCAGTACGAGCGCGTCACCGACGTGCTCGACGTCTGGTTCGATTCGGGCTCGACGCACGCCTTCACCCTGGAGCAGCGCGCCGACCTGAAGACGCATCGCATCGTCGACGGCGGCAAGGACAAGGTGATGTATCTCGAAGGCTCGGACCAGCATCGCGGCTGGTTCCATTCGAGCCTGCTGGAAAGCTGCGGCACGCGCGGTCGCGCGCCTTACGACGTCGTCCTCACCCATGGCTTCTGCCTGGACGAGAAGGGCGAGAAGATGTCGAAGTCGAAGGGCAACGTCACCGCGCCGCAGGACGTCATCAAGGATTCCGGCGCCGATATCCTGCGCTTGTGGGTCGCGGCGGCGGATTATTCCGACGACCTGCGCATCGGCAAGGAGATCCTCAAGACCTTCGTCGAGACCTATCGCAAGCTGCGCAACACGATGCGCTGGATGCTCGGCACGCTCGCCCATTTCAGCGAGGAGATCCGCGTCTCCGATCCGCAGGCCATGCCGGAGCTGGAGCGGCTGATGCTGCACCGTCTCGCCGAGCTCGGCCCGCAGGTCGAGGAGGCCTATCGCACCTACGACTACAAGAAGGTCGTGTTCCTGCTCTCGCAGTTCATGAACACCGAGCTCTCGGCCTTCTATTTCGACGTGCGCAAGGACGCGCTCTACTGCGATCCGGCTTCGAGCCATGTTCGCCGCAGCGCGCTGACCGTGGTCGATCATCTCTTCCGCTGCCTGACGACCTGGCTCGCCCCGATCCTGGTGTTCACGGCCGAGGAAGCCTGGCTTGAGCGCTACCCGGACGCGAAATCGGGCGAGGGCTCGGTGCATCTCGAACGCTTCGTCGCCGCCTCGCAGGACTGGCTCGACGGCGAATTGGCCGAGCGCTGGGCCAAGATCCGGCGCGTGCGCCGTGTCGTCACCGGCGCGCTGGAGCTGGAGCGGGCCGCCAAGCGCATTGGCTCTTCGCTGGAA
Organism: Hyphomicrobiales bacterium; assembly: GCA_930633495.1. Lineage (NCBI taxonomy): Bacteria > Pseudomonadati > Pseudomonadota > Alphaproteobacteria > Hyphomicrobiales > Hyphomicrobiales bacterium. The sequence goes on along the minus strand of CAKNFJ010000001.1, from coordinate 1,189,699 downwards.
GCCGCGCCGCAGGTCTTCGTCTCCGACGCCGATCTCTACGCGGCCTTGTCCGGTGCCGACCTCGCGGAAATCTGCATCACCTCGGACATCCGCGTCGAAAGCGGGGAGGGGCCGGCCGAGGCCTTCCGCCTCGCCGAGGTGCCGGGCGTCGCGGTGGTGCCGTATCGCGCTGCCGGTGTGAAATGCGCCCGCTCATGGAAGTATTTCGATCCGGCGACCGCCGACCCGGCCTATCCGCAGGTGACGTCGCGTGACGCGCAGGCGCTGAAGGAACTCGAGGCGCGCGCCTGATGACGCCTGCCCGCCGTTTCGGCCTCGCCACGGTCCTGATCGTCTTCCTGGCCGATCAGGCCCTGAAATGCTGGCTGCTTTACGGCGTCGGCCTCGCCGAGAACGGGCCCTTCGAGCTGGCGCCCTTCCTGACGATCGTGCTCGCCTGGAACCGGGGCATCTCCTATGGCCTGTTCCAGCAGGGCACCGATATCGGCCGCTGGTTCCTCGTCGTCATCTCCTTCGTCGCGGCCGTCTGGCTCTGGCGCTGGATGTGGCGCAGCCACGACCGGCTGACGGTGCTGAGTCTCGCGCTCATCATCGGCGGCGCGCTCGGCAACGGCGTCGACCGGGCCGTCTATGGCGCCGTTGTGGACTTCGTTCACTTTCACTGGGGTAACTTCAGCTGGTATATCTTCAACATCGCCGATGTCGCGATCGTTGTCGGCGTGGCCGGGCTCCTGTATGAGTCTTTCCGTCCGGCTGGGGAAAAGACAGCTGAGTGACGATCTCGCCATCCTTTCGCCGTTCGTTCGTGCTTGAGGCGGTCGTGAGATCGTCCAAAGGGAGATTTGATATGGCGCAACGCATCCGCGTGACGCATCTGCTGCTCGCCGGTGGGCTCATGCTGGCGGCTCAGCCTGCTTTCGCGCAGGAAGGCATGCTGTTCAAGAATTTGCTCGAGGGCACCTTCGGCTCCAGGAGCGCCGGCGACGATATCGATTATCGCGCCCGGCCGCCGCTGGTCGTGCCGCCGAACACGACGCTGCCTCCCCCGCAGGATCCGGCGAGCACCCGCAATGCGGCCTGGCCGAACGATCCCGATGTCCAGCGCCGCAAGGAAGAGGCGACCCGCCCGATCTTCGCGCAGACGGAGAGGGCGCGTAACAACCCGCTGCTGTCGCAGGACGAGCTGCGTCGCGGCCGTACCTCGCGTCCGGAGCAGGTGCCGGTCATCGCCGAGGAGCACAGCAACTACAACAATCAGATCCAGCCGATCCGCATCGGCCGGGAACTGGCCGCTCGGCGCAATCAGCAGACGGGGGATTCGGTCGTCTATGGCGAGGAGCCGCCGCGCCGCATGCTGACCGAGCCGCCGACCGGCTATCGCGCCCCGGCGGCGACGGCCGCGGTCGGCCCTGGCCGCAATGGTCCGGTCGAGGACAAGCAGGCCGTCGGCCAGCGTGAATTCGTGACCGGGCAAGGCCCTGTCATGCGCTAAACGGTTCGCTTCGGCGAAGGTTCGGCAAGGCCCTTGCCGAACCGGCCGAGCCTGACCAAGTTGTCTGAGGGGCGGGCGCATCGCGCTCGCCTTTTTTGTCGATCAGGGAGACGGCATCCGGTGAATATCCATGCGCGCCAGCCCGGCCTGGCCGAGCCCGTCGAATCGTTCCGGCTCGACAACGGTCTCGATGTCGTCGTCGTGAAGGATCAGCGGGCGCCGGTCGTCACCCACATGGTCTGGTATCGCAACGGCTCGGCCGATGATCCGGCCGGCAAGTCGGGCATCGCGCATTTCCTCGAACACCTGATGTTCAAGGGCACGAAAGCCTGGCCGGCGGGCGAGTTCTCCAAGATCGTCGCGGGTTATGGCGGCCAGGAGAACGCCTTCACCTCCTTCGACTACACCGCTTATTTCCAGCGCGTGCCGAAAGAACATCTGCGCGCGATGATGGACTACGAGGCCGACCGGATGACCGGCCTGTCCTTCGATGAGGAGGTCGTCGCGCCCGAGCGCGACGTGGTGCTGGAGGAGCGGCGCATGCGCGTCGATTCCGATCCGGCCGCCCAGCTTGGCGAGGAGTTTTCCGCTTCGCTGTTCTTCCACCATCCCTATGGCACGCCGATCATCGGCTGGGAGCACGAGATCGAGCGCCTGAGCCGGGATGATGCCTTCGCCTATTACCAGCGCTTCTACACGCCCGAGAACGCGATCCTCGTCGTCGCCGGCGATACCGATGCCGCCGAGGTCCGCCGTCTCGCCGAGGAGAGCTACGGCAAGATCGCGGCCCGTGGCGCGGCCCCAGTTCGCTCGCGTCCAATCGAGCCCGAGCCGCGCGCCTCGCGCCGCGTCGCCCTGAACGACCCGCGCGTGCAGCAGCCCTCGCTGCGCCGCGGCTGGCTGACCCCGACCTATACGACCGGGGAGCGCGAGGAGGTTCTGGCGCTCGAGCTCGTCGCCGAGATCCTCGGTGGCGGCACCACCTCGCGGCTGTATCGCCGGCTTTGCGTCGAGGATGAGCTGGCGGCCGGAGCCAGCGCCTATTTCATGGGCTCGATGGTCGATCGCGCGGCCTTCCAGCTTTCTGCGAGCCCGCGCCCCGGCGTCGAGATGGCGGCGATGGAAGCGGGGCTCGATGCGGTGCTCGCGGGCTTCCTGGCCGAGGGACCGACCGATCTGGAGCTGTCGCGGGCCCGGACCCGCCTCGTCGCCGAGACGGTCTTCGCCCGCGACAACCAAGCGTCGCTCGCGCGCATCTTCGGCGCGGCGCTGGCCGTGGGCGAGACCGTCGAGGACATCATCGCCTGGCCGCAGCGCATCGAGGCCGTCGGCCGCGATGCGGTCGTCGAGGCCGCGCGCCGTTATCTGAAGCCCGATCGCAGCGTCACCGGACTGCTGCTGCCCGCCTGACCCTGCCGTCTCACCGCATGGGCGGAGGTTGCGCTCCGCCGACAGGAAGCGACATGAACGCGCCGATTCCGACACCCAAGCTCAACACGGCCGGTCCCGCCATCGCCGTCCAGAACATCCGCTCGCCGGGCGGCATCGAGGCCTGGCTCGTCGAGGAGCACAGCCTGCCGCTGATTGCGGTCGATTTCGCCTTCGATGGCGGTTCGAGCCGCGATCCGGAGAATGCCGCCGGCAGCGCCTATCTGATCTCGGGACTACTCGACGAAGGCGCCGGCGATCTCGACGCCGAGGCCTTCCAGGGCCGGCTCGCCGATCACGCGATCAGCCTCGGCTTCGATGCGCGCCGCGACGATTTCCACGGCCATCTCCAGACGCTGTCGAGCCATCGCGACACCGCCTTCGACTTGCTCGCGCTGGCGCTCAACCGGCCGCGCTTCGATGCCGATGCCGTGGCGCGCGTCCGCGCCCAGATCATCGCCGGACTGCAGCGCCAGGCGAAGAATCCCGAGGTGATGTGCCGCAACGCGCTCTATGCGACGGCTTTCCCGGGGCATCCTTACGGCCGCCCCGAGAAGGGCGATGTCGACAGCGTCTCCAGGCTGGAGGCTCCGGCATTGAAGGCGTTGGCGCCGACGCTGCTCGACCGCAGCGGGCTGAAGGTCGTCGTGGTCGGCGATATCACGGCGGCCGAACTGGCGGGGCGCCTCGATCTCGTCTTCGGCGGGCTTCCGAGCGGTGAAGCGCGCCAGCGTCCCGCGCAGCCGCTGCCGATCCAGGGCCTCGGCCAGACGCATGTCATCGATCTCGACGTGCCGCAGACGGTGCTGCGCTTCGTCGGGCCGGGGCTGATGTGGGACGATCCCGATTTCATTCCGGCCAGCGTGCTGAACCACATCCTAGGTGGTTCGGCTTTCACTTCGCGGCTTTTCATGGAGGTGCGCGAGAAGCGCGGCCTTGCCTATGGCGTCTCGTCCAGCCTGATGCCGTTGCGCGAGAGCGCCATGCTGGTCGGCGGCACCGCGACCCGCAACGACCGTGCCGCTGAATCGATGAAGGTCATCCGCGAGGAGATGCTGAAGCTCGCGCAGGACGGGCCGACCGAGCACGAGGTCGAGGAAGCCAAGCGCTATATCGTCGGCTCCTATCCGCTGCGCTTCGACACCTCGCCGAAGATCGCCGGCGAATTGCTGGCGCTCGCGCTGCGCGGTGACACGCCGGATTTCCTCGCCCGCCGCAACGGCCTCTTCGCGGCTGTGACGCTGGATGACGTCAAGCGCGTCGCGCAGCGCCTGTTCGGCAACCCTGACCTGCTCGTCCAGGCGGTTGGCAAGCCGGTCGGGCTGGTCTGAAATAGCCTTCTCTTTCGTCGATACGGATCCTGTCCATGCTTCAGCAAAGCTTCGATCTCGCGCTCGAATCCAAGGTCGGCAAGGGCGGTATTCCCGATGCGACCTTCGAGACAGCGCTGGCCGATCTCAAGCCCGCACTCGTGAAGTTGCAGGGGCAGGCGAAGGACGGTTCCCTGCCGCTGCTGAAGCTGCCGAGCGATACGGCCGATCTCGGCCCGGTGAAGGCTGCCGCCGAACGGCTCAAATCCGGCGGCACGACGGATGTTCTGGTGCTCGGCACCGGCGGTTCCAGCCTTGGCGGCCAGACGCTGGCGCAGCTCACCGGCTACGGCATCGCCGGCCTGTCGCAGTTCGCTTCGGGTCCACGCGTCCATTTCATCGACAATCTCGATCCGGCGACCTATGCGGCGCTGCTCGCGAAGCTGCCGCTGAAGACCACGAAATTCGTCGCCATCTCGAAATCGGGCGGCACCGGCGAGACCTTGCTGCAGTCGATCGCGGCGATTGAGGCTTTGCGCGGCGCGCATCTCACGGACCAGCAGATAGGCACGCATTTCGAGGGGCTCTCCGAGCCTGCGAAGCCCGGCAAGCTGCACCCGCTGCGGGCGCTGCTTGAGCCTTTCGGAACGCCCTTCCTCGAACATCACACCGATGTCGGCGGCCGCTACTCGGTCCTGACCAATTGCGGCCTGCTGCCGGCCGCCGTGCTCGGCCTCGACATCGAGGCGCTGCGGCTGGGCGCCGGCCGGGCGGTGGCGCCCCTCTTCGCCGGCAAGGACGTCCGCGAGACGCCTTCGGCGGTCGGCGCGGCCCTGCATCTTGCCGCCATGCGCTCGGGCAGGAACATTGCGGTGCTGATGCCCTATGCCGACAAGCTCGCCTTGCTCACCCGCTGGTGGATGCAGCTCTGGGCCGAGAGCCTCGGCAAGGACGGGCAGGGCACGCAGCCCGTCGGCGCGCTCGGCCCCGTCGACCAGCATTCGCAGCAGCAGCTCTACCTCGCCGGCCCGAAGGACAAGTTCTTCACGGTCGTGACGACCGGCGTGAAGGGCAAGGGGCCGCAGATCGACGCCGCTTTGGCGGAAAAGATCGGCCAGGCCGATTTCGCCGGCAAGACCATCGGCGACATGGTGGCGGCGCAAGGCATCGCCATGATCGACACCTTCGCCAAGAATGGCTGCGCGGTGCGCCGCTTCCATGTCGAGCGCATCGACGAGACCAGCCATGGCGAGATGCTGATGCATTTCATGCTGGAGACCATCCTGACCGGCTACGCCATGGGCGTGGATCCCTTCGACCAACCGGCGGTGGAGGAGGCGAAGCTCCTCGCCAAGCGCTATCTTGCCGAAGGGCGCGCCTGAGTCGAATCCGTATCTTGTCATTCCGGGGCGGCTCGCAGAGCCGAACCCGGAACCCACGACTGGGTGAGCCCTTTCCACGCTACCTGGATCGTCTCACCCAGTCGTGGGTTCCGGGTTCTCCGCTGACGCGAAGCCCCGGAATGACAGCGCTTAAATGCGACGCATCGTAACGATGAAGACCCCATGACCGTCCGCCGCCTCGATCCCGTTCTGGTCGACCGCATCGCCGCCGGCGAGGTGATCGAGCGGCCGGCTGCGGCCGTGAAGGAATTGGTCGAGAACGCGATCGATGCCGGCGCGCGCGCGATCGCCGTCACCATCAAGGGCGGTGGGCGCGAACTGATCCGCGTCGTCGATGACGGCGCCGGCATGACGCCGCAGGATCTGGAACTCGCCGTCGAGCGCCATGCCACCTCCAAGTTGCCGGAAGGGGACCTCTTCGCCATCGGCACGCTCGGCTTCCGGGGCGAGGCGCTGCCCTCGATCGGCTCGGTGGCAAGGCTGTCGATCGCGACGCGCCGGCACGATGCCGCGCAGGGCTCGGGCCTCGTCGTCGAGGCCGGCGAGAAGGGCGTCGTCCGCCCGGTCGCGGCGGCGCCCGGTACCCGCATCGAGGTCAGCGACCTCTTCATCTTCACCCCGGCCCGCCTCAAATTCCTGAAGAGCGACCGGGCCGAGGCGCAGGCCGTCTCGGAGATGCTGCGGCGCCTCGCCATCGCCCATCCCGAGATCCGGTTCTCGCTCGAAGGCGAGCATGCCGGCGCGTTCGACTGGCCGGCCGAACCGATCGGGGAGGAGGGTCTGCTGCGCCGCCTCGGCCGTGCGCTCGGCCGCGACTTCCCGGAGAACGCCCTCAGGATCGAGGCTGAGCGCGAGGGCATCAGCCTCTCCGGCTTCGCCGGCCTGCCGACCTACCACCGCGGCACCTCGGCCGGCGTGCACCTGTCCGTCAACGGCCGCCCGGTGCGCGACAAGCTGCTTCTGTCTGCGGTGCGCGGCGCCTATGCCGATGTCGTGCCGTCCGACCGCCATCCGGTGCTCTTCCTCGATGTCGGTTGCGACCCGCGCTTCGTCGACGTCAACGTCCACCCGGCCAAGAGCGAGGTGCGCTTCCGCGATCCCGCGCTGGTGCGTGGCCTCGTCGTCTCCGGCCTGAAGGCGGCGCTTGCCGCCGCCGGCCATCGCGCTACCACCACGGGCGGCGCCCGCACGCTCGACGCCTTCCGCGCCGTCTTGTCGATGGGCGGCAGCGGTAACGCGATCCCGCGCCCGGCCTTCCCGCAGGCGTCGAGCTGGAACGCGCCGGCCCCGCCCCCGGCGAGCGCCCCGCAACCCGGCTTCTCCGATTTCGCCGGGCCCTCGACCGATGCCCGCGCCCATCTCGCCGAGCCCTCGCCCGATGCGCTTGACCGGCCGCTCGGCGCCGCCCGTGCCCAGGTCCACGAGACCTATATCGTCGCCCAAACCCGCGAGGGCGTCGTCATCGTCGACCAGCACGCCGCCCATGAGCGGCTGGTCTATGAGCGCCTCAAGGCCGAGCGCGCCCGCAACGGCATCGCCCGCCAGCCTTTGCTGCTGCCCGAGGTGGTGGAGCTCGATCCCGTCGACGCTGACCGCCTGATCGCGGCGGGTGGCGAGCTCGAAGGCCTCGGCCTCGTGCTGGAATCCTTCGGCCCCGGTGCGGTGCTGGTGCGCGAGGCGCCGAGCCAGCTTGCCGGCGGCAATCTCCAGCGCCTCGTCCGCGATGTCGCCGATGCATTGGCCGAGCACGGTACGGCCGGTTCTCTGGAGCGGCGGCTCGACCATGTGCTGGCGACGATGGCCTGCCACAACTCGGTCCGCGCCGGACGCCGCATGCGCCCCGAGGAGATGGACGCCTTGCTGCGCGAGATGGAGATCACGCCCAATTCCGGCCAGTGCAACCACGGCCGCCCGACCTATGTCGAGCTCAAGCTGTCGGATATCGAGCGGCTGTTCGGGCGGCGCTGAGTGCGTACAAGGCGCCGGAGTATCGATTGAGGAGACGGCGATGACGGATGAGGTGATTGTCCAGGCGACCTGTCACTGCAAAAGCATCCGCTTCGAAGCGACTTTGGTCGATGGTTTGAACACGGCGCGTCGCTGTGATTGCTCGTTCTGCCGCATGCGCGGCGCCGTCGTCGTTTCGGCGAGCGACGTGCTGATTGTCTCGGGTGCAGAATCGCTCGGCGAGTACCAGTTCAACACCAAGACGGCGAAGCACTATTTCTGCCTGGGCTGCGGTATCTATACCCATCATCAGCGCCGCTCGAACCCCGGCGAGCTTGGGGTAAACGTGGCTTGCATCGCTGGTGCCAGCCCCTTCGATTTCCGGGAGCTGCAGGTCAAGGACGGCATCAATCATCCCAGCGATATGCCCGCTGGTTTGAAGCCGAGGATAGCGGGAATCCTCCGCTACGAGCCGACTCGAGAATAGCTTCGGGGCTCTTGGGGCCGCTCCGGAGCGAAGTATTTAGCTCAGGTCGGCCGGTAGAAGCCGCGATCGAGGTTCCAGAGCGTCATGCCGGCGTCGCCAGATTGCGGAAACCATTGCTCGTCGACGACGGCCTGAAGTTCGCGCCGCGCTGCGATATAATCGACGGCGAGATTCGCATGCGCGGCCGTCAGGCGGACTTGCATGTTGGGGTGTCCGAACAAGCTCATGAGGATCCGCCGCTGATCTCCTGGACGGGATTTGAGCTCGTTCTGGATGGCTAAAATTGTATTGTAGCGCTTATTGTAGCCGGCAATCGCGTTGTCTTCGAGAGCGTCGTATTGCTGGATACAAAGTTGCTCGAAGAGGCGTTTCAACTCTTCGGTCGTGAGAGATTTCAGCTTTGATGAGGTCATTTCAGCACCTTGAAAGCCCTGAGAGCCTCATGGCCAACTTCCACATGTTCGACCCAACTCTTGTCGCGCAGATAGTTACGCGGTGAGAGGTTGCCGTAATTGATATTCTGCTTCGTATACCATCCCGTGATCTCATGGTGCTTGTAGCGTGGGATACTGACTATGTTCGCCATGCCATCAATATCCGAGCGCGGAAAGCCTTCTCGCGCTCCAGCGCTCTGCTCGACGATGTGATGGTCATCATAGCCAGGTCGCTTCTTGCCGGCATGTTCCTGCAACTCGCCGAGGGACTTGGGTTCGTCCTGGTAGGAGCGGATCGAGAGCCATTCTGCGTAGAGCTTCTGCCCCGCTTCAATCGCTGCGAAGACGGCGCCGATCGGGCCGATTCGTCGCGCAATGACCTTCGCTAAAGGCTTGCCTGCTCGGGCCTTTGAGGGCCGGTCTTTCTGAGGGGGCCTGGATGACTCAACGGGGTCAAGCGCCGGGCCACCATTGTCGCCAATGCCGGGCTGCCGGTTTTGACCGGAGCCCTCGGCGCCGGCCCATTGCCCGCCCTCAGGGCTGCCCGACGGCACCCGTGGTTGGTTCTGGTTGAAGCCGCCCTTCTCGACGAGCATCTGCAGGCGAGTCAGGGCGCGCATCATGCGCTCGCCAGCAACCTGACATGCAAGAGCATGGCGGCGGGCCATCAGTATGGGCCCGCAAGGTTCGATGGATTGGAGGATTGGCATCCGGCGCTTGGTCTCCGCGGCGGATGCGGAGGTTAAGCGCGGAAATGGTGCCGGGGATAAATCGGTAGCCGAGCCCAGCCAGGCCGCAATGCCGAGCTTGCGGGCGGAGACAGCTTATGCGCGCTCGTTGGCGCTTTGACGATTTTTGCTGACCTAGTTCTACATAATGACGAAATTCGTCATTATACGACGAAAATACGCGACTACGATCGCGGCTTCCGCAGGATGCTTGCCTCAGCCGAAACACAACCGGCTTGAGAGGCGTCGCGATGATCAGGGCTTCGAATGCGTGGGCCTACCGGCTCGACGACCGCAAGCTCGGCCAGATCCTGCTGCTCGTGACGGCCTTCGGCTGGGGGCTGAACTGGTCGGTCCTGAAGTTCGTCCTCGTCGACTGGCCGCCGCTCTTCGCGCGCGGCACGGCGGGTCTGATCGGCGCGGCCGGCCTGGCCGTGGCGGCGATCCGCCGGGGCGAGAGGCTCGCCGTGCCACGCGGGGCATGGCCTTCGCTTGCCCTTGCCGCCGGGATCAACGTCTTCGCCTGGATGGGCTTCACCGCGCTTTCGCTGAACTGGCTCAAGGTCTCGGAAGGCGCCCTCATCGCCTATTCCATGCCGATCTGGGCGGTGTTGATCGCCTGGCCGTTGCATGGCGAACACCCTGATCGCCGCAGCCTGCTCGCCCTCGCACTCGGCGTCGCCGGCATCGCGATCCTGATGGGCGGGCCCGATTTCGCCCTCAGGAAGATGCCGGGCGTGATGTTCGGGCTCGCCGCCGCCATTCTCTTCGCGGTCGGGACCATCATGGCCCGCAAACCCGTCGCCATGCCCGTCACGGCGTTGACGGCCTGGCAGGTCGCGCTGGGCTGCCTGCCGATGGTCGTTCTGAGCTTGTTTCTGGAGCAGCCGCGGATGTTCGCGTTGTCTGGTCCGGGTGTTTTGGGGCTCGCCTACATGGCGATAGGGCCGATGGCGCTGTGCTACCTGACCTGGTTCGGTGCGTTGAAGCGCCTGCCTACGGCGGTCGCGGCAACGGGCATGCTGATCGTCCCGATCGTTGGCACGCTGTCGGCTGTGCCACTCCTCGGGGACATGCTGGGGCCACGCGAGATTCTGGCCATCGGCATCACGCTGAGCGGCGTCGGATTGGCGTTGCGGGCCCGTCGAGCCTAACCGGCTCAGGCCGCTTGCAGCAGGATGACCTGCGTCTCGCCGTAAGCCCGCCGCTCCAGCTCCGCGAAGCCCTCGGGCAGGCTGACCTCGGCATCGGCGGCCTCTTCCAGCACGATCAGCGCGTCGCTCTCCAGCCAGCCGCCGTCGCGGGCTGAAAGCAGCGCCTTCTCGCCCAGCCCCTTGCGATAGGGAGGGTCGCAGAAGACGAGGCCGAACGGTGCCATGCCTGTGATGGGGCCAAGTTTCGTCGCGTCGCGGCGGAAGATGCGGCTGAAGCCGGCGAGGCCGAGCGCCATCTGGTTCTCGCGGATGATGCCGCGTGCCTCCGTGCCGTCATCGACCAGAAGCGCGAAGCCGGCTCCGCGCGACAGGGCCTCGAAGCCGAGTGCGCCCGTGCCGGCGAACAGGTCGAGCACGCGCGCGCCTTCCACCGCATCGCCATAGGCATGGGTAAGCACGTTGAACAGGGATTCGCGCAGGCGGTCCGAGGTCGGCCGGATACTGCCGATCCCCGGTTTCGGGCCGGCCAGAGGCCGGCCGCCCAGGCGTCCGCCGACGATCCGCATCGCTTAGCCGCGCTTGCCGCCACGCGGGCCGCTGCCGCCGGGGCGCGGGCCCTTGCCGCCACCCGGTCGCCCGCCGGGTTTGCCGCCGAAGGGACGTCCGCCACCGGCCGGCCGGTCCGAGGAGCGGGCGCCGAAGCTCTTGCCGCTGAAGCTTTTCCCGCCGGGCTTGTCGCCGAAGCTGCGCCCGCGCGGCCTGTCCTCGGCCGAACGCTCGCTGAAGCGGCGGGCAGTACGCTCGGCGCCGTCACGCGGTGCGCGGTCGGGCCGGTCCTCGCGTGGCGCACGATCCCCCCACGGCCGATCACCGCCTCTGTCGCGTCCGCCGGCCTCGCTGCGCGGGCGCCGCGCCGGCCTTTCATCGCCGCCGGAGCGCTCGAAGGAACGCGGTGCGCGCGCCTCATCGCCGCCGCGCTCCTGGCGCGGCTTGCGGTCGGGCCTGCGCTTGCTCTCCCGGGCGGGAGCGGCGCGTTCGTCCACCACCGGGGCGCCGACACGCTCGACCAGCACCCGCCGGCCCTTGGGGTCGGCGATCGGCGTGTCGCGGCGGCGCTTGATCTCGCCGGAGGCCTCGCGCTCCTGCCGCTCCAGCTTCGGATCGGCGCCGCGGCGCGGCGGGGCCTTGCGTTCGCGCTGCGGCTCGGTCTCGGCATCGCGCCAGACCGTGCGGGTCCACGGCTTGTCGCCGCGCAGCTCGCGCACGGCCTCGCGGCGCGCCTCGTGCTGGTCTTCGGCAGCGTCGCGGCGGCGTCGCGGACGATCCTCGCCGGCCGGAGCCAGGCGCGGGGCGGCGGGCAGGGCGTCGCGTCGCGGCGATTCGAAATCGGCGCCGGCCTTGGCGGCGAGTTCGGTGCCGAGCTGGTCCTGCAGCACGCGCGAGCGGATCTCGTCGGCCTCGCCCTCTTCGAGCTCGCCGAGCTGGAACGGACCGAAGGAGATGCGGATCAGCCGGTTCACCGTCAGCCCGAGATGCTCGAGCACGGTCTTGACCTCGCGGTTCTTGCCCTCGCGCAGATCGACTGTCAGCCAGGTGTTGAAGCCCTGCTGGCGCTCGAAGCGGGCGATCACCGGCCCGTACTGGATGCCGTCGATGGTGACGCCGTCCTTGACCGTGTCGAGCCTGTCCTGCGTCACCTCGCCGAAGGCGCGCACACGGTAGCGGCGCAGCCAGCCGGTCTCCGGCAGCTCCAGCACGCGCGCGAGCCCGCCATCATTGGTCAGCAGCAGCAGGCCTTCGGTGTTGATGTCGAGCCGGCCGATGGTGAGCACGCGCGGCAGGTCTTCCGGCAGCACGTCGAAGACGGTCGGCCGGCCTTCGGGGTCGAAATTGGTCGTCACCACGCCGCGCGGCTTGTGGTAGAGCCAGAGCCGCGTGCGCTCGCGGGCCGGCAGCGGCTCGCCGTCGATCAGCACGACGTCGGTCGGCTTCACGTCGAAGGCCGGGCTCTCCAGCACCGTGCCGTTCACGCTGACGCGGCCTTCCGCGATCATCGCCTCGCTGTCGCGGCGCGAGGCGACGCCGGCCCGTGCCATCACCTTGGCGATGCGCTCCGGCTCGTCGGCCGTGATCAGCTTGCGCTCAGGCGCCGCCTCGCGCGGACGGCGCGGCCGATCCTCATGGCCGCCGGTACCCTCGAAGCGGGGCGGGCGCGGGCGCGAAAAGCGCTTCTCGCCGTCACGGCCTTCGCCGCGCGGCGGCCTGTCGCCTTGCGGCCTATCACGGCCGGCAAAGGGACGGTCGCCCGTGCGTGCAGGGCGCCGCGGCCGCTCCTCGCCGGAACGCTCGCGGAAACCGCGGCCTTCGCCCTCGGCCCTGGAGCGGGCGGGCTTGTCGCTGTCGAAACGGCGCGGGCGCGAGGCCTCGCCCTCGGCGCGGGCCGGCCGCTCGAAGCGACGGGCGGGGCGCTCGTCGCCACCGGAATGGCCACGGAAGGGCTTGCGCTCGCCGTCCCGCGCGGGACGGTCCTCGCTGGTCGAACGGCTTCGGAACGGCTTGCGTTCGCCGTCGCGGGCAGGGCCACGGCCCTCGCCGCCGGAGCGGCTGCCGAAGCTCCTGCCGCCACCGTCCCTGCCGCCGAAGCCCTTGCCGCCGCCACGGCCGCCGGCACCGCCGCCGCCCTTGCGTGGGCCGCGGCCTCTGTTGTTGTCGTCGTCTTTCATGGCTGCTCCTGAGCCGGCCGAGCACAACCGCTTTGCGGGAAGGGCCAGGCTCGCTTATTCGCTAGAGCCCGCGCCGGTCGGATTGCAAATCTGATCGGAGAACGCGGTCTCTATCAATAATCTGAGAGACGGATTCACCGATCAGGTTGATTCAACCTGATCGGATCCGGCTCTATGACCGGCGCTTGTAGCAGAGGCTTTCCCTTGCTGCGAGCGCCAAAGCTGGGGTTCACGATGTCGAAACCGCAATCACCCTCCGCGCTCGACGCGATGGCGCTCGCCTTCGACGAGGCGAAGGCGGCTGCGCTGCGCGGCGAGGTGCCGGTGGGGGCGGTGGTGGTGCGCGACGGTGCTGTCCTCGGCCGCGCCGGCAATCGCACGCTGGAGCTGAAGGACCCGACCGCCCATGCCGAGATGCTGGCGCTCAGGCTCGCCTGCGAGACGATCGGCAGCGAGCGGCTGATCGGCTGCGATCTCTACGTCACGCTCGAGCCCTGCCCGATGTGCGCTGCCGCGATCTCGTTTTCCCGGATCAGGCGGCTCTATTTCGGCGCCGGCGATCCGAAGGGCGGCGCGGTGGAGAACGGTGTCAGGCTCTATGAGAGCCCGACCTGCCACCATGCGCCGGAAATCTATGGCGGGTTGCGCGAGACCGAAGCCGCGACGCTGCTGCGGGACTTCTTCCGCGAGCGTCGCTGATCCTCAGGTGTCCGACGAGTTGATGCCGAACTTCTGCGCGAGCTGGGCGCGGTCCATGCAGGAGACGTCGTAGGTCACTTGCCGGCCCTTGAAGTCCGGGCGCTTGCCGAATTCCTTGGTCATCGAGCGGGTGACGTCGTCGATCCGCGCTTCGCAGGCCTGGACGGAGGTGAACTCCATTTCGCTGATCCGGCGGGTGGCGCAATGTGCTTCGCCGGTGACGCAGGCCATGATGACCATGGTGAAGGCATCCATGCAGGCGCTCCTGTTGCGGCCGGTCGAGGCTGCGCCCGTATGGTTAGCGCTTGGCTAAGACCGACGATGTACCCCCGTCGTGTCCTTAAGCAAGAAGCGGGCCGTTATGCAAGGCTGCGCCAGCAGAGATAGGCGCCGAGCGCCAGCAGCCCGGCGAAGAAGCAGACCTTGAAAGTCGTGGGCGAGATGCGGCCGCGGATGAACTGGCCGGCGCCCATGCCGATGAGCGCGGGAACGAGCGCGAGCAGCGACTGCCAGGCGACGGTGCCGTTGAGCGCGCCCGCGCCGATCAGGCCGAAGGAGAGCGCCAGCGTCGAGACGATGAAGGAGATGCCGAGCGCCTGCACCAGCTCGTCCTTGTCGAAGCCGAGCGCTTGCAGATAGGGCACTGCCGGCAGCACGAAGACGCCGGTTGCCGCGGTGACGACGCCGGTCGTCACGCCGATGAGGGGCCCTAGCCAGCTCTCCCAACGCGGCGGGACACGCAGCTTCGCCGCCTTCAGCCCAACCAGCGCGTAGAGCACGAGCGCGAGACCGAGCCAGAGCGTCGCTGTACCGTCCTTCTGCTGCTGCAGCAGGCCGGCGCCGGCCCAGGTGCCGATGCAGATGGCGGCGAGCATCGGCCCGAGGCGCTTCAGCGTTGCGGCGAGCTTGGGACCGGTCGCGATCTGCCAGCCATTGGTGACGAGATTGGGCACGACCAGCAGTGCCGCTGCCTGCGCCGGCGCCATCACCACGCCGAGGATACCGACCGCGATGGTCGGCAGCCCCAGCCCGATCACGCCTTTGACGAAGCCGGCGAGCATGAAGGTCGCGGTGACGAAGAAAATGAGGGTCGTGTTGTCCATGTCCCGCTTGTGCCATTGCCTGCCGCGGCTGTCCCTCTCCGATGCTACGGCCGGCGCCGTAGTGTTCCTGCTTGCGATAGGGCGGCGATGGCGCATCATGTGGCCATGAACGCACAAGGCCCCTACCTGGCGGAGATCGCCCATCTGATGGGCGATCCGGCCCGCGCCAACATATTGCACGCCCTGATGGACGGGCGCGCGCTGACGGCCAAGGAACTCGCCTGGATTGCCGGCGTCGCGCCGCAGACGGCAAGCGGCCATCTCGCCAAGCTGATGCAGGGCGGGCTGATCGCCGTGGCAGCGCAGGGGCGCCATCGCTACTACCGGCTCGCCGGGCCGGAGGTCGCGACGGCGCTCGAAGGGCTGATGGTTCTGGCCAATCTGGACGGAACGAGCCGGCGCCTGCCTTCGCGCGTCGGCGCGGAATTGAGCGAGGCGCGCACCTGCTACGATCATTTCGCCGGCCGGCTCGGCATCGGCATCCATGATGCATTGATGGCTGGCGGCCATCTCGCGGTCAGCGAGGGTGGCTATGCCTTGGCGGCGTCGGGCAAGGCGATCTTCTCGGCCCTTGGTATCGATCCCGATGCCCAGGGCCGCAGCCGCCGTGCGGCGTTGCGGCCCTGCCTCGACTGGAGCGAGCGCCGGCCGCACCTCGCCGGCCATCTCGCCGCGGCCTTGGCCTGCCGCTGCTTCGAGACGGATTGGGTCCGCCGCCGCAGGGATAGCCGCGCCGTCATCCTGACCGAGGAAGGGCGGGCGGTGCTGGAAAACACACTTCCCGGCTTCCGTTGCGATGCTCCCGAGCCGGTCAGCCCGAGCCTGAAAGCGCCCGCTCCAGCGCTCGCTTGACCTCGTCCTTGATCGGTTCGGCCGCCGCGAGGATCGCCGTCGCCTTGAAGAAGTCGAGCCCACCGATGCGGTCGGCTCCCGCCCGGATCAGGATATCGGGCGGCTGACGCTCGACCATGCGCTGGACCAGCGTGCGGGTGAGGATCTGCGAGGCGCCGACGATCGCCTCCATGGGGCCGGGAATGCGCGTGTCGCTCGTCGCGGTCGTGGGGGCGCTGACATCGATCGCGACAACGATGCGGCCGGGCACCAGCAAGTCCCGATAGGGCAGGGGATCAATGGCGCCGCCATCGATCAGCACGCGCCCGCCGAGCGCGACCGGACGCACCAATCCGGGAACGGCAAGCGAGGCTGCGACGGCCGGCGTCAGCGGCCCTTCGCTCAGCAGGACCTCCGCATGACGGTGATAATCGGCCGCCACCGCGAAGAAGGGGATTGCGAGCTCCTCGAAACGGTCGGGCACCGCCTCCGGCCAGAACAGGTCGAGCAGTCGCTCGCCATCGATCAGGACAGGGTTGCCAAGGCCGCGCACGAGGTCGGAGAGCCGGCCGATGCGGGCTTCGAGCAGCCGCGCGATCGTGGGCGCGCGGTCGCGGAAGGTTGAAAGCACATGCTCGCGCAGATCGCGGCCGGAGAGCCCGGCGGCATAGGCCGCGCCGATGATGGCGCCGATCGAGCAGCCGGCAATCCGCGTCGGCTTGATGCCGAGTTCGTCGAAGGCTTCGAGCACGGCGATGTGGCTGAGGCCGCGCGCCCCACCGGCGCCGAGCACGAGGGCGATGTCGGGCACGCCGCCGGCGCCCTGCACGAGAGCGGCGCTGCGGGACCCTGTCATAAGGCTGGTCCGTGCCCCGACTCAGGCCGCGGCCTGGGCCAGGAACGGCTTCAGCGCGGCGAGCGTCGCCTGCGGGTTCTCCTCCGGCAGGAAATGCCCACTGTCGATCGCTTGGCCCTCGGCCTGCGGCGCGAAGCTCTTCCGCCAGATTTCGAGCGGGCTCGCCCCCTTGGCCGGGATGCCGGCGTCGCCCCAGAGCGCCAGTGTCGGGCACAGGATGCGCTTGCCCGCGGCGAGATCGGCCTTGTCGTGCTCGACATCGGTGGTGGCGCCGGCGCGATAATCCTCGCAGGCGGCATGGGTGCGCGACGGATCTCTGAAGGATTCCGCGTAGGATTGCATCGCCAGCGGGTCGAACAGGTCGAGATTCTTCGCGCGGCTCCAGCTCGCGATGGTGCGGTCGAGCCAGCCGACGGGGTCGGCCTTGAGCAGGTTCTCAGGGATCGGCTCGGGTTGGGCCAGGAAGGTCCAGTGATACACCTGCATGGCGCGCGCCGCGTTCATGCCTTCCCACATCGAGACGGTCGGCAGGATGTCGAGCAGGACGAGCCGCTCGACCCGGCCCGGATGGTCGAGCGCGAGGCGATAGGCCACGCGCGCGCCACGGTCATGACCGATCACGCCGAAGCGGAGATGGCCGAGCGCCTGCATCACGGCGACGATATCCTCGCCCATGCCGCGCTTGCTGTAGGTCTCCTTGCCGCCGTCGCCATGCGGTGCGGCCGACCAGCCATAGCCGCGCAGATCCGGGCAGACGACGGTGTGTGTCTTGGCCAGCTCCGGTGCGAGCCGGTGCCATTCGGCATGGGTCTGCGGAAAGCCGTGGATCAGCACCAGCGGCGGGCCTTCGCCGCCGACGCGCGCGAAGATCTTGCCGACCGGGCCGTCGATCCAATGCGCGTTGAAGCCGGGGAAGAGACTATCGATGTTCGCCATGGCCTTGAGCATAGCTCCGGCCACGGTGTCCTGTCAGCCTTGCTCGCGCTTCACCGCCTGCCAGCCGATATCGCGGCGGCAGAAGCCGCCGGGCCAGTCGATCTTGTCGACCGCTTCATAAGCACGCGCCTGCGCCTCGCCGACGCTTTTGCCCAATGCGACCACGTTGAGCACGCGCCCGCCATTGGCGACGAGGTCGCCACCGCTGAGCTTCGTGCCGGCATGGAAGACGAGGACGTCGTCGAGCGCTTCGGCCTGCTCGATGCCGCGGATAACGCTGCCGGTTTCGGGCTTGGCCGGATAGCCCTTGGCCGCGAGCACGACGGTCAGCGCCGCCTCGTCGCGCCAGCGCAGATCGACCGTGTCGAGGATGCCGTCGCAGGCGGCGAGCAGCGCTGGCACGATGTCGCTCTTGAGGCGCGGCATCAGCACCTCGCATTCGGGATCGCCGAAGCGGGTGTTGTATTCGATCAGCTTCGGCCCCTGCGCCGTGATCATCAGCCCGGCGAAGAGCACGCCCTGGAACGGCGTGCCGCGCTTGGCCATGCCGGCGAGCGTCGGCCGGATGATCTCGGCCATCACCCGCTCTTCCATGGCGGGCGTCATGACGGGGGCGGGCGAATAGGCACCCATGCCGCCGGTGTTCGGGCCGGTGTCGCCGTCGCCGACGCGCTTGTGATCCTGCGCCGAGGCGAGCGCCAGCGCATGGCTGCCGTCGCAGAGCGCGAAGAAGCTCGCCTCCTCGCCGATCATCCATTCCTCGACCACGACCTCGGCTCCGGCCGCGCCGAAGCTGCCCGAGAACATCATGTCGATGGCCTCGTTCGCCTGATCCAGCGTCTCGGCCATGATCACGCCCTTGCCGGCGGCGAGCCCGTCGGCCTTGATCACGATCGGCGCGCCCGTGTCCGCGACATAGGCCTTGGCGGAAGCGGCATCGCCGAAGCGGCCGAAGCCGGCGGTCGGGATGTCGAATTCGGCGCAGAGCTCCTTGGTGAAGCCCTTCGAGCCCTCGAGCTGGGCCGCGGCCTTCGACGGGCCGAAGACCTTGAAACCGGCCTGACGGAGGTCGTCGGCGATGCCGGCGACGAGCGGACCTTCCGGCCCGACGACGACGAGGTCGATGCCCTGCAGGCGGCAGAAGGCGACGACGGCGGCATGGTCGGCGACATCGATCGCGACGTTCTCGCCGCATTGCGCCGTGCCGGGATTGCCGGGCGCGATGAACAGCGCGTCGCAGAGCGGCGAGGCCGAAATCGCCCAGGCGAGCGCATGCTCGCGGCCGCCCGAACCGATCAGAAGAATTTTCATGGTGCCGTCTCCGCGCTGTCAGGGCGCAATAGCCGCCTCGCGCCGTGCGGGCAACGCTTCTGCTGTCTTCTCCGCCCCGCTATGGTCCGGCCATGGATCGCGAATCGCAGCAGACGACCGGCAATGCGCCCGAATGGAGCGTCTCGGATCTCTCCGGGGCGCTGAAGCGCACCATCGAGGACAATTTCGGTTTCGTGCGCGTGCGCGGCGAGATTTCCGGCTATCGCGGCCCCGTTGCCTCCGGTCATGTCTATTTCTCGCTCAAGGACACCAACGCCAAGATCGACGCGGTGATCTGGAAGGGCGTCTTCGGCCGCCTGAAGACGCGGCCGCAGGAAGGGCTGGAGGTCGTCGCCACCGGCAAGATCACCACCTTCGCCGGCAAGTCGAGCTACCAGATCGTCATCGATTCGCTGGAGCTCGCCGGCGCCGGCGCGCTGATGGCGCTGCTGGAGGAGCGCCGCAAGCGGCTGGCGGCGGAAGGTCTCTTCGCCGAGGAGCGCAAGCAGCTCATCCCCTATCTGCCCTCCGTCATCGGCGTCGTGACCTCGCCGACGGGCGCCGTCATCCGCGACATCCTGCACCGGTTGGAGGACCGCTTTCCCCGCCATGTCCTGGTCTGGCCGGTCAGGGTGCAGGGCGAGACCAGCGCCGCCGAGGTCGCCAACGCCATCGCCGGCTTCAATGCGCTGCCGGCAGGCGGGCGCATCCCGCGCCCGGACGTCATCATCGTCGCGCGCGGCGGCGGCTCGCTCGAAGATCTGATGAGCTTCAACGAGGAGATCGTGGTTCGCGCCGCTGCGGATTCCGCGATCCCGCTGGTCTCCGCCGTCGGCCATGAGACCGACTGGACTTTGATCGACCACGCCGCCGACCTGCGCGCCCCGACGCCGACCGGCGCGGCCGAGAAGGTCGTCCCGGTGCGGGCGGAGCTGATGGGCTTCGTCGCCGATCTCTCGCGCCGTCATGAAGGGGCGATGCGGCGTCTGTCCGATCGCCGCCGCAGCGATCTGCGCGCACTCGCCCGCGCACTGCCGGGGCCGGAAGCTGTCTTGTCCGGACCGCGCCAGAGGCTCGATCTCGCCGCGACGCGGCTGGCGCCGGCGCTCGCCCGCAACGCCCGCGCGCATGAGCAGGCCTTGCAGGCCCTGGCGCGCCGGCTGGAGGCGCGCTCGCCCCGCGTCGCGCTGGCGAGACTACGGGCGGAACTCGCCGGTTTCGGGCGTGTGCTTGCCGCGGCCAGAGGCAACGCCATTGCCGGCGAGCGCACCCGCATCGCCCATGCCAGGGACCGTCTGGCGACGCTGGAAGCGCGGTCGCGCAACGCCTTCGGCCAGAGCCTGATCCAGCGCCGTGAGCGCGGCACCGTGCTGGCGCAGCGTGCCGATCGGGCCTTCGGACAGGGCTTGCACCGGCATGCCGACCGGCTCGCTTCGCTCTGGGCGCTGGTCCGCTCGCTCGGACCGGAAGCGGTGCTGTCCCGGGGATATGCCTTGATCCGCGACGAGGCCGGCGCTCTGGTGCGTACTGTCGAGGCTGTGCAGCCGGGCAGGGCGCTATCGGTTCAAGTGGCCGATGGCAGCTTCGGTGTCACGGTCTCAGGAGGCGAGGCAGGAGGAACGAAACCGCCGGCGCCGCGCCCGGCGCGCAAGGGACCGCCATCCGGGATGCAGGGCGATCTGTTCTAGATTGTGCTTCGTCTTCAGGGAAAAGTGCCGTCATTCCGGACAAGCCGCGATAGCGGCGCCGATCCGGAATCCATCATAGGGCGCTGCGCTTTACGATGGATTCCGGGTCAAGCCCGGAATGACGGCGTGGTTGCCTGGAAGACCGATCAGGGTGGGTTGAGGAAGGCGTTGACCCGCTTCAGCGCATCTTCGCGTGCGGCCATGTTGGTGCCGACGGTGACCTTGCCGGTGCCGCTCGCGGAATAGGCGATGTTCTCGCGCTCCTTCACTTCGAGCCGCGGATGATCGAAATCATGCAGCGCGCCGGGATAGAGCACGATGCCGACCTGCTCGCCGCGCGCTTGCGCCGCCTTGGCGAGGTAGCTGCAGGGCGCTGCCGGGGTCCAGTCGTCGGCATCTCCCATCAGGATCAGCAGCGGCATCCGGGCAGAAAAGCTGGGGGATTCCGATTGCACCCGGCAGGCCGGATAGAAGGCGATGGCGCGCTTGAAGTCGGGCCGCCCATCCGCGGGCATCCGCTCGCGGCGGATCGCCGCCAGCACCGTCGAGCCGCCGCCCGACCAGCCGAGGAGCGAGATCATGCCCGGCTTGATGTCGCCTCGCTGCTGCAGCCAGATGCGGGCCGCTGAGGCGTCGGCCACGCGTTCGCGCCCGGCCCGGACCGTCAGGTCTTTGACGCCGCATTGCGAGCCGAGCCCGCGCGAGCCGTAGCTGTCGGGCATCAGCACGGCGAAGCCGGCGGCGGCGAGCCTCTCGCCCCAATCCGTGTGGCGGACCGACAATTTGCCATGCTCGCGCCACAGCCCGCCGCAACCATGCAAGGCGACGACGGCGGGGAAGGGCCCGGGGCCGGCCGGGCGATAGAACACGCCGTCGAGATGGCCGTCGTCCATCGGAATCGAGACGCGCTCGTAGCCGGCGGCCAGGGCCGCCGGAGCCGCAAGCAGCACAAGGCTCATCAGACACGCCACGAGGCGCTGGAGACTGGACATCGTCGACCAGAGGATTATCACAGGCGGCGAGTATCCCGGCTTTCCGTTTCCCGATCAATGATTTGATGCGAATTTGATGAACATCAGCGAGCGTCTCCCTCCGAGCGGCCCCGAAGCGCTCATCGATTATGGCCCCGGCGAGTTCCGCGTGGTGAAGCCGGGCGCCTATGTGCGCTGCGCGGTGACCTCGGCGCCGATCCGGCTGGAGGAGCTGCGCTACTGGTCGATCGAGTGGCAGGAGGCCTATGCCTCGCCGGAAGCGGCCCTGCTCAGGCTGCGCCGGGCCGGGCGGGCGTAAGGCCCGCTCCCATCAGGTTTTCGATCCGCTGCGGATCGGTGAAGACCAGCCGCACGGGCAGCACGACGACCAGATCTCGCTCGGCTGCAGGCCAGAGCGCGCCGAGCTTGGTCCAATCCTTCTCCGTGGTCGCGATCAAGGTGCCGAGCGCCTTCGCCTCGGCGATGACGGCGGCGACGTCGCCATCCGTATAGGCGTGATGGTCGCCGAAGGCCCGTTCGGTCGCGATCGTCGCGCCGAGCTCGCGCAGGGTCGCCGTGAATTTCCCGGGCCGGCCGATCCCCGAGAGGGCCAGTACTTCCCGACCTTTCAGCCGCTGGGCCGGGCTGTCCGACGGTTCCAGTCGCGCGCCGATGACCGGTCGGCCCTGAGACCGGGCCGCGGCCGCGACGTGCTCGCCGGCCTCGCCTTCGCCGATGACGATCACCGCGTCGGTTTGCGAGAGCTGCGCCGCGAGAGGCGCCCGCAGGGGCCCCGCCGGCAGGCAGAGCCCGTTGCCGACGCCGCTCATCCCGTCGACGACCGCCAGCGTCAGGCGCTTGGCGAGCGTGGGATTCTGCAGGCCGTCATCCATGACGATGACGCTGGCGCCCAGCCCATGGGCAAGCCTTGCGCCGGCCAGGCGGTCGCGGGCGATGACGGTGCGGGCATGGCGCGCCATCAGCATCGGTTCGTCGCCGACATCGGCGGCGGCATGCCCGTTCGGATCGACCTCGACCGGGCCGGCGAGCCGGCCGCCATAGCCGCGCATCAGCACGAAGGGCGTCTGCCCGCGCTGCTCCAGCATCCCGGCGATCGCGATCGCGGTCGGGGTCTTGCCGGCTCCGCCGGCGACGAAGTTGCCGACGCAGATGACGGGGATGGGCAGCTCCGCGCCGGGCTGGCACATCCGCCGCAGCGTGATCGTCCCGTAGAGCCAGCCGAGCGGACGCAACAGCGTGGCGGCGAAGGACGGCCGGGATTGCCACCAGAAGCGCGGCGCGCGCGGCATCAGGGCGTGGTCTCGCGCTGCCCTAGCGCCGCGCGCATCAGCAAGGGTTCGATGGCCTGGAGCGTGCGGTTGAGAGCGCCGCCGAGCTGGCTGGCGGTCTGGGCTGCCGCTCGCGCGGCCTGCCGCGCGCTCGCCGGGTCGCTGAGCCAGCGATGCACCACGCCGGCAAGCGCCTGCGCATCGGCAACGGGGCGCGAGCCGCCGTCCTGATCGAAGGCCGCGAAGATCTCGGCGTTGTTGTGGACATAGGGGCCGTGCGTCAGGGCGCAGCCGAGCTTGGCCGGTTCGATCGGATTATGTCCGCCGATGCCCTCGACGAGCGATCCGCCGAGGAAGGCGACCTGCGAAAGCCGGTAGAACAGCCCGAGTTCGTTGACGGTGTCGGCGACGTAGAGGTCGATGTCGCGCTCCGGGTTCTCGCCTGCGGCACGGCGCGAGACCGCGACGTCGTTGGCCTGCGCCAGCGCCTCGATCTCGGGGCCGCGCTGCGGATGGCGCGGCGCGATGATGGTCAGGAGCTTCGGCAGATAGGGCTTGATGGCGAGATGGGCGGCGAGCACCAGCTCGTCCTCCCCCGGATGCGTGCTCGCGGCGATCCAGACCGGGCGGCCCGTCGTCATGCCGTCGAGGATGGCGAGCATGCCGGGATCGGCCGGAGGAGCTGGTACATCGAATTTGAGATTGCCGGCGACGCTGACGCGCGGCGCGCCGAGCTGGGCGAGCCGCTCGGCATCGCCCTGCGACTGCGCGAGGCAGGCTTCGAAGCAGGAGAGCAGGAAGCGCGACGTCTTCGGCATCTTGTACCAGCGCGCGAAGGAGCGCTCGGACATCCGCCCGTTGACCATCACCACCGGGATCGAGCGGCGATGCGCCTCGATCAGTAGATTCGGCCAGATCTCGGATTCGCAGATCAGGCAGAGCTCCGGCTGCCAGTGGTCCATGAAACGGCGCATGTAGCGCGGCACGTCGAGCGGCAGGTATTGGTGGATGACGCCGGCCGGAAGCCGCGCCGCCAGAAGCTTGGCGGAGGTCACGGTGCCGGAGGTGACGAGCACGGCCAGCCCGCGCTTCTGCAGCTTCGCGATCAGCGGGAGCAGCGTCACCGTCTCGCCGACGCTGGCGCCGTGCAGCCAGACCAGCGGCTTGTTTGGCCGTTTGACGCCCGGATATCCGCGCCGTTCGGAGACGCGCTCGGGGTCCTCCTTGCCGCGGCGCCGGCGCAGCAGCAAGAGCCCCGCCGCCGCCGGCTCGAGCAGCGCGGTCGCATAGCGATAGCTCCGCAGAAACGCGCCCTTGCCGCTCATGCCGGTGCTCCTGCCGGCTGCTGCCGTTCGCGCAGGCCTGCGCCCGGGTCGCGCCCGCCGACGAGCGCGTAGCCGCGGGCATGGACGTCGTCGAGGCTGGCCTGCAGCGCGAGGCGCGCCGCTTCCTGGGCGGCCTCGTCGGCATCGCGCGCGACCAGGATCGGCTCGCCGACGACGATGGCGCAGCGGCCGAAGGGTAGGCCGATCGAGGCCCGGTCCCAGCTGTTGAAATCGATGCGGCGGCTGGTGACCACGGCAACGGCGCGGATCGGGCGGCCCGAAGCGCGCGCGAGCGCGATGATGCCGGGGCCGGCGACGCGGGCGCGCTTGGGCACGTCGGCCGTCAGTACCATGGTCTCGCCCGCCGCGAGACGGCGCAGCATGGCGATGAAGGCGCTGGCGCCGCCCTTCTCGCGGATCTTCTTGCCCAGCGCGCCGGAGCCGCGGATCGCTCCGATGCCGAGCTCGCGCAGCGCCACGGCGTTGAAGCCGCCGTCGCCATGGCGCGAGACCAGCGAGCAGGCGGGCATCCAGTCGGGCCGGGCGAAGGGGATCATGATGTGCTGGCCGTGCCACATCGCGAAGATGAGCGGCAGCTCCGGCCGGATCCGATCGTAGATGTCGGCCGGCTCGAACACGATTTTGTTGGTGCGTTGCACGAGGCGCAGATAGCCGGCCAGCAATCGGCCGAGCGTTTCCTGCGCCACGCGCGTCTTGAGGATGGAGAATCCCATCTGCTTGTCGTCTGAATCCTGTGTCGGTTCAGGCCGCGGTGGCGTCCGGGTCGAGAAGGCGGTGGAGATGCACGATGAAATAGCGTGTCTGCGCCTGGTCGACCGTCTGCTGGGCCTTGGCTTTCCAGGCCATATGGGCGCTGGCGTAGTTCGGGAAAACCCCGACGATGTCGAGCTTCGACAGGTCCTTGAAGGTGACGCCGTCGAGGGATGCGAGCTCACCGCCGAGGACGAGGTGGAGAAGCTGCTTCTGATCCGGTTCGGTGGACATCGGTGTCTCCTGCGGGGCTTGTGCAGCCCCCATAAGCCATCCCGCCCGCGCATGCGAGCGGGCCCGGACGGCGAGGTTTCAAAAAATCGTCAGACGGGCTGCTTGCGCCCTGCGCGCAGCCGCTCGGCGGCTTGCAAGAGCGGGGCCGCGAGCAGGCCGTTGCTGGCCACCAGCGTCCCGTGGACGGGATTCGGCCGATTATAGACGACGGCCTGTCCGGCGGCATCGCTGAGGCACCCGCCGGCTTCGCTCAGCACCAGATCGGCAGCCGCCAGATCCCAGTCGCGCGCATCGGGCGAAACGAGACCGGCGTCGATCGTGCCGTCCGCGATGCGGGTCAGCCTGAGCGCCAGAGACGGAATCTTGGGGACGGCCTCGAAGCGCTCGCTCTGCGACAACGTGTCGAGCATCGGCTTCGGACCGGCGATCCGCGCCCCGGCAAGGCTCGTCGTCCGCGAGGCGCGGATGGTCTTGCCGCTGCACTGGGCGCCGCCGCCGCTAACAGCGGTATAAGTGGTTTCGCAGGCCGGTGCGTGGACGACGCCGAGAACCGGCTGGCCGGCATCGAGCAGGGCGACGCAGACGGCCCAGTCCGGCGAGCCGCTCATATAGGCGCGCGTGCCGTCGATCGGATCGACGACCCAGACGAGGCGATGCGACAGGCGCTGCGCATCGTCGACGGTCTCCTCGGAGAGCCATGCGGCTTCGGGCAGCAGGGCGGAAAGGCGGATGCGCAGGAAGGTGTCGACGCCGATATCCGCCTCGGTGACCGGCGAGCCGCCACTCTTCGCCCAGGTGCGTGCCGCGGTCTGCTCGCCCGGGCGGAAGAGGTCGAGTGCGAGAGTGCCGGCTTCCAGGCAGCTTTCGCAGACCGCCTTCATCAGCTCGGTCGCGATCGGGGACGTCATGGCGTGCATGCTTCCGTATCGGCCGCGAACCGCGCCGTTTCAAGCCGAAAATGCGGCTCGGCATCGAAAGATTCCGTCAAGCATCAGCAGGGAAACCGCCTGCCCGGGTCCGGCAAATGGCCGAAACACCAACCTTTAACCGAACCCTTTAAGCGCTCGGACACGGCTGCGGCACATCCTCGCATGGCAAGCACGAGAGCCCCGCACCGACAGAGGGCTCCGCTGCAGCAGGGATTGAGAGAGGCGTTATTACCGATGGCCAGCGTCACGCCGGTCGCCGGGGAGGGCGGTTTTGTGCCGCATCTCCCCGGCGGGCCGACCACCACCGCGATCGTTTCCAGAAACCCGATGCCGGACCGGCTGGCGGTGCCCGCGATCGAGCGCGTCGCATCCGTCCGCATTCTGCGCGGCACGGCGAATTGGCGTGGGGTTGCCCTGCGCCTCGCCAACCCTGCGGGCGATGACAGGTGCTTCGAACTGGCGCTGACCGCTGGCGATGGCCGTTCCATCGTGGTCGCCTGCGCCGACGAGAGCGACGCCGTGGCGCTCTGGCGCGACTTCGGCCGGTCGAGCGGCTTGCCGCTGCTGCTGGAGACGGCCGACGGCGCGGTCAGCGAACCGTTCCCGCAGATCGGCCGCGTCGCGCTCGGGCCGGTGCGCATCCGGCGCCGCCACGGGCTGCTCAATGGCCGTCGCCCGCGCTTCCTGACGCGCCGCAAGACCGGCCGCGTCGCCGAGCTGCCGGTGATGGTCTGCGGCGAGAAGCTGACCGATTAACCCAGGATCGACCGGCTGATCGTGTCGAGCGCCAGGCCGGCGGCCAGCAGGAGCCCGGCATTCCGGTTCGAGCGGAATAGCATCAGGGCCTGCGGTGCGCTCGCCCCGGCGATGCGCGTGACCTGTCGGCCGAGATGGGCCGCGAAGGCCGCAAGACCCAGCCAGGCGAAGACCCCGCCGCCGGCGAGCCAGATCGCGATCGCCGTCAGCGAGACCGCCAGCCCGAAGCAGATCGCCACCGCCTCGCGCGTATGGTTGCCGAAATAGCGCGCGCTCGACTTGATGCCGGCGATGACGTCGTCTTCGATATCCTGCATCGCGTAGATCGTGTCGTAGCCGACCGTCCAGGCGATGGCCGCCGCATAGATCAGATAGGCCGGCGGATCGAGCCGTCCGAACACGGCGCTCCACCCCATCAGGCCACCCCAGGAAAAGGCGAGCCCGAGCACGAACTGGGGCATGTTCGTGATCCGCTTCATGAAGGGATAGATCGCGACGATCAGGAGCGAGGCGATGCCGAGCAGGATCGTGAAGCGGTTGAACTGCAGGAGCACGGCGAGCCCGCCGAGCGACTGGGCGACCATGAACAACGCAGCCGCCTTGACCGTCACCTGTCCCGAGGGCAGCGGCCGGCCGCGCGTGCGCGCCACCTCGGCATCGAGCTTGCGGTCGACGATGTCGTTGAAGGTGCAGCCGGCGCCGCGCATCAGGATCGCGCCGATCAGGAAGAGCAGGCCGTGCCAGGGATTGGGGTAGGGCTGACCGGCGGCGATCGCGGCGAGCCCGGTCGCCCACCAGCACGGCAGCAGCAGCAGCCACCAGCCGATCGGCCGTTCGATGCGGGCCAGTTTCAGAAAGGGCCGTATCGCCCGCGGCGCGCGCGTATCGACCCAATGCCCTTTCAGCGCATCGGGAAGGACGGTGTCGGGTCCGGGAAAAGCGTGGAGCGGTGTCCGTGGCTCCGGCATCGCCTGCCCGCCGGTCAGAGCGCGCCTTGCGGAACGCGCAGGCCGCCGCCGGCGCCGCTCGTCACGGAATCGGCCCCACCGAACGGATTGGCGCCTTGCGCCTGCTTCTGCGCGCGCCGGATCATCTCGGCCTGCTGCTTCACGGCGTTGCAGGCCTGGGAGCGAAAGGTGACGACCTTCTGGTTGTCGGCCTTCATGCCGTCGATGAAGGTTGGCGGAATCTGGCACCAATCCTGATTGGCGGTGGCGAACTTGATCGCGGCCTCGCCATTGTTGACCAGTCGCCCGAAGGTGCTGCAGGCCTCCTGCGGCGTCATCTTCTTCTTCGCCTTCTGGGCGGCCTGGAGCTTGGAGACGATCGACTGGCGCTCGACGAGGAGCTTCTGGATCGATTCGCAGCCGGAGACCTGAGCCTGGGCAGGCGCGGCAGCCAGGAGCGAAGCCATGGCAAGGCCGAGCGTCGCAACCACGCCAGATGCCAACCCGCGCCGCATGATGTCCCTCTCCAGCTTGTCGGCCGATCCGGCCGGTTCTTAAATATGTCCTTAACAGCAGGCGCTGTTAACGCGAACGACCCTTGCGAGTCTACTCTTCCTATGTCGGGAGTCGTTCGCTGCTAGCCGATGATTGTGGCGTTTTTCATGCCACTGACAACAGTCATGAACCGCCGCGGAGGCGCCTGCCCACATGTCCGTTCCCGATTTCGCCCGCCACCGCCTGTTTATCGATCATGGTTTCGCGTCCGGGGCGATGCTCCCGCTGGAACGGGAGCAGGCGAACTATCTCCTCAATGTCCTGCGCTTCAAGGCGAACGACACCGTCCTCGTCTTCAACGGACGCGATGGCGAGTGGCTGGCGAGCGTCGTGCCCGAGGGGCGCAAGCAGGCGGCGCTCTCGCTCCTCCGCCAGGTCAAGCCGCAGCCGGCGGCGAGCGACCTGCATTATCTGTTCGCGCCGCTGAAGCATGCCCGCCTCGACTACATGGCGCAGAAGGCCGTCGAGATGGGGGCAGGCCTGCTGCAGCCGGTGATCACCCGGCGCACCCAGGTCTCACGGCTCAACCTCGACCGCATGCGGGCGAATGCGGTGGAGGCGGCGGAGCAATGCGGCATCCTGAGCCTGCCGTTGATCGAGGCCGAAAAGCCGCTGGAAGCGGCGCTTGCGGGGCTGGCGGCCGAACGCTTGCTGATCTTTTGCGATGAGGGGGCCGACGCAGCGAGTCCCGTCGCGGCGCTGGCAGCGCGCGCGCCTGTGCCGCTCGCGGTCCTGATCGGGCCGGAGGGCGGCTTCGACGACGCCGAGCGGCGGCTGATCCGGGCGCGCGCCAATACCCTGCCGATCTCGCTCGGCCCGCGCATCCTGCGCGCCGATACGGCGGCGGTCGCCGCGCTTGCGCTGGTGCAGGCGACGCTGGGCGACTGGATGAGCCGCTGAGCGGTGGTCTGTGGGCGCGCGATCTGCCGCCAGCGCCGGACGCCCTTTCGCGAATGCAGGAGCGGGGTCGTTGTCGAGCGTCCGGCGCTCGCCTATGTCTGTCGTCCCGAACCTGCCGCTTCCGGCTGCCGCCGGCGCGCCGCGGGTTCTTCATGTCTGTTCTGCCGGAGCGCCCATGGCTCGCGACGTGTCCGATTCGACCCCGATCGCTTCGAAGAGCGAGCTGATCTCCTGGATCGCTGCCGGCGAAAAACCGGAATTCGCCTTCCGGATCGGTACCGAGCACGAGAAATTCCCGTTCTACCGCGCCGATTTCGCGCCGGTTCCCTATGAGGGGCGCGCCGGCGCGGGCGGCATCCGCGCCTTGCTCGAAGGCATGCAGCAACGCCTCGGCTGGGAGCCGATCGTCGACGCCGGCCACATCATCGGCCTTGCCGGCCCGGATGGCGGCGGCGCGATCTCGCTGGAGCCGGGCGGGCAGTTCGAATTGTCGGGGGCGCCGCTGGCCACGTTGCACGAGACGCAGCGGGAACTCGCCGCCCATCTCGCCGATGTGAAGGCGGTTGCCGCGCCGCATGGCATCGGCTTCGCGGCGCTGGGCGCCTCGCCCCTGTGGACGCGGGCCGAGACGCCGGTGATGCCCAAGGGCCGCTACAAGATCATGGCCAACTACATGCCCAAGGTCGGTACGCTCGGCCTCGACATGATGTTCCGGACCTGTACGGTTCAGGTCAATCTCGACTTCGCGACCGAGGCGGACATGGTACGCAAGCTCCGGGTCTCGCTCGCCCTGCAGCCGCTGGCGACCGCGCTCTTCGCCTCCTCGCCCTTCCTGGAGCGCAAGCTCAACGGCTTCCAGTCGATGCGCTCCGAGATCTGGCGCGACACCGACAATGAGCGCTCGGGCATGCTCGCCTTCGCCTTCGACGAAGGCATGTCCTACGAGGGTTATGTCGACTGGGCGCTCGACGTGCCGATGTATTTCGTCAAGCGCGGCGACACTTATCACGACGTCGCCGGCGCCTCCTTCCGCGACCTGCTCGCCGGCAAGCTCCCGCAGCTGCCCGGCGAGCACGCCACCATGTCGGACTGGGCCAACCATCTTTCGACCCTGTTCCCTGAGGTCCGTCTCAAGCGCTTCCTCGAGATGCGCGGCGCCGATGCCGGCCCGCCGGATCTGCTGAACGCGCTGCCGGCCTTCTGGGTCGGGCTGCTCTATGACCGCGCCGCGCTCGATGCCGCCTGGGATCTGGTCAAGGGCTGGAGCGCGCAGGAGCGGCAGGCTCTGCGCGATGCGGTTCCGAAGCAGGGCCTCGCGGCGACGATTGCCGGGCGCCCGCTCGGCGAGGTCGCGGCCGAGGTCGTGGAATTGTCGCGGGCGGGCCTTGCGCGGCGCGCGCGCCGGAACGCGGCGGGCGAGGATGAGAGCATCTTCCTCGCGCCGCTGCATGAGATCGTGGCGCGTCGGCAGAATCTCGCCCAACGGCTCGAAGAGCGTTTCAGCTCCGCCTGGAACGGCAAGGTCGAGCCGGTGCTGACCGAACTGGAGCTTTAGTCCCTTGCCGGGCGCATCGGAAAACGCAATTTCCGATGCATTCTGCCAGTGAAATTAACGGTTGGCGGAAACTTCGTGCGTAACCTAACGGCATGAAGCAGATCGCCGCCAGCCTTGCCGGACTTCTTCGCGACGAGCGCGGCGCCACCGCGATCGAATACGCCTTCATCGCGAGCCTGGTGTCGATCGTGATCGTCAGCGCCGTGACGCTGATCGGCACGCGCCTCAGCGCATTGACCGCGCTGGTCCTCCCCGGGCTGAAGTAGCGCCGGCCGGGCCTTCCCGACCTATTCCGCCGCCACCTTGAAGCTCGCCAG
The DNA here is from genome assembly GCA_930633495.1 of Hyphomicrobiales bacterium. Taxonomy (NCBI): domain Bacteria; kingdom Pseudomonadati; phylum Pseudomonadota; class Alphaproteobacteria; order Hyphomicrobiales; species Hyphomicrobiales bacterium. The sequence continues at coordinate 1,158,620 of CAKNFJ010000001.1, read as the reverse complement.
GTTGTCCAGGCTCTGGATGATGTGCTCGGCCAGCGCATTCGACAGGACCGAGGGGTCGAAGCGCGTCCGCAGCAGCCCGATCTTGCAGGAGGGCAAGGTTGCGTATCCCTCCGACGGCCCGAGGATGCGCATCCCCGGCCGCACCGCGCTTTCCGGCAGGACGGAGACGGCCAGTCCCGCCAGCACCGCCGCGCCCACGGCCGTCGAATTCCAACTCGCATAGAGCACGCGGAAACGGCGGCCCTTCGACTCCAGCGCGTCGACCGCCGCCTGGCGCCAGTTGCAGGTCGGCCGGCCGAGCGCCAGCGGCAGCGGGTCCTCCTCGTGCACGCCATGGCGGGCCGAGGTGACCCAGAGCAGGGGCTCGATCCGGATGATCTCGCCCTGGCCGCGGCTTTCGACATGGGTGATGATCGCGAGGTCGATGTCCCCGGTCGCGATCCGCTCGGCCAGCATCGGCGTCGGCTCGCAGACCACCGTGACCTCGGCGCGCGGATTGGAATGGGCGAAGCGGGCCAGGATCTCCGGCAGGTAGCGGTCGGCGTAATCGTCAGGCACGCCGAGGCGGATGCGGCCCTTGAGATCCGCATCGGCGAAGGAGGCGACGCATTCGAGGTTCAGCCGGACGATGCGGCGCGCATAGTCGAGCAGGCGCTCGCCGTCCTCCGTCAGCTTGGCGTGGCGGCCGTCGCGCCCGAACAGGGGGCGGCCGACGCGCTCCTCCAGCCGCTTCATCTGCATGGAGACGGCCGATTGCGTCTTGAAGACGATCTCGGCCGCGCGGGTGAAGGAGCCGGTATCGGCGATGGCGACGAAGGTCTTGAGCTGATCGGCATCGAGCACATGAGCCATTGGCGATCCCCATCCACTGTCCATCAAAATCAGTGTTGTGAGACATCATAACCATTCGTTTGGCTGATGACCAGAGCCTCGCTATGGTTCCTTCAGTCTCCGGTTCCCAGTCAATGGCGCGTCCGGGCCGGGTGGAGATGCCGAGCAAACCTTTCCGTCCGTTCCGCCCCAGGAGGCTGTCATGCTGATCATGACTTTTGTCGCGAAGCCGCTCTCGACCATCTCGTCGGGTGTGACGCGCATTGCCGTTTCCGGTTTCGGTGGAATTGCCCAACTCGTGCGCGCTTTCATTCATCGCCGCGAGGTGATGCGCCTCGCCGAGCTCGATGAGCGTGGCCTCAAAGATATCGGCCTGGTGCGCTCCGATATCGCCGGCGCGCTGGCGACATCCTGGTACAAGGACCCGTCGGCCGTGCTTCAGGATCGTTCGCAGGCGCTGACCGATGCCGCAGCCGCGCGGCGCGAGCACGCCCTGCTCCATGCGCCGGTCCGGCCCAAGCCGGCCACCGATGCCGATCTGGCGGTTGCACGCTGCGCCTGACCCCTTGGCAGCAGCGTCCCTGCGGGCGGAAGCTTCGTGCTTCCGCCCTTTTTTATTTTGGCTGCTTGCTGGCTTGAGTGGACTCCTGAGCGCAGCGGTTTCGAGCCAATCGATTGTCATTCCGGGGCGCACCGCAGGTGCGAACCCGGAACCCACGACTGGGTGGGGCATCGGGTGCTCGGTTGCAGGGGGGCTCGCCCAGTCGTGGGTTCCGGGTTCTTCGCTGACACGAAGTCCCGGAATGACAAGGGGTGCCGACCAGCACCGATCCTCTAAATATCCAAACGTCTTACCGCCGGCTCTGGCCGCCACCGAGCATGGCGTCGAGGATCGATTTCAGCGCGTTCTGGTGGTCGTCCTGAATCTGGCGACCGTGCTCGAACATCTGGTTGAGCGCGTCCAATCCGATCGAACCGGGCCCGGATGCGCCGGGCGAGGGCGGCGGCTCGTCGGCCTCCGGCTCGGGCGGGGGGGCAGCGCGCCGCGGTGAAGCGCTCCGCGGCTTGGGTGCGGGCGCAGGCTCCGGTGCGGACGCGGCTGCGCCGCCGAACATGCCGCCGAGGATCTGGCCGAGCGCGCCGCCGAACGGATCGGCCGGGTTGGCTTGCGGAGCGGCCTGCGGCGCGGCTCCCGCCTGCCCGAACATGCCTTTCAGGATGGCCTCGAACGGGTTTGCCGGCATCTGCGGCTGCGGGGCAGGCTGCATCCCCGGCATCTGGCCGCGCATCATCTCCGCGAACTGGCCGAGGATGCCGCCCAGCCCCTCATTGCTGCTCGATTTGGACAGGCCGCCCATCAGCATCGCGGCGATGACCGGCAGCATCTGCTTGAGGATCGCCTGGTTGACGCCGCTCGTCGCCGCCGCCTGTGCGGCGATGGCCCGGCTGACCTCCGTCGAGCCGAAGAGCTGGCTCAGCACGTCGTTGCCGGCCGACTGGGCGCCCGAGGGAATGCCGGCCCCGGCCGCTTCGAAGAAGCGCGCATAGGGCGAGGCCGTCATCATCTGGGCCAGGCCTCCAAAGGCGAAGGGATCCTGCGTCTGCCGCCGCAGCCCCATCGAGAAGGCCGGCAGCAGCGCATCCAGCGCGGCCTGCGTCTGCTGCATGCTCAAGCCGTATTGCTGGGCGAGATTCGGCACGGCCCGGCCGTTTTGTGCCGATTGCATGATATCGAACAGATTCATCATGGACGCCTCCCCAGGCCGGCTTCAGCTCCGTGCCTCGGACGACGATAGCAGGGTGTCCTTGTCTGGCAAATCGACGGCTGTTTTTCGTTGCAGCGCCTCGCGCTCCAGCCGGGCGATGCCGCGATAGGCGAAGACGAGCGCCAGCACGCCGAAGGCGACCGCGCCGAGGGCCGAACCGGCGAGGGCGCCTTTCGGCCCGGCGAGCTGCGCGCCCAGGAAGGCGAACGGCATGGTGCCGAGCGTGGCGCGGCCCCAGCTGAACACCGTCGACAGGAAGGGCATGCCGAGATTGTTGAAGGCCGCGTTGGCGACGAAAAGCATGCCGACGAACAGCCACATCGGCCCAGCGATCAGGCAGAAGAATTCGACCAGCTCCGCCGTCACCCCGGTCGCATGGAAGGCCGAGACGATGGCGCCGCGCAAGGCGAGCAGCAGCAGCCAGGCGACGAGGACGCAGCCGGCGGCGAAGATCGCCGAATCGCTCAGGCCCCGCCGCATCCGGTCGAAGCGCCCCGCGCCCCAGTTCTGGCCGAGGATCGGCCCGACCGCTCCCGAGAGCGCGAACACGGCGCCGAAGGCGACCGGGACAAGCCGGTCCATGATCGCGAGCGCCGCGACCGCCCCGTCGCCGAAGCGGGCGACGACGCCGGCGAAGACCGCGTTGGCGATCGGATTGGAGAGATTGGTCAGGATCGCCGGGCCGGCGATGGCGACCGCGCGGGCACTGTCCTGGCGGACCCAGCCGAGGCGCGGCCGCGCCACTATGCCGTGGACGATCACGGTCGCGTGGAAGCCGATGGCGACGATGATGATTCGCGACAGCACGATTGCGATCGCCGCGCCGTCCGGCCCGAGCCCGAAGCCGAAGATGAGCAGCGGATCGAGTCCCGCGGTGGCGATGCCACCGCCGAGCGTGACGAACATGGCGCGCCTCGCATCGCCGGCGGCGCGCAGGATGCCGGAAAAACCCATGCCGATCGCCATGAGCACGTTCGACGGCAGCACGATATGGAGAAAGGAAAGGGCGATGGCATGCGACTGGCCATGCGCACCCAGAAGGCCGAGCAGCCAGGGCAGGAGGGGCAGGGCCGCAAGCGACAGGACGAGCGCGACCAGCGCCATCAGGACCATGGTCGAGGAGGCGATGCGCCGGGCGGCCTGGCGGTCGCCCATGCCGATGCTGCGCGAGGTCAAGGCCGTGACGGCGATCATCAGGCCCACATTCACGGACACCATCAGATAGAGCACGATGGTGGCGAAGCCGACGCCGGCGGTCGCCTCCGGCCGCCCGAGCCACGAAACATAGAGCAGCGACAGGAGATCGACGACGAAGACGGCCATCAGGCCGATGGAGCCCGTCGCCGTCATCACGGCGACATGGCGCATCAGCGGGCCTTCGACGAAGACGGCCCGTGTCGAACGGGACATGGCGTTGGTCACCGCTCGGGTTCCCCGACGCCGCCGACCGAGACTTCCGCGCCGCCATCGGCGATGACCTGCTCCGTCTCGGCGTTGAGGGCCCTGGAGCGGCCCTTCGGCTTGACGATCGGCTCGGGCGTCACGCGCGGCACGCGGTTCAGCGCGGCGGCGATGCCCTCGTGGAACTGAATCTCCATGCGCTGCGCGTCGCGATCGCGGACATGGTCGATCACGAAATCCGCCTCGTCGCGGCTCAGGCCCAGCGTTTCGAGCGCCACGCGACCGAAGCCGAGCGCCGATTCGAACGTCTCGCGCATCTGGTAGTCGACATTCGCCTTCATCAGGTCGATCGCGTGGATCCGGTCATAGGCGCGCACATGCACCCGGATGCCGGGGAACTCCGCCTTGACCATCTCGACGATGCGCAGCGCCGCATCCTTGTCGTCGATGCAGACACAGATCACCTTGACCCGGCCGGCGCCCGCGGCACGCAGCACGTCGAGACGCGTCCCGTCGCCGTAATAGACCTTGAAGCCGAAGCGGGCGGCGGCGCGGATCTGCTCGACGTCGGCGTCGATCACGGTGATGTTGATGTGCTGGAGCAGCAGCGCCTGCGTCACCACCTGGCCGAAGCGGCCGAAGCCGATCACCATCACCTGGCTGTCGCTGACCCCGTCGAAGTCTTCCTCCATCGTCTCGGGCACGATGCGGGAGAGCAGCGCGGCGTCGATCAGCTTCGCGACCACCGGGCCGAGCAGCATGCTGATCGCCGCGAGCGCGGTCGCCATCGCCGCCTGCGGCGGCGTCAGCAAGCCCTGCGACAGGCCCAGCGGCAGCAGCACGAAGGCGAATTCGCCGGCCGGCGAGAGAAGCGCACCCGCCCGGACGGCTTCGAGCCAGCTGGAGCAGGAGATCCGCAGGATCGAGGTGACGACCGCGATCTTGAACAGCACCAGCAGCGGCGCCGCCACCGCCAGCAGCATCCAGTTGATCTTCACCAGCTGGAGGTCGAGCGACATGCCGACGGCCATGAAGAAGAGGCCGAGCAAGACGCCGCGGAACGGCTCGATATCGGCCTCGAGCTCGTGGCGGAAATGCGAATCGGCCAGCATCACGCCGGCGAGGAAGGCGCCCATCGCCATGGAAAGCCCGACATGCTCCATCAGCAGCGCCGCGCCGAGCACGATCAGCAGCGCGGCCGCCGTCATCACGTCCTTGGCGCCGGTATTGGCCAGGATGCGGAAGAACGGGTTCAGCACATAGCGCCCGGCCAGGATGATCGCGACCAGCGCGCCGAGCGCGATGCCGAGACCGGCCAGCGCGCGCATCGGGCTGCCGGCCTGTGCGCCCCCCGTCGTGGCCAGCAGCGGGAGCAGCGCCAGCACCGGCGCGATCGCCATGTCCTGAAACAGCAGGATCGAGAAGGTGCGCCGGCCATAGGTCTCGCTGGCGTCGCCCCGTTCCGCGAGCAATTGCAAGGCGATCGAGGTGGCCGAGAGCGCCAGCGCCACGCCGACAGCGACGGCGCCCGCGGCGGACAGGCCGAACCACCAGCCGAAGAGACCGATGCCGGTGGCGCAGAGCGCCATCTGCGCCAGCCCGGTGCCGAGAATGTCCTTGCGCATCGAATAGAGACGCGCCGGCTGAAGTTCGAGCCCCACCAGGAAGAGCAGCAGCACCACGCCGATCTCGGCCGTGCTGCGGATGGCGTCGGGGTCCTTGATGACGCCCAGGATGGAGGGGCCGATCACGATGCCGGCGGCGAGATAGCCGAGAACCGCCGACTGCCCGAGCTTGCGGAAGATCGGGACGGCGATCACCGCTGCGGCGCAGAAGGTCAGGATCGGCGGCAGAAAGCTGACATGCGAGGCGGCATCGGCCATGCGGAACTCGTGATCGAAGGCGGGCGTGGGTGGCCGGCACGGCGGAACGGCGCGCGGACCATGGCTCTATCTAGGGCCTCGATGGCGATCCTGCGAGAGGCAATCGGCATGGCCGCCGAGCCTGCGCCGCTTCGCTTCCTTGACATCGCCATCGTCCCGCCGAAAGAAGGCCGGATCGATTGGAGTTTCTTCTGCGCGTGACCAAGCCGCCGCTCGACATCCTGCTTTGCGCCCCGCGCGGCTTCTGCGCCGGGGTCGTGCGTGCCATCGACGCCGTCGAGAAGGCGCTCAGCCTCCATGGCGCGCCGGTCTATGTCCGCCACGAGATCGTCCATAACAAATACGTCGTCGAATCCCTGAAGCGGAAGGGCGCGGTCTTCGTCGCCGAGTTGGACGAGGTGCCGGACGAGACCCGGCCGGTGATCTTCTCCGCCCATGGCGTCGCCAAGGCGGTGCCGGCGGCGGCGAAGGCGCGTAACCTCTTCGCCATCGACGCGACCTGCCCGCTGGTGACGAAGGTCCATCGCGAGGCCGAGGTCCATCACAAGCGCGGCCGGCACATCCTGCTCGTCGGTCATGCCGGGCATCCCGAGGTCATCGGCACGATGGGCCAGTTGCCCGCCGGCGCGATCACCTTGATCGAGACGCTGGAGGATGTCGCCGCGCTGACCCCGCCGGCCGGCCAGCCGCTCGCCTACGTCACCCAGACGACGCTTTCGGTCGACGACACGCGCGAGATCGTCGAGGCGCTGCAGGCCCGCTTCCCGGATCTGATCGCTCCGCACAAGGAAGACATCTGCTACGCGACGACGAACCGCCAGGAAGCGGTGAAGCGCGTCGCCCCGCAGGTCGACGGGCTGATCGTGGTCGGCTCGCCCAATTCCTCGAACTCGCAGCGCCTGCGCGAGGTCGCCGAGCGTGCCGGTTGCCCGGTTGCGCGCCTCGTGCTGCGCACCGACGAGATCGACTGGTCTGTCTTCGGTAACATCCGCAGCCTCGGCATCACGGCCGGCGCCAGCGCGCCGGAGGTGCTGGTCGAGGAGATCATCGACGCCTTCGCCGAGCGCTACGAGGTCCGGGTCGAGACCGTCTCGACCGCCGATGAGAACGTCTTCTTCCCGCTGCCGCGCGAGCTGCGCGGCGAGCCGACGCCGAACGCGGCCGAGTAAGTTTAGACCCTGAGCAAGAGAGCCCGATCTTGGCCGTTTATACCGAAGTGCCCGATGACGAGATGGCCGCTTTCGTGGCGCGCTACGGCATCGGCGACCTGCTCTCCGCCAAGGGCATCGCCGAGGGCGTCGAGAACTCGAACTACCTGATTCACACCACGCAGGGGTCCTACATCCTCACCCTGTACGAGAAGCGGGTGAATCCGGACGATCTGCCGTTCTTCCTTGAACTCATGCAGCATCTGGCCTCGCGCGGGCTGATCTGCCCCCAGCCGGTGCAGGACTCGCGCGGCGAGATGCTCGGGCGCCTCGCCGGGCGCCCCGCCGCGATCGTCACCTTTCTCGACGGGCTTTCCGTCCGCCGCCCTACCGCCGCCCATTGCCAGGAGCTTGGCCGCGGCCTTGCCTTGCTGCACGAGGCCGGTGCCGATTTCGCCATGGAACGGGTCAACGCGCTCTCGGTGCCCGGCTGGCGTCCGCTCGCGCATCAGGCCGGACCCGACGCCGACAAGATTTCTCCCGGCCTCGCCCGCCGGATCCTGGCCGAGATCGCGGTGCACGAGGCAAACTGGCCAACGGACCTGCCGCGCGGCGTGATCCATGCCGATCTCTTTCCCAACAACGTGTTCTTCATCGGCAGCCGCCTGTCGGGGCTGATCGATTTCTATTTCGCCTGCACCGACGCCTTCGCCTACGATCTGGCGATCTGCCTGAATTCCTGGTGCTTCGAGGCCGACGGCTCATTCAACCTGACGAAGGGGCAGGCACTGCTCGCCGGCTATGAGGCCGTCCGCCCGCTGAACGAAGCGGAGACCGAGGCGCTGCCGCAGCTTTGCCGGGGCTCGGCCCTGCGCTTCCTGCTGACGCGCCTCGTCGACTGGCTCAATGTGCCGCCCGGCGCGCTGGTCAAGCCGCATGATCCGCTCGAATACGACCGCAAGCTCGCCTTCCACCAGCGCGTGGTCGATGCCCGCGAATACGGGCTGAAGCGGTGAGCGACACGGTCGAAGTCTGGACGGACGGGGCCTGCTCGGGAAACCCGGGGCCCGGCGGTTGGGGGGCGATTCTGACGTTCAACGGCGTCGAGAAGGAGCTCTCCGGCGGCGAAGCGCAGACGACCAACAACCGCATGGAGCTGATGGCGGCTATATCGGCGCTGGAGGCCCTGAAGCGGCCTGTCACGGTGGCTCTGCACACGGACAGCCAATATCTGCGCCAGGGCATCACCGGCTGGATCCATGGTTGGAAGAAAAACGGCTGGAAGACCGCCGACAGGAAGCCGGTGAAGAACGTCGAGCTCTGGCAGCGGCTCGACGCTGCGCTGGGGCGCCACAAGATCGAATGGAAATGGGTCAAGGGGCATGCCGGCGACGAGATGAACGAGCGCGCCGATGCGCTGGCACGCGCCGGCATGGCACCGTTCAAGACCGCCCGCTAGAGCATTTTCGAGCGAAGCGGATACCGGTTCGCGTGAAGAAAATGCGATAAAACAAGGGACTAGAGCAGTTCAGCGATTCGGAGAATTGCGGAACTGCTCTAGCTTGACCCGGAGGATTCTGCCTGCCCGGCAAGCCGGGCAGGCGATCGAGAGACCCGAACCTCAGTTCAGGATGATGTGGAAGGCTTCGGCGAAGGTGAGGTCGACCATGTCGCCGCGCTTGAACGTTTGCAGCGCGTCTTTGACGGCCGGATCGTTGACGGTGAGCGAACGCGGACCCATCGGGCCGATATAGTGCACGACGCTGTTCTCGGCATCGAACCGCTCGAACTTCGCCGTCAGCGTCAGCGACCTGACGACGTATTTGTCCGGCAGGTTCTGGAAGACCGGGTCGCTGACCGCCTCCGTGTAGGTGATACCCGGCTTAGAGCCACGCTTCGGGCGCCGGACGTCGACGATGACGCCTTCGACCCGGTTGATCTCGACCGTATCGCCCGCGCGGACGTTCTCGAGATTGCCGAAGAGCGGCGGAACATTCACGAGCCATCTGCGCCCGCGCTGTTCGACGATGACGGTGCGTTTGGGCTGATCGACCGACACAACCCGGACGCTGAGACGCTCGATCTCAACCGGGCCGACTCCGGCGACGACCACCGTCTGACTCGTCACGACGGGCGAGGTGGCGCAGCCTGCCGCGCCTAATGCGAGGGCGACGGCAAAAAACGGTCCAATGAACTTCGACATGGAAAACCTCCTTACATAGAAAATCTGTTGCACACCCAAACTGCTTTTCCAGAGGCCTTTCGCGTTGTCCTGAAGCGCGGAGGTGCTCTGTCGTTCTGCTTCACCGCATCATCTTCATGCGAGCCGGCGGCCGCTTCGCGCGAAGAAATCTCCAGATGGCGCCTTCCGCCGACACGCTCCTTTCGACCTTCACTCCGGGTTGACCGCGCGCTCCGGGGCTTGTGCCTTCGCTGAACCCGCAGGCGGCGCGGCTGCTCTTGGGATGCAGGCTGACTGGTTCGGCTAGGGGCACACGTCCCAGAAGCCCTGGGTTCGTTGCGGGTTCGTGTAATACCAGCAATAGCCCGGCGCGGGGGCGCGGGAGTTGGCATAGGCCGTCGCGGCGGTGGCTGTAACGAAGCCGATGGCCGCGCCCGAAACCACGGCCATCCCCGGGTGCCACCAATAGGAAGCTGGCCGCGCCCAGGGCTGGACGGGGACCGGCCGATAGCCGGGGCCGGCCACCACAGCGCCTCTGCCGGCGACAACGTTGCCTCTGGGTCCGCGGGCGACATATCCGCCTCCGGCCACCACGCCGCCACCGGGTCCGCGTGCGACATAGCCGCGTCGCGCGACGGCGCCTCCACGCGGGCCGACGGCCACGCCGCGGCCGGCGACGACACGCCTCTGAACCGTCTCGATGAAGTTCGGCGCTTCGATCTGCTTACCGGATGCGACCGGAGCACCCGCCAAGGTCTCGGAAGTCGAGAGGGGCGACAGAAGCAGGGCAGCCGCCAGGGCCTTGCTCAGGAATGACGGTGCCGACATCCCAGTGGGCACGAAAGAACCGGCTATTTCGCGAAAGGATTGCATGCTGGTTCTCCTCGGCTCCGAAGCCGCCTTGTCATCATGCGCGGTTCTTCCCGAGTATCGGCGCCGCATGTGTCGGATGACAAGTATTCGCCGGACGAAGAATTTGCTCAAGGGGTTCTCGCCAGGAAAACACCTGGACGCGCACGCGGATTTTGTGCGCTGCGACACGGCAGACCTTGCCCTGGCTCCTTCGATTCATGCCCGAATTTGCGCGAGGGTGCCTCGCCTCCAGGCGGTGCGAGCGGCTTCGGCCTCAGGCGCGGCACAGTTTCCTGAAGGCGAGGACTGCATTGGCGGCTCGCGACCCGACATCGGCTTGTGCGGGCTGTTCCAGCGTGCGGATGACGCGCCTGATCTGCTGGTCTCCAACGAGCAGGCCGAGGAACCAGTCGGCCGCTATCCGGGCGGATGGAGCATTCAGCCTGCCGGTCGCCATTCCCCGCGCGATCACCGTTTCGATGAGGGGCAGCACGGCGCTCCGGCCCGCGAGATTGATCGTCGCGCCAAGTTCTCCGGTTTCGTCGGCGGCCGCTGCCCGGTTCAGGAGAATGGCGCCCTCGCTCAGCAGCATCGAGAGCAGGATCGGGGCGATGCTCTCCAGCGTCGCGATGGCGTCCGCTCTGTCTTCGATGGCCGCGTTCAGCGCCTCTGCGGTCGCCCTCGCATTGCGTTCGACCATCGCCTTGAACAGCCCGCGCTTGCTGCCATACCAGCGATAAAGCGTCTGGTTCGAGGCTCTCGCCTCCGTGGCGATGGTCAGCATGGACACGCTGCCGTAACCCCGGTCCCGGGTCAGCCGATAGGCAACGTCCTCGATATGGCGCTGGCGTTCCGCCTTGCTCTCTTCCCGCACGCCGGCCTCCGCAGAACCTTGATTAAAAGCGTACATTCCTGTACGCAGAATTCAAGTGTACATATTAGTACGGGTAAGGCCTGCCGCCATGTCTAGATCGCTCGTGACGCTGCCCATCGCATCGATCCTGCTCTGCGGTGCGATCTTCGGCTTCTTCTACGCCTGGGTGTGCTCGACCATGTGGGGGCTGGATCGGGCCGATCCCCGCGTTGCGATCGCCGCGATGCAGGCGATGAACGCTTCGGTCCGCAATGTCGTCTTCTTCCCCGCGTTCTTCCTGACACCGGTCGCTCTGGTGCTGACGGCGACTGCGATGTTCCGGTCCCGCCAAAGCGAAGCCGCCTGCTGGTTTCTGGTGGCGGCGGTCGTTTATGGGGCGTTCGGGCTCGCCCTCACCATGGCCGTCAATGTTCCGATGAACGAAGCCCTGGCCGAGGTTTCGCCGATCCCTTCCGATATCGAGGCTGCGCGGGAGATCTGGGCCGGCTATTCGAGCCGGTGGCAGGTCTGGAATCAGGTCCGGACGGGCGCCTCTGGAGTGGCTCTTGCCTGCGCCGCCTTCGGGTTGATCCGATTGCGCATGGCGGGATGTGCAGGCGCGTAGGGGCGGCGCGGCGCCAGCGGCAAGGCCGGATAGGCCCCGGATGGCGACCACGATCGCGCCCGGCCGAAGCTCTCAAAGTCTGTTGGGAAACTCCCCGAGCCCTCACCCTTCGAGGCGCCGCCGGCGCGCTTCCTCAGGATGAGGGTTGAATTTCCAGATGAGGGCCCTCAGCCCAACGGCTGCCGATAGACGATGAAGCCCGATTTGTCGGCGACCTTGTCGTAGAGCGCCTGCCCCTGCAGATTGCTCTCATGCGTCTGCCAGTAGACGCGGAAGCAGTTCTTCTCGCGCGCCATCCGGTTGACGGCCTCGATGAGCTTGCGTCCGACGCCGGTGCCCCGCGCTTCGGGCACGGTGAACAGGTCCTGCAGATAGCAGATGGGCTTCTCGCTCCAGGTCGTGCGGTGGATCACCCAGTTGGTGATGCCGAGCGCCTTGTCGCCCTGCAGCGCGATGAAGCCGCCCATCGGCTCCTGGCCGCCGGTCAGGCGTCCGAAGGTGATCTCGTCGATCTCGGGCGGCAGCGTCGCCTTGTAGAACGTCAGATAGCCGTGCCAGAGCGGCGTCCAGGCGCCGCGATCGGCGGCGGTCAGCGGGCGGATGATGATATCGGGCATGCGGTCTTTCCTCCGGGCACGACGCTATCCGGGAGACTCGGACTTGTCTCATGACAAGCGGAGATCGGATCGATCACGCATGGGGCGAAAGACCAGGCGAAGGTGATGCGCTCTGTCGTCAGGCATCATGCTCGCATATCGAGTGCGCCGCTGTTCAGTTCGTGTGGAGGCTAATCGTCGAGCTTCCGTTTCCGTCCCATAGCGGAAGCCGCTCGTTGCGGTATCATATCCTATGAGGTGCCAGCAGGACCGGTGACTGCGCACCTCCCAACGTCGCTATGTCGCCGACGCTGGTGCGCTGTGGAGACGCTGTCGATGATCGGCGGGACTAAGATCGAGCTAGGCGGGTGGTTTTGCCGCCTAAGTCTCGCAAGTTTAATGATCCTGCCTATAGCATCTCTTGCGGAGGAGCGGGCCAGAGATGATCTCGAAAAGGAGATTGAGCGTCTCAGGATTGAGGCAGCTCCCCTCATCCAAATGCTGATTCGAGATAATTTTCCGCACCAGAACGCATGCATGTTCGACTCGACATGGTCCAGCCGTGCCGTCGATGTTGTTTTGGCTCGCCGATATCTGGGCTCCAACCTGTTGGCAGATGTCAGCGCTCCGCACAGTAGCATCGCTCCATCCGACATCATCGATCCGACCAAGAAGATGCCGGGTTACTTCTGCTCTGCGACGGAGGCGACCGAGCGATGGAAACAAAGGCTCTCGGAATTTCAGATTGGGCGCGATGCCGGTGAACCCGACGGAGCACCGGATCGGCAGAAGATCAGTCAGCTTCGAATTGAGATCAGCCTGCCCGTATTCGATGCAGCATTCACCACAGCAATTGTCGTTCTATCGACCTGGCGAGAGGCGGCGGCCAGAGGCCCGGCCGGGCAGAGCAAACGGTTATCGCCCGAAGGCTCCGGCTTCTCATTTGTTTACAAAAAGCAAGCAGAGGGATGGATCCAAATTGACCGGACAGAGGACTATTCGGCCAACTGAGCGAGGATGTGCGGACCACCGTTCCGGCGAATTTGAGAATGTCCGCTCTCGACCCAATTCAGGTACACGCCACACCAAGCATCCCTTCCACCGCCAACCCAACAGAAAAGCCCGCGCGAGCGAGTCGCGCGGGCCTTGTGAACCGGTATCCCTGAAAGCTTCAGAGCTGGCCGAGCATGGTCTCGGCGCCGGAGGCGTCGGCCTTGCCGGGCGCTTCCTCGACATTGAGCGCCTTCACCGTGCCGTCTTCGACCAGCATGGAATAGCGCTGCGAGCGCATGCCCATGCCGAAGCCCGAGCCGTCCATCGACAGGCCGAGTTCCTTGGTGAAGTCGGCATTGCCGTCGGAGAGGAATTCGATGACGCCGGCGGCGCCGGTCGCCTTCGACCAGGCGTCGAGCACGAAGACGTCGTTGGTCGAGGTCACCAGGATCGCATCCACGCCCTTGGCCTTGATCTCGCCCGCCTTGGCCAGATAGCCGGGCAGGTGATTCTTGTGGCAGGTCGGGGTGAAGGCGCCGGGCACGGCGAAGAGCACGACCTTGCGGCCCTTGAACAGGTCTTCCGTCGTCTTGGCGGCTGGGCCGTCGGCGGTCATGACGCGGAACGTCGCCTGCGGAAGCTTGTCACCCACCTTGATCGTCATGGCGTCTTTCTCCGTGAAGCCCGCGGCCGAAGGATTGCAGTAAGGCGGGAGACGGATTCACCGTCCGGCTTGAGACAAGCTGGGCGGATCCGGCCCCAGGGCCGCTTCGCCTCAGGGATTAGGGCTTGCCGGCGGGGATGTCGAGTTCGAGTCGCGTCTCGACGGGCTTGGGCGTCCCGCGGATGGTGAAGACCAGCGGCACCGGGCCGGCTGCGCCCTTCGGCCGCTCGTTGATGCGGATCTGGGCCAGCGTCGTGCCGTCCGGCTGTGGCGTCAGCCGCGGCTTGCCGAATGACCACTGGCCGGGGCCTTCGACGAAGACATCCTCGATCTTGCCTTCCGGCGGAGCCTGGAGGATGAGCCTTAGCCCCGGATCGACCACGGTGTCGTCGAGCCCGGCGTCGAGGATGGCGGTCTTCTCCTTGTGCGGACCCGGCTTGATCGATGCCGGGACGCGCTTCTCGAAGCTCTCCAGCCGCGGCGAGGTCACCGTCGTGACGCCGGGTTCGAGCCACAGGCTCGCCTCGCCCCTGGCGGGGATGCAGATCTTTTCGCAGACCGCATAGTCGAGCTTGAGCACGATCATGACCGGCCGCGACGGATCGACGGGCTGCACCGAGATCGGGATCACGATCTCGCCGACATAGCCGATGGAATAGCCGGCCGAATCCTGGAAGCGCTCGGGGACCGGCCAGCGCACGTCGAGGCCCCCGATATTGGTCGAGCCCGACCAGTCGAAAGCAGGCGGCACGCCGAACTCGCCGGGGCTGCGCCAATAGGTCTTGAACCCGGGGGACATCACGATCTCGACGCCGACGCGCTGCTTGCCAGCGGGCGTGGTCGGGCCGGCGATCAGGCGCAGCTTCGCGTGCTCGCCCGTCGACCAGGGCGACATCGCGGCTTCGGTGGCGGCTTCCTGCGCATGCGCTGCGGCGCCAAGCGCGAGGGGCGCGATGGTCAACAGGGAAAAAACGCGATTCACGACCCTGCCTTACCCATTGCCAAGCCGAAAAGCGAACAAAACCTGCATCTCCCTGCGGGACGGCCGATCTCTGCGAGGGCCTAATCTCGTGCAGGAATGGGGCGCAATCGCGATGCCGGTTGCCGCAGCCGCCGGTTCGCCCGCTTCGCACGGGAACGTGATGGCCCGCGGCTCCCGCGGAGGAGGTTGTTGGAGGCCCTTGAACCGTCGTTTCGCACGCGAGCCTTGCCGAGACTCCCCGACAACCACTAGCATGGCCTCATGAAGATCGGCTCACAGTCACGCCTCGGCGGCCGCAGCTATCTCGACGGGCAGTGCCTGATCGCGATGCCCGGCATGAGCGACACGCGCTTCAGCCGCAGCGTCGTCTATGTCTGCGCCCATTCCGAGGACGGGGCGATGGGCATCATCGTCAACAAGCCGGCCGGCGACACACGCTTTCCCGACCTTCTCGTTCAGCTTGACGTCATC
Source organism: Hyphomicrobiales bacterium (assembly GCA_930633495.1). Taxonomy (NCBI): domain Bacteria; kingdom Pseudomonadati; phylum Pseudomonadota; class Alphaproteobacteria; order Hyphomicrobiales; species Hyphomicrobiales bacterium. Next base: position 1,143,373 of record CAKNFJ010000001.1, on the reverse strand, counting down.
CCGTCTGACGAGATCATTCAGCTGCCCAGCCAGGCCGAGAAGATGCAGGTTCTGCGGGGCGGCCCGGTCGAGACCAAGCGCGGCTTCGTGCTGCATACGGCGGATTTCTTCCTCGAATCGGCGACGCTGCCGATCGACGACGGCATCTGCCTGACGGCGACGCTGGACATCCTGCGTGCCATCGCCATCGGCAGCGGGCCGGAGAACGCGGTTCTCGCCCTGGGCTATGCCGGCTGGGCAGCCGGCCAGCTCGAAGCCGAGATCCAGTCCAATGGTTGGCTGCATTGTCCGGCCGATCCGGAGCTGCTCTTCGACGACAGCGTCGAGACGAAGTACCAGCGCGCGCTGAACAAGATCGGGATCGATCCCGCCTTCCTCTCCCGCAACGCCGGCCACGCGTGAGAAGCTATCCCGTTGTCATTCCGGGGCTTTGCGGAGCGAAGAACCCGGAACCCACGACCGGGTGAGCCGCTCGCAACCACGCATCAAATGTCTCGCCCAGTCGTGGGTTCCGGGTTCGCGCCTGCGGCGCGCCCCGGAATGACAAGGCTGGTGCTGGAAGCCCTGCGATCCGTTGTCGGTGCCGTTCAGGCCGCTTCCGTCGCCGAGGCCGTCGCGCCCATCAGGCGGCGGGCTTCTGCCGCCGTCATCGGCTGGCCGAAGATGTAGCCCTGCGCGTACTGGCAGCCGAGCTGGTAGAGCTCGATCGCATCGGACTCGCTCTCCGCGCCCTCCGCCACCACATCCATGCCGAGATCGGAGGCGAGCTGGACGATCGAGCGCAGGATCACGGGCGGGCGGCCATTGCCCATCTGGCGCACGAAGCTCTGGTCGATCTTGATCGTGTCGAACGGGAAGCGCTGCAGATAGGACAGCGAGGAATAGCCCGTCCCGAAATCGTCGAGCGAGAGGCCGGCGCCGAGGTCGCGGATGCGCTGCAGCATCTGCGCGGCGTATTCCGGATTCTCCATCACGAGGCTCTCGGTGATTTCCAGCTTCAGCGTCCCCGGCAGCACGCGCCGGCGTCCGAGCACGGTCTTCACGTCGTGCAGCAGGTCGTGGCGCAAGAGCTGGCGGCTGGAGACGTTGACGCTGGCGAAGATCGGCGGATCGACCTCGAGCGCCGCCTGCCAGGCTTCGAGCTCACGTGCCGTCCGGTCCATCACATAGATGCCGAGATCGACGATCAGCCCGGTTTCCTCGGCGATGGCGAGGAAGTCCTGCGGCATCAGCCGGCCTTCGCGCGGATGGTCCCAGCGCACCAGCGCCTCGAAACCGGCGATGGTGCGATCCTCCAGCCGGACGATCGGCTGGTACATCACCTGGATCTCGCCGCGCTCGATCGCCCGGCGCAGATCGCTTTCGAGGGCAAGGCGGTCGTTGCGGTCGGTCCGCATCGCCGGCACGAAGACCTCGATCTTGTTGCCGCCCTGGCGCTTGGCATGGGCCATGGCGAGCTCGGCATTCTTCAGCGCGTCGTCCTTGCGGGCGGCGGGGGAGGGGTCGAACAGGGCAAGGCCGATCGAGGGCGTCAGCACGATCTCGCGCTCGGCATAGGTGATCGGCGTCGAGACCGCGCGGCGCACCAGCTCGGCGAGCGCCAGGATGCGCTCCGGGTCGCGCTCCGAGACGAGGATCATCGCGAAGGTGTCGCCGCCGATGCGGGCGAGCGTGTCCTGCGCCCTGAGCAGCCGGCCGAGGCGCCGTGCCAGCGTCAGCAGGATCGAGTCGCCTGCCGAGAAGCCGACCGATTCGTTGACCTGCTTGAAGCGGTCGACATCGATCACGAGAACGGTCGGGCGGATGTTGTCGTCGGCGCGGGTGAAGCCGAAGATCGCGCCGAGCCGGTCCTGGAACAGCTTGCGGTTGGGCAGGCCGGTCAGGTTGTCATGGACGGCATCGTGCAGCAGCCGCTCCTGCGCGGTGCGCTGCTCGGTGACGTCGGCGAGCGTGCCGATGACGCGGACGACCTCGCCGTCCGAGCCGAGGACCGGTCGCGCCTTGACGTTGAACCAGTGATAGGCGCCGCTCGCCGCGCGCAGGCGCAGGTCGAGGTTGAGCTTGCCCCGGCGCTGCTCCAGCACGGCGTCGAGAGTCACGCGGTAGCGGTCGCGGTCGGCGACGTGCATGTGCTCCAGCCAGCGTGCGGCCGAGCCTTCGAGCGCACCCTTGGGCAGGCCGAGCAGCGCCTCGATCTGCGGCGAGACGAAGACCTTGTCGGAGCTGACGTCCCAGTCGAAGACGAGGTCGCCGGAGCCGGAGAGGGCCAGCGCACGGCGTTCGGTGTCGGACACCAGCCCCTGCGAGATCGCGCCGCCGGCGAAGGCATGCTGGATCACGGTGAAGCCGATCAGCAGCACGATCAGCACGAGGCCGCCCAGCAGGGCAGGGGCGACCAGATCTCGTTGAAACTGCCCGGTCACGGTGAAACTGGCGGCCGTGACCCAGACCGCGAGCAGGAACCAGGTCGGGATCAGCATCACGGCGCGCTCATAGCCATGGGTCGCCAGATGCACGACCAGCACGAAGCCGACGGCCGCGACGGCGGCGATGGAGATGCGCGCGATGCCGGCCGCCATCGGCGCGTCGAAGACGGCAAGGCCGGTCAGCCCGGCAAGCCCGAGGATCCAGATCGCCGTGACGTGGCCGTAGCGCACATGCCAGCGCGACAAATTGAGATAGGCGAAGAGGAAGACGAGCAGCGTCGCGGCCAGCACGACCTCGGCGCCGGCGCGGTAGATGCGCTCGATCGCCGGCGTGAGCGGGAAGAGGCGCTGGAAGAAGCCGAAATCGAGGCCGGCATAGGCCAGCACCGCCCAGGCGAGCGCCGCCGCAGCCGGGAAGATCACCGCGCCCTTGACCACGAAGATGATCGTGAGGAACAGGGCGAGCAGGCCGGCGATGCCGATGATGATGCCCTTGTAGAGGGTGAGCCCGTTGGTCTTCTGGCGATAGGCTTCCGGCTCGAAGAGGTAGAGCTGCGGCAGGTTCGGCGATTTCAGCTCCGCGACGAAGGTGACCGTCGTGCCGGGGTCGAGCGTGATCAGGAAGACGTCGGCATCGGGGCTCGCCTCGCGGTCCGGCGAAAGGCCCTGGCTCGCGGTCACTGCCTCGATGCGCTTGTCGCCGAGGTCGGGCCAGATCACGCCGGAACCGATCAGGCGGTGGAAGGGTGCGACCAGCAGCCTGTCGATCTGCTCGTCGGAATCATTGGTGAGCGCGAACACGATCCAGTCCGGCCGCGCGCCGGATTCGCGCGCTCTCACCGCGATGCGCCGGACGATGCCGTCCGGCCCCGGCGCGGTTGAGATCTGGATGACGTCGCCGTCCGACTTGTTGCGTTCGACGACGTTGGTGAGGTCGATCACCGGCACGTCGACCGGGACGCGCACGGCATCGACGGCGCTGGCCGGCGTCACGGCTGCGAGGCTGAACCACAAGGCAAGGCCGGCGACGGCAAGGCCGATCCGGAGAAGACGCTCGGAAATGGACAAGCTGTGCTCGGCTGTCAGGCGGGACAAGATCATTCGTGTTTGAACGAAAATCCCTATCGGCCGCTCATGGCAAGGGCAAGGCAGAGCGTGGCTGTGGTCAACAGCCCCCGTCACGCTCGCTCCCCCGGCATCCCGTCGCCCGACAGGATGGCGTAGAGCAGGTGATCGGCCCAGTTGCCGTTGATCTTGAGATAGGCCCGCGCCAGCCCTTCATGCTTGAATCCGACGCGCTCCAGCAGGCGCCGGGAAGGCTCGTTGCTCGGCAGGCAGGCGGCCTCGACCCGGTGCAGGGCGAGATCCGAGAAGGCGAAGCGCACCGCCCCGCGCACCGCCTCGGTCATATGGCCCCGGCCGGCGTGGCGCTTGCCCATCCAGTAGCCGAGCGTACAGGCCTGGGCGACGCCACGGCGGATGAGGCCGAGCGTCAGCCCGCCGATCAGCACTTCGGAATGGGCTTCGAAGATGAACAGCGAATACGCCTCGTCGCCGGCGATCTCGCGGGCCGCGCGCTTGGCGCGGAGCCGGAAGGAGGTCCGGGTGAGGTCGTCCTCGTTCCAGCTCGGCTCCCAGGGCGTCAGGAAGTCCCGGCTTTCGATGCGCAGGATGGCCCAGGCGGAATAATCGCTCGCCTGGGGTGCGCGCAGATAGAGATTCGGCGTCCGGATCAGCGGGCGGCTCGGCGGCTCGCTCGGGAAACGGAAGAGCGCCATCGCCGTTCAGTCCGCTGCCCGGGCCGCCTGGCGCAGGCGCTTGGCGGCGGGGATGCCCTGGATCGGCCCGATGGCGGCGATCGTCGGCTGGTGGCCGAGCAGCGAGCGGCCGGCGGCGCGCACATCCTCCAGCGTCACCGCGTCGAGCCGGGCGGCCAGCTCCTCGCGCGGGATAGCCCGGCCGAAGATCAGCACCTGCCGCGCCATTTGCTCCAGCTTGCCGCCGGGGCTCTCCAGCGAGGCGAGCAGCCCCACCTTCATCTGCGCGCGGGCGCGGGCGACCTCGACCTCGCTGACATCTTCGGCCGCCTGCCGCAGGCAGGCGAGCGCCACCTCGATCAGCTCTCCGACATCCTCCGGAGCGGTCCCGGCGCCGATGCCGAAGACGCCGCAATCCGAGAAGGGCCAGTGGAAGGCGTCGATCGCATAGGCGAGGCCGCGCTCCTCGCGCACCTCCTGGAAGAGCCGCGACGACAATCCGCCGCCGAGGACCGAGGCGAAGATCTGCAACGGATAATGCGTGCCCCCGGCGAAGGGCTTGCCGGGCAGGCCGAGCACGAGATGGACCTGCTCCTCGTCGCTGCCGATGCGAGCCTCGCCGCCGCGATACTCGCCGGGCTCCCGCTCCGGCACCTCGGTCGGCTGCGCCGGAAGCGAGGACAGATGGGTGCGGGCGAGCGCGACCAGCTCGCGATGCTCGACGGCGCCGGAGGCCGCCAGCACCATGTTGCCGGCATGGTAGTTGCGGGCGAGATAGGCCCGGATCGCCGCGGGCGTGAAGTTCTTCACCGTCTTGACCGTGCCGAGGATCGGCCGGCCGATCGGCTGGTCGGGGAAGGCGGCCTGCAGGAAGCGGTCGTAGACGAGGTCGTCCGGCGTGTCCTGGACGGCGGAGATCTCCTGCAGGATGACACCCTTCTCGCGCTTCAGCTCCTCTTCGGTGAGGGCGGGCGAGGTCACGATGTCCGCGAGGATGTCGACGGCGAGCTCGAGATCGGTGCCGAGCACGCGGGCGGTGTAGCAGGTGTATTCGACGCTGGTCGCGGCATTGAGGTCGCCGCCGACGCCTTCGATCTCTTCGGCGATCTCGCGGGCGTTGCGTCGTGCTGTACCCTTGAACGCCATATGTTCGAGCAGATGCGCGAGGCCATGCTCATGCGGCAGCTCGTCGCGCGAGCCCGCCCCGATCCAGATGCCGAGGGAGACGGTCGCGGCGTGGTCCATGCGCTGCGAGACGATGCGCAGCCCCGAAGGCAGCGTGGTCAGCTCGACTTCGGGGTCATGGGCGCCCTGGGGTCGCGCCGGCACCGCGAGTTCGGCTTCTTCCACTGGCGGAACCGCGCTCACGCCGCCGCTCCGCGGACGGCCCGCGCATGCTCGCGCACGAAGGCCTCGACCTTGCCGAGATCGTTCGGCAGCAGCGTCAGCCGCTCCTTGCGCGTCATGAGGTCCGCCAGATGGGCCGGCAGTTCCGGCTCGACACCGCTCGCGGCCTTGACCGCAACCGGGAACTTGGCGGGATGGGCCGTGCCGAGCACGATCATCGGCGTCGCCGGATCGCGCTTGAGCGCCTGCCTTGCGGCGCCGACGCCGATCGCGGTGTGCGGATCGAGCAGATAGCCGGCCTCGTTCCAGCTCTTCCGGATTTCGGCGGCGACCGCATCCTCGCTTTGGGAGGCGGCGTCGAACTCGCCGCGCAGCCGCGCGAGCGGCTTGGCCGCGATCTCGAAGCGACCGGATTGCTGCAGCGACTGCATCAGCCGGCGCACGGCGGCGCCGTCGCGATCATGGGCCTCGAACAGCAGCCGCTCGAAGTTGGAGGAAATCTGGATGTCCATCGACGGCGAGGTCGTGGCGGCGACGCCGCGCATCTCGTAGGCGCCGGTTTCGAGGGTGCGCGCCAGGATGTCGTTGCTGTTGGTCGCGATGACCAGCCGCTCGACCGGCAGGCCCATCTGCTTGGCGACCCAGCCGGCGAGGATATCGCCGAAATTGCCCGTGGGCACGGTGAAGGAGACCTTGCGCCCGGGGCCGCCGAGCGAAACGGCGGAGGTGAAGTAGTAGACGACCTGCGCGGCGATGCGGGCCCAGTTGATCGAGTTCACGCCCGAGAGCCCGATCTCGTCGCGGAAGGCATGATGGTTGAACATCGCCTTCACGAGATTCTGGCAGTCGTCGAAGGTGCCTTCGACGGCGATGGCATGGACGTTCGGCGCGTCCACCGTCGTCATCTGCCGGCGCTGCACGTCGGAGACGCGGCCCTGCGGATAGAGGATGAAGACATCGACGCTCTTCAGCCCCTTGAAGGCGTCGATGGCGGCGCCGCCGGTGTCGCCCGAGGTCGCGCCGACGATGGTGGCACGCTGGCCGCGCTGGCCGAGCACATGGTCCATCAGCCGGCCCAGCAGCTGCATCGCCACATCCTTGAAGGCGAGCGTCGGGCCGTGGAAGAGTTCCAGCACGAAGAGATTGTCGCCGATCTGCGTCAGCGGGCAGACCGCCGGGTGACGGAAGCCGGCATAGGCCTCGCGGATCATGCCGGAGAGCGCGTCGCTCTCGACGTCGCCGTCGCTCAGCGCGCCGAGCACGCGCTCCGCCACAGCGCTATATGGCCGGCCCGCAAAACCGCCGATCTCCGCTTGAGTCAGCGTCGGCCAGCTTTGCGGCAGATAGAGTCCGCCGTCACGGGCAAGCCCGGTCAGGAGCGCATCGGAAAAGCTGAGCGCCGGGGCTTCACCCCGGGTGGAGACATGCAGCACGATCTTGGCCTCGGTGATCTTCGCCTGATGCTATAGGCCGGTCCGGCGATTTCGGCAAAACCGAAGCGCATTCACGCTGAATTGTAATTTAAGATCCATTACGGAAGTATTGACGGCGCCGCTGACATGAGCGATGGTGCTTGCCGTTGGGAACTCGGACGGGGGTCCAAACCTCGTGTGGACTTCGGATTCAAGCCCGAGTCAGCAGGCATATGACTGCCGATTTTCTGACGTAAGGACGCTAGGAGAGCCATTTGCTCACTCCCAAGATCCATTAGTTGCCGCTGGACGCGGTCTCTGAAACCAGCGCTAGGCTGGAGGGGAGAGGGGCGAAACCGTCGCTCTCCCCAGCCGGTTGGGAAGTCCAGCCCTCATCCTGAGGAGCCGCTTAGCGGCGTCTCGAAGGATGATCCAGATATCTCTGGAACCTGCTGAAGCATCCTTCGAGACGCAGCCTTTGGCTGCTCCTCAGGATGAGGGCTTGCGAACTCAAGCCGAATTCGTGGCCTTTCGCGCCTGCCAGACATAAGCCGCGAACACCCCGAGCAGCGTCAGCGCCAGCCCGAACCAGGTCAGGGCGTATTGCAGGTGGTTGTCGGGGATGCGGCCGATCAGCTCGCGCACATCGACGCCGGCCGGTGGCGTCAGCCCGTCGCCCTCGCGCTCCGCCTCGAGATAGAACGGCGCGGGCGGCAGGCCGAGCGCAGCCGCGATCGCGGCGGGATCGCGCGTGTAGAACTCGCGGATCGCCGGCAGGTCTTCCGGCGTGAAGCTGTTGCGGGTCTCGGGCGCCCGCAGGAAGCCCGTGATCCTGTCGGGACCGCTCGCCGGGCCGATCTGGCCCATCCGGCTTTCGGGCACGAAGCCGCGATTGACCAGGATGATTCCGCCGTCCTCCAGCCTGAAGCCCTGGAAGACCCAGCGCCCGAAGCCCGAAAGCTGGCGCGTGCCGGGCGGCCCGGCGGCGATCGTGGTGCGCACGCCCGCGATCGGCCCGTCGACATAGGTGCCCTTGGCGGTGACGCGGGTCAGGTCGAGCGAAGCGGCGTCGAGCTTGGCCCAGTTGGCGCTTGGCGGGATCGGGACGGGCGTCCCGGCCGCCTGCGTCTGCAGGCGGTCGATATAGGCGTGTTTCTCCTGCATGCGCTGAAGCTGCCAGCTGCCAAGGAGGCACAGCACCAGCATGCCGATAACGGTGAGAACGGTCGGCAGGGCGAGGCCGGGCTTCCGTCTGGGTGCGCTCTGCGCCGTCACTTCGCCCGCCTGCCTTCCTCGGCCTTGTGAGCGTATTGCAGCGCGACGGCAATCCCCTTCATCGGCCTGAGCAGGGCAAGGCAGAGGATCAGCGCCAGCGGCAGCCACATCAGCAGGTGCAGCCAGATCGGCGGCTCATAGGCGATCTCGACATAGAGCGCCGCGCCCAGAACGATGAAGCCGGCGATCAGCATGATGAAGACGGCGGGGCCATCGGCCGAATCGACGAATTTGTAGTCGAGCCCGCAGGCGCTGCAGCGCGGCTTCAGCTTGAGGAAGCCGTCGAACAGCGCGCCCTCGCCGCAGCGCGGGCAGCGGCCCGCCAGGCCGGTCGAATAGGGAGAGGGGGGTGTGGGTTCAGAGCCGGCCATCGCAGCCTCCCAGAGCATCGGCCCGAAACGTGGAACGCGGGTTTCGGGAAAGCCGATGCACAATCAAAGGACCTAAACAGGAAAGGCGGCCTCGCGGCCGCCTTTCAGACGTTGACCGCGAGAGCGCGGCTAAGCGGCGTCGTCAGTGCCCGGCGGCAGGCGCGCCGGCACCCCAGACATAGATCGCGGCGAACAGGAAGAGCCAGACCACGTCGACGAAGTGCCAGTACCAGGCGGCGAACTCGAAGCCGAGATGCTGGTTCGGCTTGAAGTGGCCGAGATAGGCCCGGTAGAGGCAGACCGCCAGGAAGATCGTGCCGATGATGACATGCGCGCCGTGGAAGCCGGTCGCCATGAAGAAGGTGGCGCCGTAGATGTTGCCCTTGAAGGCGAAAGTGGCGTGCGAATACTCGTAAGCCTGGCACAGCGTGAACAGGATGCCCAGGATCACGGTCAGCCACAGGGCCTGCTTCAGGCCGGCGCGGTCGTCGTTGATCAGGGCGTAGTGGGCCCAGGTCACGGTCGTGCCCGAGGTGAGCAGGATCAGCGTGTTGAGCAGCGGCAGGTGCCAGGGATCGAAGGTCTCGATGCCCTTCGGCGGCCAGTGCCCGCCCGTGAACTCGTAGCGCAGGAAGTTGATGTGCTCGCCGGCGAAGAGGCTGGCGTCGAAATAGGCCCAGAACCAGGCGACGAAGAACATCACCTCGGAGGCGATGAACATGATCATGCCGTAGCGGTGATGGAGCTGGACGACGCGGGTGTGGTGGCCTTCCTTCTCGGCCTCGCGGATCACGTCCATCCACCAGGCCAGCATGGTGTAGAGCACGCCGAGCAGGCCGGCGCCGAAGACCAGCGGGCCGATATGCATGCCGCCGACGGGCAGCGCCTTCATCCACATCACGGCGCCGATCGCCATGATCGTCGCGCTGGCGGCGCCGACGAGCGGCCACGGGCTCGGATCGACGAGGTGGTAGTCGTGGTGCTTCGTATGGGCCCCGGCCATCGTATTCAGTCTCCGCGTACGACGTCTTGTCCGCGCTTTTGCTCTAGCGCGTTCTACAGTTTCGAATTGCCCGCGTCACCCTTGACGGAGCCGGCCTTGTCCTCGGCGACGGGCTGGCCCGACTTCGAGGCGAAATAGGTATAGGACAATGTGATGGCGTGGACGCCGTCGAGCTCGCGATTCTGCGCGATTTCCGGGTCGATATAGAACACCACCGGCGCTTCGAAGCTCTCGCCGGGCTTCAGCGTATGCTCGGTGAAGCAGAAGCACTGGATCTTGACGAAATGGGCGGCCGCCTTGTCCGGCGCGACATTGTAGGTCGCGACGCCAGTGACCGTGCGGTCCGAGCGATTCGTCATCTTGTAGAAGACGGTCTGGGTCGCGCCGACGCGGACCTTGATCTCGGGGCTCTCGGCCTCGAACTTCCAGCCGAGCCCCGGCGCGACATTGGCGTCGAAGCGCACCGACATGGTGCGGTCGAGGATCTTGCCGGCGCCGGCCGTGCCGGTCATCGGCCTGCCGCCGAAGCCGGTGACCTTGCAGAACAGGTCGTAGAGCGGCACTGCCGCGAAGGACGCGCCGAGCATGCCGAAGGCGACGCCGACGCAGACCAGCGCGGTGCGTGCCGGGTTGCCCTTGGGCCGCTGGGGAGAACGGGCCGTCATTACAGCGGCCGGTTCAGGATCGCGGGGCCGGTCTTCACCAGCGTCACCACGAAGAAGAAGACCACGAGGCCGCCGAGCACCAGCGCAAGAGCGACGGAACGGCGGCGGCGGCGCGCCATGTCTTCCGGGGAGAACGGCGCCGGCCCGGATTGCTGGGGGCGTTGCTCGCTCATCCGATCACCTTCGGCAGGGCCCACATCAGGCCGAGCCCGTTCTCGACGAGCAGAACCGCGAAGAGCAGGAAGAGATAGAGGATCGAGAACCCGAACAGCGACCAGCAGGCCTTGACCGCGGCCGGGCCCTCGCTGCGCAGCCAGACCTGGACCGAAAGCCCGATCATCACGAGCCCGGTCGTCACCGAGACGACGAGGTAGAGCAGGCCGCCGAAGCCCATCAGCGCCGGCAGCACGGCGACCGGAGCCATCAGCAGCGAGTAGAGCACGATCTGCCGGCGGGTCGCGGCGGGGCCGGCGACGTTCGGCATCATCGGGATGCCGGCGCGCTCGTAATCGCCGGATTTGACCAGGGCCAGCGCCCAGAAATGCGGCGGGGTCCAGAGGAAGATGATTGCGCACAGCACCAGCGAGTGCCAGCCGAAATTGCCGGTCACCACGGCCTCGCCGATCATCGGCGGGAAGGCGCCGGCCGCACCGCCGATCACGATGTTCTGCGGCGTCCAGCGTTTCAGCCACATCGAATAGACGACGGCGTAGAAGAAGATGGTGAAGGCCAGCATGAAGGCGGCCAGCGCATTGGTGATCAGCCCGAGCACCAGCACCGAGCCGACCGAGAGCGTCAGCCCGAAGGCGAGAGCCTCCGAGGGCAGGACGCGGCCCGCCGGGATCGGGCGCTTGGCCGTGCGGCTCATCAGCGCGTCGATATCGGCGTCGTACCACATGTTGAGACAGCCCGACGCACCGGCACCGACCGCGATCGCCATCAGCGCGGCGAGCGCGAGGATGGGGTGCACCGAGCCAGGCGCGGTCGCCATGCCGGTCAGTGCCGTCACGACGACGAGCGACATCACGCGCGGCTTCAGCAGCGCGAAGAAATCGCGCGCCTCGCCGGTGGAGGCGGTCAATCCGTCGGTGCGGGTCTCGAACGCAGCAGACATCGGTCGGTTCGTCTTCGTGCTCTTGAACGGCGCCCGCGGGCGCAGGGTCTTCGCGGCTGTGAAGCGTGCCGCCCATCTCCGGAACGCCTCTGCAGGCGTTCGGGGGAGGGGCGGCGGCGGGTCTCGGGAGACCCGCCGCCTGTTGTCTCAGTGGTCCGAGCCGGTGATGCGCGGCAGCGTCTCGAACTGGTGGAAGGGCGGCGGCGAGGACAGGGTCCACTCCAGCGTCGTCGCGCCTTCGCCCCACGGATTGTCGCCGGCGAGCTGCTTCTTCGTGAAGGCGACGAAGAGCCCGTAGAAGAAGATCAGCAGGCCGAAGGCGAAGATGTAGGAGCCGATCGACGACCAGTAGTGCCATCCCGCGAAGGCGTCCGGATAGTCCGCATAATGACGCGGCATGCCGGCGAGGCCGAGGAAGTGCTGCGGGAAGAACAGCAGATTCGCGCCGATGAAGGCGACCCAGAAATGCAGCCGGCCGATCCAGTCGGGGATCACATAGCCACTCATCTTCGGGAACCAGTAGTAGAAGCCTGCAAAGATGCCGAACACGGCGCCGAGCGACAGGACGTAGTGGAAGTGCGCCACGACGTAGTAGGTCGCGTGCAGCGAACGGTCGACACCGGCATTGGCCAGCACGACGCCGGTCACGCCACCGACGGTGAACAGGAAGATGAAGCCCACCGCCCAGATCATCGGCGCGGTGAAGCGGATCGAGCCGCCCCACATCGTCGCGATCCAGGAGAAGATCTTGATGCCGGTCGGCACCGCGATGACCATCGTCGCGAACACGAAGTAGCGCTGCGTGTTGAGCGACAGGCCGGCGGTGTACATGTGGTGCGCCCACACGATGAAGCCGACGACGCCGATCGCGACCATGGCGTAGGCCATGCCGAGATAGCCGAAGATCGGCTTCTTCGAGAAGGTCGAGATGATGTGGCTGACGATGCCGAAGGCCGGCAGGATCATGATGTACACTTCGGGGTGGCCGAAGAACCAGAACAGGTGCTGGTAGAGGATCGGATCGCCGCCGCCGGCCGGATCATAGAAGGTGGTGCCGAAGTTGCGGTCGGTCAGCAGCATGGTGATCGCGCCGGCGAGGACCGGCAGCGAGAGCAGCAGCAGGAAGGCGGTGACCAGCACGCCCCAGGCGAACAGCGGCATCTTGTGCATGGTCATGCCGGGCGCGCGCATGTTCAGGATCGTGGTGATGAAGTTGATCGCGCCGAGGATCGAGGCCGCGCCGGCAAGGTGCAGCGACAGGATGCCGAAATCGACCGAGGGGCCGGGGTGGCCGGATGTCGAGAACGGCGGATAGACCGTCCAGCCCGTGCCGACGCCGTGTGCGCCCGGAGCGCCCTCGACGAACATCGAGATCACCATCAGCACGAAGGCGGCGACGGTGAGCCAGAACGAGATGTTGTTCATGCGCGGGAAGGCCATGTCCGGCGCGCCGATCATCAGCGGCACGAACCAGTTGCCGAAGCCGCCGATGACTGCGGGCATGACCATGAAGAAGATCATGATCAGGCCGTGGCCCGTGACGAACACGTTGTAGCTCTGGCCGTTCGCGAAGATCTGCATGCCGGGGTACTGCAGCTCGATGCGCATCATGATCGAGAGGAAGCCGCCGACGAGGCCCGCCATGATCGAGAAGATCAAATAGAGCGTGCCGATGTCCTTGTGGTTGGTCGACAGAAGCCACCGGCGCCATCCGGTCGGATGGTCGTGATGGGCCTCGTCATGGCCGTGAGCGTGCTGAGCCGCTGTTGCCATCGTTCTTCTCCTCGGCGACTTACTTGGACGCGGCAGCGAACTTGCTGCCCGCGTCCTCGGCATTGGCGAACTTCTGCTTCGCTTCGGCGAGCCAGGCGGCGTAGCGCTCTTGGCTGACGACGCGGAACGCGATCGGCATGTAGGCGTGGTTCTGCCCGCAGATGAACGAGCACTGGCCGTAATAGATGCCTTCGCGCTCGGCCTTGAACCAGGTTTCGTTCAGGCGGCCGGGAATGGCGTCGATCTTGACGCCGAAGGACGGCACCGTGAACTTGTGGATGACGTCGGCGCCGGTGACCTGGACGCGGACGATCTTGCCGACCGGCACGACCGCCTCGTTGTCGACCGCGAGCAGGCGCGGGGCCTCGGCGGCGGGGATCTTGTTGCTGGCGATCGCCTCGGCGCGCTGCTTCTCGTCCAGCATCAGCGAGTCGAAGCCGAAGGCGCCGTTGTCCTGCGCGTATTCATAGGACCAGTACCACTGCTTGCCGGTGACCTTCAGGGTCAGGTCGGCCTGCGGAATCTCGAGCTGGAGCTTGAGCAGGCGGAACGAGGGAATCGCGATCACGACGAGGATCAGGACCGGGATCACGGTCCAGCACACTTCGAGCAGGGCGTTGTGCGTGGTCTTGGACGGGACCGGGTTCGCCTTCTCGTTGAAGCGGAAGACGACATAGACCAGCAGCGCCAGCACGAAGAGCGTGACGATGGTGATGATGATGTTCAGCCAGTCATGGAACCAGTGGATGAATTCCGCGACGGGAGTGGCCGCGCCCTGGAGATTCATCTGCCAGGGGGAGGGCATGCCGGTGCCGGCGATGGCCGGGACAGTCGCCAGCGCGGCGACGGCAAGGGCCGTGGCGGCCGCTGTTGCAAAGGTCCTGCTCAGAAATCGCATCGATCCGTCATGCTCCTCAATCGACCTGCACGGGAACCGACCGGCTTGGCCCCATGCACGAAGGGGCGACCGTGAGGTCGCCTCGTTCTTCGGGATTGCGATAAATCAAAGAACACGCTTGCGCCAGAGGGGCAATGACACGGTGCCCCATCATCTGTGCGGCATAATCGCACGAGGTCTTGACGGAACTGGGCGCGCGCACCCTGCTCCGCCTTGACAGGGCACGGCCTGCATGGTCCGAACGCACTTTATGTTAACGGCGGCGGGATTCTCGCGCGCGGTCGGCGTTTTGCCTGAATCATGCGCTTCTGCTGCGGTTTATGCACGGGTTTGGAAGGATGGCAGGGATGATGAGGATCATCGGAGCGGCTGGCGCCCTGGCGCTGGCGCTCATCGGGACGAGCCTCGCAGCCGGTTCCGCTTTCGCGCAGGGCGCGGTGCGCTCCACACATGGCGACTGGCAGATGCGCTGCGAGGTGCCGCCGGGCGCCAAGACCGAGCAATGCGCGCTCGTCCAGAACGTCGCGGCCGAGGACCGGCCGAATCTGACGCTGCTCGTCATCGTCCTGAAGACGGCCGATCAGAAAAGCCGGCTGCTGCGGGTCGTCGCGCCGCTCGGCGTGCTGCTGCCCTCGGGGCTCGGCCTCAAGATCGACGACAAGGATATCGGCCGCGCCGGCTTCGTGCGCTGCCTGACCTCAGGTTGTGTGGCGGAGGTCGTCATGGACGACAATCTGCTCGGCCAGCTCAAGGGCGGCAAGAACGCGACCTTCATCGTATTCCAGACGCCGGAAGAGGGGGTGGGCGTGCCCGTCTCGCTCAACGGCTTCGGCCCCGGCGTGGAGGCGCTGCCTTGATCGACCAGACTCTGACTGCGGGCCGCTGGCTCGCCCTTCCCCTGCTATGCCTGGGTCTTGCCGGCTGTGGTTCCTCTTCCTCGTCCTCGGGGCAGCCGAGCACGATGCAGACGTTCGGCAATGTGCTCATGTTCCAGTCGACCAAGCCGCCGGTCGCGGATCAGTTGCCGAAGGATGACGACGCGAACGAGACGATCTGCCCCGAGGTGATCGTCGCCGATGGCGGCGCCGCTGTTCGCGCCCAGGCGGGCCAGGACAGCAGCGGGCTGCGCTACCAGATTTCGATCACCAACGTCGCGCGCGAATGCACGCCGACCGGCGGCGGCGGCTTCCGTCTCAAGGTCGGCGTCGAGGGTCGCGTGCTCCTTGGCCCGGCCGGCAGCCCCGGCAGCTATGGCGCGACCCTGAGCACGGTCGTGACGCGCGGCAGTGCGACGGTTGCCCGCCGCGGCTCGCGCGTCGGCGGCACGATTCCCTCCGGCCAGGGCGGGGTCGATTTCTCCCATGTCGAGGACGGGATCGTCGTTCCCGCCGGCAAGGGCGATGTCGAGATCGTCGTCGGGCTGGGACAGGGCGGCGCGGTCACGCCGGCGCGGTCACGCCGGCGCTGAGCGCTGCCGGGAGAAGCAGCATTGCCGTGAAAGAAGGCGCCGCCCGGATTGACTGGGCCGGCGCCTTCTGTATCTCTGCCCCTAGCCGCATATCCCCGCGGGAGAGACCGGGCCTGATCCGTCAGGACCCGGCGCCGAAGGCGCAACCGCCCCGGAAACGCTCAGGCAAAAAGGGCCGCTGGGGATTTGGCGCTCTGGAAAGCGGCGGGCAGCAATGCCCGCCCACCGACGGGTGTAACTTGTCCGATCCTGTGGTCGGGCGGGGAAATCTCTCAGGTGCCGAGACAGAGGGGGCGCGTCCCGGACACTATCGTCCGGGGCTTGCGCTCGATTCTGGGAGGGGCATGCCATGGCTGCCGAGGCCACTACCGACACCGCCGGCGCCGCAGCGCCGCTGAGGACCCCGCTTCACGCCCGTCACGTCTCGCTCGGTGCCCGTATGGTGCCCTTCGCCGGCTACGACATGCCGGTGCAGTATCCGAGCGGCATCCTGACCGAGCACAACTGGACGCGCGAGAAGGCCGGTCTCTTCGACGTCTCGCATATGGGGCAGTGCTTCCTGATCGGCCCCGATCACGAGACCACGGCGAAGGCGCTGGAAGCGCTGATTCCCGCCGATATCGTCAATCTCGCGCCCGGCAAGCAGCGCTATTCGCAGCTGCTGAACGAGGAGGGCGGCATCCTCGACGACCTGATGGTGACGCGCTCGCTCGACCCCGATGAGGACGGTGCGCTCTACGTCGTCGTCAACGCTGCCTGCAAGGATGCCGACTACGCCCATATCGAGGCGCGCCTGCCGGCCAATGTGAAGCTGGTCAAGGCCGAGCATCGCGGCCTGATCGCGTTGCAGGGCCCGGGCGCCGAGGCGGCGCTCGCCGCTATTGCGCCTGAAGCCGCCGAGATGGGCTTCATGACGTCCCGCACCATGAAGGTCGCCGGCATCAAGGCCAATGTCAGCCGCTCCGGCTATACCGGCGAGGACGGCTACGAGATCTCCGCCGCAGCCAACAAGATCGGCGAGATCTGGGACACGCTGCTGCTCGACGGCAACGTCAAGCCGATCGGCCTCGGCGCCCGCGATTCGCTGCGCCTCGAAGCGGGGCTGTGCCTCTACGGCCATGACATCGACACCACGACCTCCCCGATCGAGGCCGCGCTCAACTGGTCGATCCAGAAGCGCCGCCGCGAGGAGGGTGGTTTTCCGGGCGCCGCGCGCGTCCAGCGCGAGCTCGCCGAGGGCGTCTCGCGCATCCGCGTCGGCCTCAAGCCGGAAGGCCGTGCTCCCGCCCGCGAGGGCACCGAGATCGCGACGCCCGAGGGCGAGGTGATCGGCGTCGTGACCTCGGGCGGCTTCGGCCCGACGCTGAACGGCCCCTGCGCCATGGGCTATGTCGCCAAGGCTCATTCCGCGCCGGGCACCCAGCTCAACCTCATCGTGCGCGGCAAGCCGCTGCCGGCCGTCGTGGCGCCGATGCCCTTCGTGCCGAACGGCTACAAGCGCTGAAACCCTTTCCCGACATCTGACGCCAGGAGGAGACCATGGCCGAGACCCGTTACAGCAAGGACCACGAATATATCCGCATCGAGGGTGACGTCGGCACCGTCGGCATCTCCGACTACGCCCAGGCCCAACTCGGCGACGTTGTCTTCGTCGAGCTGCCGGCCGTGGGCAAGGCGCTGGCCAAGGGCGGCGAAGCCGCCGTGGTCGAGAGCGTCAAGGCCGCTTCCGAGGTCTACGCCCCGGTCTCGGGCGAGGTCGTCGCGGTCAATGACGAGCTCGAGGCGGCGCCCGGCACCGTCAACGAGGACCCGGCCGGCAAGGGCTGGTTCCTCAAGATCAAGATCAAGGACGCGGCCGAGCTCGACGGGCTGATGAACGAGGCCGAGTACCAGAACTACGTCAAGACGCTCTGAAGAGGCGTCATCCCGCACGCGCTGCGGCACATGGTGCCGCTGCGCAGATGCGGGATCGTCTTCCGAAAGAGGCGCCTTCTCGTCATGCGGTCCCGTGTCTGCGCAGCGGCATTTCATGTCGCAGCGCGCACGGGATGACACTCCGAAACGGAATCACCCCATGCGCTATCTCCCGCTCACCGAGACCGACCGCGAGGACATGCTCGCGCGGATCGGCGTCTCCGATGTCGACGCGCTGTTCAGCGACGTGCCGGCCGGCAAGCTCCTGAAGGCGCCGGTCGACCTGCCTCGTGCCAAGGGGGAGCTCGAGGTCGAGCGCATCCTCGGCAAGATGGCCGGCCGGAACACCGCCGCCTCCGCCGTGCCGTTCTTCGTCGGCGCCGGTGCCTACAAGCACCATGTCCCGGCGACGGTGGATCACCTGATCCAGCGCTCGGAGTTCCTGACCAGCTACACGCCCTATCAGCCCGAGATCGCGCAGGGCACGCTGCAATATCTCTTCGAGTTCCAGACCCAGATCGCGGCGCTGACCGGCATGGAGGTCGCCAACGCCTCGATGTATGACGGCTCGACCGGCACCGGCGAAGCCGTGCTGATGGCGCATCGCGTCACCAAGCGCCGCAAGGCGGTGCTCTCCGGCGGCCTGCATCCGCATTACACCGCGGTCGTCGAGACCCTCTCCGAGATGGCCAATGACGAGGTCGTGGCGTTGAAGCCCGACGTCTCCGCCAGCGAGGACATCCTCTCCCAGATCGACGACAGCGTCTCCTGCGTCGTCGTCCAGTCGCCGGACGTCTTCGGCAACCTGCGCGACCTGAAGCCGATAGCCGAGAAGGCCCATGCCCATGGCGCGCTGCTGATCGCGGTCTTCACCGAGGTCGTCTCGCTCGGCGCCGCCGTGCCGCCGGGCGCGCAGGATGCCGACATCGTCGTAGGCGAGGGCCAGTCGATCGGCAATGCGCTGAACTTCGGCGGCCCCTATGTCGGCCTCTTCGCCGCCCAGTCGAAATATATCCGCCAGATGCCGGGCCGGCTCTGCGGCGAGACGGTCGACAGCCAGGGCCAGCGCGGCTTCGTGCTGACGCTCTCGACCCGCGAGCAGCATATCCGCCGCGACAAGGCGACCTCGAACATCTGCACCAATTCCGGCCTCTGCGTGCTGGCCTTCACCATCCACATGACGCTGCTCGGGCAGGAGGGCTTTACGCGGCTGGCAGAGGTGAACCACGCCAATGCGGTGAAGCTCGCCGATCTGCTGGCGGGGGTGGAAGGCGTCAAGGTGCTCAACGAGAGCTTCTTCAACGAGTTCACCGTGAAGCTGAAGAAGCCGGCCGCCGAGGTCGTCGAGGTGTTGGCTGCCAAGGGCATCCTGGCCGGCGTCCCCGTCTCGCGGCTGTTGCCGCATGCCGGACTGGACGATCTGCTGATCATCGCCTCGACCGAGGTGAATACCGATGAAGACCGGGCGGCCCTCGTGGCGGCGCTCGTGGAGGTGCTGTGATGCTGAACCGTCAGGGACGTCCCACCCAGGCCGGCGAGGCCGCTCATGCCGAGCACGCCACCTTCACCGGCAACAAGGCGCTGCAGCAGATCGAGCCGCTGATCTTCGAGATCGGCCATCACGAGGCGACCGGTGTCGACATCGAGAAGCCGGCGCCGTTCAAGTCGCGGCTGGGCAAGCATGCGCGCCAGGGCGAGATCGGCCTGCCCGGCCTCTCCGAGCCCGAGACGATGCGCCACTATGTCCGCCTCAGCCAGAAGAACTACGGCATCGACACCGGGCTCTTCCCGCTCGGCTCCTGCACGATGAAGCACAATGCCCGCCTCAACGAGAAGATGGCGCGGCTTCCGGGCTTCTCCGACGTGCATCCGCTGCAGCCGCTCTCGACCGTGCCCGGCGCGCTCGACCTGATGCTGGAGCTCGCCCGCTACCTGATGACGCTGACTGGCATGCCGGCCGTCGCGCTGAGCCCCAAGGCCGGCGCCCATGGCGAGGCTTGCGGCATGATGGCGATCAAGGCCGCGATCGAGGCGAAGGGCGAGGGCGCGACCCGTAACGTCGTGCTCGTCCCCGAATCGGCCCATGGCACCAATCCGGCGACGGCGGCCCTGATCGGCTTCTCGGTGAAGGCGGTTCCCGCTCGTCCGGATGGCACCGTCGCGGTCGAGGACGTCAAGGCCCTGCTCGGGCCGGACATCGCCGCGATCATGCTGACCAACCCGAACACCTGCGGCATCTTCGAGCCGCAGATCGTCGAGATCGCCGCGGCGATGCACGACGCCGGCGCCTATTTCTACTGCGACGGCGCCAACTTCAACGCCATCGTCGGCAAGGCCCGTCCAGGTGATCTCGGCGTCGACGCCATGCACATCAACCTGCACAAGACCTTCTCGACGCCCCATGGCGGCGGCGGCCCCGGTGCAGGCCCGGTCGTGCTCTCGGAGCGTCTGGCGCCCTTCGCGCCCGTGCCCTTCATCCATGTCGAGAACGGCAAGCCGCATCTGATCGAATCGCGCGAGGAAGCGCCGGCGGGCAACAAGCCCTTCGGCCGCATGACCGCCTTCCACGGCCAGATGGGCATGTATGTCCGCGCGCTCGCCTATATGCTGAGCCATGGCTCGGACGGCATGCGCCAGGCTTCCGAGGATGCGGTGCTGAACGCGAACTACATCCGCGCCGGTCTCGCCGACCTGATGTCGCTGCCCTTCCCGGACCATCCGTCGATGCACGAGGTGCTGTTCGACGACGAGTGGCTGAAGGGATCGGGCGTCTCGACGCTCGACTTCGCCAAGGCGATGATCGACGAGGGCTACCATCCGATGACGGTGTATTTCCCGCTCGTCGTCCATGGCGCCATGCTGATCGAGCCGACCGAGTCGGAATCGAAGGCGTCGCTCGACCTCTTCATCGCGACGCTGCGCGATCTTGCCATGGCGGCCAAGGGCAACGACAAGGAGCGCTTCACCAGCGCGCCGCACCACGCCCCGATCCGCCGCCTCGACGAGACCCGCGCCGCGCGCCAGCCGGTCCTGAAATGGGAAAAGCCGACTCCGGCGAAGGCGGCGGAGTAAGCGGCTCCGGCCCATGCTGACGACATTCGTCAGCATGGTGAAGGGCGCCGGCGACTTCTTAAGCCTTCCTTGACTATGTCGCGGAATGATCCCCCGGTGCCGCTCTGTGCGGCCCGGGGGTTTTCATGTCTGCGCGTCCCTCCATCCTCGCTGCCGCGGCCGCTCTTCTGCTGGCTTCGACGGCGCTCGTTCGTGCTAACGAGCCGAGCTACGGCCCGAACACCTATGATCGCACGCTCGAGGCGCTGATCGCCCATGAGGACGTCGCCAATCGCGGCGGCTGGCCCAAGGTGCCCGGCAGCGCCGCGGCCCTGAAGCCGGGTTCGCAAGGCCCGGATGTCGTCGCGCTGAAGCAGCGCCTGCTCGCCAGCGGTGATCTCGCGCCCGAGTCCGCAGCCGGC
Source organism: Hyphomicrobiales bacterium (assembly GCA_930633495.1). Lineage (NCBI taxonomy): Bacteria > Pseudomonadati > Pseudomonadota > Alphaproteobacteria > Hyphomicrobiales > Hyphomicrobiales bacterium. The sequence goes on along the minus strand of CAKNFJ010000001.1, from coordinate 1,122,477 downwards.
GATGTCTACGATGCTGCCGTGACCGAGGGCGTGAAGCGCTTCCAGCGTCGCCATGGCCTGTCGGATCTCGGCACGGTCGGTCGCCTGACCCTGAAGGCAATGAACACGCCGGTCGAATCGCGCCTGAACCAGCTCACCGCGACGCTGGAGCGCCTCAAGGGCAACGGCTTCAATTTCGCCAGCCGCTATGTCGTGGTGAACATCCCCGGCGCCAGTGTCGAGGCGGTCGAGAACGGAACGGTCCAGCAGCGCCATCTCGCCATCGTCGGCCGGCCGGACCGGCCCTCGCCGGTGATCCAGGCCAATATCTCATCGGTCAACCTGAACCCGTACTGGACGGTGCCGATGTCGATCGTGAAGGCCGACATCATCCCGCATATGCGCAAGGATCCGAGCTTCGTCGCCAAGTCGAACATGAAGCTGCTCGGCGCCGAGAACAAGGAAATCGACCCCGCGAGCGTGAAATGGGCGACCCTGACGAACCCCTATTTCTACGTCCGTCAGGAGCCCGGGCCGACCAACTCGCTCGGCCAGCTCAAGATCGACATGCCGAATTCCGACGCGGTCTACATGCATGACACGCCGAAGAAGACGCTGTTCCGCAACGATGTGCGCTTCAATTCCTCCGGCTGCGCCCGCATCGAGGGCGTGCGCGACCTCGCCGCCTGGCTGCTCGAAGGCTCGGAATGGAACCGTCAGTCGATCGAGGACGAGATCGCCAAGGGCGAGCGCAAGAACATCACGCTGAAGAAGCAGGTTCCCGTCGCCTGGGTCTACCTCACCGGTTGGCAGGGGGCGGACGGGCAGGTACAGTTCCGCGACGACATCTATGGGCTCGACACGCCGCAGGGCATCGTCACTTCGACGATCCAGGCGCGCAAGCCGAAGCCGAAGGCGGCGACCGCCGCTCCGCCGGCGAGGCCTCTGGTGACGCCCGTGAAGGCGGCGGGCAATCCGCCGGCTCCGGCGACGACCGCGAGCAACTGAAGTCGGCCGAACGAGAGGCCGTCATTCTCGAGCGAAATAAAGCGCAGACCCGAGAAACTCATCTCGGAAGAAGCGCCTTCTCGTCCTGAGATGCTCGGGTCAAGCCCGAGCATGACGCCTCTCTCTCGCGCGTCTCTCTCCCGCAAAACAAAAACGCCGCACTCCGAGGAGTGCGGCGTCCAATTTTGTAACGATCGGCTGAAGCTCAGTTAAGCTTGGCCTTGACCTCGTTCAGCCCGGCGGCAAAGGCGGCATCGGCAGCCTTGCCGGCCATCTGGCCGCGCAGGATGGTCTCGGCAGCCTTGGTGGCGGCTTCCGCAGCCGCAGCGCGAACCTCGGCCTCGGCCTGGCTTTCGGCCTGGGCGATCTTCTCCTCGGCCGCCTTGGTGCGGCGGGCGACGAAGTCGGCGAGCTTGGCCTCGGCCTCGGCGGCGAGGCGCTTGGCTTCGTCATTGGCGGACGAGACGATCTCGGCGGCTTCGGCCTCGGCGGCCTTGCGCTTGGCGTCGTACTCGGCGAGCAGCTTCTCGGCCTCCTGACGCAGGCGGCGGGCTTCCGCCAGCTCCTGCGCGACCTTCTCGCCGCGAGCGTCGAGCGCCTTCACGATCGCGCCCGGCACGCCGAACTTGACCAGGATGGCCAGGAAGATGACGAGCGCTACGGCGACCCAGAAAGTATCCATCTGAACTCTCCTCAGCCGCGCGCCAGGGCCTGGTCGACGGCAGCCGACGCCTCGCTGGCGCTGGGAGCCTGACCTGTCAGCTTGGTGACGATGGCGGCGGCGATGTCGCTGCCGAGATCGCGGACATTGCCCATCGCATCGGTCTTGGTCTTGGCGATGGTCGCCTCGGCCTGCGCCATCTTGGCGGCAAGCTCCGCCTCGGTGGCGTGACGCTGGGCGTCGCTCGCCTTGGCGCCGGCTTCGCGCGCCGTCTGGGCGATACCCTGGGCGTTCTTGCGGGCCTCGGCGAGAGCCTTCTCATAGGCCTGTGCCATGTCCTCGGCCTTGGCCTGCATCTGCGTGGCCTGGTCGAGATCGCGGCCGATCGTGTCCGCACGCTCTTCCAGGATGGAGCCGAGGCGCGGCAGTGCGACCTTGGACATCAGCCAGTAGAGAGCGGCGAAGGTGATCGCGAGCCAGAACAGGTTGCTGGCGAAGTGAGTCGGGTCGAAGGGCGGAAAAGACGCCTTCTCGCCGCTCAGGCCCGGAGTGGCAGCCTGCGCCGCACCCGCCAGCAGAGTGGCGAACGAGGCGACAGCCACAGGCCATCCTTTTCGCGCGAACCCTGAAGATCGAACCGGCATGGCGTGCCTTTCAGCGCTGAAGATAGGAAACCGTCGCGCACGCCGCCGAAGATGGGCCGACGCGCGCGACAGGAATGCGATCGACGTGGAACGTCAGACCACGAAGAGCAGGACGAGCGCGACGACGAACGCGAAGATGCCCAGACCTTCGGCGAGCGCCGCGCCGATGAAGGCGCGCGGGAACTGGCCGTCGGCGGCCGACGGGTTGCGCAGCGCGCCCGAGAGGAAGTTGCCGAAGATGGTGCCGACGCCGATGGCGGCGAGGCCCATGCCGAGCGAGGCGAGGCCGGCGCCGATGAACTTGGCTGCAACAGGATCCATGGTCTTATCTCCAGTGTGGAAGGTTTTAACGGGGTGGGATGAACTCTCGCGAGCGCTGCCCGGCCTCAGTGGCCGGGGTGCAGCGCGTCGTTGAGATAGACGCAGGTCAGGATCGCGAAGACATAGGCCTGCAGGAAGGCGACGAGGAACTCGAGCGCGGTGAGCGCAACCGCCAGCAGCAGCGGCAGCGGCGCGATGGCGTAGCTCAGCAGCGCGCCGGAACCGAGCAGCGCGACGACGAAGCCGCCGAAGACCTTGAGCGCGATGTGGCCGGCGAGCATGTTGCCAAACAGGCGCAGCGACAGGGAGACCGGGCGCGACAGGAAGGAGACGACCTCGATCAGCACCATGAAGGGCAGGAGCCAGCCCGGCACGCCCGACGGCACGAACAGGCCGAAGAAGTGGCTGCCATGCTTGGTGATGCCGTAGATCAGAACGACCGCGATGACGAGCACGGCGAAGGCCGCGGTGACGATGATCTGGCTGGTGACCGTGAAGGAGCCGGGGATCATGCCCAGCATGTTGCTGGCCAGCACGAACATGAACAGCGAGAACACGAAGGGGAAGAACTTCATGCCTTCCTTGCCCATCACGCCTGTCAGCGTGGAGGCCACGAACTCGTAGGTCATCTCGGCGAGCGACTGCAGGCGGCCGGGAACGACCGCGCGCTGGCTCGAGCCGTAGACCATCAGCGCCGACACCGCGGCGAGCACGATCACCATCCACAGCGAGGTGTTGGTGAAAGAGAGATTGATGCCGAGCGGCTTCAGCTCAACGAGATTCGTGATGTGGAATTGGTGGATCGGATCGATTCCGCCGCCGGCCGCCATTGTCTCGTTCCCTGTCGCGTGACCCTGACGGGCCACCCCTCGATCAATTCGCTTTCGGACCGCCTTTCGACCCGGAGGTCGGACGCGAACCGAGCCGATAGACGGATCTGAAGCCCGCGATGGTCCCGATCACCAGAAAGGCGATCAGCAGGAACGGGGACGTTCCCAGCCACCGGTCGCCGAAGTACCCGATCAGGGCACCCGCGATGATGCCGCCTGCCAGGTCCGTCGCTGCGCGAAAACCTGAGGACATCGCTCCCGCGAGGGCCTTGTCCTCTCCAGCCGGACTCGCGCCCGGCTTTTCGTTCTCCTCCGCCCGTTTGATCGCGGACTTGAGGGAACCCAGTCTTGCGCGCAACTCCGAGTCTGAGGCGTTTGGGTCGGGTTCGGACATGGTCTCAGGCCTCCGTCTTGATCGCGTTTACGCCGCGATCCGGCGAAAAACCACTATAACCACGACCAAACCCGCGCATCGAGCCGTCGTCAGCACGGCCTCCTTTATTGGCAGCCCCCCGCGCTGTCAAGGTAGGCGAATAATAGCTAACGCATTGGAATATTTATAAATTCTGGCAAAGTGCGACAATCTTGCCGCATTGCGGGACCGAATGTGGCATTTTTTCAGCGGTCGGATGTGGTTTCCCACGGCGTTCGTCGCCGAAGCAGCGCTGCCGCGAGGCCGTCATTCTCGGGCGAAGCGAAGCGCAGACCCGAGAATGACGGGACGAGAGAAAACCGGAACCTGCCTCGGCGGGAGATACTCGGGTCAAACCCATGGCTGTCCGGTTCGTGTGAACGAGCGCGAGCTGATGCGACCTCCTCCCTTCCCCCTTGTGGGGAAGGGTATGGGGATGGGGGTCGAACGATGGGGTGCGCGGCCCATTGCAGAAGCAGAGCGCAAAAAAGGCCTGTGCGGAGTTCCGGCTTTGCGACCCCCACCCCTGCCCCTCCCCACAAAGGGGAGGGGTTTCCCGCGCCTGTCCCGTTCAGCTCGCCTCGCGGATGCGCTCGGCCGTCGCCAGATCGACAGAAACCATCTGGCTGACGCCACGTTCGGCCATGGTCACGCCGAAGAGCCGTTCCATCCGCGCCATGGTGATCGGGTTGTGCGTGATCAGGATGAAGCGCGTCTGCGTGTTCCGGGCCATGTCGACGAGCAGGTCGCAATAACGCTCGACATTGGCGTCGTCGAGCGGCGCGTCGACCTCGTCGAGCACGCAGATCGGCGAGGGATTGGTCAGGAACACGGCGAAGATCAGCGCCGTCGCGGTCAGCGCCTGCTCGCCGCCGGAGAGCAGCGTCATCACCTGCGGCTTCTTGCCGGGCGGGCGGGCGAAGATCTCCAGCCCGGCGTCGAGCGGATCTTCCGAATCCACGAGCCGCAGCTCCGCCTCGCCACCGCCGAACAGCACGCCGAAGAGCCGCTGAAAATGGCCGTTGACGACGTCGAAGGCGGCGATAAGCCTTTCGCGCCCTTCGCGATTGAGCGCCCCGATCGCCTGCCGCAGCCGGCGGATCGCCTCGGTCAGATCGTCGCGCTCGCCGGAAAGGCTCTCGCGCTTGGCCTTTACCTCGCTCAGTTCGTTGTCGGCGCGAAGATTGACGGCGCCGAGCCGCTCGCGCTCGCTCTTGAGATTGGCGAGGCGCCGTTCGAGCGCCTCGGACTCCGGCAGCGCATCGCCCGGCTTGACGCCGGCGATGGCTTGCAGCCCGTCGAGCCCGGTATCCAGCCCGTCCTCGATCTGGCGGATGATGTCGGCGACGCGCTGGCGGGCTGCGTCCAGGCGGGCCTCCGCCGAGGCGCGGCGCTCACGCGCCCCGGAGAGCCCTTCGAGGGCGAGGCGCGCCTGCCGGTCGGCTTCCGCCAGGGCCGTTTCTCCGGCGGCGAGGCGGTCGGCCGCGTCGCGGCGGGCGCCCTCCGCCTGTTCGATCTCGGCGACGAGCCGGCGACGCTCGGTCAGGAAGGTGTCCGGCGCCTCCAGCAGGGTCCTGTGTTCGGCGCTGGCGGCCGTGATCCGGCGGCGCGTTTCGTCGGCGGTCTGAAGGCTGGCCGCAGCGCGCGCCGTCCAGGCCGCGGTATCGGCGGCGATGGAGCTGCGGCGCCGGGCGCGCAATTCCGCCTCTCGCGCCAGCGTCTGGACCCGCGCACGCGCATCGGAAGCAGCGGCGCGAGCTTCGCCCAGCAACACCCGCGCCTTGAGCAGCGCATTGTCGAGCTCGGGCGAGGCCGGCAGGGCGGCGAGCCCCGTTTCCTGTGCCGCAACCTGCTGGGCGGCCTCGGACACGGCGTGGCCGAGCCGCTTGATCGCCTCGGCCAGCGTCGAGCGCTTCACCAGCGTTTCCGCCGCTCGGCGTTCGGCGATGGAGAGCTGTTCGCGGGCCTGCTCGACCGCGCGGCGGGCCTGCCGCGAGGCCTCGATCGCTGCGGTCTCGGCCTGCGCCGCCTTGCCGGCCTCGGCACCGACGGCTTCCAGGGCCCGGCGGGCGGTGTCTGCGGATTTGCGCGCGGCCTTGGCCTCCCGCTCCAGATCGACGAGGCGATTCTTCTCGGAGAGGCGTCGGGCGGAAGGCGAGGGCGCGTCCGCCGCGCTGGTGAAGCCGTCCCAGCGCCAGAGATCGCCCTCGCGCGAGATCAGGATCTGGCCCGGGCGCAACGCATGCCGCAGCGTTTCGCCGTCAGCGCGCGCGACGACGCCGATCTGCGCCAGCCGCCGCCTCAGGGCGGCCGGCGCCTCGACATGCGCAAGCAGCGGCTCGGCCCCCTCCGGCAAGGCGGGGTCGCCGCTGCCCGCGCCGGTATCGTCCCAATGGGCCGGGGCCGCCGTCTCAGTCGACGCATCCAGATCGTCGCCGAGGGCGGCACCGAGCGCGATCTCGTACCCCTTGGCGACGTCGACGGCTTCGAGGATCGGCGGCCAGCCATCGCCGCCTGCCGGGGCCAGCAGCTTGCGCAGCGTACCGATCTCGGTGTCGAGCCGCTGCGCACGGCGGTCTGCCTCGGCGAGGGGTGCGCGCAGCGCCGCTTCGCGTTCGCGCGCAGCTCCGACGGCTGCGCGGGCGGCGCCGGCCTCGGCCTCGGCGGCCTTCATCGCCTTCTCGGCCAGCGCCAGGGCTTCCCGCAGCCGATCGAGGAGCGTCTTGGCGTCCGAGGCATCGAGGGCTTCGAGTTCGCGGCGCAGCTTGTCGCGCTCGCCGGTGGTACGCTGCTCCCGTTCGCGGGCCTCGCGCAGCGCGCGTTCCAGGGCTCCCCGGTGAGCCGCGAGATCGGATAGCGCGGCTTGCGCGGTGGCTTGCTCGGCCTCCGCCGCGACAAGCGCGGCTTCGGCCTCTCGTTGCGCGGTCACGGCCGCTTCGGCGCTGGAACCAGCCCCATCGCCTTCGCGGGCGAGGGCGGCGTCTTCCTCCCCCAGCCGGGCGAGGCTCTCGGCGGCGTCGCGGCCGATGGTTTCCTGTCGCGTCAGGTCGGCCTGCAGCTCCGCGAGGCGGCGACCGAGTTCCTCCGCCCTTTGCCGGGCGCGGCGATTCTCGGCTTCGATTTCGTCGAGCCCGCGCTTCAGACGCACGAGAGCGGCGGCGGCCGTCGCTTCGCCCTCGCGCAGCGCCGGCATCTCATGGGCGGCGATGGCCTGGCGCTTCGCGGCCTCGGCCTGGAGGACGGTCTGGTCGGCGACGCCGCGCACCGCCTCCGCCAGCACATGCCCGGCCTGTGCCTCCTGCGCGCGGGCGGCCTGCAGGGCGATCAGCGCCAGGACCGCTTCGGCGCGGCGGATATCGGCGGCCAGACTGCGATAGCGCCCGGCCTGCCGCGCCTGCCGCTGCAAGGCCTCGATCTGCCCGTCGATCTCGCCGAGCACGTCTTCCAGCCGCGTCAGGTTGTCCTCGGCGCCCTTGAGCCGGAGTTCGGCCTCGTGGCGGCGGCTGTGCAGCCCGGCGATGCCGGCGGCGTCTTCGAGGATGCGGCGGCGCGATTGCGGCTTGGCCGAGATGATCTCGCTGATCTGCCCCTGCCGGACGAGGGCGGGCGAGCGCGCGCCGGTCGCGGCATCGGCGAAGAGGAGCTGCACGTCCCTGGCCCGCACCTCCTTGCCGTTGATGCGATAGGTCGAGCCTTCCTCGCGCTCGATCCGGCGCGTGACCTCGAGGACATCCACCTCGTTGAAGGCGGCCGGCGCCTTGCGGTCGCTGTTGTCGAGCGTCAGCGACACTTCGGCCATGTTGCGGGCCGGGCGCTCGTTCGAGCCGCCGAAGATGACGTCGTCCATCCCCGAGCCGCGCATGTTCTTGAACGAGCTTTCGCCCATCACCCAGCGCAGGGCTTCGACGAGATTGGACTTGCCGCAGCCATTCGGCCCGACGACGCCGGTCAGCCCCGGCTCGATCAGGAATTCGGTGGGCTCGACGAAGGTCTTGAAGCCGGCGAGCTTGAGGCGCGTCAGATGCATGGGCGCGCCGCTTTTTTCCCTTCTCCCCTCGGGGGAGAAGGTGGCAGCGCGAAGCGCTGACGGATGAGGGCGGTCATGCGCTGCCCTGCCATCCTTCCCTCATCCGACCCGGCTGCGCCGGGCCACCTTCTCCCCCGAGGGGAGAAGGAAAGAGCGCGCACTCCCTCAATTGCCGAGGAGCGGCTCCAGGATCTTGTCGAATTCGGCGATGGTGAGCGCACCGGACCGCTTCTGCCCGTTGATGAAAAAGGTCGGCGTGGAATCTACCCCAGCCTTGGCCCCGCCATCCTTCACGATGGTGACGGCGTCATAGATGTCCTGCCGCTTCAGGCAAGCCTCGAAGGACTCCTGTGTGAAACCGGCCTGCTTGACCAGCGCGGCCAGCGCGTCGACCGGCTTGTCCGTGAAGGCCCAGTTGCGCTGCTGCGCGAAGAGCAGGTCCGCCATCGGGTAGAACTTGTCGTTGCCGTTGCAGCGGGCGAGCATGAAGCCGGCCGTCGCCAGCGGGTCGAGCGGGAATTCGCGCAGCGTGAAGCGCACCTTGCCCGTATCGATGTATTTCTTCTTCAGCTCCGGCCAGGTCGCCTGGTGGAAATGCGCGCAATGCGAGCAGGTCATCGAGGCATACTCGACGATGCTGACCTTGGCGTCGGGGGAGCCGAGCCAGACGTCGCCCAGCGGGCCGGCGTCGGGAAGCTTGGTCTGGGCCCGCGCGGCGTTGAGGCCGGCGAGCGCGGCAGCGGCGATGCCGGCTGCGCCGGTCAGGAGCTGTCGCCTGTTCGTCATCGTGAGAAATCCCCGAAAGGTCCAAAAGTGGTTGCGAAGCTTGAGCATTTCCGCGCGAAGCGGGCACCGTTTCGCGCGAAGAGAATGCGGTGAAGCGCTCTATAAAGGCCATCGCGATTGTGGCAAGAGCGCATCATGCCGCTGCGCGCCTCGCTCACGAAGCCGTGTCATGGTCTCGCGTTTTCGCGCTCAGCGCGACGGCGCGGCCGAGCCTCGCCAGCGCCTCGCGCAAGCCTTGGTCGGCGATGCAGGCGACCTGCTCGTCGATCCGCGCAGCGGCCTTGCCGTCGAGCTTCGGCGCCGGCTTGGACAGGACAGGCGCTGCGACCGGCCCTTGCTTGAGCACGAGTTTGCCGACGGCGCGCCAGCCGAGATGCGTATTGACCCGCTCGATCACCAGCGGGCCGAGTTGCTGCATCTCCAGCGCAAAGGCGCCTTCGACGCGCACGACCATCGTTGCCGGTTCCGTCGCCTCGCCCGGGGCGGGGCGGCGGCGCGGCCAGTCGATCTTCAGGGGACGTGAGCGTGCCGCCAGCCGCTCGCCGACGATCTCGGGCCAGAGCGAGACGATGGCGCGCCCCGCGAAACCCTGAGCGGCGAGCGCGGGCGCGATGCAATCGTCGATCAGCTCTGCGAGCGGTTTTGCGGCCATGCCCCAGTTTGCGCGAGCGGCGAGGGGCAAGGCAAGTCGCTTGCGGCAAGCCTCCGGCGGCAAGCGCGCGCTTCCGGTGATCGCGGCGAGCGACGATGTGTCATCGGGGCGGCTTTGACCTATTGTCCGGCTGTTGCTTTGCGAGTGCTGTGCGGATGTGGTGCGCAGGCTCGGCCTGTTCATGCCCGGGGGCTCTGGATGACACCGAAGGAGAAGCGGCGCGTCTTTCGCGCGGCTCTGATTCAGCAGATTCACGTCATATGGCCGATCGTCTCCGGCCTCATCGGCCTGATGGTCGGCTTTGGGTTGATCATCGGCCTCATCGAGGAATGGCGCCCCGGCGAGGCGCTGTATTTCACCTTCGTCACCGGCCTGACGATCGGCTACGGGGATCTGGTTCCGCGGCACATGCCGTCGCGCGTGCTGGCCCTTGCGATCGGATTCTCCGGTATCGTGCTGACCGGGCTGATCGCGGCCGCCAGCGTCCAGGCCCTGCGGGCAACCGAGGCGCCCGGTTCGGACAGGCGGGAAACCGGGTAGAAATCGGCTATCGTTCCATCGCGGGAAACCGGCCGATCCCGGCGCGGCGCGCGGCTGCGAGAGCGCTCGGATCTTGCCAGCTTCGGTAGAGGCAAGCCAGCTCTGCGAAGACCGAGCTTGCCAGCCGAGCCATGTGACGGCAATCTCGGTCGTTAAGGCGACGTTCAGCGGGTGTATGCTGAAGTATTCTTTCGCCGCACGGCAGCACATAGGACATCCAAAATCATGATCATGGACGGTAGGACTCTCGGTGCCGGCGAGATGGCTTCGCTCGGGCGCCGGTCGGGGCTTCTCGATCGCCGGTCGTTTCTGGTCGGCTCCGCGGCCGGCCTCGGCGCGTTGGGGCTGGGCGGTTGCGCGGCGACCGACGGCATGAGCCTCGCCGAAGCGCAGCAGGTCTACGGGCCGGTCCCACAGGAGAAGTTCCCGATCCCGGCGGTCGACGTCACCAAGGTCGACCCGAAATATTTCCGCAAGACGGTCCGCTACGAGACCAGGGAAGCGCCGGGCACGATCATCGTCGATCCGGCCAATTACTACGTCTACCGCATCGAGGGCGACGGGGTCGCCACGCGCTACGGCGCCAATGTCGGCCGTGACGGCTTCCGCTGGAACGGCGATGCCTATGTCGGGCGCAAGTCGGAATGGGCGACCTGGACCCCGCCCAAGGAAATGATCAAGCGCCAGCCCGAGGCGGCGAAATGGGCGCGCGGCATGCCGGGCGGCCTCGACAATCCCCTCGGCGCCCGCACGCTCCATCTCTACCAGAACGGCGCCTACACGCTCTACACGATCTACGCGTCGAGCGATCCGGAATCGATCGGCTCCGGCATCACCAGCGGCTGCGTCGGCCTGCTCAGCCAGGACATGATCGATCTCTACGACAAGACGCCGGTCAAGACGAAGGTGGTGGTCCTGCCGGCATAGGCCGGCGCCACCTTTCATCTTCCCCGGTCTCGGCTTGCCGCGCTACATCGGGCGCATGGACGCCTCCGTTCCGATGCCCCGCGCCGCAGAGCTTCTCGCCTGGTACGATCGCCATCGCCGCGTGCTCCCCTGGCGCGCGGCCGCTGGCGAGCGGCCCGATCCCTATCGGGTCTGGGCCTCGGAGATCATGCTGCAGCAGACCACCGTTGCGGCGGTGAAGCCGTATTTCGAGCTCTTCATGGCGCGATTCCCGACGGTGAAGGCCCTGGCATCGGCGCCCTCCGAGGAGGTCATGCAGGCCTGGGCCGGGCTCGGCTACTACTCGCGCGCCCGCAATCTTCATGCCTGTGCCAAGGTCGTGGCGGAAAGCCATGGCGGCCGCTTCCCCGATACCGAGGAGGGCCTGCGCGCCTTGCCGGGAATCGGGGCCTATACGGCGGGCGCGGTCGCGGCCATTGCCTTCGACCGGCCGGCGGCGGCCGTCGACGGCAATGTCGAGCGCGTCATGAGCCGGCTTTTCGCGATCGAGGACGAGTTGCCGGGTGCCAGGCCGCTGATTCGCGAGAAGGTGCTGGCGCTGTTGCCGCAGGCCCGGCCCGGCGATTTCGCCCAGGCCCTGATGGACCTCGGCGCCACGATCTGCACGCCGCGCAATCCGGCCTGCGGCCTCTGCCCGTGGCGTGAGCCCTGCCGGGCTCGGGCGCAAGGCATTCAGGAAAGCTTTCCGCGCAAGGCGCCGAAGAAGGCCGGCGCAACCCGCTATGGCGCCGCCTTCGTGTTGATGCGTACCGACGGCGCGATCCTGCTGCGCACGCGGCCGGCGAAGGGTTTGCTCGGCGGCATGGCCGAGGTGCCGACCAGCGATTGGCGGGCCGATTACGAACTGGACGGCGCCGCGCAGGATGCGCCGCTGCCGCTGCGTTGGCATCGGCTGCCGCAGCCGGTGCGGCACGTCTTCACGCATTTCCCGCTGGAGTTGGTTGTGCTCGTTGGACGCGCGCCGGCCACGGCCGAGGCGCCGCGGGGGATGCGTTTCACGACGCAGGCGCGGCTCCCGGAGGAGCCGCTGCCGAGCCTGATGCTGAAGGTGGTCGAGGCGGGTCTGGCGGCGCTCAGGCAGCCGCCATCTGAGCCCTGATCTCGCCGCGCAGCGCGTCGAGAACGGTCAATCCGCCCTCGCGCTCGACATGCCAGAACGTCCAGCCATTGCAGGCCGGCAGGCCCTGCGCCAGCGCGCCGACCTTGTGGATCGAACCCACGGCAGGGCCGAGCAGCAGCGTGCCGTCGGCGCGCACCACGGCCTTGTAGCGCCGCTTCTCGTCATGGACGGTCTCGCCTGCCTTCACCAGCCCGGCTTCCACGAGGCTGAGGAAGGGCACGCGGGGTTCGCTGCGCTTGGACGGAGCGGCGGAGAAAGCTTCCGGCGCCAGCGGCGTCACCGCGGCGATGCGCTCGCGCGCCGCCTTGGCGTAGACCGGATCGCGCTCGAGGCCGATGAAGCGCCGGCCCAGCGCCTTGGCGACGGCGCCCGTCGTGCCGGTGCCGAAGAACGGATCGAGGATGACGTCGCCGGGATTCGAGGCCGAGAGCAGCACGCGGGCGAGCAGAGCCTCCGGCTTCTGCGTCGGATGGACCTTGGCGCCGTCCGCGTCCTTCAGGCGCTCCTCGCCGGTGCAGAGCGGCAGATACCAATCCGAGCGCATCTGCAGGTCGTCATTGCCGCCCTTCAGCGCCTCGTAGTGGAAGGTGTATTTCGAATGCTCGCCGCGCGCCGCCCAGATCAGCGTCTCATGCGCGTTGGTGAAGCGGCGGCCGCGGAAGTTCGGCATCGGATTGGCCTTGCGCCAGACGATGTCGTTCAGCATCCAGAAGCCGAGATCCTGCAGCGTCGCGCCGACGCGGAAGATGTTGTGGTAGCTGCCGATCACCCACAGCGCGCCGTCCGGCTTCAGCACGCGCCGCGCCGCGGCGAGCCAGGCACGGGTGAACGCGTCATAGTCGGAGAAGGAGGCGAACTTGTCCCAGTCGTCGTCGACGGCATCGACGAGGCTGTCGTCGGGCCGACGCAGATCGCCGCCGAGCTGGAGGTTGTAGGGCGGGTCGGCGAAGATGAGATCGACGCTCGCCGGTGGCAGCGCGTTCATCGCCGCGACGCAGTCGCCGACGAGAATCTGATCGAGCGGCAGCTCCGATGGAATGCCGCCTGTTTGGAGAAGGCTCTCGGCCTTCATCCGGGCCCCCAGCGCGGGCCGTCCGGTACGCGAAACTTGAATCCGGACGGGAGCGCTGGCGGTCCCGGTACGCGAAATACCCATGACGCCAAGACCGTTACGCAACTTCAACGAGGGCGATATTGGCCGGACAGGGTAAAGGCCGGGTTTCCGCTTTGAAAAAAATGCGTCCCGTTTTGGGGCTGCAATTTTTGCCTAGCCCATTGGCAATGAAGGGAAATTCCTAACGGGTATTAACGCTTGATCCTGCTGTTGCGGCAGGTGGCGTGGGTGCCGGGCGGCGGTCGCCGCCCGGCATTGCGAGGAGCGAAAGCGACGAAGCAATCCAGGAGAGCTGGGCTGAGGCGTTCAACCCAGCTCTCCTAGATTGCTTCGCTGCGCTCGCAATGACCTCGATCGCCGTCGGACCTCACCGGAACCAGACGCCCTTCACCGGCGCGAACGAATAGCGATGCTCGGGGCAGGGGCCGTGCTCGGCGATGGCCTTGCGATGCTGCGGCGTCCCGTAACCGACATGGCCGGAAAAGCCGTAGACCGGATAGCGCCGGTCGAGCCGCGCCATCATCCGGTCGCGCATCACCTTGGCCACGATCGAAGCGGCGGCGATCGACGCGACTTTCCCATCGCCCTGGACGATCGCCTCGCAGCCACAACCGAGCTGTGGCGGGTCGTTGCCGTCGACCAGCACATGTCGCGGGGCGAGCGGCAGCGCCGCAACGGCGCGGCGCATGGCGAGCAGCGTGGCCTGACGGATGTTGAGGGTGTCGATCTCCACCGCCGTCGCGCTGGCGACCGTGACGGCGAGCGCCCGCTCCATGATCTCGCCGAACAATTCCTCCCGGACAGGCGCCGGCAATTTCTTCGAATCGTCGAGCCCATGCGGCACGCGGGCCGGGTCCAGGATGACGGCGGCGGCCACCACCGGGCCGGCCAGCGGCCCGCGCCCGACCTCGTCGATGCCGGCCAGCGGCCAAAGGCCGTCGGCAATGGCGGATGTCTCGCGGCTGAAATCGGCGGGCATGGCGGGCTTATGCCGCAGAGCGCGGCGCGGGGCCAGAGCGACATGAGCGCGCTCCTTCGGACAGGGACTCCAGAGCATTCGCTTAGGACCGTGCTTCGTCATGCTCGGGCTTGCCCCGAGCACCTCTTGCCGAAAAGGGCTCGGAAAGCCCCTCTATCGGCCGTCTTTCTCGGACGAAGCGAAGCGCAGATCCGAGAAAGACGGCCGATAGGGCCTGTCAAAACAGACTTAGCTGCGCCTTTTCCTTTTCCGGCCTCAGGAACAGGTCGGTGCGCAGGCGCCGCCTGAGCGTGTTGAAGCCGATGCGCTCGGCCGCCAGTTCGAAGCGCCTGCCGATCATCCAGGCATAGGGGCCGGAGCCGACCATCCGCTGGCCCCATTGCGAATCGTAATCCTTGCCGCCGCGCGTCGAACGGATCAGCGACATCACATGGCGCAGCTTGTCGGGGTGGTGCGTCAGCAGCCACTCCTGCACGATGTCGCGCACCTCCAGCGGCAACCTCAGCAGCACATAGCCGGCCTCCTGCGCCCCTGCTGCTTTCGCAGAGTCCAGGATGCGCTCGATCTCGTGCTCGTTGACCGCCGGGATGATCGGCGCGACCAGGACGGTCGTCGGGATTCCGGCCTCCGAAAGTTTCCTGATCGTCTCCAGCCGCTTCGGCGGCGAGGCCGCGCGCGGTTCCATGCCCCGCGCCGTCCTGGGATCGAGGGTCGTCACGGAGATGGCGACCTTGACCAGCCCTTTTTCTGCCATCGGCGCGAGGATGTCGATGTCGCGCTGGACCAGCGCCGATTTCGTCACGATGCCGACCGGATGGTTGAACCTTGCCAGAACCTCCAGGATCTGGCGCATGATCCGGAGCTTCTTTTCGATCGGCTGGTAGGCGTCGGTATTGGTGCCGATGGCGATGGTGCGCGGCTGGTAGGAGGGGGAGGAGAGTTCCTTTTCCAGCAGTGCCGCGGCATCGGGCTTTGCCGTCAGCTTGCTTTCGAAATCGAGGCCGGGCGAGAGGCCGAGATACGCATGGGTCGGCCGCGCGAAGCAGTAGACGCAGCCATGCTCGCAGCCGCGATAGGGATTAATCGAACGGTCGAAGGAGATATCCGGCGAGTCGTTGCGCGTGATGATGCTGCGCGCCTTCTCATAGGCGATCTCGGTCTTGAAGGGGGGCAGTTCCTCCAGGGAGCCCCAGCCGTCATCCTCGGCGACGCGCTGCTCGGCCTCGTAGCGTCCGCCCGGATTGATGGTGGCGCCGCGTCCGCGCCGGCGCTCCGGATCGATGCGGTGGCCGGCATAGGCCAGCGGATCGGCCGGCGCGATGACAGGCGCCGAGACCGCAGGCTCCCGGTCGTGCCGCTTCAGCGGCTGGGCCGCCGGATAGGGCCTTTCGATGGGGCGGGCCTGTCGCATGGCTCTCGAACCTCGTCCAAAGCCGGGAATCGGCGTCGGTTCTCGCCAGTTAATGTGAACATAACAAGAACAAAAGGCAAGTGGCGGATTGCGACATGCTGCGTTGCGTCATAGATATTGCACATGCTCACTGCCGTGATCCGTGCCGGCGCTCCGGTGCAGCCGCTTGCTGCCACTTTTGCCGTTCTGATTCCGGCCGTCGCCGAGGGGGTCCTCGGTCACGCCGTCGTGGTCGACACTGCGGGCGAGGCGGATATCGAGCGCATCGCGGATGCGACCGGGGCGAGCTATCTGCGCGCCGGCAATGCCGAGGGCTGGCATCTTGGAGCCAAGCAGGCGCGGGGGGACTGGCTTCTCCTGCTCGACGCAGGCGACGTGCCGCAGGCGCATTGGGTGCAGGCGGTGGAGCGCCATCTCCTGCTGGCGCCGGACGTGCCGGCCCTGATGCCGCTGCGTGGCCTCAGGGCTTCGCTGCGCGAGCGCGCCGCGGTCTCCTTCGGCCCCAGGCGTCTGCGGGCCGGGCTGGTCGCGCCGAAGGCGGCCATCCTCGCGGGCCGGTTGGGGCATGCGCCCCGGCGGCTTCCGGTGCTGCGGGAGCGCTCCGGCCTCTGACGGAGCGGGCGGGGTCTTTGCCTCAGATCTGGTTCCGGAACGTGTCGCAGCTCTGCATCGAGCCCGACTGGAAGCCGATGTTGAACCACTTCGTCCGCTGGGCCGAGGAACCGTGCGTGAAGGAGTCGGGCACGACCACGCCCTGCGCCGCCTTCTGCAGCTTGTCGTCGCCGATCGCGGAGGCGGTGCGCATCGCCTCCTCGATATCGCCCTGGTCGAGCCGGCCCATCGCCTGGATGTTGTGGGCCCAGACGCCGGCGAAGCAATCCGCCTGCAGCTCGATCCGCACCGAGATCGCATTCGAATCACGCTCGGAGGAGCGCTCGCGGATCTGGTTGGCCTTGGGCAGGATGCCGAGCAGGTTCTGGATGTGATGGCCGACCTCGTGGCCGACCACATAGGCATAGGCGAAGTCGCCGCCGCCGCCGAGCTTGCGCTGCATCTCCTGGAAGAACGAGGTGTCGAGATAGACCTTCTTGTCCGCCGGGCAATAGAACGGCCCCATGGCCGACTGCGCCGTGCCGCAGCCCGAGCGGTCGACGCCGGAGAACAGCACGAGGCGAGGTGGCTGGTAGCGGATATTGGCCTGCTGCGGCAGGATTTTCGACCAGATATCCTCGTTCTGCGCCAGCACGGCGGAGACGAAGCGGCCCATCTCGTCCTGCGGCGGTCCTGAGGAGCGGCGGGTCTCCTGCGTCTGCTGGCGCCCGCCGATGCCGCCGATCATCTCGGCGCCGCCGATCAGCAGGCGCGGATCGATGCCGAGCGCCCAGCCGAGCAGGCCGAGCACCACCATCGTGCCGATGCCGATGCCGCCGCGGCCGCCGGGCATGCCAGCGAAACCGCCGCCGCCACCGCTGCCGCGCCTGTCCTCGAGATTCTCGGACTGGCGGTAATCTTCCCACTGCATGGAGGGCACTCCGACGAAACTCCCCGCAATCTCGCCAAGAGATGCGGGGAACTCAAGTTGTCTTTGCAGGCTATGGCTGAACGCAGGCTGATCGCGACGGGCCCGCCCTCGTGGCGAGAAGCGAAGCGACGGCGGAGCTGGGCTCAAATCTTCCCGTCGAGCGCCGCCTTCAGCGCCCGCAGGTCGCGCCAGGCGAGGCGCTTCTGCAGCGGCTGGCGCAGCAGATAGGCCGGGTGCAGCGTCGCGATCGCCCGGATCCGCCTCGCGCCGGTGTCGTATTCCACCCATTGCCCGCGCGAGCGCAGGATGCCGCTGAAGCCGAGCAGGCCCTGCGCCGAGGGACCGCCGACGCAGACCAGGATGTCGGGGTCGGCAAGCTCGATCTGGCGCTGGATGAAGGGCAGGCAGATCGCGACTTCCTGCGGCGTCGGCGTACGGTTGCCCGGCGGCCGCCAAGGCAGGAGGTTGGCGATGTAGACATCGTTCTGGCGGCTCAGCCCGATGGCGCCCAGCATCCGGTCGAGCAACTGGCCGGAGCGGCCGACGAAGGGCAGGCCGAGCCGGTCCTCGTCCGCGCCCGGTGCCTCGCCGACCATCATCACCCGGCCCTCCGGATTTCCATCCGCGAAGACGAGGTTCTTGGCCGTGGCCTTCAGGGCGCAGCCCTCGAATTTGGCGAGCGCGTCCTTCAATTCGTCGAGCGTGCGTGCCTCGCGGGCGAGCGTGCGGGCGCTGACGGTCGCTTCGTCCGGTGCCGTGGCGGCGGCTGCGATCGGGCGCGCCGGAGCGGTCGGGCGGCCCGGCAGCGGACGGGCCTGCGCCCTGTCCCGGTCTCCGCCCGGAGACACGGGCTCGGCGAAATGGTTGCGCGGTGTCTCGTCGAGCGCCTCGGTCACGCCCATCTCGGCGTACCAGCTCAGCAATTCGTAAGGGTCTGGCGCGTCGGGGCCGCGTGGATCGGACAGGCTCATTGGCTGATCCTATACCCTGTATAGCCACTTCGCGAAGCAACGCAGTTGCAAAATCGAACGCGCGCTTGGATAGAGGGGTTCCAGACTGAACGGAAGCCGGGCATTGAACGAGCCCGCAGGATAGTTCATATATAAACAATACGCGGCGCGGATTGCAGGCGGAGGGCAGGATGGATCTCAAGGAAGCGCAGAGCGAACCGCGCGAGAGCATGGACTATGACGTCGTCATCGTCGGCGCCGGTCCTGCGGGCCTCGCGGCTGCGATCCGGCTGAAGCAGATCGACGAGAACGTCTCCGTCGTCGTGGTCGAGAAGGGAGCCGAGGTCGGCGCCCATATCCTCTCCGGCGCGGTGATCGATCCGATCGGCCTCGATCGTCTGGTGCCGGACTGGCGCGACGACCCGGAGCGTCCGCTGACCACCGAGGTCAAGGAGGACGTCTTCTACTTCCTGACCCAGCCGAACGGCATCCGCCTGCCGAATTTCGGTATGCCTTCGCTGATGAACAACCACGGCAACTTCGTCGGCTCGCTCGGGCTGGTGGCGAAGTTCCTGGCCGCCCGTGCCGAGGCGCTCGGCGTCGAGATCTATCCGGGCTTCGCCGCCGCCGAGCTGCTCTTCAACGAGGACGGTTCGGTCGCCGGCATCGCCACCGGCGACATGGGCATCGCCAAGGACGGCACGGTTTCCGAGCGCTTCACCCGCGGCATGGAGCTGCGCGGCCGCTACACGCTGTTGGGCGAGGGCGCGCGCGGCTCGCTCTCCAAGATCGCTATCAGGAAGTTTGCCCTCGATGAGGGCCGCGAGCCCCAGAAATACGGCATCGGCCTGAAGGAGCTCTGGCAGGTCAAGCCGGAGAAGTTCCACAAGGGCCGGGTCCAGCATTCCTTCGGCTGGCCACTCGACAACACCACCGGCGGCGGCTCCTTCCTCTATCATTTCGACGACAACCTCGTCTCCGTCGGCTTCGTCGTGCATCTGAACTATCAGAACCCGACGCTATCGCCCTTCGACGAGTTCCAGCGCTTCAAGACCCATCCGCTGATCCGCGACACCTTCGAGGGCGCCAAGCGCATCGCCTATGGCTCGCGCGCTATCACCGAAGGTGGCTGGCAGTCCGTGCCGAAGCTGACTTTCCCGGGCGGTGCGCTGATCGGCTGCGCGGCCGGCTTCGTCAACGTGCCGCGCATCAAGGGCAGCCATAACGCGATCCTGTCGGGCATGCTGGCGGCGGAGAAGCTCGTGCCGGCGCTCCAGGCCGGGCGCAGCCATGACGAGGTCGTCGAGATCGAGACGAGCTGGCGCGACAGCGCCATCGGCAAGGACCTGAAGCTCGTCCGCAACGTCAAGCCGCTCTGGTCGAAGTTCGGAACGCTCGTCGGCATCGGGCTCGGCGGCATCGACATGTGGCTGAACCAGCTCTTCGGCTGGTCGCCATTCGGCACGCTGAAGCACGGCAAGGCGGATTTCGCCACGCTGAAGCCGCTCGCCGAGGTCACGCCGATCACCTATCCGAAGCCGGACGGCAAGATCTCCTTCGACAAGCTCTCCTCGGTCTTCCTCTCCTCGACCAATCACGAGGAGGACCAGCCGGCGCATCTGAGGCTGGCCGACCCGTCGGTCCCGATCACGCAGAACCTGCCGCTCTATGGCGAGCCGGCGCGGCTCTACTGCCCGGCCGGCGTCTACGAGGTCGTCTATGAGAACGCCGAGGCGAAGACCAATCCGCGCTTCGTGATCAACGCGCAGAACTGTGTCCACTGCAAGACCTGCGACATCAAGGACCCGGCGCAGAACATCACCTGGACGGTGCCGGAAGGTGGCGGCGGGCCCGGCTACGCCAACATGTGACGTCTTGCCTCGGGCGACAGGCGTTCACTCATCACCAATGAAAAGGGCGCGCCGCGAGGCGCGCCCTTTGGTCTTCCGCGAGGGTTTTCAGCCCTTGCGCACCACCGACGGGGCCGGCTTCGGCTCGTCCTTGGCGCAGCCGGCGGCGAAGCCGGCGAGAAGAGCGACTGCGGCAAAGCTCAGAACAATCTTCTTCATTGGAAGGATCCCAATATTGTCGCTGCGTGATCTGCAAGCACGGCAAGTGTAGACACGATTTTCTTGGCGAAGAGCTAATGTTTTCGGGCGGATTCCCCTTACGAAAGCGGCTTTCTCGCAACTGTTGCGCCGCCGCTACGAAACCGCCGCATTCGCGCTGAGGCCGGCTTGCCGGCTTGCCCGGAAACCGCCATCTTGGCGGCCTACGCGAGCGATCACGGCCCGCCGACAGAGCGCCCCGGACAGCGGGCGGCGGACCGAGGGAGAAGAGCAGTCGTGACATTTTTGAAGAAGGTGCGTGCCTCGGGTACGGCTGCTGCCTTGTCGCTGTTGATGGTCTTGCCGGTGGCCGCCGCCGCCCAGGGTGCGACTGCGCCCCGCTCGTCCGATTCGCTCGAACCCGCCGACAGCCTCGAGGGCAACTATCTCGCCGCGATCGTGGCGGGCGCCTCGCGCGATCTCGGCGCGGCCTCGGTCTATCTGCGCGAGGCCGTGCGGGAAGATCCCCGCAATAGCGATCTTCTGGAGCGTGCTTTCGTCGCCTTCCTGGCCGACGGCGCGATGCCCGACGCCTTCCGCGCTGCCGACAAGCTGATCCAGCAGGACCCGAGCAACGGCCTGGCGCAGCTCGTGATCGGCATTCGCTCGATCAAGCAGAAGAGCTACCAGACCGCCCGCAATCACCTGCAGCGCGGCGGCCGGGGCCGTGCGGCCGACATCACCGCGACGCTGCTCTCGGCCTGGTCCTATCTCGGCTCGAACAATCCCAAGCGGGCGATCGAGACGCTGGAGCGGCTCAAGGGCGAACCCTCCTACAATCTCTTCCGCGATTACCACGCCGGCCTGATTCTCGACGCCGCCGGCCGCAAGGCCGAGGCCGAGAAGCGGCTGAAGTCCGCCTATGATGCCGAGAAGACCACCCTGCGGCTGGTCGACCTCTGGGCGCGTTTCCAGGCCCGCAGCGGCGACTATGCCGGGGCCGCGGCGACCTATGCCGATTTCGACCGGCTGCTGCCCAATCACCCGGTCATTCGCGAGGGCATGTCGCTCGTCGCGAAGAAGGAGTCGCCGCAGCGCCAGATCCAGACGGCCCAGCAGGGCGCCGCCGAGGTGCTCTACGGGCTCGCCAGCGCCGGCAATCGCCAGGGCGACGAGGCCGCCGCGCTGCTTTATCTGCGCATGGCGATCTATCTCGACCCGTCCCACGATCTCGCCATTCTGACGTTAGGCGACATTCTCGAGCGCGCGCGCCAGCCCGAGGATGCCGTCGCGGTCTACGACAAGATGCCGGTTTCCTCGCCGCTGCGTCCCAATGCCGAGATCCAGGCGGGTCTCGCGCTGGAGAATCTCGGCAAGCCCGATGAGGCGGTGAAGCATCTCGAAAAGGTCATCGCCGAGCGGCCCGACGATGTCGACGCGCTCGCGGCGCTGGGCAACATCTATCGCTCGCGCAAGCAGTTCGCCGAGGCGGCGGCAGCCTATGACAAGGCGATTGCCAAGCTCGCTTCGCCGGGGCGTGCCAACTGGGACCTGTACTATTTCCGCGGCATCGCGCGCGAGCGCATCAATCGCTGGTCGGAAGCCGAGGAAGATCTCCGCAAGGCGCTGGAATTGCTGCCCGATCCGCTCGGGCGCGAGCGGGCGCTGGTGCTGAACTATCTCGGCTACTCGCTTGTCGACAAGCACATGAAGCTCGACGAGGCGCTGGGCATGCTGCGCCGCGCCGTCGAGCTGCGCCCGCGGGACGGCTACATCATCGATTCGCTGGGGTGGGCCTATTACCGGCTCGGCCGCTACGAGGATGCGGCCCGGGAGATCGAGCGCGCCGCCGAGTTGCGCCCCTCGGATCCGGTGATCAACGATCATCTCGGCGATGTCTACTGGCGCACGGGTCGTGAGCTCGAGGCGAAGTATCAGTGGAATCACGCCCGCGACCTCAAGCCCGAGCCCGAGGATCTCGAGAAGATCCAGCGCAAGATCGAGCGCGGACTGGAAGCTCCCTCGGCCAACGCGACCGAAGACACCAAGAAGGACGGCGGCTGATCTGATCGGGAGCAGCCGTGTCCCTGCCGCTGACCACGCGCGCCCGCGCCAAGGTCAATCTCGATCTGCGGGTCCTGGCGCGGCGCGAGGACGGCTATCACGAGCTCGAAAGCCTGGTTGCCTTCGCTGGCATTGGCGACGAGCTGACGCTGGAGCCCGAGGCGCCGCTTGCCCTTTCGATCGCCGGCCCGCGCGCCGGCGGGCTCGGTGTTGCTGACGATAATCTCGTCCTGCGTGCCGCCCGCGCCTTCGCGGATGTGTGGCCGGGCCTGCGCCTGGGTCGCTTTCATCTCGTCAAGCGCCTGCCTGTCGCATCGGGAATCGGGGGAGGCTCGGCCGATGCGGCTGCGGCCCTGCGCCTGATCGCGCGCCTGAATGGAATAGCCCAGACCGATCCTGTCCTGCGCGAGACCGCTGCGCGGATCGGTGCCGACGTGCCAGTCTGTCTCGATTCGCGGGCACGGCTGATGGCCGGCATCGGCGAGCGGCTCGGGCCGGCGCTGCGCCTGCCGCCGCTCTTCGCCGTGCTGGCCAATCCGGGCGTCGCGGTCGAAACGGCGGCGGTCTTTCGCGCGCTGGGACTGGCGCGCGGGCAGAAGCGGGAGGCCTCAGCCGCGGTGGCCGAGCCTGCTCCGATCTCGGCCGAAGAGCTTCTCGGGACGCTCGTGGCATCGGGCAACGATCTGGCGGAGCCGGCGCGTCGTGTCGCTCCGGTGATCGATGAGGTTCTGGACGGGCTGAGCGCACTGCCGGGCTGCCGGCTCGCGCGCATGTCCGGCTCGGGAGCGACCTGCTTCGCGCTTTTCGAGGATTGCCGGGCCAGTGCCGAGGCAGCGCGGGAGCTGGCGAGGCGGCGCCCGGATTGGTGGATCAAGCCGACGCTGCTGCGTTGATCCGGGCCTTGCGTCATCCGCCGGGATGACGGGGCGAGCCCGCATGAGATGCGTCTAAAGCCGGACCCGTGGCAGCAGGTCCTTCAGCATCAGCAAGCCGATGGCGGCCACCGTCGTCGCGTCGCGGATGGCGCCGCGTTCGATCATCGCGAGCACCTCGCCGATCGGAAAGCGTCGGCTGATCAACCCTTGCTCCTCAGGCTCGGGCGCGGCCGCAGTCGCGGTCAGCCCGCGTGCGAGAAAGATATGGCAGCCTTGGTTCGAATAGCCGTAGCACTCGAAGAGATGGCCGACGCGGAGCCATTCCTCCGCTTCGAGCCCGGTTTCCTCGCGCAGCTCGCCGCGCGCTACGGCCTCGGGGTCGGCCTGCGGGTCTGTCTCCCATGACCCTTGCGGCAGCTCCCAGAAGCGTCCGCCGACCGGATAGCGATATTGCTCGACCAGATAGAGGCAGTCGTCGGCGTCCAGGGCCGCGACGGCGACGAAATCGGGCTTGTCGACGATGCCGTAGATCCCCTCCGAACCGTCCTGCCGGCGGATCCGGTCCTCACGGAGCTTCATCCAGCGATTCGCGTAGACGAGCCGCGACGACAGCGTCGCGATCTCGGGAGCGGAGTCGTCGTCCGTGGCAGGGGCGGGCGCTTCCGGCCTCAATGCGCCCGCGCCACGCAGAAATCGACGGCGTCGTCGAGCGCCTGCTTCATCGGGGAGGCGGGGAACAGGCCGAGGGCATCCTTCGCCATGCGCGCATAGTGTTCGGCACGGGCGATGGTGTCGTCCAGCGCCTTGTGTCTGCGCATGATCGCCTGGGCCTCCTCCAGGTCGCCGTCGCGAATCGTGCCGTCCTGCAGCGTGCGCTTCCAGAAGGCGCGCTCCGTCTCGTCGCCGCGACGGAAGGAGAGCACGACGGGCAGGGTGATCTTGCCCTCGCGGAAATCGTCGCCGGTGTTCTTGCCGAGCTTGGCGGCGACGCCGCCATAGTCGAGCGCGTCGTCGATGAGCTGGAAGGCGATGCCGAGATTGAGTCCGTAGCTGCGGCAGGCCGCGGCATGGGCCTTGGAGGAATTGGCGATCACCGGCCCGACCTCGCAGGCCGCAGCGAAGAGCTCAGCCGTCTTGCCCCGGATCACCGCGAGGTATTCGTCCTCGCTCGTTTCCGTGTTCTTGGCGACGGAAAGCTGGAGAACCTCGCCCTCGGCGATCACCGCCGCCGCGGTGGACAGAATGTCGAGCGCCCGCAGCGAGCCGACCTCGACCATCATCTTGAAAGCCTGCCCGAGCAGGAAGTCGCCGACCAGCACGCTGGCCTCGTTGCCCCAGAGCATGCGGGCGGCGAGCTTGCCGCGGCGCATGTCGCTCTCGTCCACGACATCGTCGTGCAGCAGCGTCGCGGTGTGCATGAACTCGACCGAGGCCGCGAGCTTGACGTGTCCTTCGCCCTGGTAGCCGCACAGCTCGGCCATGGCGAGCGTGAGCATGGGCCGCAGGCGCTTGCCGCCCGAGGAGATCAGGTGGTTCGCGACCTCGGGGATCATCGTCACTTCGGAACCGGTGCGCGACAGGATCATCGCGTTGACCCGTTCCATGTCGCCGCGCGTCAGCGCGACGAGCGGCTCGATGCTCGCCCGATTCGATTCCCGTTCCTCGAGGGATACGACGACACCCACTGAACGCACTCCGGGTCAGATACCGCGCCGGGGCGGCGCCTCGCAGCCATGCCACAACCGTCGCATGGGACGCCAGCCCCTGCAAACCGTCGCGAAGCCGCAGCTTGCACGAAAGAGCGGCTTGGGTTCCATGGAGGGATGCACGAACTCATGCGCACCAACGACCTCGTTCTGCTCGGCGCCGTCGAGGCCTTGCTGGACTCGGCCGGGCTCGATTGTCTGATCGCAGACCAGCACATCAGCGCGCTGGAGGGCATGATCGGCGCCTTTCCGCGTCGGCTTCTCGTGCGCGAGGCGGACAAGCGCCGGGCGCGGGCCCTGCTGGTCGAGGCCGGCTACGGCGCCGAGCTGCGCGATGAATGAGGCCGAAGCGAGCTTGGCCCTGGGCGAGATCGTCGAGGACCAGCTGCTCGATGGCCGTCTGCTGCTGCGCCAGCCGCGCAAGGGCCATCGCGCCGGGACCGATGCCATCCTGCTCGCCGCGGCGCTGCCGGCGCTCGCCGGCGGAACGCTGCTCGATATCGGCGCGGGCGTCGGCACGGTCGGGCTCTCGGCCGCGCTGCTGCGGCCGACATTGCGTGCCGCCTTGCTGGAGCGCGACCCCGAGCTGGCGGCGCTGGCGAGGCGGAACGCCGAGCTGAACGGCCTGGCCGGTCGCATCACCACCATCACCGCCGATGTGACCGCGCCCGCGGCGGAACTGACGGCGGCCGGCCTGGGAGAGGCGGCTTTCGACGCGGTCGCGATGAACCCGCCCTTCTATCCGCCGGGCGGGACGCGCGCCTCGCCGACGCCTAACCGCAAGGCGGCCCATGTCGCGGAGGGCGATCTGGGGCCCTGGCTGCGGGCTGCGCGGCGCGTGCTGCGGCCGGGCGGACTCATCGCGATCATCCACCGGGCCGAGGCGCTGCCTGATCTGCTTGCCGGGCTCAGCACAGGCTTCGGCGCGCTGACGATTCGCCCGGTGCATGGCGTCGCGGACCGGCCGGCGATTCGCGTCATCGTCACGGCCGTCCTGAACAGCAGAAAGCCGGCAGCGTTGCTGCCGGCTTTCGTGATCAATGGCTCCGGCGGCGGCTTTACCGCCGAAAGCGAGGCGGTGCACCGCGGCCGGGCGAGCCTCGCCGCTTACCAGTAGTAGCGCGGCGGCGGAACGAAGAGCGGCGGCGGGGGCGGCGGCGCGTAGAAGCGCGGGCCGTAGTAGCGGCGCGGGCCATAATAGCGCGGCGGGCCGTAATAGCGGCGCGGGCCATAGTAGCGCCGCGGGCCGTAATAATACTGCGCCTGCTGCACCATGCCGCCGGCCGCATCGACCAGAGGCGCGGCGGCGACGGGAGCCGCGGCAGCCGGAGCGGCGTTCAACGCCATCAGGCCCAGCGTACCGGCCGTCGCGGCCGAAAGAAGCATCGTCTTGAACATATCATCCTCCGTGCGAAGGCGTCGGTGGTTCTGCGACCTGACGCCGTCCATGGAAGGGGAAGCTACCCCCCGAAACCTGAACGGCAAGAAAGCGCGCCGTTCAGCCAGCCTTCATTGATCGGCCAATCATGGCCGCAATGCGTCAGCCTCAGCGGCAGACGCGGACCGGGCGGACCACCCAGCGCCAGCCATTCCACACCCGGCGCTCGGACCAGAAGCAGTGCGGCCGGTAAGCGGGCCGCGGCCGATAATAGGGTCGCGGACCGTAATATTGTACCCGCTCGGCCAGTTCCTGTCCTGACCGAGCCATCTGGCCGCCGGGTGCGGCGACCGGTGCGGCCGCGGCGGGAAGCGCCATCGAGCCAACGCCGCCGAGCAAGCCGGCCACTGCGGCGGCGAGAAGCGTTGTCCGGACCATGATACTCTCCACGATATAGTCCCCCGGCCGTGGCCGGAGGGGCAATTGTCATCCCTGCGCGGAACCGGAACGCCCGAAACTGAACGGCGTGCGACTACGCCGTTCAGAGGATCGTCAGGCCGCGGTCCTGCTCCGGCTCAGCGGCAGATGCGGTGCTGGCGCACGACCCAGCGATGGCCGTTCCAGAAGCGGCGGGTTTCGGTCCAGCAGCGGCGGGCCGGCGGACGGCCCCAGCCGTGATGCGGATGTCCCCTGTGCCAGACCTGCTGCACGAGGCCGGTCTGCGCCGTCGAACCCAGCGCCGTGCCGGCGGAGATCGGGGCCGCGGAGGCCGGTGCGGCGCTCATGGCGGCACCGAGCAGGGCTGCTGCGCCGAAGGCGGCGGCAATGACGCGGGTGGTCAACATGGGCATACTCCTTCGTTATCCAGCCGCCGGTCCGGCATCAAATGCTCGCCCCGAACATCGCGAAGCGGCGGTCGTCCGAGTGGTTAGCAGACCGGTTATGAACGAAACCTGTCCGGCTGCGGTTCCGGCCCGGCGCTTGACCATGGCCGGTCCGAACCCTAATCACCGCGCCATTCCTTTGTTATCGGAAGGTTGCAGGCACTTGTCCGCTCCGGCGCCAATCTCGCATTCTACCATCTCCGCTTCCTCCCCGGCGATGGATCCGACCCGCTCCTTCCAGGGGCTGCTGCTGACGCTGCAGCGCTTCTGGGCCGAGCGAGGTTGCGTGGTGCTGCAGCCCTACGACATGGAGGTCGGCGCCGGCACCTTCCATCCGGCGACGACTTTGCGTGCGCTCGGGCCGAAGCCGTGGAAGGCCGCTTATGTCCAGCCCTCGCGCCGCCCCAAGGACGGCCGCTATGGCGAGAATCCCAACCGGCTGCAGCATTACTACCAGTTCCAGGTCATCCTGAAGCCGTCGCCGCCGGACCTGCAGCAGCTTTATCTCGACTCGCTACGCGCCATCGGCGTCGATCTCGGCCTGCATGACGTGCGCTTCGTCGAGGACGACTGGGAGAGCCCGACGCTTGGCGCCTGGGGCCTCGGCTGGGAGTGCTGGTGCGACGGCATGGAGGTCAGCCAGTTCACCTATTTCCAGCAGGTCGCAGGCGTCGAATGCGCCCCGGTCGCGGGTGAGCTCACCTACGGCCTCGAACGTCTGGCGATGTATGTCCAGGGCGTCGAGAACGTCTACGACCTCAACTTCAACGGCCTCGATGGCGAGGACCGCATCAGCTATGGCGATGTCTTCCTGCAGGCCGAGCAGGAATATTCGCGGCATAATTTCGAGCATGCCGACACGCAGATGCTGTTCCGGCACTTCTCGGATGCGGAAGCCGAGTGCAAGGCGCTGCTCGCCGCCGGTGAGCCTGCTTCCGGTGCCAACCAGCCGCGCCACGAACTCGCTCTGCCGGCCTATGACCAGTGCATCAAGGCCAGCCACATCTTCAACCTGCTCGATGCGCGCGGCGTGATCTCGGTCACCGAGCGGCAGAGCTATATCCTGCGCGTGCGCGAGCTCGCCAAGGCCTGCGGCGCGGCCTGGCTGAAGACCGCCGGCGGAGGGGCTGCCCCTGCCGCGTAATACATAGCTGCAATCCGAAGGCGGTAGATTATACAAAATGGCTATTTTAGTATAATCACTGAGGCCCGGATGATACGATGAGAAAAGAGCAGTTCGAGCACTCACCTAGCGGACAACTCGTCCCTACCGAACGAGGCCAGTGGGCGTTCGTGCCGAACCCTCTGCCTCCGAACCTCGATCAAGGAGCCTTGGCGCGCCCTTTGGCACAGGCATCCGCTGCTGTCGGCGAGTTGAACGGTATCGGACGCTTGCTGCCTGATCCATACCTTCTAATCAGGCCTCTTCAGGCTCAGGAGGCGCTGACCTCCTCAAGCATGGAGGGTACCTATACGACTCTGAACGACCTTTTGCTCGTCGAAGCGGGAGCCGGGGAGGAGAACCGTGCTCCTGACACGCGCGAAGTGCTCAATTATCGGCGCGCGTTGGCTGAAGCTATTGCCAGCCTCGACAAAGTCCCGTTGTCGCTGCGGACATTGCGCGACGCTCACCGCAGATTGCTAGGTGGCGTAGCGCGCCATCGCGGCGCGCATGTGCAAGCGGGTGAATTCAAACGAAACCAGAATTTCATCGGTGCCTATGAAATCGAAAAGGCGCGCTTCGTTCCGCCGCCTCCGCAGGAAACGCTCGCCTGTCTCGATGCCATGGAGCGCTTCATTCACCGCGAGAATGAGACGCTGCATCCGCTCATCGATTCAGCGCTGCTGCATTATCAGTTCGAGACGATCCATCCTTTTGCTGACGGGAATGGACGTGTTGGGCGCATGCTCATCACACTTCACCTTTTCCAGTCGGGTTTGATCAAGCACCCGATCCTTTATCTCAGTCCTACACTCGAAGGACGTAAGGACGAATACATAGACCGCATGTTCGAGGTTTCACGCAACGGTGACTGGCTTGGCTGGATCGTCTTCTATCTTGACGTCGTGGAGAAGGCAGCAGCGCAGGCGATTGAGACGGCTGATCGGCTAAGGACTGTTGAGAAAGCTTACCGGACACGGCTCCAGCAGGCGGGGCGCTCTGCCAATTTGCTGAGTATCGTTGATCTCCTTTTCCGGGCGCCGGTGGTCAGCATTCCGCAAGTAGCAGATCATCTCGGCGTGACATATCGAGCCGCTCAGATGAACGTTCAGACGTTGGCGAAGGCAGGTGTTCTCCAGGAACATTCGGGGACCTCGAACCCTCGCCTTTACGTCGCGCAAGATATCCTCGAAGCCATTTCCGGTGACGCTTAATATGCCCGATCTTCTGCTCGAACTCTTTTCCGAGGAAATCCCGGCGCGCATGCAGCGCAAGGCCGGCGAGGACCTCAAGAAGCTCGTCACCGACGCGCTGGTCGAGCGCGGTCTCGTCTATGAGGGCGCCAAGGCCTTCGTCACGCCGCGCCGGCTCGCACTGCACATCGCCGGCCTGCCGGTGCGTGGCCGCGACGTGCGCGAGGAGCGCAAGGGTCCGCGCGTCGGCGCGCCCGAGGCGGCCGTGCAGGGCTTCCTGAAGGCCGCCGGCCTGGCCTCGCTCGACCAGGCGACAATCGTCAGCGATCCCAAGAAGGGCGATTCCTACGTCGCGATCATCGAGAAGCCCGGCCAGGAAACCGTCGCGGCCATCGCCGAGATCGTCCCGGCCGTGATCCGCGCCTTCCCCTGGCCGAAATCCATGCGCTGGGGCAAGGCTTCGGCGGCCGGCGCCAGCCTGCGCTGGGTGCGCCCGCTGCATTCCATCCTCTGCACCTTCGGCGCCGAGACCGAGGACCCGGAAATCGTGCCCTTCGAGGTCGACGGCATCGTCTCCGGCAACGTCACCTATGGCCACCGCTTCCATGCGCCCGACCCGATCACGGTGAAGCGTTTGGAGGACTACGTCGCCTCGCTCGAGAAGGCGAAGGTCGTGCTCGATGCCGACCGGCGCAAGGAGATCATCCTCACTGATGCCCGCAACCTCGCCTTCGCGCAGGGGCTCGATCTCGTCGAGGACGAGGGCCTGCTGGAGGAGGTCGCCGGCCTCGTCGAATGGCCGGTCGTGTTGATGGGCTCCTTCGAGGAGCGTTTCCTCGACATCCCCGGCGAAGCGATCCGTGCCACCATCCGCGCCAACCAGAAATGCTTCGTGCTGCGCGATCCGGCGACCGGCAACCTCGCCAACCGCTTCATACTGGTCTCGAACCTCGTCGCCAGCGATGGCGGCGCGGCGATCACCGCCGGCAACGGCCGCGTCGTGCGCGCCCGCCTCTCGGATGCCGCCTATTTCTGGCAGACTGATCGCGGCTCGCTGCCCGACCTCGGTACCTTCAAGGACAGCGCCGAAAAGCTCGGCCTCGATCTCGCCAAGCCGCTCGACCAGCGCATGGCCAAGCTGGACAAGCTCGGCGTCGTCTTCCACGCCAAGCTCGGCACGCAAGGGCAGCGCGTCCAGCGCATCGCCGCGCTGGCCAGGGAATTGGCGCCGATCGTCGGCGCCGATCCCGAGAAGGCCGAGCGCGCCGCCAAGCTCGCCAAGGCCGACCTGCCGACCGAGATGGTGGGCGAGTTCCCGGAACTGCAGGGCTTGATGGGCCGGAAATACGCGGAACTGCAGGGCGAGGACGCTTCGGTCGCGGCGGCTGTCGAGGAGCATTACAAGCCGCTCGGGCCCTCGGATCGCGTGCCGACCGATCCGGTTTCGGTTTCGGTGGCGCTGGCCGACAAGCTCGACACGCTCGTCGGCTTCTGGGCCATCGATGAGAAGCCGACGGGGAGCAAGGACCCTTATGCGCTGCGTCGCGCGGCGCTGGGTGTGATCCGGCTGGTGGTTGAGAATGGGGTAAAAGTCTCGATCCTCGATTTCGCTTATAAGAACATGAAGTCGTATTGGACCATTGTTTCAACCCGAGAAAATTATGAAAAGTATATACCCTTGTTCTTGGATGGAATGAGGGAGACGCTTTTCGTTGAGCGTTATAATTTTTCGCGCCCGGTCCAGACGCCGCTTACGTTCGCTGGGCGGATGTACAATTCTGAAGCCACTGGGAAATATGTATCCTACTGGATGGCGATATCTGAATTGATGGATTTCTTTGCAGATCGCCTGAAGGTCATGCTCCGCGACCAGGGCGCGCGGCATGATCTGGTCGATGCGGTGCTGGGCGAAGGCGCCTCGGCCAATGACGACCTCCTGCTCATCACCCGCCGTGTCGCCGCGCTCGGGCGCTTCCTCGAAACCGAGGACGGCAGGAACCTGCTCGCCGGCTATAAGCGTGCCGCCAATATCCTCAAGGCCGAGGAGAAGAAGGACGGGGAGGGTGCCTTCGCCGCTGTCCCGGACCTCCACCTCATCGCCGATGCCGGCCTGATCGAGGAGAAGGCGCTTGCCGTCGCGCTGGCGCAGGCCACGCCGAAGGCCGAGGCCGCTGTCGCCACTGAGGATTACGAGGGCGCCATGGCCGCGCTGGCGGAACTGCGGCCGGCGGTCGATGCCTTCTTCGACAAGGTCACGGTCAACGATCCCGATCCGGCCCAGCGCGCCAACCGCTTGAAGCTGCTCAACCAGCTCCGCCAGGCGACGCGCGCCGTCGCGGATTTCGATCGCATCGCGGGCTGACACCAGCCGTCATGCTCGGGCTTGACCCGAGCATCTCAGGACGAAGAGGCGTCATTCCGGGCGACCGAAGGGAGACCCGGAATCCATCGTAGGGTTACGAGCTCTATGATGGATTCCGGATCAGCGCCGCTTCGCGGCTTGTCCGGAATGACGTTGTGTCTAGCCCTGAGATTCTTGGGGATCTACGCTTCGCTCCGCCCGAGAATGACGCCCTCGACGTCATGCTCGCCCTTGTGGCGAGCATCCACGTCTCTGAACACGAGCCCGCGACCAGCGAAGACATGATGGTCGGGACAAGCCCGACCATGACGGTGGCGCTTCCCGCAAACCACGGCCCTTTTCGCCAAAAGACCCGCCCCCGGAACCAATTCCCGCCCTGCGACGTTATTTCGCCGGGGGCTGACGGGCTGCGAATGCGTCGCGGCAGGGCCCCGGGGGGCCGGCTACCGGCCGAGACAAAGGGCTGCAAGCATGGGCATTCTGATTTCGCTTCTGATCACCGTTCTCGTCATCGGCCTCGTGCTCTATCTCGTGCGCATGCTGCCGCTCGACGGGCAGATCAAGAACGTCGTCCAGATCATCGTGATCGTGATCGGCATCATCGCGCTGCTGCGCTATCTCGCTGTTTTCTAAGGCGATTGACGGCGCCTGCACGCTGGTTCAGACTTCTTGAGGTCCAGAGGGCCCCGGACGCTCCCGTCTCGGGGCCCTTGCTGTTCCAGGGCGAGACCACGATGAATGCGCCGAACCGCACCGGCCATATCAGGCTGACCTCCCATCCCGAGCCGGGCGGCGCGGCCACGCGCTTCCCGATTCGATGGGGGGCGCCGACCGCCGCCGAGCGCGGCCCGATCATCGCCTCGACCACGAACCCGGCCGATCGCAACGTCATCGGCGCCCATGGCGGCTCGTACTCGGTCTATCGCGCTCTGGCGATCTCGGCCCGCGCGATGAATCCCTCGCAGCGGCCGGATCTGACCAATACCTATCCCACGGCGGAGATCGCGCCGCAGCCGCAATGGGCCGATCCGAGGAAGATCGTCTCGCTCGATCCCTACGGCCACACGGTCGCGCAGGATTTCGGCAAGCTGATCGGCGAGGGCATCGACATCCGTCCCTCGATCGCGATCACCAAGGCCAGGCTCAACCTGCCCGAGATCCTCGCCGCCATGGGCGCGCACCGCCTCGCTGCGGACGGCCATATCCTGCATCCCTCGGGCGACATTTCCGTCACCAAGATCGCGGTCGATCCGGTCTGGTACCTGCCCGGCATCGCCGAGCGCTTCGGCGCCACGGAGAACGAGCTGCGCCGCACGCTCTTCGAGCAGACCGGCGGGATGTATCCCGAGCTGGTGACGCGGCCGGACCTCAAGGTCTTCCTGCCGCCGATCGGCTCGATCACGGCTTACGTCATGGGCGAGGCCTCGCGGCTCGCCGATCCGAAGGCGCGCATCGCCTGCCGCGTCCATGACGAGTGCAATGGCTCGGACGTCTTCGGCTCCGACATCTGCACCTGCCGGCCCTATCTCACGCATGGCATCGAGGAATGCGTGAAGGAGGCCCAGAGCGGCGGCGTCGGGCTGATCGTCTATAACCGCAAGGAAGGCCGGGCGCTCGGCGAGGTGACGAAATTCCTCGTCTACAATGCCCGCAAGCGCCAGGAGGGCGGTGATTCCGCCGCGACTTATTTCGAACGTACCGAATGCGTCGCAGGTGTCCAAGATGCCCGCTTCCAGCAGCTCATGCCGGATGTGCTGCACTGGCTCGGTGTCAGCCATATCGACCGGCTGATGTCGATGTCGAACATGAAATACGACGCCATGGTCGAGAGCGGCATCACCATCGGCGAGCGCGTCGCCATCCCGCCGGAGCTCATCCCGCCGGACGCTTCGGTCGAGATCGAAGCCAAGAAGGCGGCCGGTTACTATTCCCCCGACGGCTCGCCCGGCGACAATGCGCTGAAGGCGACGGTCGGCCGCGACCTCGACAAGTTCTGATCCTGCCGCCCATCTCCACCCGAGACGACGATGCCCGACCGTGACCCCGAGGCGTTCCGCGCCCTGTTGAAACCGGCCGCCGTGCGCGAGCGTGCGCAGGAGATGCTGGAGCTGGGCCTCGCGGGCAAGCTGCTTCATTTCAGCGTCCACCCCGAGCGGCTGGAAGCCTGCGCCGACTATGTGCTGGAGACCATCCGCGCGAATTATCCGACGCTCGAAATTCCCTTTCACGCGCGCTGGCGCCACTTCGTCGTCGCCGGCGACGATCGCTGGCAGAGGCTCGATCGGGCCGCTGCTTTCCCCGGCCCGGCGGCCCGCGGCCGTGCGGCCTACGACCTGGCCGTCATCAGCGTGCTGCTCGATGCCGGCGCCGGCCCGGACTGGCGCTATCGCGATGCGGTGACGGGCCGCGAGATCGGCCGATCCGAAGGCTTGGCGCTCGCCTCGCTGGACATGTTCGCCGCCGGCCTGTTTTCCGGCGATGCGGCCGAACCCCTGCGGGCCGATGCAGACAAGCTGAAGCACCTCGACGGGGCAGCGCTGGCGCAGGGCTTCCAGGCCGGGCCGGACAATCCGCTGCTGGCGCTCGACGGGCGCGCTGCGCTGCTCAATCGCCTCGGCGAGGAGCTGGAGCGGCAGGGGCTGTCGCGCCCCGGCGAACTCTTCGACCGATTCGCCGTAGCCGCCGAGACCGGCACGCTGCGGGCCGCCCATATGCTCGGCGAGGTGCTGGCCGTGTTCGGCGGCATCTGGCCGTCGCGGCTGACGCTGGGCGGCGTGGCCTTGGGCGACACCTGGCGCCACCCCATGATCGCGCCGGGCGAGCGGACGGAGGGGCTGGTGCCCTTCCACAAACTGTCGCAATGGCTGACCTATTCGCTGATCGAGCCGCTGCAATGGGCCGGCATCGCGGTCGTCGGCGTCGACGACCTGACCGGTCTGCCCGAATACCGAAATGGCGGGCTCTTTCTCGATAGCGGCGTCATCGCGCTGAAGGACGAGGCGGATCGGGTGAAGGCCCATGAGGTGTCCTCGCCGCTCGTGGTCGAATGGCGGGCGCTGACGGTGGCGCTGCTCGACGAGATCGGCCTGGCTGTCCGCCAGCGTCTCGGCCGTTCGCGCGAGGACCTGCCGCTCGCCAAGGTTCTGGAAGGCGGCACTTGGGCTGCCGGCCGGCGCATCGCGCGTGAAAAGCGTGTGGATGGCGGCCCGCCCTTGACCATTGTCAGCGATGGCACGGTATTTTGAGGGCGAGCGGAAATCCGCGAGATGAAGGGGTAAACGGCGTATGACTTCGAGCCAGGACGGCGTCACCGTCGTCGACCATCCGCTGGTCCAGCACAAGCTCACGCTGATGCGCGAGAAGGATCGCTCGACCAAGAGCTTCCGCCAGCTCCTCAACGAGATCGGCATGCTGCTCTGCTATGAGGTGACGCGCGATCTGCCGACCGAGCTGATCGAGATCGAGACGCCGCTGACGACCTCGATGCAGCCCGTCATAGCGGGCAAGAAGCTGGTCTTCGCGCCCATCCTGCGGGCCGGCGTCGGCTTTCTCGACGGCATGCTTGAACTCGTCCCGGCCGCCCGCGTCGCCCATATCGGCCTCTATCGCGACCCGGATACGCTGCAGGCGGTCGAGTATTACTTCAAGGCCCCGTCCGACATCGCCGACCGCATGATCGTGGTGATGGACCCGATGCTGGCGACGGCCAACTCCGCCGTGGCGGCGGTCGAGCGCCTGAAGGAGCGCGGTGCCCGGGATTTGCGTTTCGTCTGCCTGCTGGCGTCGCCCGAGGGGATCGCCCGCCTGCGCGGCGCCCATCCCGATGTCCGCATCTGGACGGCGGCGATCGACGAACGGCTCAACGACCACGGCTATATCGTGCCGGGTCTCGGGGATGCCGGCGACCGCATGTTCGGCACGCGCTGAGTTCCCGGGAAGGCCCGCACCTCTCGGCACGGGTCTCCCCGCTTTGACGTCACTCGATGATTTGGACCACGCGGCGGCTGCGCGGCTCGACGATCACCGCTTCGTCATTCACGATCGTGTAGCGATATCCGGGTGCCCCGTACGCCGCCGGCACGTCGCGATAGACCACGCCGCGCGAGGGCAGCACGGTGCCGATTTCGACCGGCTCGGCATAGCGATAAGAGCGCATATGTTGCGCCATCACATAGCCTCGGAAGCCCGCATTGTCGTTGATCATCGTGCCTCCCGCGGGATCGCGCGTCAGGGACGGGCCGAAGAACGGTTCCATGTATATGCCGTTTCCGGCCAGAGCCGGGTCGTGCGTGAAACCGCCACTGGCGGGGTCGCGGATGATGGGCCCCATGCTTTGCGCAAAAACGGTCACGGGAATGGCTGCGAAGGCCGCAGCCAACAGAATCCGCTTGATCATGGTGGATCTCCGATATCTGCCTAGCCCCGCCCGGAAACTGCGCTTGTCTTGTGGCAGTTCCTTGCCGGGGCGATCACAAGAGCGAGATGGGCCCGCCCCGTTGCCGGAGCGGGCCCATTCATGCCGGGAACGGCGTTACTCGATGATCTGCACCACGCGCCGGGTCTGGGGCTCGACGATGAGGGTGCGGTCGTTCACCACCGTGTAATTGTAGCGCGAGGCCGTCGGCCCGTATTCGGCCGGCAGGCGGTGATAGACGACGCCCTGCTGCGGCAGGATGGTGCCGACCGCGACCGGCTCGGCATAGCTGTAGGACGGGACGCGCTGCTCGACGACATAGGTGCGGAAACGCGGCTCGGCTGCATCGCCGACGATCGCTCCGACCACGGCACCGCCGACGCCGCCGACCACCGCACCGACCGGGCCACCGACCACCGCGCCGCCGACCGCACCGGCCGCAGCACCGCTGGTCGCGCCGCCCACCGCGCCGCCCGAAGGCTGGCTCTGGGCGAAGGCGATCGCCGGGGTGATGGTCAAGGCGGCAACAAGAGCAAGCTTCTTCAACATGGCTTTCTCCTTTCGAAGTGAACTTCGGCGAGAAAACCGCGAAACAGCCGAAACAGTTCCCGAAAAATCCGGTCACGAGATGTTAACGCGCGGCAACATCCTTGAAAAAGATCTTTGGGAGCAGTGAGTTAATAGTTCAGGTGATCGGCGGTAGACGCCGGCTCTTCCCGAAGGGCAGGCCGAAACGAAAAACGGCGGGCCAGTGGGCCCGCCGCGAGAATTTCGGCTGTTGCCGAGGCTTACTGCTTAGGCGCCGCCGAGAGTGCCGGCGTCAGCTTGTCGGCGTCGCGCTTGATCAGCGCCGCAAAGCCGGCAGGCGTGCGCTCCTCGGCCGTCGGCAGCACGGTGCCGAGGTCGAGCAGGCGCTTCTTGGTGGCTTCGTCGTTCAGCGCCTTGTTCAGCGCGTCGACGAGCCTGTCCACGGCCTCCTTCGGCATGCCCTTCGGACCGGCGATGCCGTTCCAGGCCTCAATCTGGTAGTCGGGCAGGCCGGCTTCCTTGGTGGTCGGGACGTCGGGCAGCGCCGGCGAGCGCTGGGCCGAGGCGATGGCATAGGCCTTGATCGTGTTGGCGCGGACCTGCTCGGCGACGGAGACGATCTGGTCGCACATGAAATCGACCTGGCCGGAGACGAGGTCGTTCAGCGCCGGGCCGGTGCCGCGATAGGCGACGGCGTTGATCTTCGGCGTGCCGAGGATGCCCTTCAGCAGGGTGCAGGTCGTCCAAGAGACCGAGCCGAGACCGGCATGCGCCTCGTTGAACTTGTCCGGGTTGGCCTTGACCGCGGCCACGAAGGTCTTGAGGTCGGGCGCCTCGAGGTTCTTGCGCGCGACGATCAGGATCGGCGTGCCGCCGGCAAGCCCGATCGTCTGCATGCCGTTGATCGGGTCGTATTTGAGGCCGGGATAGGTGGCCGGCGCCGCCGAGAAGGTACCGAGATGGCCCATCGCGATGGTGTAGCCGTCCGGCGCTGCGGCGAGGGCGCGCGCGATGCCGGTGGTGCCGCCGGCGCCGGCGACGTTTTCGATCACGATCTGCTGGCCGAGCGTCTTCGACATGTGATCGGCGACGATGCGGGCGATGATGTCGGTTGGCCCGCCGGCGGCGAAGGGCACGATCATGGTGACCGGCTTCGTCGGATAGCTTTGCGCTTGTGCGCCGCCGGCAAGGGCCAGGGCCGCCGCAGCCGCAAGGCCGAGAACAAACTTCTTCATGAGCATTCCTCCCAGAGATTGCCTGACTTGAAAGTGGTCGGCTGCCGCCGGTGCGGCAACCCCGTCATTCGGTGAAGACCTCTTCGCGCTTCTTCGAGATCGATGGCAGCAGCGCGATGACGAGCACGAGCACCGCGACCGTGAGCAGGCCTGCGGAGATCGGCCGCTCGACGAAGGTCCAGAACGAACCGCGCGAGATGATCAGCGCCTGCCGGAGCTTCTCCTCCATCAGCTTGCCGAGCACGAAGCCGAGCAGCATCGGGGCCGGCTCGAAGCCGAGCTTTATCAGCAGGTAGCCGAACAGGCCGAACAGCGCCGTGAAGGCGACGTCGAGCGGCTGGTTGTTCACCGAGTAGATGCCGATGCAGCAGAAGATCAGGATCGCCGGGAACATCAGCCGGTAGGGCACCTGGAGCAACCGCACCCACAGGCCGACCAGCGGCAGGTTGATGATCAGCAGCATCAGGTTGCCGACCCACATCGAGGCGATCATGCCCCAGAACAGCTCCGGATTGCGGGTCATGACCTGCGGGCCGGGGATGATGCCGTGGATCGTCATCGCACCGACCATCAGCGCCATCACCGCATTCGGCGGGATGCCCAGCGTCAGCAGCGGGATGAAGGCGGTCTGGGCGCCGGCATTATTGGCCGATTCCGGCCCCGCCACGCCCTCGATCGCGCCCTTGCCGAAGCGCGAGGGATCCTTGGCGATCTTCTTTTCCATGGTGTAGCTGGCGAACGGGCCGAGCACGGCGCCGTTGCCCGGCAGGATGCCGAGCGTGCCGCCGATCGCCGTGCCGCGCAGCACCGGCTTGATGCATTGCTTGATGTCGTCCCAGCCCGGCAGCAGCCGGCCGATCTTGCCCTTCACGACGTCGCGGGCTTCGGGATTCTCAAGGTTGCGCAGCACTTCGGCGAAACCGAAGACGCCCATCGCCAGCACCGAGAAGTCGATGCCGTCCGAGAGGGCCGGGATGCCGAAGGTCAGCCGTTCCTGGCCGGTCTCGAGGTCGGTTCCGACGGTTGAGAACAGCAGTCCCAGCATGATCATGCAGAAGGCCTTGAGGATCGAGCCGCGCGCCAGGACCACCGCGAAGCACAGGCCCATCACCATAAGCGAGAAATACTCGGCCGGGCCGAAGAGCAGCGCCATCTTGGTCAGCGGCGCGCCGAGCGCTGCGATGATCAGGGTGGCGACGCAGCCGGCGAAGAAGGAGCCCATCGCGGCCGTGCCGAGCGCGATGCCGGCGCGGCCCTGCTTGGCCATCTGGTGGCCGTCCAGCGTGGTGACGACCGAGGTCGCCTCGCCGGGGATGTTGACCAGGATCGCGGTGGTCGAGCCGCCATATTGCGCGCCGTAGTAAATCCCGGCCAGCATGATCAAGGCGCCGGTCGGGTCGAGCCCGAAGGTGATCGGCAGGAGGATCGAGATCGTCGCGATCGGCCCGACGCCGGGCAGCACGCCGATCAGCGTGCCGACGAGGCAGCCGGCGAAGCAGAGCGCGATGTTCTTGAAGGTGAGCGCGACGCCGAAGCCCAGCGCCAGATTGGAGAACATGTCCATCGGTCAGATCCCCAGCAGCCAGGGCGCCAGCGGGATCGGCAGGCTCAGCGCGTATTTGAACAGCAGGATGCAGGCGGCCGACATCGCGACGGCGAAGATCACCAGTTCCTTGATCCTGCGGTCGTCCGCGGCGAGGCCGGAGAAGAAGATCAGCAGCGGGCCGGAGACGAGCAGCCCGAGTGACGGAACGCGGATCGGGCCGAACTCGAAGCCGCGGATGGTGAGCGCGAACAGGCAGGCGCCGCCCAGCGCGAAGAAGATGCCCTTCCACGACCAGCCCGAGAGCTTCTCGCCGTTGTAGCGCAGCGAGGCGAGCGCCAGCATCAGGCCGAGCGCGCCGCAGATCACCGCGAAGGTCTTCGGCAGCATGCCGGGGCCGAGCTGGCGCAGCGTGCCGACCGGCAGCTCCCAGGAGAAAACGAAGGCGCCGACCGCCAGCAGGATCATGAAGAGGCCGCCGGCGAGATCCTGCGTCGATCGCACGCGCAACCCTTGTGCCCGTTCTATCTGATTGAGACTCATCAGGCTCCTCCGGCCGACGACCCGATACGGGCCGTGCGTTCTTGCGGTTTGGGGGACGGGGTGACGGAAAGGCTGTGGCGTTCGTCGAGCAAGGTCACGCTCTCGCGCAGGATCGCGAGGAAGTCGTCGCGGGCGGGAAGCTTCTGCTGCGGGCGCCAGGAAACCCCGACGAGAGCCCCGGGCGGCGGCGGATCGAGCAGCGCGCCGCGCAGGCGCCGCATCGTCACGCCCGGGAAGGACAGCCGCGACACCCAGTCCGGCGCCAGCGCCATGCCGAGCCCGGCCGCGACCGCCGACATCATCGCCGGCTTTTCCGTCGCCTCGATGGTGACGTTGGGCACCGAGCCGACGCTCTCGAAATAGGCCATGACGAGGTCGTAGGCGTAAGGCCGGATGCGCTTGGAGGGCACGACGAAGGGCTCTCCGACGAGGTCGAGCATCGTCAGGTGCTCGCGCGCCGCGAGCGGGTGATTCTCATGCAGCACAACGATGGGGCGCTCGACCCGCAGGATCTCGAAGACGCAATCGGTCGGTTTGCGCGGCGGACGGGTGAGCGCGAGATCGAGCTTGCCGGCTTCCAGCATCTGGACCAGGGCTGCCGTCATCGCCTCGACGAATTTGATCTCGATGCCGGGAAAGCGCGCGCGGAACGCCACCAGGGCCTCGGGAACGAAGCTCGACGAGGCCGCATCGATCGCGCCCACGCGCAGCACCTTGCCGGAGGCGAGCGAGGCCTCGCGCACGGCGCGGGAGGCGTGCTCCATCTTGACGAGAATGCCCTTGGCTTCCTCCAGCATGATCAGCCCGGCGCGGGTCATCGCGACCTGGCGGGTCGTGCGCGTCAGCAGGCCGACGCCGAGTTCGTCCTCGAGGGCGCTGATCTGGCGTGACAGGGCGGGAGGCGCAACGCCGAGTCGCTCGGCCGCGCGGCCGAAATGCAGCTCTTCCGCGACCGCGATGAAACATCGCAGTTGCCGCACATCCATAGGCCGTCCCCTGTCCCGTGTATCGCTTGCCGCGATATCTCTATCGGTGGCCGTGGCCAATAACGGTTCCGGCCAGGGTGTCGATCCTACAGAAATTCATAATCTTTTGACAACAAAGCCTTTCGGCTGAGAGCCGCTTGGGGGTGGGCAGCCGGGAAAGGCCCGGAAAGCGCATGCACGCTCAGGAAGTTGGAGCGGGCCTTGCCTGGGCGATGCGCACGATGCGGCCGTCGATGAGGGCAAGCCCTGTGAAGATCGCCGCCATGCCGGCGAAATGGCGCGGCAGCAGCTCCTCGCCCAGAAGCCCGGAGCCGAGCAGGATGGCACTGACGGGGATCAGGAAGGTGACGAGCATGACGTTGCTCGGCCCGGCCGCACGCATGATCCGGAAGAACAGGAGATAGGCCAGCGCCGTCGAGATCAGTGCCAATCCGACAAGGGCGAAAAGAGCCCGCTGGGACGGGACCGGCAGCGTCCAGGGCGGATGCATCACGAAGACGATCGGGATCATCATCAATGTCGAGGCGCTGAGCTGGCCGGTGGCGGCGACCAGGGGCGAGATGCCGCGGAAGCGGCGGCCGATCAGGCCGGAAAAGGCGTAGGAGACGGCGGCGAGAATGCAGGCGAGCTGCGCCGCCAGATTGGAGCCGAGGCCCGTGATGGCGTCCGGCCCCATCAGGATGGCGACGCCGACGAGGCCGGCCAGCACGCCGCCGAGCTTCAAGCCCGTCGCCTTCTCGTTGCCGAAGCAATGCATCACCAGCACCGCGAAGATCGGCGTGGTCGCGTTCAGGATCGAGGCGAGCCCGCTCGCGATCTGCTGCTGGCCCCAGAGGAACAGGCTGAACGGGATCAGGTTGTTGAGAATGCCCATCCCGAAGAAGGCGAGCCAGAGCTCACGCCCCACCGCCATCGATTGTCCGGCGATTCGCACCACCAGCAGCAGTGCCAGCGCCGCAAGCCCGACGCGCACCTGCACCACGGCGAAGGGCGGCCACTCCGCCACGGTCAGCTTGTTGAAGAAGAACGAGCCGCCCCACAGGAGCGACAGGACGATCAGCAGGAGCCATTCCATCGGGCCCATGCGCAGCGCGGGGGAAGATGTCGGCTGTGTCATGGCGGAAACTGTGCTCGCTGGCCGGGTCATTCCGCGTCAGTAGGCGGCCGGACGAGACCGGGCCACCCGGATTCTGCGCGAGGCCGGATTCGACACAAGGCAACGAACCGGAGAGCGGAAGCCGCTTTCCGGTTCGTGCAGGGCTTTCCGCTCAGGCGGCTTCGGCGTCGCGCGCCTGCCACATCGCCTGGAAGGCCGGGCGTGCCTGGCAGGCATCGAGCCAGGCCTTCACGCGCGGAGCGGCGTCGAAGAGCTGCGTCGCCGGCTTGGCGTAGCGGATGATCTCGGCGACGTTGATGTCGGCGACGGTGAAGCGGCCGCCCATCACATAGCCATTGCCTTCGGCCAGCGTCTTGTCGAGCACAGCGAAGGGGCCGGGCAGGGCGGCGAGCGCGGCTTCGACCAGCTCCGGCTTGCGCTTCTCCGGCGGATAGGCGGCGAGGTGGAACTGCAGGTTGAGCGCGTGGCCCTCGCACTCGGTCGCGGCCCAGAGCGACCACATCACCGCAAGCCCTTCCTCCTGCGCGTTCTGCGGGGCGAGCGGCCCGCCATGCTTGCGCGCGAGATAGAGGTTGATCGCCAGCGATTCGTGCAGCTTGAAGCCGTCGTCGTCGATCGAGGGGATATGGCCGTTCGGGTTGATCTTCAGGAAGTCGGCGCTGCGGGTGTGCAGCGGTACGCCCGGCGCGTTCGGGTCGGGCAGGCGATAGGCCTGGATCACCGGCACATGCGTGTAGGCCAGGCCGAGCTCGTTGGCGAGCCAGATGTTGCGCGAGGCGCGCGAGCGGTAGCAACCATAAATCGTCAGGGACATCGGCTGGATTCCGGTGGGAGAAAGCTGACAGGCGGCGCGGGACGGCGCGGACGCCGATTCCGTCGCTGCGACATTAGGCCCGGGACTGCGCCGCGCCAATGCGGATGCTCCCGATTGCCGCGTGCAAAAAACCGTTTGACGCGGGGCGCCTTGCGGGTGCATTGGCGCTCCTGCCTCCGGCCTGCGCGGCCGGCTGCTCACAGGAAACCCCGACCCGATGCCAAGCGACAGTCCCAGCCGACAGTCGAAGCCGTCTGCCGCCGCCTCGCGCGCCTGACCGGGTTGCCCGGCTCGCTTGCGATCCGGCCATGACGGCCCGATCGCAAGGAATAGAGCCATGAATGACACCGTCGCCACGACGGACCTCCTCGCCGTGACGCTGGCCCGGACGCTGGCGCAGGAGCATGTCGCCGATATCGTCGAGACGCTGAACGACCAGGACGAGGCGACCATCGCCCATGTCCTGGACGCGCTGCCGTTCGAGCGGGCCGTCGAGGTGCTCGACCAGCCCGAATTCACCGCCGCCGCCGAAGCCATGGCGCAGCTGCCGGAAGGCCGCGCCGGCGCGCTGCTCTCCGCCATGTCGGCGGACCGGGCGGCCGACGTCTTCCAGGAATTCGACGAGGAGACCCGCCAGCGCCTCAGCGGCCGCATCGACCGCCAGACCCGCTCCGACCTCAAGAAGCTTCTCGCCTATCCCGAGCACAGCGCCGGCTCGATCATGACGACGGAATTCGTCAGCGTACCGTCGAACTGGACGGTGCAGCAGACGCTCGACCACATCCGCCGCGTCGAGCGCTCGCGCGAGACCGTCTATGCGATCTATGTGCTCGATTCCGCGACGCGGAAGCTGGTGCGGGCGGTCTCGCTCAGGCGCCTGATCGCGGGCGATCCGGCTGCGCCGGTCGAGTCGGTGGTGCCGCCGCACAAGCCGATCACGGTGACGCCCGAGATCGACCGGGAAGAGGTGGCGCGCCTGATCACCAAATACGATCTTCTGGCCGTGCCCGTCGTCGATGCCGACGAACAGGTCATCGGCATCGTCACCTTCGACGACGTCATCGACGCCATGATCGCCGAGACGACCGAGGACGTGCAGAAGCTCGGCGGCATGGAAGCGCTCGACGAGCCCTATAACGAGATCGGCTTCCTCGGCATGATCCGCAAGCGTGCCGGCTGGCTCTCGATCCTGCTGGTAGGCGAGATGCTGACCGCCTCGGTCATGCAGTTCTTCGAGGGCGAGCTCGAGAAGGCGATCGTGCTGACGCTGTTCATCCCGCTGATCATGAGCTCGGGCGGCAATTCCGGCTCGCAGGCGACGTCCCTGATCATCCGGGCGCTGGCGCTGCGCGAGATCACGCTGAAGGACTGGTGGCGGGTGGCCTTGCGCGAGTTGCCGACGGGCCTGACGCTCGGCAGCATCCTCGGCGTGATCGGGGTGGTCCGCGTCATCGTGTGGCAATGGGCCGGATTCTACGATTACGGCCCGCACTGGATGCTGATCGCGGCGACCGTCGGCGGGACGCTGGTCGGCATCGTCACCTTCGGCTCGCTCGCCGGCTCGATGCTGCCCTTCGCACTGAAGCGGCTGGGCTTCGACCCTGCCAGCGCTTCGGCCCCCTTCGTGGCGACGCTGGTCGATGTGACCGGTCTGATCATCTATTTCGGCGTCGCCGCCGCGATCCTGACGGGGACGCTGCTGTAGCGAAGGAAGCCGTCATTCCCGGGCGGAGCACAGCTCCGACCCGGGAAACTCGGGCAGGAAGAGGCTCGTACGCACTGGTCATGAGATGCTCGGGTTAGGCCCGAGCATGACGTGCGGCTGGCCAGCCGGCTACGCGACGGCTTTCGCCACCATCTCCGGGTGCTGGCCGATCACCCGCACATAGGCGATGGCAAAATCCGGTGGGGTCGCCCGAGCCTGCTCCCAATCGCGCAACGTACCAACGGGAACGCGGAAACGATTGGCGAACTCGGACTGCGACAGGCCGAGCCCGGTTCGTGTTTGGCGGATCAGGCGTGCGCGCTGGCCGCGGTCCAGTGCCTTGGCCGAGGCGTCGAAATCCTCGGCGTCGGTGGCATCAGCAGGCAGAGCGGTAGGCTCGTTCTTCACCTTTGTTGCTCCTTCTGACCGAGATGAAGCGGGGCCTGTCGCCCCG
Source organism: Hyphomicrobiales bacterium (assembly GCA_930633495.1). Lineage (NCBI taxonomy): Bacteria > Pseudomonadati > Pseudomonadota > Alphaproteobacteria > Hyphomicrobiales > Hyphomicrobiales bacterium. Next base: position 1,077,544 of record CAKNFJ010000001.1, on the reverse strand, counting down.
CCAGACAAAAATGCCGGTGAACAGCTTCCCCTCGACTATCCCGACGACCTTGAAGCGTTCCTCGCCGTCGATTTCGCGGATGGAGGGAATGATCAGATGACCACCGTCCTCGAAAATCCGGTCGCCAAAAGCCAGCGGAAGCCCGTGCTTCTCGCGGTTGGTCACATCCTTGACGGGATCAAAACGGTCTTCCGTCATCGGTGGTGAGTGTACGGAATTTCCGTATGATTTGCAACCCTTCGTCCGCTGCGAAAGCTGTCACTTTCCGCGAAGAAAAGTTTCGCCCAAGGCTGCCGCGTCAGCCTCAGCTCGCCAGCACGCGCTGCGGCGGGAAGGTGATCTCGACCAGCGTACCTTCCTTCTTGACACTGGTGATCGACATCGCCGCGCGGTTCGCCTCGACCAGCGCCTTGGTCAGCGGCAGGCCGAGACCGGTGCCGCCGGCGCGCCGCGTCGTCGGCACCTGGCGGAAGGGTTCGAGCGCGAGCTTCAACTCGTCGTCGTCCATGCCGATGCCGGTGTCGCGCACCCGCAGGATCGCCTCGCCCTGGTCGCCCAGCGCGGTGGAGATGATGACCTGCCCGCCGGCATCGGTGAACTTCACCGCATTCGAGAGCAGGTTGATCGCGATCTGCTTGATGGAGCGTTCGTCGGCGACGACCGGCGGCAGCTTCGGCGACAGCCCCGAGCGCAGCACGACGCGCCCGCGCTGCGCCTCCGGCTGCAGCAGCGCGACCGTCGAGAGCGCGATCTCGTTGAGGTTGACGCTGGCGAAATCGAGGTCGAGCTTGCCGGCCTCGATCTTGGCGAGGTCCAGCAGGTCGTTGACCAGGCTGATGACGTAGCCGCCCGACTGGTGGATGTCGCGCAGATACTCCTTGTAGCGTTCGTTGGCGATCGGCCCGAAGCGCTCCTCCGCCATCACCTCGGCGAAGCCGATGATCGCGTTGAGCGGCGTGCGGATCTCGTGGCTGATCTTGGCGAGCACATCCGATTTCTGCGCGCTCGCCATCTCCGCCGCCTTGCGGGCATCGACAAGCTCGCCCTCGGTCTTCTTCCAGGCGGTGATGTCGCGCAGCACGGCGCAGAAGCGCGGCTCGGCCCCATGCGCGATCTGCCCCATCGTCATGAACAGCGGAATCTTGCCGCCCTGGCGGACGCGCCCGACGACCTCGCGCCCATCGTTCAGCACGGAGGCGACGCCGCCGCCCTTTAGCCCCTCGAGGTAGTCGAGCGCCGGCGCATGGCTTTCGCCGGCGAAGAGCAGGGTGAACAGCTCGCCAGTGACCTCGCGCTGATCGTAGCCGAACAGCGCCTCCGCCGCCTTGTTCAGGGAGAGGATGCGCCCGCGATCGTCGATCGTGACGACACCGTCGGTCGCGGTGTCGAGCATGGCGGTGAGCTCGGCGATGCGATCGTCGCGCACCTCGGCATCGAGCCTGAGGGCCTCGACCCGTGCTGCGGACTCAGCTTCCTCGGCCGCGAATTCGGCCGCGAGCTCGGCCTCTTCCGCTTCCTCCGGGGTCAGGACCGGCACTTCGCCGCCGCCGCCATTCGGATGGCGGAAGGCCATCAGCGTCGCAGGCTCGTCCTGCCAGCTCACGCTGGAGAGCACGGCATCGACGCCGACGAGATGGCCGGTCCGGTCGAGCAGGGTCATCGCCCCGCCTTCGGCGCGCGTGGCCTCCTTGATCAGCCGGCTGACATTGCCGCCCGCCCTGAGATCGGCAAGGTCGGCGTAGTCGAGCAGGTCGAGCAGCGTGCGGTTGGCATAGAGCGCTTCCTCGCCACGGTTGACGAGAACGGCGACGGGCAGCCGGTCGAGCACGTCGGCATGGGAGTTGCGCTGCCGCGCGGAAGCCGATCCGGCCTCGGTGACGGCCTTCGCGGCAACCGGCGCCTCTTCGTCGTCACGCACCTGCAGCGGTGCGGCGGGCGGGAGGCGGGGGGCGCCGGGCTCGTCGTCGCCGGCCAGGCGTGCGCCGAGCGCCTTCGCGATCTCCCTGAAGGCGTTGCGCTCGGCGGAACTCAGATGCGGCTTGGACGGCTCCAGCACCGGGCGCAGCGTGGTCGGCGCGGGCGTGTCCCGCAGCTGTACGATGTTGCCGCTGCGTGCGGCGGGCGTCGTCGCGGGCAGCGCGTCCTGCTGCTGCTGTGCGGGTGGATTTGCCTCGGCTTCGCCCTTACCGGGCTCGGCAGCCGCGTCCGGCTCGACCTCCTGCCGCGTCGCGTGCGCTTCGACGCGGGGCGTCGCAGGCAGGGCTTCCTCGGGGAGGAGAGGGGGCGTCGCGTCGTCCGGCTGTTCCGGCGGCGCCTCCGCCTCGGACATCGCTTCTATCGCGGCGGCAGAAGGTGCGTCGCCCGCTGCTTCCACGGCCGGCGGCGGCGCGGCGGCGGGCTGGGCGGCCGGGGTCGGCTCCAATGGGAAGGGTTCGCGCTCGCTCAGCCGGGCGATGCCGAACCCGCGGAAACCGCTCAGGGCGCGCCTGGCATCGCGCACCGGCATGCCGGAAAGCTCGACGCGCGCGCCTTCGCCAGGGCTGTCCGTCCGCCAGAGCAGGACATGGCCGCTCCAGGTCGCCGCGGTGGCAAAACGCTCCAGCAAGCCGCCGTCGCGATCGAGAAAGGTCGAGCCGAGAAGATCGCGCCAGTGACGGCCGATCAGTGCGGCGGCGGCTCCGGCGCCGCTTAGGGCCGCGATCTGGTCGGAGAGGCTGGTGAGCCGGCCCTCGCTGTCGCTCTGCCAGAGGAAGCGGATGACCGCCGGGCGGACCGTGGCGTCGGCCTGCGGCGGGACGATCTCCTGCGCTGCGACCGGGCGGGGCGCGTCGCTCTCCCGCGGGATTGCGATGCCGAGCCGGCGCAGCTCCGCTGCCGATACGGCGATGGCCAGGATCGCCTTCCCCCCGGGGCCGGGCAGCAGCTTGCAGCCGCAGGTCACGGGCTGTGCGGTAAAACCGGAGGTCAGGCGCAGCCTTTCGAGCCGGATGCCCGCCGGCGAGGCAAGGCCGCCGGCGAGGGCGTCGAGCCGCTGCCGGGCTTGCTTCGGCAGCTCCGTCTCGGTCGCCTGTCCGCCGAACAGGGCGTGGCCCGCGGCATTGGCGAAGCCGGGGCGTCCCGTTGTAGCATCCCAGAGCAGCAGCGCGCCGCCTGCGGCAAAGGACGCAAGGGCAGCGTCTTCCGCCGCCACCGCGCCCCGTTGCGCCCAGTCCTGTCCGGCTTCGCTCATGCCTGTCTGCTCGTTCGATTCGCGCCTGTTATGCCTAACAACCTCTTAATAGCTCCCAAACGGAGCCGAATCCATGGAACCGAATATCGCTCTCCCGTTTCTCGTCGAAACAGCGTTAACATGCACGGCGTCGCAAATGTGCAATGGGGTTGTCACTGCATTGCAACAATGATATTGCACTGCACAATGACGTAGAGGTCGGTGAGACGACAGGAGGATTCGATGACCAACAAAGTGCCTTACGAAGTTCCCACCGAGATGCGCGAGTTCGCCGAGCGCAGCGTCGAGCAGGCCCGCAAGGCTTTCGACGGCTTCATCGGCGCGGCCCAGAAGGCTGTGGATAGCGCCCATGGCTCGGCCGAGAGCGCCCGCGCCAACACGCAGGAAGCGACCCGCAAGGCGATCGATTACGCCGAGAGCAACATCGCGGCTGCCTTCGATTTCGCGCAGAAGCTGGTGAAGTCCAAGGATCTCACCGAGGTCATGCAGCACCAGTCCGACTTCCTGAAGTCGCAGGTCGCCTCATTCCAGACCCAGCTCAAGGATATCGGCACCGCCGCGCAGGACGCTGCGACCAAGGCTGCCGAGACCGTGAGCAAGGCCACCAAGGGCGGCCGCTGAGTTCTGCTCGCCGGCGCGGCCTGCGCCGGTGTCTTTTCGGGCGGGCCTCGTGCCCGGCCTCCGCTATTTGCCGCTGAAGGAGAGCCGTCATGGTCAAGCCTGCTCCCACCAGGACCAAGTCCAAGGTCCCGGTCAGCCTGCCCCCGGTGAAGGCGCTCGCGCCCGCCGTGCCGCAAGCCGAGACGTCGCCGCCGAAGGTGGAGGCGCAGCCGGCTGCGAAGCCTGCCCCTGCGATGCGATTCAGCCCGGTCGTCCCTGCGGCTTCGCCATCGACCCCCGTGGTTTCCTCCGCTCCCGTTGCCGCCGCGCCTGCGCCCAAGGTTGAAGCCAAGGTCGTGGCTCCGGTTTCGGCGGCCCCGGCTCCGGTGAAGCCCGCGCCGGTCGTCGCGCCCGCGGCCGTCAAGGCGGCCCCTCCGGCGAAGATTCGGATCGAGAAGCCGGCCGCGAAGGTCGCCGCGCCCAAGGTGGCGGTCAGTGCGCCTGTCGCAGCTCCGAAGGCTGAGGTTTCGAAACCCGTCGCCACCCCGGATGCGGTGGTGAAGCCCGCCGCAACCCCGGCCAGCGTGCCGCCCAAGCCTGCAGCGGTTGCTCCGGCTGCGCCCGCTGCCCGGGCGCCCGAGCCCGCAGCGCAGGCCGCACCCGCGAAGGCGCCGCAGCCGGTTTCGCTCGACGCGCTGCCCCTGCCGCGTCCGCCCGAGGCAGCAGCGGTCGTCGCCGCGACGGCGATGAGCCAGGCGCTGACGATGGCGCGTGCCTTCGGCGCCTTGCAGGCTCGCGTGCTCGATCACGCTTGCGCGGAGTTGGAGGCGACGCTGCACGACGCCCAGACGCTGGCCCGGACGAACAGCGCGTCCGAGGCCGTGGCCCTGCAGGCCAAGGCTGTGCGCCGAAGCTACGAATCCTATGCCGAGCACCTGAAGGAACTCGCGCGCGTCGCCAATGCGGCCCTGCGCAAGGACTGACGGGAGCGGCAAGGTTCGGCGCGCCTGCGGGCGCGCCGAAATTCCCTCGGTGGAAATCGAATTACGCGGTTGCAAAACCGGAAAGCCGGCACTAGGGTCCGCGCCGCTGGTGACCCCGCCGAGGCGGCTGGTCGCGGAGCCCTAAGGTACGGGCAGCCATAGCTCAGTTGGTTAGAGCGCTAGATTGTGGATCTAGAGGTCCCCCGTTCAAGCCGGGGTGGCTGTACCATCCTTCCTTCTTCCGGACATCGTCTCGAAAGCCGCCGTCATGCCCAGGCTTGACCCGGGCATCTCGGAAACCAGTGCCTTCTCGTCATGAGATTCTCGGGTCGAAGCTTCGCTCCGCCCGAGAATGACGGCAGAGGGGACCACTCCGATGCCTCCGCCGGCCCGCTCCCCTTGAAGCTCTCCCTGCGCTTCGCCATATCTTGGACAAGCGAAAGGGTTCGCCTTTCGCCTGCGGGATGCTGCCCGGCGGCGGGTCCCGATGTTTGTGAGGCGCCTTTCGAGGGCCTGAAGCGATGACGCGTACGCCTAGCCTGTCCCACCCGTTCCTGCTCGGCTTCGACGATATCGAGCGTGCGCTCGACCGCGTCGCCAAAGGCGCGAGCGAGGGTTACCCGCCCTACAACATCGAGCGGCTGCCCCGGACGGAGGATGAGCCCGATCGTCTGCGCATCACCCTGGCCGTCGCCGGCTTCTCGCGCGAGCAGCTCGAGATCACGCTGGAGGAGAATCAGCTCACGATCCGCGGCCGCCAGAGCGACGACAAGAACCGGCAGTTCCTGCACCGCGGTATCGCCGCCCGTCAGTTCCAGCGCAGCTTCCTGCTGGCCGACGGCATGCAGGTGCTCGGCGCCGACCTGTCGAACGGCTTGCTCGCGATCGATCTCGCCAGGCCGGAACCGGAACGGCTCATCCGGCGTATCGATATCATGAGCCGGGAGTAGAGGACGGAAGGCCCGTCCAGCTTTTGAAGGATGCGTCGGCGGTTTTCGCATCTGTTCATATTTGAAGGCGCAGTATCAGAACCGCATTCGCACTGCTCTGAAGGAGGGCGCGATGAAACAAGACAGGAATCTGATCCAGACCAGCGTGCTGACCCCTGCGGAATTCGCCGCGCTCGGCACCGGCGAGGTGGCTTACGTCAAGTCGATGACCTCGGACGAGCTGATGCGGATCTTCCCGCAGGCTCCGAAGATCGAGTCCGGCTTGCAGCTCTTCACCCTGCTTTCGGCCGATGGCGCGCCGATCCTCGTCACGGATTCGCGCGAGGCTGCCACGGCCAATGCCTGGGAGCATGATCTGAAGATGGTCAGCGTCCACTGACGCTGACCGCATTCCCGCCCTTCAGGAGGCGGTCGCCATCCCGGCGACTGCCGATTGCAGCCTCACAATATCCTCGGGTGTGGACAGGCGGTGATCGCCGTCCTTGACCAGCGTCAGGACGACCGGGTCGCTGCTGAGGTGCTCCACCAGCTTCACGGCCTGGCGCCACGGCACGTCGGGGTCGCGCATACCCTGCAGGATATGGACGGGGCAGCCGGCCTTGATCTCGCCGCCGAACATCAGGTGCCGGCGGCCGTCCTCGATCAGGGCGCGGGTGATCGGCGTCGGTTCCGGAGAATATTCGGAAGGACGCTGCCAGACGCCCTCGTCGAGGATCGTCCGGCGGATCGAATCGGGCATCTGCGCCCACATCAGTTCCTCGGAGAAATCGACGGCGGGCGCGATCAGGACGAGGCCGGCCGGCTGGAGCGGTGTCCCGAAAAGGCGCCGGGCCGCGAGCAGCGCGATCCAGCCGCCCATCGAGGAGCCGACCAGGATCGGGCGCTGCCGGCACTGGCTGCGGATGGCGGCGAGCGCATCGTCCAGCCAATCCGACAGGGTGAAGCTGGCGAAGTCGCCCTCGCTCTCGCCGTGCCCGCCATAGTCGAAGCGCAGAAAGGCGCGTCCCGCGCCGCGGGCCCAGTCGGCCAATGCCTCGGCTTTGGTGGCGCGCATGTCGGAGCGGAACCCGCCGAGCCAGACCACGGGAGCGCCGCTGCCGTCCTGGACCAGATAGGCGAGACGGCGCCCGGTGGGGCCTTCTCCGACATCGAGCCATTGCGGCGGTTGGCGCTCCAAGGCAAATCTCCTGTGACGAATCACGCTGCCGCGGCGATTAGAGGCTGCGGCACCTACCCGATAGGGGCATATTCGCCCCAACCAACGAGAGTCCAGACCGGAGGTTGTTAGGGACCATGGAAACGATTTGATGAGGTCAAAACCGCAGAGATGGGAGGAGCGTCGCGCCGCCGATACGCCCGTATCGGCAATGCGGTGCGACGCTGCAGCTCTGCGGTTTTCACCTCACCCGCAGGGCGCGGCGCTTTTGCGCGACTGCCGTGTCGTTCTTCGTAGCAAGCCGGAAGGCTTGCGTCCTCGAATTCCTCGCATTCGCGCAAAATCGCCTGCGTCAAATCGCTTCCATGGTCCCTAACAACCTCTAGAGCGCATGTCCTTCAAGCCGGGTGCCCATCTTTCGCTGCCTTCGACCGAAACCCATCCGCTGGCGGGGCGGACGATCCTGCAGATCATTCCGGAGCTGGAGGCGGGCGGCGCCGAGCGCACCGCGGTCGACATCGCCAAGGGGCTGACCGATGCCGGCGCCCGCGCCCTGGTCGCGACCGAGGGCGGGCGCCTCGTCGCCGAGCTTCAGGCCAAGGGCGGAGTCTGGCTGCCGTTTCCGGCTGCCTCGAAGAACCCGATCGCGATGGCGCTCAACATCCGCAAGCTCGTGCTGCTCTGCAAGCAGGAGGGGGTGGAGCTGATCCATGCCCGCTCGCGCGCGCCGGCCTGGGTGGCGCTCGGCGCAGCGCGGTTGTTGAAGCTGCCTTTCGTCACCACCTATCATGGTTCCTACAACAGCCGCTCGGCCGTGAAGACCCTCTACAATTCGGTGATGACGCGCGGCGACATCGTTATCGCGAATTCGCACTACACGGCCGAACTGATTCTCTCGAAGCATCCGGCCGCGCGCGATCGGATCAGGGTGGTCAATCGCGGCACCAATTTCTCGGCCTTCGCGCTGGCCGCCGTCGGAGCGGAGCGGGTCCAGATCCTGCGCAAGGCCTGGGGCGTCGAGCCGCATCAGCGCATCGTGCTGCTGCCCGGCCGCCTGACCAACTGGAAGGGCCAGCGCGTGCTGATCGAGGCGGCGCGCCTGATGCGGGACGGCGGCGACACCGACACCGCCTTCATCCTGGCGGGCGATGCGCAAGGCCGCGACGGTTACGTCAAGGAGCTCGACGGGCTCATCGCCAAGGCAGGGCTGGAAGGCCGCGTCCGGCGCGTTGGCCACTGCGCCGACATGCCGGCGGCGATGCTCTCCGCCGCGGTCGTCGCCGTGCCCTCGACCGAGCCGGAAGCCTTCGGCCGCGTCGCGGTCGAAGCGCAGGCGATGGGCACGCCGGTCGTGGTCTCCGATCTCGGCGCCGTGCCGGAGACGGTGCTGGCCCCGCCGCAGGTTGCTCCCAGCGAGCGCACCGGCTGGCGCATCCCGCCGGACAATGCGGCCGCATTGGCGGCCGGGCTGGGGGAGGCGCTGGCGCTGCGGCCTTCCGCGCGCGACGCGCTGGCGAAGCGCGCCCGCGAGCATGTCGAGAAACACTTCTCGCTGGAAGCGATGGTGGCCGAGACCCTCGACGTCTACTGCGCCTTGCTGGAGCGCTGAGCATCGGATCGATCCGATGCGGAAATGGAAAAGCGAGACCGCCCCGCATCCGAAAGGAGGCGAGGCGATCTGGAGCAGTCAAGGCGCGGGCGAATGCCTGTCGCAGCGGTGTCATGCATTGACAACGCGCATCTTTGTGCAATGTGTCTCAATCAACGGCGCGATGCGCGCCAAATACAGGAGAATACCCCATTCGTCGTCCTTACCGCGCTGCCCCGGCCCCGACCAAGGAAGGCCCCCGTTCGAACCGTGATATTCGCGGCGTTCGCGAGGTACAGCTCATCGACGATACCGGCGCCAACCGTGGCGTGGTCTCGTTCTTCGAAGCGCTGAAGATCGCCGAGGATGCCGGTCTCGACCTGGTCGAGATCGCCCCGAACTCCGTGCCGCCCGTCTGCAAGATTCTCGATTACGGCCGCTTCCGCTTTCTCGAGCAGAAGAAGGCTTCGGAGGCGCGCAAGAAGCAGCGCACCATCGAGATCAAGGAAATCAAGCTTCGTCCCGGCATCGACAAGCACGACTACGACGTGAAGATGAAGGCCATGCACGGCTTCTTCGAGGAAGGCGACAAGGTGAAGGTCACCCTGCGCTTCCGCGGCCGTGAGATGGCGCATCAGGATCTCGGCGTGAAGGTGCTGGAGCGCGTCAAGGTCGATACGGCCGAAGTCGCTAAGGTCGAGAGCGACTGGCAGCTCGAAGGCCGCCAGATGGTGATGGTGCTGGCGCCGCGCTGAGGGGGATCGCCGGTTCGGCAGGAAACTGGAAAGGCCCGGCGCGTTGCGCCGGGCCTTTCTGCTGACTGCGATCGCGGAAGATCGTTTCCTGTGCCTTTGGGATGTCAGATCTGGGCGAAGCCGCCATCCACGAAAAGTTCTGTGCCGTTGACGAAGCTTGCATCGTCCGACGCGAGGAAGACGACGGCCTTCGCTACCTCGTCCGGTTCGCCGACGCGGCCGAGCGGGATGTTCGCCGCGAGGCCGGCCTTGAGCTGCTGCCATTCTTCTTCGGTCTTGGCGAGCCCTGACAGGCCGGGTGTCGCGATCGGGCCGGGGCTTACCGCGTTGACGCGGATGTTGCGTCCCTTCAGATCGAGCGCCCAGTGCCGCGCCAGATTGCGCAGCGCAGCCTTGGTCGCGCCATAGACGCTGAAGGCCTCCAGCGCCTTGATCGAGGAGGTCGAGGCGGTGATGATGATCGAGCCGCCCGGCTGCATCAGCGGCAGTGCCTTCTGCACCGTGAACAGAACGCCCTTCACATTGGTGTCGAAGGCGGCGTCGAAGCTCTCCTCGGTGATGGCGCCGAGCGGTTGGAATTCGCCGCCGCCGGCATTGGCGTAGACGATGTCGAGTCGGCCTTGCGCCTTCTTGATCGTCGCGAACACGGTGTCGAGCTCGGAGAGATTGCCGGCATCCGCGCGAATGCCGGTGGCCTGCGGGCCGATTGCGGCGACGGCTGCATCGAGCTCGGCCTGGCGTCGGCCGGTGATGTAGACGGTGGCGCCTTCGGCGGCAAAGCGTTTGGCAGTGGCGAAACCGATGCCGGTGCTGGCGCCGGTGACGAGCGCGATCTTGCCTTCGAGCTTGTTGGTCATGACCTTGTTTTCCTTCGGTTGCGGCGATCCCCGCCGTTGCCGAAGAACTAAATTCGGAACGCTGCTGCGAGTAGCTGCGATTTCTGGCACTCTTCGTTCCAAATATGGAACGATCACCATGCAGGATCTGAACGAGCTCGCTTTCTTCGCGGCGGTTGTCAGCCATGGCGGCTTCGCCGCTGCCGGCCGCGCGCTCGGCCTGCCCAAGTCGAAGCTCAGCCGCAGGGTTGCGCAGTTGGAGACCCGGCTTGGTATACGCCTGATCGAGCGCTCGAGCCGGCATTTTCGTGTCACAGACATCGGGAAAGCTTTTTTCGAGCGCTGTCGCTCCGTGCTGGCCGAGCTCGAGTCGGCCGAGGCACTGGTTGCCGAGGCGCATGGCGTTCCGCGCGGGCTTGTGCGTTTCGCCTGTCCGACAGGGCTGATCGAGCCGCTCAATCCGGCGCTGCGAGATTATCTCGTTGTGCATCCGCAGGTGCGCCTCCAGGTCATCGCCAGCAATCGCCGGATCGACTTGATCGAGGAGCGCGTCGATCTGGCGCTGCGCGTCCGCACCAGCCTCGACAGCGATGCCGCCCTGACGATGCGCACGCTCGGCCGCAGCCGCAGGGTTCTGTTGGCGAGCCCTGCGCTGGCGGAGCGGCTTGCCGGTCTCGGCGATGTCGCCGAAATCGCGCGCGCGCCGACATTGAGTTCCGTCGAGGGGGCGATGCACGACCAATGGCAACTTGTCGGCCCCGCCGGCATGAGCCGGACCATTCTGCATGAGCCACGCCTCGCGAGCAGCGACTTCGGCTTGCTGCGCGAGGCCGCCATGGCCGGGATCGGCATCGCGCTGTTGCCGGACCATATTTGCTGGCAGGCGATGCAGGATGGGCGGCTGGTGCAGCTCTGGCCGGATTGGTACGCGCAGGAAGGCGTGATCCATCTGGTCTTCACGGCGCGGAGAGGGTTGCCACCGGCCGTGAGGGCGCTCATCGACGCCCTGGCCACGTTCTTCCGCTCGGAGCAGCAGCAAGCACGCCTGACCGGGATGCCGGCCTTGTCGCTATCCCCGCCATTGAGGCGGCTTTAGAAACCGGATTCAGGCGCGCGCGAGCAGCCCGTCCAGCATCGCGTCGAAGGCATCAGTCGCGCCCTTGAGCGCCGCCTCCGGATCGGGCGCATGCGCAATCCACTGCGCCGCGTGCTGGGTCGCGCCGAAGATCAGGCGCGCCACGGCCTCCGGATCGAGCGGCGCCAGCACGCCCTCGGTGACGAGCTCGTCCAGCCCTCTCGTCATCATCCGGATGCAGTCGTTCTGGATCGGCCAGCTCCAGGGGTCGCCGAGCACGGCCGGGCCGTCGCGCAACATGATGCGCTGGATTTCCGGCTCCAGCGCCATGGCGAGATAGGCGGCGCATTCGTCACGGAAGCCGGTCCAGCGATCCCCGGCCCTGGCCGAGACGGCGCGCAGCCTGACCGTCATTTCCGCATCGATCTGGCCGATGACGGCGGCGAACAGCCCCTTCTTGTCGCCGAAATGGTGATAGAGCGCGCCGCGCGTCAGCCCGGCCGCTGCCGTCATCTCGTCCATCGAAGCGCCGGCATAGCCAACCGACCCGAACGCCTCGCGGGCGGCGGCAATCAGGCTGGCGCGGGTCTCCGCGATCATGTCGGCACGAAGTCTGCGGGCCATCATATCCCTTTCACATACGCTCCGTATGTTAATTGACATACGGGACGTATGCAATTACGCATTCACTTACATACGCGGCGTATGTTCGCAATCACGGTTCGAGTCATGCCTAATCCCTACCGCGAGATCTTCCAGGCGCCGGGCGCCTCCGCCTTTTCCGGTGCCGGCTTCATCGCCCGCCTGCCGGCCTCGATGGTCGGGCTCGGCATCGTCACCATGCTGTCGGAGCGGCGTGGGGAGTATGCGATCGCCGGCGCGGTGGCCGCGACCTTCGCGCTCGCCAGCGCGCTGATCACGCCGCAGGTCTCGCGCCTCGTCGATCGCTACGGCCAGCGCCGCGTGCTGCTGCCGGCCGCCGGGGCAGGGGCCCTGGCGCTGAGCGGCCTGATGATCGCGGCCTGGGCGGGCGCGCCGAGCTGGCTGCTCTTCGTCTTCGCGCTGCTGGCTGGCGTGATGCCGAGCATCGGCGCGATGGTCAGGGCGCGCTGGACCGAGTTCTATCGCGATACCCCGCAATTGCGCACGGCCTTCGCCTTCGAATCGGTGGTCGACGAGGTCATCTTCATTATCGGGCCGATCGTCGCGATCGGGCTGAGCGTCGGCCTGTTTCCCGAGGCCGGGCCGCTCGCCGCCCTGATCTTCCTCGTCGTGGGCGTGCCCTTGCTCTGCGCCCAGCGGCGCACCGAGCCGCCGGTTCGCGCCCGTGCCGCCGAGGCCGACACCTCGGTCATTCGCCTCGGCGGCGTCCGGATCGTCGTGCTCGTGATGATCGCGATCGGCGCGATCTTCGGCACGGCCGAGATCACCGCCGTCGCCTTCGCGGAGGCGCAGGGGCAGAAGGCGGCGGCGAGTCTGCCGCTCGCCGTCTACGCGACGGGTTCGCTGATCGTGGGGCTCGTCTTCGGAACGCTGAGGCTCAGGGCTTCGCTCGCTGCGCAGTTCCTCGCGGCGATCGCGCTGGCGGCCGCGACGACCTTGCCGCTGCTGGCCGTGACCGGGCTCGGCTCGCTGGCGCTGGTCTTCTTCATGGCCGGCGCGGCGGTTTCGCCCACGATCATCATCGCCATGGGTCTGGTCGAGCGGCTGGTGCCGGCGCGCCAGCTCACCGAGGGCATGACTTGGGCCATCACCGGCATCAATATCGGCATGGCCGCCGGCGCGTCGGCCGCCGGCATCCTGATCGACGCCTATGGCGCCCATAGCGGCTTCTGGATCTCGGTAGGGTCGGGCGTCGCCGCGCTGCTGATGGTGCTCGTCGGCTACGGCCGCCTGCTCGGCGCGCGCAGCGAAACACTGGTCTGCGAAGCCGCCTGAGGGCCGGAGCGCGGAAAGCCTGCCCGGCATTGCCGGCTTCGCACTTGCAAAAGCCGCCATTTTCTGCGATAGGCCCGGCCTTCGATCGCCCGGCTGATAAGGGCTGCCGTGGCGGTCGTGCTTTGCTTCCCGAAAGCAAGACATTGGCAACGCGTTCCAAAAGACGCGCGGCCTCGACCATTGAGGAGCTGAAATGCCCAAGATCAAGACGAAATCGGCCGCCAAAAAGCGGTTCAAGATCACCGGTACCGGCAAGGTGCTCTACGCCCAGGCCGGCAAGCGTCACGGGATGATCAAGCGGACCAACAAGCAGATCCGCAATCACCGCGGCACCACCACCCTCTTCGAGGGCGATGCTGCCAACGTGAAGAAGTACTTCCTCCCCAACGGCTGACGCCACCTGACACACCGGAGATCATGACATGGCTCGCGTGAAACGGGGCGTGACCGCCCACGCCAAGCACAAGAAGACGCTGAAGGCCGCCAAGGGCTTCTATGGCCGCCGCAAGAACACGATCCGCGCCGCCAAGGCGGCCGTCGATCGGTCGATGCAGTACGCCTATCGCGACCGCAAGAACAAGAAGCGCTCGTTCCGCGCTCTCTGGATCCAGCGCCTCAACGCTGCGGTGCGTGAGCACGGCCTGACCTATTCGGTCTTCATCGGCGGCCTGATCAAGGCCGGCATCGAGCTCGACCGCAAGACCCTCTCCGCCATGGCGATCGACGACGCTGCTTCGTTCGCCGCGGTCGTCGAGACGGTCAAGGGCGTGCTGGGCGCCGAGGCCAAGGCCGCCTGAGCGGATTGGTATCGCTGAATTGGAAAAGGCCGGCGGAAACGCCGGCCTTTTTCTTTGGGTTCCACCGTCATGCTCGCCCTTGTGGCGAGCATCCATGTCTTGAACACCGCACCGCATCGATGAAGACGTGGATGGTCGGGACATGCCCGACCATGACGTGGCAGGGCGTTATCAACTCTCCACGCTGCCGTTCGTCGGCGGATTCCAGCCTTCGCCCGCACCCTCGACGATGCACGCATAGGCCTGCTCGGGCGTATCCGCATATCTGAACAGCTTCAGATCCTCCGGGCGGATGAAGCCGGCCGCTTCCATCCGGTCGAGGTTGAGCAGGCCCTGCCAGTAGCTGGAATCGTAGAGCACGATCGGCACCGGCCCCATCTTGCCGGTCTGTACCAGCGTCATGATCTCGAACAGCTCGTCGAGCGTGCCGAAGCCGCCGGGGAAGACGACGAGTGCCGCCGCCCGCATGGCCAGATGCATCTTGCGCATTGCGAAATAATGGAAGCGGAAGGTCAGGTCCGGTGTCGACCAGGCATTCGGCTCCTGCTCGTGCGGCAGGGTGATGTTGAAGCCGATCGAGAGAGCGCCGGCTTCGGTCGCGCCGCGATTGGCCGCTTCCATGATGCCCGGTCCGCCGCCCGTGGCGATGACGTGGTGGCGCCCGGCTTCGCCGTCGCGCAACGCACCGCCACGCTCGGAGGCGATGCGGCCGAACTGCCGGGCCGCCTCATACCAGGGATTGCCTTCGCGCACCCGCGCCGAGCCGAAGACGACGATGGTCGAGACGACGCCGCGCGCGCGCAGGTGGTCTTCCGCCTTCTGGTACTCCAGCATGAAGCGCACGCCGCGGGTCGAATCGCCGAGGAGGAAATCGCGGTCGAGCGCGGCAAGCCGGTAGGACGGCGATTCCTTCTGATGGGTGTTGTCGGACAAGGCATCCTCCTGCATCGGCGTCGGCTGTGCGGAACCGGTTCGGCAAAGCGTCGCTTCGCTCTGGCATAAGCTGGCCGTTCCCGCTAGAACGCGCCCGTTCCCACGCCTTCAAACGCTTGCGACCCATTCATGACCGATATCGCCACTCTGGAACGCGACGTCCTCGCCGCGATCGATTCTGCCGCCGATGAAGCCGCCGTCGAGGATGTGCGCATCGCCGCGCTCGGCAAGTCGGGCTCCATCTCGGCCCTGCTGAAGACGCTCGGCGGCATGACGCCGGACGAGCGCAAGGAGAAGGGCCCGCAGATCAACGGCCTGCGCGACCGCGTCCAGGGCGCCATCGCCGCCCGCAAGGAAGCGCTCGGCGAGGCTGCGCTGGAAGCCCGGCTCGCCTCCGAGCGCGTCGACGTGTCGCTGCCGGTGCAGGACGGCCCGGAAGCGCGCGGCCGCATCCATCCGATCAGCCAGGTCATCGACGAGATCACCGCGATCTTCGGCGATATGGGCTTCGCCATCGCCGAAGGGCCGGATGTCGAGACCGACGACCTCAACTTCACCAAGCTGAACTTCCCGGTCGGGCACCCCGCCCGCGAGATGCACGACACCTTCTTCTTCGCGCCGGATGAGAACGGCGAGCGCAAGCTGCTGCGCACGCATACTTCGCCGGTCCAGGTCCGCACCATGCTGGCGCAGCAGCCGCCGATCCGCGTGATCTGCCCGGGCCGGACCTATCGCAACGATTCCGACCAGACCCATACCCCGATGTTCCATCAGGTCGAGGGGCTCGTCATCGACAAGAGCGCCCATCTCGGCCACCTGAAGTGGATTCTGGAAGAGTTCTGCAAGTCCTTCTTCGAGATCGACGACGTGAAGATGCGCTTCCGCCCGTCCTTCTTCCCCTTCACCGAGCCCTCGATGGAGGTCGACATCCAGTGCTCGCGCAAGGGCGGCGAAATTCGCTTCGGCGAAGGCGACGACTGGCTGGAGATCCTCGGCTGCGGCATGGTCCATCCGAACGTGCTGCGCAATTGCGGGCTCGACCCGGAGGTCTATCAGGGCTTTGCCTGGGGCATGGGCATCGACCGCATCGCCATGCTGAAATACGGCATGCCGGATCTGCGCCCCTTCTTCGAGGCGGATGTGCGCTGGCTTAGCCATTACGGCTTCCGCCCGCTCGACTGGCCTACGCTGACGGGCGGCCTGTCCTCATGACCAGCCGGACCGGGCAGGGGAGGGCGCGATGACGCCTGCGGGCTGGGCGGCGCTGTTCGCCGGGCTGCTGACCGCCGCGAACCTGGTGAGCCAGGCGATCGCGTGCTGGCGGCTGCGCCGGCCCATGCGGCGTTCGGCCCTGCTCGACCGGATGCCGCCGGTGACGATCGTCAGGCCGGTGCGCGGCATCGAGGCCTTCAGCCGCGAGACGGCGATCTCGGGGCTCGAACTCGATTATCCGCACTACAGCACCATCTTCTGCGTCGCCGACGCGCATGACCCGATCATCCCGCTGATCGAGGAACTCATCGGCATCTATGGCACCGGGAAGGTCCGGCTGATCGTCGGCGACGTCGCGGTCAGCGCCAATCCCAAGCTCAACAACTGCGTCAAGGGCTGGCAGGCGGCGACGACCGAATGGGTCATCCTCGCCGATTCCAACGTGCTGATGCCGAAGGACTATATCCAGCGCATGCTGGCCGCCTGGCAGCCGGACACCGGCCTCGTCTGCTCGACGCCGGAAGGCTCTCGCCCACGGAGCTTCGGCGCCGAGGTCGAGGTCGCCTTCCTCAACGCCTTCCAGGCGCGCTGGCAATATGTCGGCGAGGCGCTGGGCCTGGGCTTCGCGCAGGGCAAGTCGATGCTCTGGAACAAGCCTTTCCTCGATGCCCGCGGCGGCATCGCCGCGCTCGGTGCCGAGATTGCCGAGGACGCCGCGTCCACCAAGCTGGTACGCGCCGCCGGCAAGCATGTCCATCTCGTCGACCGGCCTTTCGAGCAGCCGCTGGGCCCGCGCCGGCTTGCCGATGCGGTTCAGCGCCAGTTCCGCTGGGCGCGGCTTCGGCGCGTGACCTTCCTGCCTTTCTTCGCGCTGGAGATCCTGTCCACGCCGTTTCTCGCGGCCGTGCTGGCGGCCTTCGGCGCGCCCGCGTTGGGGCTGCCGTTCTGGATGGGACCGCTTCTGGTCCTGCTGCTCTGGTATGCCGGCGATATCGCGCTCTCCGCCAGCGTCGGCTGGTTCCTGAACTGGCGCTCGCCGCTCGCCATGCTGGTGCGCGACGTCGCCTTCCCCGGCGTCTGGGCCTATGCCTTCGTCGGTGGCGAGGTGAGCTGGCGCGGCAACGCCATGAAGATCCGCGCGGACGGCGCCAACGAGCTCAACGATGCCGCACCGGCGCTTTCGGCGACCGGAAGCTCCGCGGAGAACACCCGTTGACGAAGACTGGTTTCGCAGCGCTTCCGCGCATGCATCACGACATGACTGACTGATCGGCAAGGCGATGAAATTCACGATTTCCTGGCTCAAAGAATACCTCGACACCGATGCTTCCGTTGCCGAGATCGCTGAGACCCTGACGCGCATCGGCCTCGAGGTCGAGGCGATCGAGGATCGCGCCGCCGCGCTCTCGGCCTTCACCATCGCCTATGTCATTGAGGCGAAGCAGCACCCGAACGCCGACCGCCTGCGCGTCTGCATGGTCGACACCGGCGCGGGCGAGCCCGTGCAGGTCGTCTGCGGCGCGCCCAATGCGCGCACCGGCATGAAGGGCGTGTTCTCGCCGCCGGGCAGCTACATCCCCGGCAAGAAGGTCACGCTCGGCAAGGGCGTGATCCGCGGCGTCGAATCGAACGGAATGCTGGTCTCGGAAGCGGAGCTGGAGCTCTCCGACGATCACGACGGCATCATCGAGCTGCCGGCCGACGCGCCGGTCGGCCAGCCCTACGCCCCCTATGCCGGCCTCGACGACGCGGTGATCGAGATCGCGGTGACGCCGAACCGCGCCGACGCGCTCGGTGTCGCCGGCATCGCCCGCGACCTCGCCGCCGCCGGCCTCGGCAAGCTGAAGAACGCGCCGGTCCAGCCGATCAGCGGCTCCTTCCCGTGCCCGGTGAAGGTCACGCTCGATTTCGCCGCGGATGACAAGAAGCTCTGCTCGGCTTTCGCGCTGCGGCTGGTGCGCGGTGTGAAGAACGGCCCATCGCCGGACTGGCTGCAGGCGCGGCTGCGCGCGGTGGGCCTGCGCCCCATCAACGCGCTCGTCGACATCACCAATTTCATGACGCTCGACCGCAACCGCCCGCTCCACGTCTTCGACGCGGCCAAGGTGCGGGGCAATCTCACCGTGCGCCGCGCCAGGGCGGGCGAGACCATCCTCGCCCTCGACGGCAAGACCTACACGCTCACCGAGGAGCAGGTCGTGATCGCCGACGAGCATGGCGTCGAGTCGCTCGCCGGCATCATGGGCGGAGAGGCCTCGGGCAGCAGCGAGACGACCACCGACGTGCTGATCGAGAGCGCGCTCTGGGACCCGCTCAACATCGCCCGCTCGGGCCGCGCGCTCGGCATCAATTCGGATGCGCGCTATCGCTTCGAACGTGGCGTCGACCCCGATTTCGCCCGGCCGGGCCTCGATCTCGCCACGGCGATGGTCATCGGGCTCTGCGGCGGCGAAGCCTCGGAGATGGAATTCGTCGGCGAACTGCCGGACAGCCCCGCCGCGATCGATTTCCCCTGGTCCGAGGTCAAGCGCCTGACCGGGCTCGAATTGCCGCAGGCCGAGATGAAGCTGGCGCTCACCTCGCTCGGCTTCCACGTCTCGGGCGCCGGTGAACGGGTCAAGGTCGCGGCCCCCTCCTGGCGCGCCGATGTTGGCGGCAAGGCCGATCTGGTCGAGGAGATCGTCCGCATCGCGGGTCTCGATCGCGTTGCCTCGACGCCGCTGCCGCGCATCAAGGGCGAAGTCGTCAAGCCGGTGCTGACCGTGCTGCAGAAGCGCACGCGCCTGGCGAAGCGCACGCTCGCGGCGCGCGGTCTCGTCGAGGCCGTGACCTGGTCCTTCATCTCGCAGGATCAGGCGAAGCTTTTCGGCGGCGGCTCGCCGCAGCTCGCGCTCGCCAACCCGATCGCGGCTGATCTTTCGGACATGCGGCCCTCGCTGCTGCCGGGGCTGATCAGGGCGGCGCAGGCCAATGCCGATCGCGGCTTCCCCGATGTCGCGCTGTTCGAGGTCGGCCAGATCTTCAGGAGCGACGAGCCGGAAGGCCAGCTCATCGCCGCGACCGGCCTGCGGCGCGGCACTGCGCGCCTCGACGGCGTCGGTCGTCATTGGGACGGCGGCGCCCAGCCGGTCGATGCGTTCGACGCGAAGGCGGACGTGCTCGGCCTGCTGTCCGGCCTCGGCATTCCGACCGGCGGCTTGCAGATCGTCGCCGGCGGCCCGGCTTGGGCCCATCCTGGCCGCTCCGCCACGCTGCAGTTCGGCCCGAAGGGCGTGATCGGCGCCTTCGGCGAGGTCCATCCCCGTATCCTCAAGGCGCTCGACGTGAAGGGGCCGCTGGTCGCCTTCGAGATCCATCTCGATACGCTGCCCTTGCCCAAGGCCAGGCCCACCAAGGTCAAGGCGAAGCTCGTGCTCTCCGACTTCCAGCCGGTGACCCGCGATTTCGCCTTCATCGTCGACAAGGCGGTGGCGGCCGGCGACATGGTCAAGACGGCGCAGGGCGCCGACCGCGCGCTGATCGCCAATGTCGGCGTCTTCGACCTCTACGAGGGCGCGGGCGTCGAGGCCGGCAAGAAGTCGGTCGCGCTCGCCGTGACGCTTCAGCCGACCGAGAAAACGCTGACCGAAGCCGAGATTGAGGCAGTCGGCAGCAAGATCGTCGCGGAGATCGGCAAGCGCTACGGCGCGACGCTGCGGGGCTGATAGCGTCTCGTCGTCATGGTCGGGCTTGTCCCGACCATCCACGTCTTCGCTGATTGAGGGGCGTGGTCAAGACGTGGATGCTCGCCACAAGGGCGAGCATGACGGTGCCGCTCGGTCGCATATGTCGGTCAGATGCGGTTTCCCACCATTGATCGAGATTATGTAATAATCCGTGCGCGAAATCCCTGCGCTATCGGGGTATGCGCTGACGCATTCTTGCATCTTCGCGGTCCTATGAGCCTCACCGAACGTCCCATCGCGGACAATCTGTTCCCCGGTTTTCGCCTGCTCGACGTCGCCACGTCCGGCGCGCGCATCCGCGTCCGCACGGGCGGGGAGGGGCCGCCGCTCCTGCTGCTGCACGGCTATCCGCAGACCCATGTGATGTGGCGCCGGATCGCCCCGCTGCTCGCGCCGCATTTCACCCTGATCTGCCCGGACCTGCGCGGCTACGGCGATTCCGACAAGCCGCCGAGCGACGCCGAGCACGCGCCCTATTCGAAGCGCGCCATGGCGCAGGACATGGCCGAAATCATGGGCGCGCTGGGGCATGATCGCTTCTTCGTCGGCTCGCATGATCGCGGCGCCCGTGTCGGGCATCGGCTGGCGCTCGACCATGGCGCGCGGGTCCTGAAGCTCGCGACCCTCGACATCGCGCCGACGCGGGAAATGTATCGCGGCACGACCGACGCCTTCGCTCGCGGCTACTGGCACTGGTTCTTCCTGATCCAGCCGGCGCCGATGCCGGAGCGCATGATCGAAAGCGATCCGGACTTCTACTGGACGAGCCGGCGTGCCTCGGACATGCGGTTGTTCGAGCCGGAAGCACTTCAGGAATATCTGCGCTGCTTCCGCGATCCCGCGATGATCCATGCGAGCTGCGAGGATTATCGCGCCGCCGCGACGATCGACATCCGCCATGACGACGAGGATGGCGGGCGCAAGCTGACGCAACCCCTGCTTGCGCTTTGGGGCGCAAACGGCATCATCGGAAAGTGTTTCGACCCGCTGGCTTTGTGGCGTGAGCGTGCGCAGGATGTGCGCGGCCATGCCCTGCCGGGCGGGCATTATCTCGCGGAGGAGGTCCCCGATCTCGTCGCGGCGGAGTTCAGGGCCTTCTTCGGAGAAACCGCATGACCGGGACCAATCGCGTTTACCGCATCGCCGTGATCCCCGGCGACGGCATCGGCAAGGAGGTCATGCCCGAGGGCCTGCGCGTGCTGGAGGCCGCTTCGAAGAAGTTCGGCTTCGAGCTGCGTCTCGACGAGTTCGATTTCTCCTCCTGCGACTACTATGCCCGGCACGGCAAGATGCTTCCGGACGACTGGAAGGAGACCATCGGCGGCCATGACGCGATCTATTTCGGCGCGGTCGGCATGCCCCAGCAGGTGCCGGACCACATCTCGCTCTGGGGCTCGCTGCTGCTGTTCCGGCGCGAGTTCGATCAATACGTCAACCTGCGCCCGGTCCGCTTGATGCCGGGGGTGACCGGCCCGCTCGCCAATCGCAAGCCGGGCGACATCGACTTCTTCGTCGTGCGCGAGAACACCGAGGGCGAGTATTCCTCGGTCGGCGGGCGCATGTATGCCGGCACCGAGCGCGAGATCGTCATCCAGGAGACGGTGATGAGCCGGGTCGGCGTCGACCGCGTGCTGAAATACGCCTTCGAATTGGCGCAGCGCCGTCCGCGCAAGAAGCTGACCTCCGCGACCAAGTCGAACGGCATCTCGATCACCATGCCCTACTGGGACGAGCGGGTGAAGGAGATGGCGAAAAACTACCCGGATGTCGCGGTCGACCAGTACCATATCGACATCCTGACCGCGCATTTCGTGCTCAATCCGGACCGCTTCGACGTCGTCGTCGCCTCCAATCTCTTCGGCGACATCCTCTCCGATCTCGGCCCGGCCTGCACCGGCACGATCGGCATCGCCCCGTCCGGCAACATCAACCCGACCGGCGATCATCCTTCGTTGTTCGAGCCGGTCCATGGCTCGGCGCCCGATATTGCCGGGCAGGGCATCGCCAACCCGGTCGGCATGATCTGGTCGGGCGCCATGATGCTCGACCATCTCGGCGAGCGCGAGGCTGCCAAGGGGATAGAGGCTGCGATCGAGCGCGCGCTCGGCGATGCCCGCACCCGCACGCGCGACCTCGGCGGCTCGCTGGGGACGGAAGCCGCCGGCAAGGCCGTCGAGCAGGCTCTCTAGGACGCTTCGATGATGAGAGCCGTCACTACGAGCGCAGCGAAGCAATCCAGGGGACTGGGTGGGACTTGCAGCCCAGTCCCCCTGGATTGCTTCGTCGCTCCGCTCCTCGCAATAACGATCTGCAAGGACGTATTCTGAGGATTTGAGTCCATGGATATTTCGTCGATTTCCATCGTCGACCCCCGGATGTGGGGCAAGCTGGCCGAGATCATCGCGCTCAATATCGTGCTCTCGGGCGACAATGCGGTCGTGATCGCGCTCGCCTGCCGCGCGCTGGCGCCGGCGCAGCGGACGAAAGGCATCGCGCTGGGGGCCGGCGTCGCCGTGGTGCTGCGCGTGGCCTTCACCGTGGTGATCGCCTCGCTGCTCAACGCGCCGTTCCTGCGCATCGTCGGCGCGGGCCTCCTCATCTGGATCGCGGTGAAGCTGATCGTCGAGGACGAGGGGCAGGACGAGGACTCCGTCGCTGCCAGCAGCAAGCTCTGGAAGGCGGTGCAGACCGTCGCCATCGCCGACATCGTCATGAGCCTCGACAACGTCCTGGCCATCGCGGCTGTCGCCAAGGATTCGATCCCGCTGCTGATCGCCGGTCTCGTCATCTCGATCCCGCTGATCGTGCTCGGCGCCTCGCTCATCACCAGCCTGCTGGCGCGCTTCTCGATCCTGGTCTGGGCCGGGGCCGCGCTGCTGGGCTGGGTCGCCGGCGAGATGTTCGAGAGCGATCCCTGGCTGGCGGGCCGGTTCGGTGCCGAACTGTTGCACAAATTCGAGTATCCTGCCGCGATCCTGGGCGCGCTGCTTGTGCTCGGCCTCGGTTTCCTCATCAAATCGCGCCGGCCCGATCCGGCTC
The DNA here is from genome assembly GCA_930633495.1 of Hyphomicrobiales bacterium. Taxonomy (NCBI): domain Bacteria; kingdom Pseudomonadati; phylum Pseudomonadota; class Alphaproteobacteria; order Hyphomicrobiales; species Hyphomicrobiales bacterium. The sequence continues at coordinate 1,054,728 of CAKNFJ010000001.1, read as the reverse complement.
ACTGACAAGAAAGGGGCATACCTTCGATGGATTTCTCGTCTTCGACCTTCTGGATATCGCTGCTGCAGATCATCTGGATCGATCTGCTGCTCTCCGGCGACAACGCGGTCGTGATCGCGCTCGCCTGCCGTTCGCTGCCGGAGAACCGCAAAAAGATCGGCATCTGGCTCGGCGCCGGCGCCGCCGTCGGCCTGCGCATCATCTTCGCGCTGGTCGTGACCTACCTGCTCGGCGTGCCCTATCTGAAGGTGATCGGCGGCATTCTGCTGTTCTGGATCGCGATCAAGCTCGCGGTCGGCGAGGAAGAAGCCCACGGCAACATCGAGGCGAGCGAGAGCCTCTGGAAGGCCGTGCGCACCATCGCCATCGCGGATGCGGTGATGAGCCTCGACAACGTCATCGCCATTGCGGCGGCGGCGCGCGGACATGCCGAGCTCTTCATCTTCGGCCTGCTGCTGTCGATCCCGCTGATCATCATGGGCGCGCAGCTGCTCACCTCGATTATCGAGCGTTTCCCGATCCTGGTCTGGATTGGCGCGGCGCTGCTGGGATGGATCGCGGCCGAAATGATCCTTGGCGACGTCGCCGTGTTGCAGTGGCTGCAGGCGAACTGGCCGAACTGGGTCAAGTCGGTTCCGACCGACGTGAACCCCCTCGGCATCGCGCCCGCGAACCTGCCGCATTATGTCGCGGCGGCCATCGGTGCGGCCTTCGTCTGCGCCGTCGGCTATGTGCTGAAGCGCAAGCCGGTGGACCAGCCGGGCTGAGCCTGGTTTTAGGCAAGAACGATTGCGGCGGCGGCCAGGATGTCCTGGTCGCCGTTTTTCATGAGGTGCAGCTGTCCGACGATATCGGCGGGGCGCAGCGGGTCGGCGACGCGAAAGGCGCCCTCCGACAGCAGCGACACCGCAAAACTCTCCGGCGGTCGCAGGAACCCGGTTCCAAGAGCCTTCACATAGGCTTCCTTGGCCGCCCACAGCTGCGCGAAGGCGCGCGGCCGCGTGGCGAGGGCCGTCGCATCGAGGAAGGCGCGCTCGTCGGGGTGGAGAACATCGAGCGGCGGCGCCATTTTCGCCTCGACGCGCTCGACATCCACGCCGATAGGCTCTCGCGCGACCGCGATGGCAACGACGCCGGCGCGTGTCGCGAGCGAGAGCCGAAACTCCGGCGCCTCGGGCCGGGCTAGCACTGGCCGGCCCACTGGCTCGTGCGCGATGACGACGTCGTCTTCCCGGCAGCCGAGTTGCCGTGCAAGCACGCGCCGCGCCGTGCCGCGCCTCAGCACCGAACGCTCGTCGAGATCGCGCGGGTGGGTGCCGGTCGCGATCAGCCAGACGGCAGGGAGAGCGGGGGCCACGCTGTCGGCGGAATCGAGCCAGAGCATACGGCTACCCTACCGGGGCTGCCGCAGGCTGTCGCGTTCTGCGCGCAATTCATGCAGGCGCGCCGCCGATGCGCGTTGACGGGCGGCGTCCCTTTCCCCTTCTGGAAGACGATGCCGTCCGATCCCGACACAGAGCTGACCGACCGCAAGGCGCCGATCACGGGCGCCGGCATGATGTTGGGCGTGCGCAAGGTCTCCGTGCTGATGCCGGGCATTGTCGTCTTCGCCGTCGCCTTCGGCGCGGCTGCGGCGGCGAAGGGTCTGTCCTTCTTCGAAACCATGCTGATGAGCGGCTTCGTCTATGCCGGCGTGGCGCAACTGGTCTCGCTGGAACTCTGGCGCCCCGAATGGAGCTGGGGCGCCATTGCGGGCATCGCTGTGGTCACCGCGACCGTCAATGCCCGCATGGTGCTGCAGGGCGCCTCGCTCCAGCCCTGGTTCGCCAGATATCCGAAGGCTCTCAACGCGCTCCAGCTTTTCTTCTTCACCGATGCGAACTGGCTCATCGGCACGCGCTACCACGCGGAGGGCGGGCGCGATCTCGGCGTCCTGGTCGGGGCGGGGCTCGCGCTGTGGGCCGTCTGGGTGGTGGCAACGGGTGGCGGCTACATGCTCGGCGCGCTGGTGAGCGATCCGCGCCGTTACGGCATCGACCTCGTCATGCCGATCTTCTTCGCCGCGATGATCGTGCCGCTCTGGCGTGGCAGGCGGGGCATGGTGCCCTGGGTCGTCGCCGGCCTCGTCGCGCTCGTCACCGCCCGGCTGGTCGACGGCTACGCCTTCATCATCGTCGGTGCGCTTGCCGGCGCCGTCACGGGGGCGTTCCGCGATGACGCTGCCTGATCCCGGCGCTTGGGGCGCGATCCTCGCCATCACCGCGATGGCGGTCGCGACCTATCTCTGCCGCATTGCCGGGGTGGTGCTGATGAGCTTCATCCCGCTGACGCCGCATGTCCGGCGCGGGCTCGCCGCGCTGCCCGGCTCGATCGTCGTCGCGACCGTCTTGCCGCTGATCGAGCGGCTCGGTGCGGCCGCTGCCGTCGCCTTGCTGGTCGCAATCGGCACGATGATCCTGCGCCGCTCGGAACTGCTGGCGCTGCTGACCGGCATGGCGGCGATCTCGGCCCTGCGCGCGCTCGGGTTCTAGGGAGACTGTCCGGCCCGCGGCAGCAGAAGTGCCGGACAAACTCCGATCCATCACGCGGGCCGATTGCTTCCATCACATCACGTCATCCCGATATGTGCCGCCGCATGTTGACGACGGGCGGCAGCGGGAGGACGGTGCGGCTGAGTTAAATCGCCTACAATGGAGCGCCGTCATGGCATGGTATTCTCAGACGTGGACCTGGTTCGATGGGGCCTGGCATGAGGGCAACCCCGGCATCGTCGGTCCGCGCAGCCATGTGCTCTGGCAGGCCTCGTCGGTCTTCGACGGCGGCCGCTATTTCGACGGCGTCGCGCCGGACATCGATCTGCACGCCGCCCGCGTCAACCGCTCGGCCACCGCGCTCGGCCTGAACCCGACGGTCACGCCGGACTTCATCGTCGAGAAGATGTACGAGGGCGCCAAGAAATTTGCGCCCGGCACCGCGCTCTACGTCAAGCCGATGTACTGGGGCGAGGCCGACGGCCCGTCCACCATCATGCCCGATCCGGAATCGACACAGTTCGCGCTCTGCCTGTTCGAGGCGGCGATGCCCGCTCCGACGGCGGGCTTCTCCGTGACCAAGGGCGCCTTCCGCCGCCCGAGCTATGAGACCGCCCCGACGGACGCCAAGGCGGGCTGCCTCTACCCGAACAATGCCCGCGTGCTGAAGGTGGCGAAGGCCGCCGGCTTCGACAACGCCCTGGTGCTCGACATGCAGGGCAATGTCGCGGAGACCGCGACCTCGAACATCTTCCTCGCCAAGGACGGCGTGGTGAAGACCCCGGTGCCGAACGGCACCTTCCTGAACGGCATCACCCGCCAGCGCGTCATCAAGCTGCTGCGCGAGAACGGCGTGCCGGTCGAGGAATGCAGCCTGCGCTATGAGGATTTCGAGCAGGCCGACGAGATCTTCATGTCGGGCAACTACTCCAAGTGCATGCCGGTGACCCGCATCGACAATCGCACGCTCCAGCCCGGCCCGCTCTTCCGCCGCGCCCGCGAGCTCTACATGGACTTCGCCCACAGCAAGGCCAAGGCAGCCTGAGACCGGGCGCCATGGCGCACCTCGCCACGCGGTTGACCGAGCGGCTCGGCATCGCCCATCCGATCCTGTCGGCGCCCATGGCGCTGGCAGGCGGCGGAGCGCTTGCGGCGGCGGTCACCCGCGCCGGTGGCCTCGGCCTGATCGGCGGTGGCTATGGCGACGGCGCTTGGATCGAGCAGCAATTCTCCGCAGCCGGCAATACGCAGGTCGGCTGCGGCTTCATCACCTGGTCTATGGCCGGGAAGCCGGAGCTGCTGACGCAGGCTCTGGCCCACAAGCCCGCCGCGCTGATGCTCTCCTTCGGTGACCCACGGCCCTTTGCAGCCGAGATCGCCGCCGCCGGGGTCCCGCTGATCTGCCAGTGCCAGTCGTTGGACCATGTCCGGCAGGCGATCGAGGCCGGGGCCGCGATCGTCGTCGCGCAAGGTGCCGAAGCGGGCGGGCATGGCGCCACCCGCGCGACGCTGCCCTTCGTGCCCGAGGCGGCGGATCTCATCGCCCGTGAAAGCCCCGATACGCTGCTCGTCGCTGCCGGCGGCATAGCCGACGGCCGAGGACTGGCCGCTGCGCTGATGCTCGGCGCCGATGGCGTGCTCGCCGGCACGCGCTTCTGGGCGAGCCGCGAGGCGATTGTGCATGAGCGCCATCATGCCGCGGCCGTCGCAGCTACTGGCGACCAGACCGTCCGCTCGTCATTGCCCGACATCGCCCGCCAGCTCGACTGGCCGAAGCCCTTCGATATCCGCGTCTCCGACAATGCCTTCATCGCCAGATGGGCAGGACGCGACGCCGAGCTGAAGGCTGCCATCGCCAGCGAGGCGCCGGCCTATCGCGAGGCCTTCATGGCCGGCGATCCCGACAAGGTCGCGGTCATCTTCGGTGAGGCCGCCGGACTGGTCTCCGATATTCCGAGCGCCGGCGAGATCGTCGAGCGCATGGTGGCGGAGGCGACGACGCTGCTCGGACGCGCGGGGCGCTTCCTCGCCTGAGATATCTACCGGCACCACATTGTCATTCCGGGGCGCCCGAAGGGCGAGCCCGGAAGCCACGACTGGGTGCGATATTGCTCGCTTGTGGTGAAGGGCTCCTGCGGTCGTGGGTTTCGGGTTCTTCGCTTCGCGAAGCCCCGGAATGACAGAGGGCTCGGGCTGAAAGCCTCTGCTATCGCAACAACCTGAGCAGCCCGGTCACCTTGAGTAGTCCGCCGGCGAGGACGGCGTAGAGAATGGCCGCGGCGATTGAGACCAGCAGCACCGCCATCAGCAGCGGCTCGAAGGGCTGGGCAGCCGTGAGCTTGAGCACGAGCGGCGCCGCCCACCAGGCCAGCAGGCCGCAGAGCGCCGCGGCGCCGCAGACGATTCCCGCGAAGCCGGGCAGGCGCCGGTCGGGCTGAGTCCAGCCGCGCCGTCGCGCCAGCACGAACAGCGTCAGCAGATTGATCCAGGCGCCGGCTGCGGTCGCGAGTGCAAGGCCCGGCGCGCCCCAGTCGCGCCAGAGCAGGAGCTTGAGCGCGAGGTTGCAGGCGATGGCCGCAAGAGCGACCAGCATCGGCGTCGTGGTGTCGCCGCGCGACTGGAAAGCCGAGACCTGCGTGCGGATCATCACGATCGCCGGCAGGCCGAGCGCATAGGCGAAGAGCACGGCGCCGGCCGCGGCGCTCGCCTGCGCATCGAAGGCGCCGCGCTGGAACAGGCCGGCGACCATCAGCTCGGGCACCGCGACGAAGGCGGCGACGAAAGGCGCGCTGGCCACCAGCGAGATCGCGATGGCGCGGTTCTGCGCCCGGTTGGCGGCAGCCTCGTCGCCGCGCGCGATCGCGCGACTCATGGCAGAGAGCGCGACGGTGCCGACCGCGATGGCGATCAGGCCGAGGGGCAATTGATAGAGCCGCTCGGCATAGTAGAGCGCCGCATAGCCGCCGCGCGGCAGGAGCGAGGCGATGATCGTGTCGGCGAAGATCGCGATCTGCTGCCCGGCCGAGCCGATCACCGCCGGGCCGAAGGTCTTGAGGAAACGCCGGACGCCCGCATCCATATGTGGCCGGACGAGCGTGCTGGAGACTTTGGCCCGCTTGGCCGCGACATAGAGCAGGACCCACTGCGCCACGCCCGAGACCGCGACGCCCCAGGCCGCGGCATAGGCCGCGCTCGGGAACAGGAAGGGCACGGCGAGCGCCGCCATGATGAAGAGATTGAACAGGATCGGCGCGGCCGCGAAGGCGGCGAAGCGGTCGACCGCGTTCAGGGTCGCGCCCAGGAACGTGACCATGGTCACGAACAGCAGATAGGGGAAGGTGATCCGCGTCAGCGCGACGGCGAGGTCGAAGACGGCGGGGTCGTTGACGAAGCCCGGCGCCAGCAGCGCCACCAGCCAGGGCATCAGCGGCAGCGCCAGCGCCAGCAGCACGATCTGCACCATGAGGAGCACGGTAAAGAGCCGGTCCGCGAAGAGATTGGCCGCTTCCTGCCCCTGCTTCTCCGCGACATGGGCATAGGTCGGCACATAGGCCTGGTTGAAGGCGCCTTCGCCGAAGATGGCGCGGAAATGGTTCGGCAGGCGCAGCGCTACCGAGAAGGCGTCCATCATCGCGCCGGCGCCCAGCACGGCCGCCAGCATGACGTCGCGCGCGAAGCCGGTGAGCCGCGAGATCAGCGTATAGCCGCCGACCGACAGGATGTTCTTGAGCATACGGACCTAGCGGATCAGCGGCGGCAGGGCATCGCCGCGCGGATGGTCGACCGTGCGCGCATCGAAGCCGACGCGCTCGCCGATCAGGTAGAGCGGCCGCCGCTTCACCTCGGCGAAGATGCGCCCGACATATTCGCCGATCATGCCGAGCGAGAGCAGCTGGATGCCCGAGAAGAACATGATCGAGACGATCAGGGACGGGAAGCCGGGCAGGTCGGTGCCGAAGAACAGCGTACGCAGCAGGAAGTAGGCTGCTGTCAGCGCGGCGATCACAGCGATGATCGCGCCGGACCAGGTCGCGACCTTCAGGGGCACGGTGGAGAACGAGGAGAGCCCGTCGAAGGCGAAGGAGAACAGCTTGCGATACCGGAATTTCGACTGGCCGTGCTCGCGCTCGGCCACCTGGAAGGGCACGCCGATCGAGCGGAAGCCGACCCAGGCGTAGAGCCCCTTCGAGAAGCGCGATCGCTCCGGCAGAGCCCGCAGGGCATCGACGGCCTTGCGGTCGAGCAGCCGGAAATCGCCGGCGCCCTCCGGCAGCTCGGTTTCACCGAAATAGGAGAAGATGCGGTAGAACGCCTTGGCGAAGTTGCGCTTCAGGCGGGTCTCGTCCTCGCGCCCCGTGCGCTGGCCGTAGACGTTGAGATATCCCTCGTGCCATTTCGCGAGGAAGGCCGGGATGACCTCCGGCGGATGCTGGAGATCGGCGTCCATGATGATGACGGCATCGCCCGTCGCGTGGTCGAGGCCGGCCGCGATCGCGATCTCCTTGCCGAAGTTGCGGCTGAAGGAGACGGCGCTGATCCGCGGATCCGCGGCGTTCAGCGCCCGGATCGCCGCCAGCGTGTCGTCGCGGCTCCCGTCGTCGACGAAGACGATCTCCCAGGAGGAAACTGCATCGGCCAGCACATTGCGCAGCCGGTCGACGAGCAGATGCAGATTCTCGGCCTCGTTGTGCACCGGCACGACGATCGAAAGCTCCGGCCAACGGGCCGCCCGGGGCGCGCGCTGAGCTGGCTGGGATGCAGAATCCGACACAAACGACCTTTCCGGGCAATCTGCCGACAGGGTGACGCGCGACGCACAGAACCTTAAAGCTTGGCGACCGACAAGCCTGCCGCGCTATACCGCGATCCGGGCGAACAGGGGACAAGAAAAGGCATGGCGAAAGGCTTCATCCTCTGCGCCGATGATTTCGCCATGACCGAGGGGATCAGCCGCTCGATCCTTGAGCTGATCGGGCGCGGCAAGCTGACGGCGACGGGTGCCATGACCAACCGCCCGCATTGGCGCCGGCTTGCGCCGGAGCTGGCCGCGTTCTCGGACAGGGCCGATCTCGGCCTGCATCTCAACCTGACCTGCGCCGCGCCGCTCTCGGCGATGCCGCGCCTTGCCCCGGACGGCACCCTGCCGGGCTTGAAGGATGTCGCCCGTGCGGCTGCCGCCTCCGCCACGGCGCGGGCGGAGATCGCGACGGAGATCGCGCGCCAGCTCGACGCCTTCGAGGATGCGATGGGGTGCCCGCCCGATTTCGTGGACGGTCATCAGCATGTGCATGTGCTGCCGGGCGTGCGCCGGACGTTGCTCGACCATCTGGCCCGGCGCTATCCGGCCGGTTCGCTTTATGTGCGAGACCCAGCCGACCGGGCGACGGCGATCCGCGCCCGCGGTGTCGCCACGGGCAAGGCACTGGTCATCGCCGGTCTTGCCGCGGGTTTCAGGAGTGCGGCGCTCCGGCGGCAGCTGCGCGTCAATCGCGGCTTCTCCGGCGTGGCGCCCTTCGATCCGCAACGCGATTTCGGCGCGGATCTCGGCCGCTTCCTGATCCAGCCGGGCCCGCTCCATCTCGTGATGTGCCATCCCGGATTCGTCGACGACGAGTTGTCGAGGCTCGATCCCGTTACGGCGACGCGGCCGATCGAGCATGCGGCGCTAATCGCCTTCCAGCCGCCGCCCGGCATGCCGTTGCGTCGCTTCCGCGAGCTGACGGACTGAGCGACGAGACCGGCCCGCGCAAGCGATTTGTTTACCGGGATCGGCGAAGGTCTAGGCAGGGGTTGGGTTGGCGCTCGGCTTTGCCGCTGTCGCGCCGTTTCGGGGAAGTTCGGCTCGATGTCGTGGTTCAGACGCGCCTCCGCCGCGGGCGAGTTGGCGCAACCGGTCGGGCGTGGCCTGGGATCGCTCAGCCGTCAGATCGCCGCAGCCGCCGTCGCCATCGTCGCGGTCGCGGTCGTCATCGTGGTGGTGGCGATCGCGCGCTATAATGATGCCCGCACGCGCGCCGATCTGGACCAGAAGGTGACGGCGCTGACCCTGATGGTGGTCAATGCGGCGCCGTCTCTGATCCTGTCGCGCGACACCAGTACGCTCGGCTATATCCTGACATCGCTTCAGCGCGACCCCGATTTCGATGCCGGCATGGTAGGCGACGATCTCTCCGCTCTCGCTTCGGCCGGGCGCAACGAGGAGGCTCGCCTCTCGCTGACGCCGCGCTGGCTGACCAGCCGCATCGGCGCGGAACCCTGGAAGGCCCTGCAGAACCGCGACGAAATCACGATCGAGGACGACGTCTTTGTGGTCCAGATCCATGCGGTGCGCGTCGGCAGCCAGCGCAAGCTGATCGGCTATGTCGCCCTGCGCTTCGACAAGACCCGGCTGGTGGCGCGCGCGACCTGGGAGCAGGTCGTGACCATCGGGCTGGGCCTGCTCATTCTGCTCGTGCTCGGGCCTCTGCTCTGGTTTTCGCTCTCGCGGACGATGCGCCCGCTGCGCAGCATGACCAAATCCATCGTCAGCATTTCGGACGGCAAGCTGGATACGCCCATCGATGCGCTGGAGCGGCGCGACGAGATCGGCGCCATTGCGCGCGCTCTCGGTGTCCTGAAGCTTCGCCTGGCGGAGCGCGCGACGCTGCAGGAGAAGCAAAGTGCTTCCGAGGTCGAGCGGCGCGCACGCCAGCAAGGCGTCGACGCGGCCATCATCTCGTTTCGTGGCGAGGTGGGGCTGGCGCTGGAGGCGTTCAAGAACAACGCCGAGCAGATGCGCGAGGCGTCGGACGGGCTTGCCCGCGTTGCCGCTGAATCCTCGCAGCGCGCGGCGCGGGCCGCCGACAACGCCCATGGCGCTTCCGGCAACGTCGAGAACGCCGCCCAGGCGGCCGAGGAGATGGGCGCGGCCATCCGCGAGGTCGAGTTCCAGGTTCGTCGTGTCCGCACCGAGATCGTCGAGGCGGCTTCGGCGTCGCGCGACACCGCCGGCTCCGTCCGCGAGCTCGACGACACGGCGCGCGCCATCGGCGAGGTCGTCAACCTGATCCGCGACATCGCCGCGCAAACCAATCTGCTGGCGCTGAACGCGACCATCGAGGCGGCACGCGCCGGCGAGGCCGGGCGTGGTTTCGCGGTCGTCGCCTCGGAGGTGAAGTCGCTGGCGGCGCAGACCGCTGACGCCACTGACCGCATCGTCGCCCAGGTCGCGGCGATACAGGGCGCGACCGGCCAGGTGGTCGGCGCGATCCAGAACATCGCCGAACGCATGAACGCGATCGAGAAATTCGCGAACTCGGTCGCGACCTCGATCGAGCAGCAGGCCATCGCCACCGGCGAGATCGCCAGCGGCGTCGCGATGGCGAGTTCCTCCTCGCTGTCCGTGTCGAGCGATCTCAGTGTGCTCGCCGATAGCGTCGAGGAGACGGGGCGCTCGGCCGAGCAGGTGCGCTGCGCCGCCGGAGAGGTTGCCGATCAAGCGCAGCGTCTGGATTCGACCGTCGACCAGTTCCTGCGCAACGTCGCCGTCTGATTGCCGCGCGCGCCGTAGCAACAAAAAAACGGGGCCGAAAGGCCCCGTTTGCATTCTGCCGTGCCGTCAGGCTCAGGCCTTGGAGGCGTCGTAGCGCTCCGCGACGTATTCCCAGTTCACCAGGCTGTCGAGGAAGGCCTTGAGATAGTCCGGGCGACGATTGCGGTAGTCGATGTAGTAGGAGTGCTCCCAGACGTCGACGCCGAGGATCGGCGTGCCGCCATGGACGAGCGGGCTCTCGCCGTTCGGGGTCTTGCTGACGGCGAGCTTGCCGCCCTTGACCTCGAGCCAGGCCCAGCCCGAGCCGAACTGGCCGACGCCGGCGGCGATGAAATCTTCCTTGAACTTGTCGACCGAGCCGAAGGCGTCGACGATCGCCTTCTCCAGCGCGCCCGGGATCTTGCCGCCGCCATTCGGCTTCATCCACTTCCAGAAATGGAGGTGGTTGTAGTGCTGGCCGGCATTGTTGAAGACGGCCGGGTTCTTGCCGTAGGAGCCCTTGACGATCTCCTCGAGAGACTTGCCCTCGAATTCCGTGCCCTTGATCGCGTTGTTGCCGTTGTTGACGTAGGCGAGGTGGTGCTTGTCGTGATGATACTCGAGCGTCTCCTTCGACATGAAGGGCTGGAGAGCATCATGGGCGTAGGGCAGATCAGGAAGAGTAAAAGACATGAGGCCTCTCCTTGGGCTATGAAATTCGCTTGAATGAGAATGGCTTGCCGTTGCCGGACGGAGGCAGGGCAGCCCCGCCATTCCACCCGATAGTTAAGCGTCCCGGCGCCGGCCGACAACCGCTCCCACCGCGAAATGCGCATGACTTCTCGACAGACGGCCACAATCGCGCCAGATTCCTTCCCGTTCTAAGAGCCTCTAACACAATCCGGAGGGGTCTCGACGTCGGCAATTCGTCCGCTCCGCCAGGAGCGGGGTGAAGCCGATACGTTGGTATCGGCAAGCGCCGCGACGCCGCGGGCGGTCGAATTCCCGGCGCCGAAGGTGGGCTTTGGAGGGCCGCCTGCGGCGTCGGAACGACTTGCCGATATCGAAGGATATCGGCTGCGCGCTCCTCCCGGCATGCGGCCCTCCAAAGCCCATCGAGACCCCTCCGGATTGTGTTAGAGGCTCTTAGCCATCCGGATTGGAAACACTCCCTTATTCAATGCGTTAGATAGTAAAGCGCTTTCGCGCCGCCCCAGCGCCGGCGCGCGACATGTCAAGGATGCGAAATTGATCGCGATTTTCACCGTTCTGGGCCTCGTTCTCTTCGGCGGCGGCGCCTATGCCATCTATGACGGATGGCCCTATCTGGTTCTCGAACGGGGCTTCACCCAGGTCATCATCGGCTCGATCGCGACCAGCGCCGGCCTGATCCTGCTGTCCCTGTCCTGGGTCCTGCGCGAACTCGGCGCGCTCAAGCGCTCCCTCGCCGAAGCCGCGCAGGCGCGGGCCGAGCCGGCGGCTCAGGCTGCGCTGGACAGCGCCCGTGCCCTGCGCGAGCGGATCCGCCCGGAAGAGATCGCCGAATCGGGGACGCCCTTGGTTCCCGCCGCGATCGGTGCTGCGGCCGGCGCCGTCGTGGCCGGCGCCGTGGTGAATGAATTGGCACGCCCGGCCGGTGAGACGGCCGCTGCGGCTCCCGAGATTGCTCCCGTCGCGGAGCGCGATCTGTTCGGTTCTCTTGTGGCGCGGGAGCTCGATCAGGCTTCGGATGAGGTTCGGCCGGAGGAGCGGCAGGAGGCGCCTGCCTTGGGGGTCGTGGAGCCGCTGCCCGACATGTTCCAAGGCACCTCCTTCGCGCGCTTCGAGGATGCGCCGGTCGCCGTCGAAACCGAAAGCCACGAGCCGGCCGAGATCGTTTCCGCGAAGATCCAGCCGGTGGGAGAGGACGAGGCGCTGGCCCATGCCGTCGAGCCCTTTCTTGTCCCGCCCGCGCCGTCGGCGGAGCGCGCGCCCGAGTTTCAAGCCGACGAACCGGAGGAAGACGCCCCTGCCGGGGCATCGTCCGACGCCGACGAATTCAGCGCGCTGCGCGAGAGCCTGGCTGGGCATCTGAACGAACCGGCCGGCAGCGATTCGCGTATCGAGCCGTCACTTGCGCCGGAGGAGGAGGATCCCTTCGCGGAGGCGGAAGCCTGGATGGATCGGGCCTCGCCGCGTCGGGAGCCCTGGTTCGAGCCCCCGGCCGCGTCCGATCCTTCGGACGTCGCGGCCCCGTCATGGCCGCCTCGGACCGAAGCTCCGGCATTCCCGCCTGCGCCTGAGCCCGTGGCGGAACCCGAAGCCGAGGACGAAAAAGCGCCATCGACGGATGAATTCCCCGCAGATAGGGAAGAGCAGGCGGAACCCGCCACCGCCGAAGGCCCGGCCGGCGAGGACGTGTCCGGCGAAGCCTTGCCCGCTGATACCTCGGCCGAACCTGAGCCGCCGGCGCCGCAGGAACGGGCCGCGTCCGACGAGGGCATCGTCGGTGCCTATCAGGTCGGCGACGCCCACTTCACCATCTACGCCGATGGTTCGATCCGGGCGCGCACGCCCGATGGCGAATTCAGCTTCGCCTCGATGGACGAACTCAAGGCCTATCTCGCCAGCGAGAAGAACCGGCTGGGCGTCTGATTAGACGCCCGCTCGGTTTCCGCCAAACGCCGGCCAGCCTTCGCTGACGGCGCGGATGGCAAAGGCGTAGGCCAGCGCCGTCTCCTTCAGCGAATCGAAGCGGCCGGCGGCGCCGCCATGGCCCGCATCCATATTGGTGTGGAGCATGACCGGCCCGCCGCCCGTCATCGTCGCGCGCAGCCTCGCCACCCATTTCGCCGGCTCCCAATAGGTCACTCGCGGATCGGTCAGCCCGCCCATCGCCAGGATCGGCGGATAATCCTGCGCCGTGACGTTGTCGTAGGGCGAATAGCTGCGGATCGTCTCGAAGGCTTTCACGTCGCGGATCGGGTCTCCCCATTCCGGCCATTCCGGCGGCGTCAGCGGCAAGGTGTCGTCCAGGATCGTGTTGAGCACGTCGACGAACGGCACTTCCGCGACGATGCCGGCGAAGAGTTCCGGCGCCATGTTCGCGACCGCGCCCATCAGCATGCCGCCGGCGCTGCCGCCCTCGGCGACGATGCGGCCGCGGCGGGTGAAGCCGGCCTCCGCCAGGGCTTCGGCCGCAGCGATGAAGTCGGTGAAGGTGTTGCGCTTGTTCTCGCGCTTGCCGTCGCGATACCAGCCCCAGCCCTTGTCGGTGCCGCCGCGGACATGGGCGATCGCATAGACGAAGCCGCGATCGACCAGGCTGAGCGGTCGCGTCCGGAACGAGGCGGACATGGCGGAGCCATAGGAGCCGTAGCCATAGAGCAGGCATGGGGCGGAGCCGTCGAGCGGCGTATCCGCGCGATGCAGGATCGAGATCGGCACGCGCGCGCCGTCCTTCGCCGTGGCGAAGATGCGGCGCACCCTGTAAGCGGCCGGATCGTGGCCGGACGGAATCTCCTGACGCTTCAGCAAGGTCCGCTCGCCGCTGGCGAGATCGTAGTCATAGGTTTCGGCGGGGCGCGCCATCGATGCATAGATGAAGCGCAGCGTATCGGTGTCGAATTCGTAGCCGGCGTCGATGCCGAGGCCATAGGCCTCCTCCTCGAAGGCGATGCGGCTTTCCGCGCCGCTGGCGAGATCGCGGATGACGATTCGCGGCAGCCCGTCTTCGCGCTCCAGCCGGATCAGCCGACCCTTCAGGCAGACATGATTGATGATCAGCCGCCCCGGCTGATGGGGAATGAGATCGCGCCAATGCGCCGGAGCGGGCGAAGCCACCGGCGCGCTGACGATCTTGAAGTCCTCGGCGTCGTCGGCATTGGTCCGGATCAGCAGATCCTCGCCATGATGCTCCAGGGCATATTGCCGTCCGGTGAGACGCGGCGCGACCAGGACCGGCCTGGCGTCCGGGATGTCGAGATCGACCAGGCGCGTTTCGGAGGTCTCATGATCGCTGATGCCGATCAGCAGGAACCGGCCCGACTGCGTCCGGTCGATATCGACGAACATGCCGCAATCCGCTTCGTCGTGCAGAAGTTCGTCGCTCTCGATCGGCGTGCCGAGACGATGGCGCAAGACGCGCGAGGGACGGTGGTCGGCGTCGAGCGCGACATAGAAGAAGGATCGCGAATCGCTCGCCCAGACGATGTCGCCGGTCGTATCCTTGACTTCATCCGACAGGTCTTCGCCGGTCTCCAGGTCTCGGACCCGGATCATGTGCAGTTCCGAGCCGGCTTCGTCCGCGCTCCAGGCCAGCAGCCTGTGGTCGGGGCTGTGCGCCGTGTCTCCGAGGTCGAAGAAATCCTTGCCCTGCGACAAGGCGTCGGCATCGAGCATGATCTGCTCGCGCTTCTTCTGTCCGGTTGCTTCGCCACGGGCGCGCCGACAGATCAGCGGATGCTCCGCACCTTTGCGATAGCGTGAATAGTAGAGGAACGGCCCGTCGGGCTGAGGAACGCTGGAATCGTCTTCTTTGATTCGGCCGCGCATCTCCTTGACGATGTCGCGCTGTAGCGCGCGGGTCGGGGCCAGCAGCTTGCGGCAATAGGCGTTTTCGGCCTCGAGATAAGCGCGGATATCGGCCGGGAGCGTATCCGGATCGCGCAGGACGTCCTTCCAGTTCGCGGCGCGCAGCCAATCGTAATTGTCGCGGAGCACGACGCCGTGGACGGTCGTCTCTTTCGTCTTTACTGCGGCTACCGGCGCGCGCGGCTTGCCATGTCGCCCCGGTTGAGCGCTGGTGCGGGCGTGGCGAGGCTGATCCGGGCGCATTGGCTTCTCCGAGGGGTGTGCGGACAGGTAGAGATGGGGCCGCGTGCTGGCAAGATGCCTTCGGATTTCGCAGAATTTATTTTGCAGTGCAGAAAAAAACCAACGCGCTCTGGTTGAATTACAGACATTCTGGATTTCGAATGTTGTGAATTGTTCCCTTGCACGAATAGTCGGTATAGACTAAACGCATGTCGTGATCAGTCCGCGTTGTCCGATTCTGGCGGCGGTAGTGCTTGACCCGCTACCGGTAAGAATGACGAGAAATCGGGCAGAGCAAAAGAGTGATCCTTAGAAAACTGCCAACAAAGAACGATAAGGAGTAATGTCGCCATGACAGATAACGAGGGGTCGGACTTCATCGAGCTGACCGCGGACATCGTTTCCGCTTACGTTTCGAACAATTCCGTGCCCGCCTCCGACCTGCCCGCTCTGATCAGCGAAGTCCATTCGGCGTTGAATCGGGTTATCGGCGGGGCCGCTCCGGTCGTTCAGGTTGAAGCACCGAAGCCAGCCATTCCGGTGAAGAAGTCGATCACGGCGGATTATCTGATCTGCCTTGAGGACGGCAAGAAGTTCAAGTCGCTGAAGCGGCATCTGCGCACGCAGTACAACATGTCGCCCGAGCAGTATCGCGAGAAGTGGGGCCTGCCGCCGGACTATCCGATGGTCGCGCCGAACTATGCTGAGGCCCGCTCGCAGCTCGCGAAGAAAATGGGTCTGGGTCAGCAGCGCCGCAAGCGCCGCTGAGCCTCGGATCAGCTTTCTGAAGCATTGTCGGGCGGAGCGGGCACCGGTTCGCGTCGAGAAAATGCGATAAAAGCAGAAGCTTGGAAAGATCGAGAAAGCCGCCGAGAACATCGGCGGCTTTCTTTTTGCGCTTCGGGCCGCTGACAGCCGGTGGCAGGAGCCGGGAGCAAGCTCGCCTTCCGGGTTGCAAACCCGAATTTATGAATATAATCCTATGTCAACGAAGCGCTTCCGGGGAGGGGCGCTCAAGTTGCAATGGGAACATATCATGAACAATAAAGACGAGTGCTCGCGTTTTTCGCTGCGCGCCGCTGCCGGCGCGCGGCTGGCGGAAACGACGGTGGCCGCGGCAACGAAGGCATCCCTTGCCGGTATGCGCAGCAGTGCGCGGGGCCGGCAGCCCATCGCGTCGGCGCGGCAGATGGCGATGTACCTCGCCCATGTCGCCTTCGGCCTCAGCCTGACCCGGGTCGGCCTCTGCTTCGGACGCGACCGCACCACTGTCCGGCATGCCTGTGCGCGCATGGAGGATCGACGCGACGATTTTCGCCTCGAATGCGGGTTGAACGCTTTGGAGGCCGCACTCCTCACCTCGATGGCCGGGCTGGAGCGTTGTGCCGGGGAGGTTCGCTGATGACGCCGGAACAGGACCGCAGCGAGCGCCGCCGTCTGTTGGGACATCTGGCCCAGTCGGACTGCTATGCCGTCGCCTCGCCGCTCGGTTGTGGCCGCATCGCGCTTTACCGGGAGGCGAACGGCACCAGCCTTGGCGCGGGCTATGCCATGGCCGATGTGGTGAATGCGCTGATCGCCGAAGGACTCGTCACCTGGAGCGGAACGGGGAGGGCGGCCCGCCTCGCTTTGTGCGGGAGTGCCGAGTCGCGCCCGTCTCCAGAGAAAACCCGCCCGGAAGAGGTCGCCGCGCCGCAGCCGGTGCTGGACGAGCGCGAAAGCCCCCTGCTTTGGCTGTATCGCCGCCCCGGCAAGGATGGCCATCCGCAGATCAGCGACGAGGAGTTCGCGGCGGGCGAGCGCTTCCGGGCGGATATCACCCTGGCCCAGATGCTGCCCCGGACGACGATGAACTGGGATGCGGCCTCCACCCCGGAGCTGCGCGGCCAGGGGCGTCCAGACGCAGCGGGGGCCTCCGACAGTGCCGTCGCCGCGCGACAGCGCGTCAGGTTGGCCTGCGACAAGCTCGGGCCGGAGCTGTCCGGGCTCGTCATCGACGTCTGCGGCTTCCTGAAAGGGCTCGATCTCGTCGAGAAGGAGCGGCGCTGGCCGGCGCGCTCGGCCAAGGTCGTGCTGCGTGTCGCGCTCGCGACACTGGCGACGCATTACGGGTTGGGTCGCTGCAATGCTCCGGCCGGCCTGCGAAGCTGGCGGAGGCAGAATGCCCGGCCGCTCCTGTTCCCGGCCGCGGCGGAATGAGGCGGTTCAGCTTGCCGCCGCGGCGCGGGCGTCGCTCTTGATCCGCTCGATCATGGCACGCACGCCGTTCGAGCGCTGGGGCGTGAGGTGGGCAGCGAGACCGAGCCGCTCATAGATCGCGAAGGCATCGGTCGAGAGGATCTCGGCGGCGGGCCGCCCCGAGAAGATCGCCAGCGCCAGCGCCACCAGCCCGCGCACGATATGCGCATCGCTGTCGCCCTGGAAATGCAGCCGGGTCTGCGGGCCGGGACCGCCTTCGCTGCGGGCCGCAAGCCAGACCTGGCTCGCGCAGCCGCGCACCTTGTTGGTGTCGTTGTGAGCTGCCTCGGACAACGGTTCGAGACCCTTGCCCAGCTCGATCAGGTAACGATAGCGATCGTCCCATTCGTCGAGCAGCTCGAAATTGGCAACGATGTCGTCGAGACTTGCTGTCATGTCCTGCCTGGCCGCGGATCGCCCATCTCATTTAGATGGGCGGCGCGACCTCTTCCCGCGAGGGGGGGCTGGCGTCAAGCGCTTGCGAATAGGGCCGTGCCGGTTTCAGCGGCTCTATCGATACCTGATCGCAGCGACTTGGAGTCCCACCTTTGTCATTCCGGGGCGCGCCGCAGGCGCGAACCCGGAACATACGACTGGGCGGGACATCTTATGTGCGGTTGCAGGCGGCTCGCCCGGTCGTGGATTCCGGGTTCTTCGCTGATGCGAAGCCCCGGAATGACAAGGGTGCCTCCGACCTGCACAGAGTCAGCGAAAGTCCACACGCCCTAACGGGTCGCTGGCTTCGCCGTTGCGGTGGTCATGGCCGCATTCAGGATGCGTTCGCGCAGCACCGGGTCGAGGCCGGAGAGGATTTCGGCCGCTTCCCGGGCGGCGGTCATGCTGCCGGCCGCGTGGCGCGCGCCCGTCTGGGCGGCCTCGACGGCGTGACGGACGTTCTGCGACAGCGAGGCGTCCGCGGGCTTGCCGCTGTGAACCGGAGAGTTCACGGCGATCAGCCCGATGATCGCGACCTTGCGCAGGAAATGGGCCATCTCGATCTCCATCACCGGCACAGGGCATCTGGTGCCGGTTGCGGGACATTACGGGGCGATCCGGAAAAATCGCGTCATTTCGAACGCTCAAATGCATGTCGAATGCCTGCGGTCATCTTCAGTTTCTGTTCACCCTGCCGGGAACATGGGCTTCGCGCGAAAAATCTTTCGCGATCGATCTAATGTGCTGAAAATAAAGGGTTAATTTTATAGTTCCGGCTCTGGAGGCGGTTTCCGCCGGTTCGGCTTTAAGCCCCGCTTAAATCGCGCATGGCGAGATGCGTGGCGCGGACGGTGTCGTCCGCAGAGTTTGGGCGTTGCGTTCCGTATGGTGATGACGGCACTGAGGACACAGGCGGCGGCACTGGTGCATGCATCGGTGCGGTCGAACCCGGCTGAACGGGTGCGCCATGAGCGCTTCGTGCTGTCGCGCCTGCTCGTCGGGGGCGGTGCGCTCTGCCTTGCCCCGGCCTATCTCGCCTGGCGCGGTGCGCTCGGCGCCTTCGAGGCCGCCATGGTCGTGGCTGCCGCTCTCCCCGTTCTCGCCGTCGTGCTGTTGTCGCGGACCGGCCGCCTCGACATCGCCCACGCCATGTCGTCCGTGGCGCTGGCGCTCTTCATCGCGGCCCTGGCGGCCGTGTCGGGCGGCCTGTCGTCGCCGCTGCTGCTCTGGCTCGCGGTGGTCCCGGTCGAGGCCGCCCTTTTCGGGCCGCGGGGCTTCGTTCTGCGGGCGGGCGGGATCGCGGTTCTGGCGCTGCTCGCGGTCATGGGGCTGCAATATCTCGATCTGCCGTCCGGATCCGCCATCTGGTCGGGGCCGGCGATGGCGATCCTGACGATCGCGGCTCTGGCCCAGGTGCTGGTCGCCACCGCCGTCCTGCTGCGCCGGCGCGATGCCGAGGAGCGGGCGCATCGCGCTGCCGATATGCGGGCGCAACTCCTGCTCGATCACGTCGGAGACCTTGTGACCTGGCACGATGCCGGCGGCGCCGTCGTCTTCGCCAATGCCGCGGCGCGCCGCCTGGCCGGTGCCGAACCGCGCGAACTGCTCGGGCGCGGACTGCTCGACCGCGTGCACGTTGCCGACCGGCCGGCCTTCCTCAAGGCGCTCAGCGATGCCGCCCATGGTGCAGGCGCCGCCACGGCCTGCTTTCGCACGCTCTTTGTGCCCCGCGAGGGTGAAAGCCGCCTGCCGGTCTCGCTCTGGCTGGAGATGCAGGCCTATCGCGCCACGGAGGCCGGTGCGGAGGAGGGGGCCGCCGTGGTCTGCGTGATGCGCGACATCACCACCCGCCGCGCCGCCGATGAGGAGCGCGATCGCGGCCATGCCGAAGCGCTGCGGGCCAATGACGTCAAGGCGCAGTTCCTGGCGACGGTCAGCCATGAGCTGCGGACGCCGCTGAACGCCGTGATCGGCTTTTCCGAGATGCTGGCCACCGATGAAAACGGCTGGATGGATGCGGCGAAGCGTCTCGAATACGCCCGGATCGTGCATTCGTCCGGCCATCACCTGCTCGAGGTCGTGAACACCTTGCTCGACATCTCGAAGATCGAGAGCGGCGCGATGGAGATCGAGCGCGAGTCGCTCGATCTCGCGGCGCTGGCTGCGGATTGCTGCGCGTTGATGGCGCTGCGGGCCGAAGGCTGCGGCGTGAGCCTCGACCGTGTTGCCGGCCCGGCGCTGCCGGCGGTGGAGGGCGATCGGCGGGCCATGAAGCAGGTCGTGCTCAATCTCCTGTCCAATGCCGTCAAGTTCACGCCGGCCGGCGGGCGCGTCGTCCTCGCCGTTGTCCGCGACGGCGATATGATCGACCTCTCGGTGTCCGATACCGGCATCGGCATCGCGGCCTGCGACCTGCCGCGGCTCGGCGATCCCTTCTTCCAGGTCAAGGGTGCCTATGAACGCAACCACGAGGGGACGGGCCTCGGCCTGTCGGTGGTGCGCGGCCTCGTGGGCCTGCATGGCGGCAACATGACCGTCGAGAGCGCGCCGGGCGTCGGCACCCGGGTTTCGGTCCGGCTGCCGGTCGCCGGGGCCGCCGAGCTCGAACAGCCTGCCAAGATCGTCACCTTCGCGCGGGCTCCGCGCAAGGGTCTCGAAACCAAAGAACCACTCCGCCTGACCGCTTGAAGACGAGCTGATCGATGTCCGCAACCATGGCCGCCCGCGCCCGTACCGGCGCTTCCTTGTCCGCACCGATCCGGCGCGCACAGCCCGCACGGCGCAAGAGTTCCTGGCTCGGCCGGGTCGGCCGCCTGGTCGGCCAGCGGCCGGGACGCGCGCTCCTGTTCCTCGCTTTCGGCATCGTTTCCTGCGCCATCGCTGCCAACGCGCTGATGTTCCAGAAGGCGCGCCATCCCGCGCCGATGCTCTCTGCCGCGCCGGCCGCGCCGCAGCGCGCCGCAGTGGAGCGCCGCGCCGAGCCGGCGCCCGCTCAGGAGGCCGCTCCGACGCAGGCTGCGGTGCCCTCGCGGCCTCCAGCGCGGCCTGCCGACCTCTCGAACGCCCAGCCGGCGCGTGAAGCCGCGCCGCGTCCGCCGGCCCCCATCGCCGCGCAACCGCGCACGGCGCAGGCGGCCACGACCTCGGTGCCCAAGGCGGCCCCGGCGCCCGCTCCGGTCCGCGATCCGATTGCCGATCTGATCAATGGCGGCAATCTTCGTCCGCCTGCGGACGTCAAGGGCGTGGCTGCGCGCTCGGCGGCCGCGCCGCGCCGTTCGGCCGAGAACTGAGCAGGGCCGCGCCGGCCATGGCGCGCCTGACCAGCGATTTCTGGGTCTCGGCCTATCTGCGCCGGGCGGCGTCCGACGGGCTGGTGGCCGTGCTGCGTCGGCGCGGCGCGCGCGAGGCCGGCGCGATCTTCGTCAAGCTCGACCGTCTCGACGGCACGGCCGCGCTCTACGCGCCGGCGCCGCAGTCGCTGGCCGTGGATGACGGCGAGCGCCGCTTTCAGCTCGTCATCGATTCCGATCCTTTGGCTGTCGAAGACCGGGTCGAACGCGAATTGCGCTTCGACAGCGATCTCTGGCTGGTGGAGATCGAGAACCGGGCCGGCGACCCCCGCATCGAACTGGTCGAGGCCGGGCCTTAGAGCATCGGCCTCCGGTCCGAGGCGACGATGTTTTGCCTCAGCCGCGGTCGCGCCGCGTGATGCGCCCGAGGACGTCTGCGACGCCGGGCTGAGCCTCCGGGCGGGCGAGGCCGGGCCGGGCCGGCGTTCCGCTCGGATCCATCGCCGGCTGATGCTGGCCTTTGCGCTGTGGGGAGCCCGGCTGCACGCCGGCGATCGACAGGGCGAGCCGGAAGGCGATCGAGGGTCTCAGCATTCGCATCAATTCGACCAGCGCGAAGATGCGCTCGACCGAATGCGCCGTTTCGTCGCCGAGGCGGATCAGGAAGCGGGTGGCCTCTTCGACGCTCGCGCCGCTGGCGACGAGGCTCAGCGCCGCGAGATCGCGCGATGCATCGCTGGCGATGGCCGATGCCAGGGGCAGGCCGCCGCCGAGATGCGCGGCGATCGCTGCGAAGGCGCTTGGCCGATCCTCGCCCGCCAGGGTGAGCCAGTCGGTGAAGGTGGCGTGCGAGATCGCCGGCCGCCTTTTGGCGGGATGGAGCGCTTCGCGGGCTGCCAGCGATTCGAGAATGGCGAGACGACGCTCCCATCCGGCCTGCAGGAAGAGCGGGGCCAGCTCGAGATTGGAGAGATCGGAGCGGGCGAGCAGGCCGGGCCGGTAGGCGGGGTCCTTGCGCGAGCGTGCGATCAGAAGCTCGGCGGCGGCTTGCGGCAGCGGCGCGTGCCTGTTGGCGATTAGCGTGAGGTCGAGGCCCCGATCGGCCTGTGCGAACAGCAGCAGGACGGCGGTGCTGGTCAGGTCGGCCCGCACGGCGAGCGCGGTCCGGATCTCCCTGTCGCCGGCCTCGGCGAAGTCTTCCAGCGTGACGGGCGAAAGCGGCATGCCGTGGCGCAGCAGCTCGGCCAGGACCACGCCGCCGCGCGCGGCCAGCGCCGCCAGCACGGCGGCAGGCGTATGGCGCCAGCTCGCGAGCTTGCGCGCCAGGATGAGTGCGGTGGCTTCGTCGATCGTCGGGATAAGGGCACCCGCCATTTCGCTGAAGGCGGCGATATCTTCCGCAGGCGGTTGCGCGGCCGACAGCAGGAGGTCCGCCTTCACCCTCAGCGAGACTTGGCTGAGATCGAGGTCCCCGCCGCTGGCGAGCCGGGCGAGGTCGGCGAGATCGGAAGAGATGCGGGCAGGCATGGTTGGCTCGGTTGCGAATCCGACAGGTTCGCCAAGATTATCCCCGAGGCATTAAGGCGACGTTAACCATGTCGGCGCCTGATGGGTTCGAGGGCTTCCGACTCGGGCGCGATCTCGGGCACCAGGGCGGCTCTCGCGATCGTAACGCGGGCGCTGGATAGGAGGCGCTTCATGGCCGTCGTCATCCCTTTCGCGCTCTATCGGCGTTACCAGCCCCGGTCCTGCCCGTTTCCGCGGCGCATGGCGGAGATCCTGTTCTTCACCGGCGTCCGTTATGAGCAGCCAGCCGAGGCCGGCGCTCTCCGGGGCAAGACCCGGCGCACCCGCAAGGTCGGGACACGCAAGATGGATCGCAGGCAGCCGGCGTGAGACCAAGCCTTCCCGATGAAACGAAGCGGGCTTTCCGCCCGCCCGTCGCGGCTGCCGTCCTGACGCTGTCGGTCGCGCTCGGCCTGTCTGCCTGCACGGCGACGGACGGCGATCTCGGTCGCCCCCGCCCCACGGTCTGGACCCAGCTCATTGCACCGGAAACAGGCTTCCTGTCGGCGGCGGGGCGAGGCGAGGCGGCATCCTATTTTCGCCTGACGGATGACGAGGAGCAGTTGCGTGACCGGGCCTGGCGCTTCGTTATGCCCGGCCATGAGCGCAGCGTCTTTCAGGGCGAGGTCTCCAATCTCGCCCATTTCCGCATCCTTCCCGTCTCCGCCCAGTCGACCGACGTCTCGGATTATTTCCGGGCGCTGACCTCGATGTCCTTCGCCTCGCAGGCCTCGCGCTACAACCGCCTGGCGGAAGACGCCAATGCGGACCGCCTGCTGGTCGGCCCGTTCCGGGCCAATGCGATGCGCGTGGTCAACATGGACCGCGTCCGCATGCGGACGGCCGAGGCCTCGCCGGACGTCGTTCCCGCCAAGCAGGAGCCGGCCATGGCGCGCGTCGTCGAGAATGAGGGCCTGATCTTCTGGGTCTGCGAACGCCTCGACTTCCGGATCAGGAGCTACCGCTACGCGCTGGCCAACCTCGTCGTCGAGATGCCGTCGCGCGAGGCGGTGCGGGCCGAGCGCGCGATCATGGCGCTCGCGGCCGAATCGGCCCCGCTCTGCCAGATGCCGCTCAACGGCACCTTCGGCGAGGGCAAGCGGCCGGTGGTCTACAAAGGGTAGGGCACGACCCCGTGTCTCACGGGGGAGGGTGGCCTGTCTCTCCTGACGCAGGGGCCGCTCAGTTCGCCAGCCCGCATTCGACGCCGGTCGCGAGAGCCTCGGCATCGGCCTTGTCCGAGGGCAGGCGGACGAGGACGCGGGCCACGAGAAGTCCCCGGTCGGTGTCGGAGACGATGCGAAGCTCGCGGCTGGTTTCCCCTTCCTCGTCGGCCGCGATGCGCTCGTCGCGCTGCGCCTCGGTCATGACCAGGAATTCGAGCACGCCGCGGATCGCCGCTCTGTCGGTGATGGCGTAGAGCACGCCGCCGCCGCGCCGGTGCAGTGTCAGGCCGAGCGGCAGCGCGCCGGTCCTGGCAATGATCCGGATCGGGCCGTTGGACAGATCGTAGCTGCAGATGGCCGTGACCACCTTGGGATCCGCCTCGCGCAGGGCGGGCAGCGCGCGCGGATCGCCCGGCGCAGGAACCAGCTCGGCATGGCCCTCGGTGCCGAGGTCCCGATAGGCATGGGCTGCGTCGCGACGGGCGAGGGAGGGAACGGCCAGGATCGTGACGATATGCACGATGGCCGCGAGGATCAGCCCGGCGAGCGTCGTCATGACGATGCGGGCGAATCCGCTGCGCAACCGGGCGCGCCAGTCGATGGCGGTCCTGCGCGGTGTCGCCACCTCCCGCACCGTGTCGTGCTCGATCGAGCTCATCGGCAATCGAGGCGCGCGATGCGCGGCAGGTTGGCGGCCCGCGTCTCGCCGGTCTGGCTGGAGATCGGCGTGTCGTAGAGGCGCAGGCGGAACTGGAAGCGTCCGCTTGCGGGCAGGGGCAGCCAGTTCCCGGGCTCGGGCGTGGCCGAGGCGGTCATCGACAACTGCCCGTCCTCGGGGCGCACGATCTCCGAATCGGTGAAGCTAGCGCGCTCCAGAGGCAGCCGGAACGGCAGACCGTCGGGATCGGTGACGCCGAGCGTCCAGCCGCGCGCGGTCGGCGTGATGCCGGACAGGCCGTAGCGGCAGCGTCCGTCCAGAGGCTGCCCACCATCGTCGCGCTCGGCGATCAGTTCGAGCCCTTCGCCTGAGCCGAGCGGCAAATGCACGCCGCGCGCGAGGTGGGCGCGCATATAGGGGTCGATATCGCGCCCGCCGCTCCGGGGCCAAGCCTCCCAGGCACCGACCTCCACCTTGCCCAGCGCCGGGCGGCCGGCCACCGCCCAATGCGCCGTCCCGAGGCCGAGCCCGGCCCCGAGCGCGAGAATATAGGCGAGATCGAAAATCCGCACGCTTGCCTTCCGCTGGCGCGATGCCCTTCACGCGAGTTGAGCCGCGCGAGCCCCGGCCGTCAACCGGCGCCGCTCAGCGCAGCCGCGTGTCGGAACCGGAGACCTCGCGGATGCCGACCTGCACGGGCCTGCCGGCCACGCGCGACCGCTCGATCGTCTTGAACAGGGAGCCGACGGCCGACAGTGCCTCGAAGGATTGCCGGGGCATGTGCCCGGCGCCCGGGCCGGGCTGGAAAGCCGCCTCGGGCGAGGCCGGGCCGGCCTTGGCCGTGACGAGGGCCTTCGGGTCGGTGGTCGGCACGCCGGGAATCGGCTTCAGCTCCAGCCCCTGATGGGCGAACTGCATGATCTCCTTGAAGGTCATCGCCGGAAGCGAGCCGCCGGTCATGTTGGCGGTCTCAGCCGAGTTGTCGTTGCCGAACCAGACGGCGCCGACGAGGTTGCCGGAATAGCCGACATACCAGGCGTCCTTGTAGCCGTTGGTCGTGCCGGTCTTGCCCGCCGTCACCACGCCGTCCAGCGCCGCGCGCCGGCCCGTGCCTTCGGTCGGCACCTTCGAGAGCATGAAGTTCATGTCCTGCGCGACCTGCGTGCTCAGCACCTGCTTGGCCGGCGGCTCGTCGCGGTCATGGCGGTAGATCACCTCGCCCTGCGAATTGCTGATCTCGATGGCGGCGTAGGGCTTCGCCCGCTTGCCGCCATTGGCCAGGGAGGCGTAGCCCGCCGCCTGATCGATGACGGTGACCTCGGCGGCGCCGATCGGCAGCGAGACCGTGTCGGTCAGCGGCGTGGTCAGGCCCATGGCATGGGCCGTCTCGACGATCTTCCGGCGTCCGATCGCCGCCGCCCGCGCCTCGTGCGTCTCGCCGGTGGCGCGGCCGATGGCGATCGACATCTGCACGGGGATCGTGTTGATCGACTTCGCCAGCGCGACGGTCAGCGGCATCGAGCCGGCATAGGAGCGGCCGTAGTTGTTCGGGCACCAGTTGCCGATGCAGACCGGCCGGTCGGTGACGATGGTGGTCGGCTTGTAGAGCCCGGCCGAGAGCGCCGCCGCATAGACATAGGGCTTGAAGGAGGAGCCGGGCTGGCGCTGGCTCGCGGTCGCCCGGTTGAACTGGCTCGCCCCGTAATCGCGCCCGCCGACAATGGCGCGCACCGCCCCGTCCGTGTCCATGACGACGGTGGCGGCCTGTTTGACGCGATAGGCCGGCCCGTGCTGGCGCAGGATGGCCTCGATCGCCTCGTCGGCCCGGGCCTGGATCGCGGAATCGTGCGGCGTCTTCACTGTCAGGACGCGGTCCGGGCCGAGCTTGCCTTCGGAGGCGAGCTCCTTCACCGCGTCGAACGCCCAGTCGAGATAGTAGTCCGGGCTGGAATCGCGCTTGCGGTCGATCGGTGTCGCCGGGTTGCGCTTGGCGCTGTCGACCTGCCCGGCGGTCATGAAGCCGGCATCGACCATGGCGTTGAGCACGTCGTTGGCGCGGGCCCGGGCGGCCGGCAGGTTGACATGCGGAGCGTATTTCGTCGGCGCCTTGAACAGCCCGGCGAGCATTGCCGCCTCCGCCAGCGAGACGTCCCTCACCGACTTGCCGAAATAATACTCGGCGGCAGCGGCGGCGCCGAAGGTGCCTCCGCCCATATAGGCGCGGTCGAGATAGAGCTTGAGGATCTCGTTCTTGGTCAGGCGCGTTTCGAGCCACAGTGCCAGGAAGGCTTCCTTGATCTTGCGGTCGAGCGAGCGCTCGTTGTTGAGGAACAGGTTCTTGGCGAGCTGCTGGGTCAGCGAGGAGCCGCCCTGGACGACGCCCGACGCCCGCGTATTGACCAGCAGCGCCCGCGAGGTGCCGATCACGTCGATGCCGAAATGATCGTAGAAGCGGCGGTCCTCGGTGGCGAGCACGGCCTTGAGGAGATGGTCCGGCATCTCCTCAAGCTTCAGCGAATCGTCGTGCCGGGCGCCGCGATGGCCGATCGGCGCGCCGTAGCGGTCGAGGAAGGTGACGGCGAAGACCTGGTTCTTGAGCGCCTCGTCATTGCCGATGCGAAAGGCCGGCAAGGCCAGCATCAGCATCACGAGAGCGCCGACGATGCCGATATTGAGCCCTTCGCTGGCGAATTCGGCAGCGAGGCGCTTGCCGCCCGTCACGGTCAGCCGGTCGGCCTGGCTGCGGATGCGCTCATAGGTCTCGCCGGCGCGGCGCCCCGCGCTCCACAGGCTGGCGTCGAGCCATGAGTCCGCGGCGAGCGCAGCGCGCTTCAACCGTGTTCTCCAGCCCGCCTTCCTGAACTCCATGGCCGTTCCAGGCTTCCCGAATGGCCCCCGGCTCTGAGTCCTGCCGCGCCTGATCCGTCTTGGCAACAGCAACTCGCCGGATATTGGGCACATAGTTACGACCCGCGGCAGGATAAGCCGGCGAGGAATAAGATTCCGTGAGGAAGGTCACAGAAGCCCCGCCGGCGGCGCGGATTCGGCAGGCCGAGCGCATGGCAGGCACGAGGCCCTTCCATCTTGGCGCCGGGCGGCGCATAAGCCGGCCATGACGCCGCGACCGCCGAAAGACGAGCCGTTCTGGCGCTCCACGCCGCTCGAAGCCATGTCGGCCGAGCAGTGGGAGTCGCTTTGCGACGGCTGTGGCCGCTGCTGCCTCGTCAAGCTCGAGGACGAGGAGACCGGGCGCATCTTCGCGACCGATGTCGGCTGTCGCCTGTTCGATGCCGGTACCTGCCGCTGCAGGGACTATCCGAACCGTTCGCAGAAGGTGCCCGATTGCGTGACCCTGACGCCGGAGGAGGTGCGCAGCCTGCCCTGGTTGCCGCCGACCTGCGCCTATCGCCTCGTCGCGGAAGGAAAGGACCTGCCCTGGTGGCACCCTCTCGTTTCCGGAGATCCTGAAACCGTGGTCGCGGCGGGAGTCTCCGTTCGCGGGCGTGTCTTCGCATCCGAAGACGACATCCCGGAGGAGGAGGCGGCCGAGCGCATCGTCAACTGGCCGCTGCGCTGGCCACCTGCGGCCCGGGCGAAGCGCCGCTGATCCGCCATGCCCGTGCTGCAACGCATAAAACCGTGCTGCACATGCTCATTGATTGTTCATGTGGATTTGGGCATGACCGCCGCACCCCGCCGCCGAGGCCGGAAGGCCATCGACGGCATGCGCACGAAACTTTCGCACCGGCGCGGCGTTTGCCGTGCTCGGCTGAACTGAAGAGGCTATGTGATGGCAGGCGGCAAGTGGGTCTATACCTTCGGCGACGGCAAGGCCGAGGGTGAAGCGGGGATGAAGAACCTGCTCGGCGGCAAGGGCGCGAACCTGGCCGAGATGAGCAATCTGGGCCTGCCCGTACCGCCCGGCTTCACCATCACCACCGAGGTCTGCACCGCCTATTACGACAACGACAAGACCTTCCCCGCGGAACTCGATGCCCAGGTCAAGGCCGCGCTCGCCGGCATGGCGAAGCTGACCGGCAAGACCTTCGGCGACGCCGCCAACCCGCTCCTCGTTTCGGTCCGCTCCGGCGCCCGCGCCTCGATGCCGGGCATGATGGACACCGTGCTCAATCTCGGCCTCAACGATGAGACCGTCGAGGCCGTCGCCAAGGCCTCGGGCGACGAGCGCTTCGCCTGGGACAGCTATCGCCGCTTCATCACCATGTATTCCAACGTCGTGCTCGACGTGGACCACGGCCTCTTCGAGGAGGCTCTGGAGGACTACAAGGAGCGCAAGGGCCTCCATCTCGACACCGATCTCAAGGCGGCCGACTGGAAGGTGCTGGTCGGCAAGTACAAGGAGATCGTGAAGAAGGAGCTCGGCTCCGACTTCCCGCAGGAGCCCGAGAAGCAGCTCTGGGGCGCGGTCGGCGCCGTCTTCTCCTCCTGGATGAACGCTCGCGCCATCAAGTATCGCGAGCTCAACTCCATCCCGGCGAGCTGGGGCACGGCGGTCAACGTCCAGTCGATGGTGTTCGGCAATATGGGCGACACCTCCGCGACCGGCGTCGCCTTCACCCGCAATCCCTCGACTGGCGAGAACGCGCTTTACGGCGAGTTCCTGATCAACGCGCAGGGCGAGGACGTCGTCGCCGGCATCCGCACGCCGCAGGACATCACCGAGACCGCGCGCATCGAGGCGGGCTCCGACAAGCCTTCGATGGAAAAGGAGATGCCGGAGGCCTATGCCGAGCTCTGCCGCATCTACGGCATCCTCGAGAAGCACTATCGCGACATGCAGGACATGGAGTTCACCATCCAGGAGGGCAAGCTCTGGATGCTGCAAACCCGGTCCGGCAAGCGCACCGCCAAGGCGGCGCTCAGGATCGCCGTCGATCTTGCGACCGAAGGGCTGATCACGCAGGAGGAGGCGGTCGGCCGCGTCGAGCCCGGCGCGCTCGACCAGCTGCTGCATCCGACCATCGATCCCAAGGCCGAGCGCCGCGTGTTGACCGTGGGCCTGCCGGCCTCGCCCGGCGCCGCCGCCGGCGAGATCGTCTTCAACTCGGATGATGCTGAGGCCGCCAGGAAGGCCGGCCGCAAGGTCATCCTCGTGCGTGTCGAGACCTCGCCTGAGGACATCCACGGCATGCACGCCGCCGAGGGCATCCTCACCACCCGCGGCGGCATGACCTCGCATGCGGCGGTCGTCGCGCGTGGCATGGGCAAGCCCTGTGTGTCCGGTGCGGGCCAGATCCGCGTCGACTATGCCAAGGGCACGCTGACCGTCGGCGGCGCGACGCTGAAGGCCGGCGATTTCCTGACCATCGACGGCGGCAACGGCCAGGTGCTGCTCGGCGAGGTCAAGATGCAGCAGCCGGAACTCTCAGGCGATTTCGGCACGCTGATGGGCTGGGCCGACAAGGTCCGCCGCCTCAAGGTCCGCGCCAATGCCGAGACGCCGGAGGACGCGAAGACCGCCCGCGAATTCGGCGCGGAGGGCATCGGCCTCTGCCGCACCGAGCACATGTTCTTCGACGAGGGCCGCATCCAGGCGGTGCGCGAGATGATCCTCGCCCAGGACGACAAGGGCCGTCGCGCCGCGCTCGCCAAGCTCCTGCCGGTGCAGCGCCAGGACTTCGTCCAGCTTTTCACCATCATGAGCGGCCTGCCGGTCACGATCCGCCTGCTCGATCCGCCGCTGCACGAGTTCCTGCCGCATGGCGACAAGGAGATCGCCGAGGTCGCGGCAGCGCTCGGCGTCACGCCCGACGCGCTGAAGCACCGCGCCGCCGAGCTGCACGAGTTCAACCCGATGCTCGGCTTCCGCGGCTGCCGTCTGGCCGTCGCCTTCCCGGAGATCGCCGAGATGCAGGCCCGTGCCATCTTCGAGGCGGCCGTCATCGCCGCCAAGGAGACCGGCAAGCCGGTGATCCCGGAGGTGATGGTGCCGCTTGTCATGGGCAAGCCGGAACTCGATCTGGTCAAGTCCCGGATCGACGCGATGGCCAAGGCCGTGATCGCGGAGAGCGGCACCAAGATCGACTATCAGGTCGGCACCATGATCGAATTGCCGCGCGCCGCGCTGCGCGCTGCCGAGATCGCCGAGAGCGCCGAGTTCTTCTCCTTCGGCACCAACGACCTGACCCAGACGACGCTGGGCATCAGCCGCGACGATGCCTCCTCCTTCCTCGGCTCCTACACCGCCAAGGGGCTGCTCGACGCCGATCCCTTCGTCACCATCGACCAGGATGGCGTCGGCGAACTGGTGAAGCTCGCCGCCGAGCGCGGCCGCAAGACCCGCTCCGGCATCAAGCTCGGCATCTGCGGCGAGCATGGCGGCGATCCGGCCTCGATCGGCTTCTGCGAGAGCGTCGGCCTCGACTACGTCTCCTGCTCGCCCTTCCGCGTGCCGATCGCGCGGCTGGCCGCGGCGCAGGCGGCGCTGGGGGCGATCAAGGCGAAGGATGCCTGAGACATTTCGGTCTTCGGAAAAATGGGGTTGCGGAGGAACAAGGCTTCGATTTCTTCCGCGCCCATGCGCTCAAAATCTTCGGGCACCTCAGCGCCCGGCATGAAGCCTATGCGGGTATTCCGTGTGGTAGAGCTTGAGCGAACCATCTTGAGATTGCCGGATCGTTGGTGTTGCTCGATAGCTTTACTATAGCTGCAAAGGCACCATGTCTCGACTGACCACCATCGGCTTCGATGCCGACGACACGCTCTGGCAGAACGAGCAGTTCTTCCGGATGACGGAGGATCGCTTCGTCGCGCTTCTCGGCGAGCATGGCGAGGCCGCCGAGATATCCGGCCGCCTGCTGGAGGCGGAAAAGCGCAATCTCGGATTCTACGGCTTCGGCATCAAGGGCTTCGTGCTCTCGATGATCGAGACGGCGATCGAGATCACCGATGGTCAGGTCCCGGCCGCGGTCATCGCCGAGATCCTCGCCGCCGGCCGCGAGATGGCGGCGCATCCGGTCGAGACGCTGCCGCATGTCCGCGAGACGCTCGAAGCTTTGTCCGGCGACTACCGGCTCGTACTCATCACCAAGGGCGATCTGTTCGACCAGGAGCGCAAGCTCGCCCAATCCGGCCTCGGAGACTTCTTCCATGCCGTCGAGATCGTCAGCGACAAGAAGGCCGCGACCTACGCCCGCCTCTTCGCTCGCCATGGGGACGGGGCAGGGCAGGCGATGATGGTCGGCAACTCGCTGAAGTCGGATATCCTGCCGGCGTTGGAGGCGGGTTCGTGGGCCGTCCATGTCCCGCACGACCTCACCTGGGCGCTGGAACATGCCGAGGAGCCGGCGGGGCATATCCGTTATCGCAAGATCGGCGACCTCGGTGGGCTGAGCGAAATCCTGCGAGAACTCGGCGCGTCCGGGTGATTACGGCAGGTGGAGGGGGCCTTGCTGGACCGTTCTTGCATTCTGTGCTAGGCGTCCCAATGTAAGACGAGATGCGGCCGGGTTCTGGCCACTCCTCCGCTTGGCGGCTTGTCCGGTGGCGGTTACGAATCAGATCCACCACACATCGCTACAAGGCCATGGCGAGGCGTCCGCGCGTCCCGTCGTGTCACCACGATAGACGCGGATCTGAAACGTAAGGACTTTCCCATGAACAAGGGCACCGTGAAGTGGTTCAACTCCACCAAGGGCTACGGCTTCATCACCCCTGAGAACGGCGGCCAGGACGTGTTCGTCCACATCAGCGCCGTCGAGCGCGCCGGCCTGCGCGAGCTGCGCGACGGCCAGGTCGTCTCCTACGAACTCGTTGCCGATCGCAAGACCGGCAAGACCTCGGCCGGCAACCTCGTCGTCGCCTGAGCCAACCCATCGACCGGGCGTTGCGTGATCGCTCGCCCGGTCCACGACAAGCCTGCCGGCGCTGTGGCTAGCGGTTCGCCGGCAGGTTCGACTATCAGTATCAGGCCGGATATGGGCCGGTGGCGCAGCCGAATTCCACATGTGCCCCCCGTATCGCGGCGTCCGGAAAGACTTTTCTTGACCAAATTTACCGAACTCGGCCTCGCCGAGCCGCTCCTCAAGGCGCTCGCGACCGAGGGCTATGAAACGCCCACGCCGATCCAGGCGCAGGCCATCCCCCACATTCTCCAGGGCCGCGACCTGCTCGGCGCCGCCCAGACCGGAACCGGCAAGACGGCGGCCTTCGCCCTGCCGATGCTGCATCGGCTGCTCGGCAAGCCGCGCCAGATGCCGGCCCGCGCCGTGCGCGTCCTCATCCTGTCGCCGACGCGCGAGCTTTCGGCCCAGATCGAGGCCAGTGTTCGCGGCTATGCCCAGTTCACTACGCTGAAGTCGACGGTGATCTTCGGCGGCGTGCCCGTCGGCAAGCAGATCCGCGCGCTCGGCGAGAAGGTCGACATCCTGGTCGCCACGCCCGGCCGCCTGCTCGACCTCGTCGACCAGCGCGCCGTCTCGCTGCGCGAGATCGAGTTCCTCGTCCTCGACGAGGCCGACCAGATGCTCGACCTCGGCTTCATCCATGCGCTGCGCCGCATTGCGACGCTGATCCCGAAGGAGCGCCAGACGCTGCTCTTCTCGGCGACCATGCCGAAGCCGATCCGCGATATCGCCTCCGCCTACCTGACCAATCCGGTCGAGGTCGCGGTGACGCCCGTCGCCACGACGGCTGAGAAGATCGACCAGCGCGTCATCTTCACCGAGCCGAACGACAAGCCGGCCCTGCTGGCGAAGACGCTGAACGTGCCCGATCTCGAGCGCGCGATCGTCTTCACCCGCACCAAGCACGGTGCCGACAAGGTCGTGCGTCAGCTCGGTCAGTCCGGCATCGAGGCGGCGGCGATCCACGGCAACAAGAGCCAGGGCCAGCGCGAGCGCGCGCTCGGCGCCTTCCGCGACGGTTCGCTGCGCATCCTCGTTGCGACCGATATCGCGGCCCGCGGCATCGACGTCGACGGCGTCAGCCATGTCGTCAACTACGACCTGCCGAACGTGCCGGAGACCTATGTCCACCGCATCGGCCGCACGGCGCGTGCCGGCGCCGACGGCGTCGCCATCGCCTTCTGCACCCCGGAAGAGCGTGGCGATTTCGCCGCGATCGAGAAGCTGACCGGCGTCAAGCCGACTCCGGTCGGCGAGGTGCCCTATTGGGACGGTCGCACCCCCAAGAAGCCGCAGCAGAATCGCGGCGGACGCGGCGGGCAGCCCCGGCCGCAGGGGCAGGGGCGCCCGCAGGGCCAGCAGGCCCAGCGCCCGGAGCAGGGCAAGCGTCAGGACCAGGGCAAGCGCCACGAGCAGGGCGGCCATCGCAACCATGCCGGTGGCGCCCGCCAGGAGCGCCATGAGCGGCCCCGCAATCCCGAGCGCGCTCCGCGCCCGGAGCAGGCCGCCACGCGAAAAGACGGTGTCTCGGCAAAAGAAGGGCTTGGCGGCGTCGCGTTCTTGCAGCAAAGAACACAGCAACCACGCACCAACGGCGCCCGGCGGCGCGCGCGCTGACGCGCGAACGGCCAGAACAGGGCGGGCCTCTCCGATGATGGCCCGCTCACGCGCCTAAGGGCTCACGAAGGACGACAGATGGCGAAAGAAGAACTGCTTGAATTCGACGGCACGGTGGTCGAAGTGCTCCCGGACGGCAACTACCGGGTCAAGCTCGACAACGACCATGTGATCCTGGCCTATGCGGCCGGCAAGATGAAGAAGAACCGCATCCGCACCATCGCGGGCGACCGCGTCATCGTTGAGATGTCGCCTTACGATCTCGATCGCGGCCGCATCAACTTCCGCCAGAAGACGGCCGGTCCGGCGCCCGGTGGCCCGCCGCGCCAGAACTTCCGGCGCCGCTGAGGTCGCCCGGATGCGCCTGTCGCGGAATGAGCTTCTCTTCATCGCGTTGGGCGCCATTCTCGGCGCCGTCGTCGCCTATGCGGTCAAGGCCGGCTTCGTCGTGCAGGACGGAGCCTTTCCGCCCTTCGTCATCGTGCTGTTGGGGCTCGGCCTGACCGAGCTGCTGTTCGGCTATGCCGCCGGCCGTTCGCCCGGCACCCTGGTCGGCATGCCCGCGCGCTTCCTCGCTTTCGTCGTCGGCGTCTGCGTGCTTCTGCTCGCCGGCAAGCTCGCCTGAGCGGGCCCAAGCGCCACGCCCCTGCGTCATGCTCGGGCTTGACCCGAGCGTCTTGGAAACCAGTGCCTTCTCCGTCCTGAGATACCCGGGTCGAAGCCTCGCTTCGCCCCGGGTATGACGGCATCGCTTCTCCAGAAAATCGCCCAAGAAAAAACCCCGGCGCGAGGGCCGGGGTGAAAGTGGTCGTCCGTGGTAAAGGGTCTGCGTGAAACTCTGCCCGTGTCCGCTCAGTCAGCGGGCGCGGGACCAGTATTGCGAGCCGGGACTGACCAGAACCTGGCGCTGCCGCGTCTCATAGACGGCGGGAATCTCCTCCCGCACGACCTCGGTGGGACGCGTCATCACCTTGCGCTGACGCTGCGTATAAACGGCCGGAACAGTCTCGTATTCGACGGTCGCCGGTGAAACCTCGACGCGGCGGCTCCGGTATCCGTATTGCGCGGGCACATCGACCCAGCAGCCGACCGTGTTGCCCCAGGCATCGCGGGTCACTTGCCAGCGGCGCGTCGCAGCCGAGATCAGCACCTTCTCGGTCACCGTGTCATAGACCGCTGCGCGATGGCGGGGGATGCGCCGCTCCGGCGCAATCATCACCGTATCCGTAACGGTCTCGTACGCGGCGGGAACGACGCGGCGCTGCACCTGCGCCGGGCGGACCTGATAGGTTTCGTCGATGCTGCCGTAGACCGGCGGCGAGGTCACGAGGTTGTAGCAGGCGGAGCCGCGGCAGCCGCCGGCTTCGGCGGCCGGGGTGCCCAGCAGGAGCGCCGTCGTGAAGGCGGAGGCGGCAACGACCAGGGATGACGAGAGTACGCGCACCATGTTTGACCTGACCTGTCGGCTTCGGCGTCGGAGCGCCGTTCGTTGCGGTCAGGAAGCCCGTTCGAAGTGATGAACGCAAGGTAAACGCTGAAACAAGGTAAAATTAACCAAGTCTCGTCGCGGGGGCTTCTTTGGTGATTTTCGCCCAAGTAACTGAATTTGCTTGCATTTGGTGATCGGTCGAAGTCGCCGAATTTATCTGGTGGCGGGGCGGTACGAGCCGGCGTCGTTAGAAGAAATACCAATAGGCTGCCTGCCCCAGGCCGAGCACCCATACGGCGTTCGCGGCGATCAGTGCGCCCATGAAGAAGAGCTGGGCCATGACCGCTCCTCCCGTCTCGATTGCGAATGACCGTCAGTTTGGCGCAAGCGTCGCGGCGCGTTGTCATGCATTCGATGGAGGGGTCGCTCATCGACACTAAAGGCGCGGCCTTGCACCGTCTGGAACATCGATGGGAGCAGTCGCGACGCGATGCGCGGCCGGTCAGGTCTGGCCGGGGCGGAGCTGGTAGAAGACGTGCTGGCCGATCGTATCCATCTTCTTCAGCTTCTTCGCCCAGCCAGGGCGGACATAGTTCGCATGGTAGTGCGTCGAGGCGCCGACCTCGGGCAGATAGGTCGTGCCCTCATAGACCTCGCGCGCGATCCGCACCGCGTCGCGCCACGGGCCGGGCTCGGTGATGCGCAGCGACTTGCCCTCGCAGGTGAAGGTGAATTGGCAGGACAGGTAGCGATTGCTGTTCTGGTAGACGACGCCGCAGACGCTGCTCGGATAGAGCCCGCTCTTGACCCGGTTGAGCACGACCTGCGCCACCGCCGCCTGCCCCTGTAGGGATTCGGAACGCGCCTCGAAATAGACGGCTTCGGCGAGGCAGCGCTGTTCCTTGGCCATGTTTTCGGGGGCGATCAGGCTCGTATAGTCCTGCTTCACGCCCGGTTCCGCCAGACGCAGGTCGCGATTGGCCGGGGCCGAGGCCAGTGCGACGCGGCTGCGCTGCTGGGGCGCGCCATGCGCGGGCAGGGCGGGCGGCGTCAGCGTGCCGATGACGGAACCGACGAGGGGCGTCGCGGACGATTTGCGGCTTTCGTCCTCAACCGAGGGCGACGAGCCGTCGATGCTTTCGAGATGCAGCTCCGCCTGGCGTGCCGAGGTGATCCGCGATTTCGCCGAGACGGGCGATGAATCCGAGAGGGCCGGGTCGGTCAGGCCTTCTTCGTTGGCATAGGGCTCGAAGCCGGTCTGGGGACCGTCGACGGCTTCGGCGGCGCGCTGCGCATCCAGGGAGAAGCCGCCCGAGATGAGCTTGGGCTGCGTATCGCCGAAGACCACGCGCTCCAGCTCGACCGAAGGATGTCCGGAAAGGCCCGGCCGCAGGCTCGGCATCATGTCGCCCTTGGCGCTGCGGTCGACCTCGGGAAAGGCGGAGGCGGAGCGCTTCAGATCCTCGCGCGGCGCGCGCGGATCGACGACGACGCGCCGCTCCGGGTCCTCGAAGGAGAGCTTGGCCTGGGTGATGGCGGAGGTCAGCGCGAGGCCGGGCAGGCGGAAGGCGCTGGCCGCGACCAGCATTGAAGGACCCTCGGCCAGTTCGGAAGCGGGGCCGGGCGCGATCCGGGCGATGGCGCTGGAAGGCAGGCCGGTCGGCCCGAAATTCTGGCCGGCGGAAGCGGTGAAGGAGACGAGCAGCCCGACCGACAGCGCCCAGGGCGCGACGGTGTTCGCGGCCCATTTGATGCCGAGCGGGCGCACACCCCGCCCATGCCTGTGCTGACGCCAATGACTCAAAGCGACACACCCGTTCCGACCGTACGGACCGAAAACCCAGCCGAACACGCTGTGCCTTCGTCGGATTCCGTTATCGCCTTGGTAAGGTTGAGCGCCGGTTAACGGCGTGGATGTATGTCCCGTCCCATGCTTCGCCGTGATGCGAAAATTCACGAAATCGCGCTGGTTGCCCTGCGGGCAGGGCGATAACGTGTAACCACACCTTCCATGCTCCCGATGTTTCGGAGACCTTCATGACGTCCACCCCAGCGCGCAGCTACGCACCGGAAGTCATCGTCGCCGCCGGCTGCTTGATCGCCCTGATCACCTTCGGCCCGCGTGCCAGCGCCGGCCTGTTCCAGATCCCGATGACGGTGCAGTTCCACTGGGGCCGCGACATTTTCGGTCTGGCGCTCGCCATCCAGAACCTGCTCTGGGGCCTCGGCGCGCCTTTCGCCGGCGCGATCGCGGACCGCTACGGCACGGTGCGCGTGCTCTGCGTCGGCGCTCTGCTCTATGCCGCCGGCCTGGTGATGATGGCTTATGCCACCACGCCGCTGCAGCTCCATTTCGGCGCGGGCGTGCTGATCGGCTTCGGCCTCTCGGCCTGCTCGTTCAACCTCGTGCTCGCCGCCTTCGGTAAGCTCCTGCCCGAGCAATGGCGGCCGATGGCCTTCGGCGCGGGCACGGCGGCCGGCTCCTTCGGTCAGTTCCTGTTCCCGCCGATCGGCAACATCCTGATCGATACGTTGGGCTGGCAGCAGGCGTTGATCGTCTTTGCGTTCACGCTGCTGCCGATCCTGCCGATCTCGATCGTTCTGGCGACGCGCAAGACCGGCGCGGCGGCTGGCGCAGCCGCGGCCAACCTGCCGAACCAGACGATCGTGCAGGCGCTGACCGAAGCATTCAGGCACCGCAGCTACGTCCTGCTCGTGCTCGGCTTCTTCACCTGCGGCTTCCAGCTCGCCTTCATCACCGTGCACATGCCGGCCTATCTCAAGGATGCCGGCCTGCCGGCCTGGGTCGGCGGCTGGACGCTCGCGGTGATCGGCCTCGCCAATGCCGTCGGCTCGCTCTCCTCGGGCTGGCTCTCGACGCGGATGCCGAAGCGCCATCTGCTCGCCTGGATCTATCTCGGCCGTGCCGTGGCTATCGCCGCCTTCATCCTGCTCCCGCCCAGCCCGACGACAGCGATCACCTTCGGCATCGTGATCGGCCTGTTCTGGCTCTCGACCGTGCCGCCGACATCGTCGCTCGTCATGCTGATGTTCGGCACCAAATACATGGCGATGCTCTATGGCTTCGCCTTCTTCTCGCATCAGGTCGGCGGGTTTCTCGGGGTCTGGCTCGGCGGCGTGCTCTACGAGACGATGGGCAGCTATCAGTTCGTCTGGTGGCTCTCGGTCGCGCTCGGCGTCGCCTCGGCCCTGATCAACCTGCCGATCGTCGAGCGGCCGGTCGAGCGGCCCCAAGCACAGCCCGCCTGATCGGGAAGACGAGTCCACGCACGGCCGATGGGGTTGCGGCGGCGGGCTGCCGCTGCAACCTTGTCGGCCTTCGCGTTTCAGCGCTGAGGAGATGGTGATGACGACGTTCAAGGCCCTCGTGGCGACCAAGGGCGAGACCGGACCGAATCTCGCCTTCACAGATTTCGCCGAGAGCGACCTGATGGAGGGCGACGTCACCGTCCGCATCACCCATTCGACGGTGAACTACAAGGACGGCCTCGCGATCACCGGCAAGGCGCCCGTGGTGCGCCGCTGGCCGATGATCCCCGGCATCGACTTCGCCGGCCGGGTCGAGAGCTCCAACAATCCCGCTTTCAAGCCGGGAGATCTCGTCGTGCTCAATGGATGGGGAACGGGCGAAACCCATCTCGGTGCCTATGCCCAGAAGAGCCGGGTCAAGGGCGACTGGCTGGTGCCGCTGCCGGAAGGGCTGATGCCCGCCGAGGCGATGGCCATCGGCACGGCCGGCTACACCGCCATGCTCTGCGTGCTCGCGCTCGAGAGGCACGGCCTGAAGCCCTCTGATGGTCCGGTCGTCGTCACGGGCGCGGCGGGCGGCGTCGGTTCGGTCGCGATCGCGCTGCTGGCCAAAGCCGGCTGGCATGTCATCGCCTCGACGGGCCGGGCCGAGGAGGCCGACTATCTCAAGGGCCTCGGCGCGGCCGAGATCATCGACCGCAACGAGCTTTCGGCGCCGGGCCGTCCGCTCGGCAAGGAGCGCTGGGCGGCCGGTGTCGACGCAGTCGGCTCGCATACCCTCGCGAACCTGCTCTCCATGACGAAATATGGCGGTGCCATCGCCGCCTGTGGCTTGGCGCAGGGCATGGATCTGCCGGCTTCGGTGGCTCCCTTCATCCTGCGCAGCGTTGCTTTGCTGGGCGTCGATTCGGTGATGTGCCCGAAGCCGCGCCGGCTGGAGGCCTGGAAGCGCCTCGCCAGCGATCTCGACCGCGAGAAGCTCGCCCTGATCACCACGACGATCCCGCTGGAAGCCGTGATCGAGACCGGCAAGGCGATCGTCGAGGGCAAGGTGAAGGGCCGCGTTGTCATCGAGATCGGCTGAACCTATCCCTCGAACAGCGCCCGCTGCCGGGCCAGCTCGCCGCTGCAGAAATCCATGAAGGCGCGCACGCGCGGCACATGGCGGATATCGGGGTGGGTCAACACCCAGAGACCGGTCGAAAAATCGGGATTGGGCGGAAGCAGCCGCATGAGGTCCGGCCGGCGATCGGCGATGAAGCAGGGCACCGGCCCGATGCCGAGGCCTTGTCCGACCGCTTCGGCAATGCCGAGCACGGCCGAGCTTTTCAGCGCGATCCGTTCCGGCACGACGTGCTCGCGCACGAAGCGCGCGGCCTTCACATGGGAGAGCTGGTCGCCGAGCGCGACCCAGTCGCGCTGGTAGAGCAGGGCGGGATCGGCCTTTTCCTCGGCAGTGATGCCGTCTTCGGCGCGTCCGTAGATTGCCCAGGCGATGGTGGCGATGCGCCGGCCGACCAGCGTTTCGCCCGGCGTGTCGCTGGCGCGGATCGCGATGTCGGCGTCGCGCTTCGACAGGTTGAGCGCCTGGTTTCCGATGACGACATCGAGCCGGATCAGCGGATGCGCCTGGCGAAAGGCCGCGAAGACCGGCAGCAGGACATTCTGGTACAGCGTGTCGGTCGTGGTGATGCGCAATTCGCCCGAAGGCGCGACATCGCGACCGGCGAGGCGCCGGGCGAAGGCCGTGACGTCCTCGTCCATGCGGCTCGCCAGCGCCGCCATCTCCGCGCCGGCCACGGTTGCGACATAGCCGGTCTTGCGCCGCTCGAAGAGCGGCATGCCGACGATCTCCTCGATCTGCCCGAGCCTGCGGAACACCGTCGAGTGGTTGACGGAGAGTGCCGCTGCCGCTCCCGTCAGCCCGTCATGATCGGCGATGGCCTTGACCAGCTTGAAATCGTCCCATGCAAGCTTGGCATTCATCGGCAGCGTTTCCTTTTCGGAGCACGCAAGCCGATATCTTGCATTGATGCAAGATGGAGGAATTCAAATCCGGACGAGCTGCTTGCTCAGCGCGGTGCCGCCGCGCGCCGCAGCCGGTCGTTGATCGCCTCGCCGAGCCCCTGTTCTGGGATGCGCGCCACGGCGATCGTCCGCATGCCCATCGCGTCGAGACGGCGTAGGTAGCCGAAAAGATTGCTGGCGGCTTCGCGCAGGTCTCCGCCCGGGCTGAGGTTGAGCGCTGCCGCAAACTCCTGCCCCGGCCCGAAGCCGAGCCAGGCTTCACCGTCCCGAGGGGCGTCCGCATCGAGCCTGACGCCGGCCGCCGGCGCGTAATGCGAGGTCAGCATGCCGGGTGCGATCGGGGCATGGCCGGCCTCGCCCGCCAGGACGAGCGGCCGGCCGATGACATGCTCGATGGCCGAGCGCGGCACGCCGCCGGGCCTGAGCAGGCGCGGCGCGCCGTCGAGGCAGGCGACGATGGTCGATTCGACGCCGACCTCGGTCGGGCCGGCATCGAGCACGGCATCGATGCGGCCGTCGAGATCCGCCATCGCATGGGCGGCGCTGGTGGCGCTGATCCGGCCGGAGCGGTTGGCGGAAGGCGCCGCGATCGGCCGCCTCGCCGCTTCGAGAACGGCATGGGCGACGGGATGTGCGGGGACGCGCAGCGCCACGGTGGCGAGCCCGGCCCGTGCCAGTTCGCTGACGGTGCAGCCCGGTGAAGCCGGCACGACCAGGGTCAGCGGCCCGGGCCAGAAGGCTTGCGCCAGCGCCAGCGCATTGGCGTCGAACAGACCCTGCCGGAGCGCGCTCGCCAGATCAGGCAGATGCGAGATCAGCGGATTGAAGCTCGGGCGTTCCTTGGCGGCATAGATGCCGGCGACGGCGGTTCCCGAGGTCGCATCGGCCGCAAGCCCGTAGACCGTCTCCGTCGGCATGGCGACGAGCCCGCCCGCGCGCAGCAGCGCTGCCGCATCAGTGATGCCGGATGCATCCGCCGTGAGGAGCTTCGTTTGGCGGACGGCGGAGAGGGGCTGGTTCACGATGCGATTGACCAAAGATGGTTTATATATAAACTAAAAGGTAGGCGCGACACGGAACGAAGGTCGCGCTCGCTTGCGCGTGGCATAGGCGATAGTTCCTCGCTACCATCGCGGCAACGGCAAATGCAGGCTGCGGGCTGCCCTTGTGGGTCGGCACGAGCCTCAGGGAGACGACCTATGAGCTATCGCGCCCCGGTTTCGGACATGCTCGCCACCATGCGCCATGTCGCAGGCCTCGACCGGCTGATCGCAGACGGGCTGGCGCCGGAGTTGGACGGGGGCGTGGCCGAGGCCGTGCTCGACGAGGCGGCGAAGTTCGCGACGGACGTCATCGCGCCGCTGAACCGCGTCGGCGATGCCTATGGCTCGAAGCTGAAGGACGGGGTCGTCACCACCCCGCCGGGCTGGAAGGAGGCCTACCAGGCCTGGGCCGCGGCCGGCTGGAATTCGCTCCCCGCGCCGGAAGCCTATGGCGGGCAGGGCCTGCCCGCGCTGCTGCAATCGGCCTGCATCGAGATGTGGAACTCCGCGGCCTTCGCCTTCGCGCTCGGCCCGCTGCTGACGGTCGGCGCGATCGAGGCGCTCTACGCCCATGGCTCGGAGCATCTGAAGGAGACCTATCTCGCCAAGCTCGTCTCCGGCGAGTGGATGGGCACGATGAACCTCACCGAGCCGCAGGCGGGCTCGGATCTCAATGCGCTGCGCAGCAAGGCGGAACGCCAGCCGGACGGCACCTATCGCATCACCGGCCAGAAGATCTTCATCACCTATGGCGAGCACGATCTGACGGAGAACATCGTCCATCTCGTGCTGGCGCGCCTGCCCGATGCCCCTCCCGGCACGCGCGGCATCTCGCTTTTCCTCGTGCCGAAATATCTGGTGAATGCCGACGGCTCGCTCGGCGCGCATAACGACCTGCGCTGCTCCGGCATCGAGCACAAGCTCGGCATCCATGCCTCGCCGACCTGCTCCATGGCCTTCGGCGACAAGGACGGCGCCATCGGCTGGTTGATCGGTGAGGAGAATCGCGGCCTCGCCTGCATGTTCACGATGATGAACAATGCCCGCCTCAACGTCGCGCTGCAGGGCGTGGCGATCGCCGAGCGCGCCTATCAGCAGGCGCTGGCCTTCGCCCATGAGCGCAAGCAGGGCGCCGCGCTCGATGCGCCGAAGGGCGCCGGCATGAGCCCGATCATCGTCCATCCGGATGTGCGCCGCATGCTGATGGACATGCGTGCCAAGACGCAAGGCGCGCGCGCGATCTCCTATCTGGTGGCGGAGGCGCTCGATCGTTCGCATCGCGAGCCGGACGAAGCCAGGCGCAAGGCTGCTGCCGATCGCGCCGCGATGCTCACCCCGGTCGCCAAGGCCTATGCCACCGATATCGGCATCGACGTCGCCTCGACCGGCGTCCAGATCCATGGCGGCATGGGCTTCATCGAGGAGACCGGCGCCGCCCAGCATCTGCGCGATGCCCGCATCGCCGCGATCTACGAAGGCACCAACGGCATCCAGGCGATCGATCTCGTCACCCGCAAATTGCCGCTCTCGGGCGGCGAGACGGTCAAGGCGCTGATCGCCGAGATGCGCGCCGTGGTCGGCGAGGTCGAGCGCGCCAACACGCCGGGCTTCGGCCATGCCGCCGCGCGCCTCGGCGCTGCCGTCGACGCGCTCGAGCGTGCGACGGAGTGGATGCTGGCCACGCTGGGCACGAGCCAGGTCGATGCGCTGGCGGGTGCCACGCCCTATCTCAAGCTCTTCGCGCTGGCGCAGGGTGGCACGGGGCTGGCGAAGAAGGCGCTTGCCACCCGCGCCGAGGCGGAAGGTACCGCCGATCTCGCCACGGCCCGCTTCTATGCCGAATGCGTCGCGACCGAGGCGCCGGCGCTGGAGCTCGCGGTGACGGAGGGGGCTGGAGCCATCGCCGATGCGGCTGCGGTCTTCGCGGCGTGACGGGAGCGGCGCCCCGTTCAGGCAACCGCGCCCTTGCGGGCGCGGATATGCAGGAACAGCGGCGCCAACCGCGTATCGGCGAGATACGGCTCGCTTTCGGCCCGCTCCGCATCGATGCGTGGCTCGGCCATGTGCTCGATCGCGAGGCCGGCGGCGACGATCATCGCGACCCATTCGCTCAGCGTGCGATGAAAGCGCGGCACGCGGAAGGGCTCGAC
This sequence comes from Hyphomicrobiales bacterium, assembly GCA_930633495.1. NCBI lineage: Bacteria > Pseudomonadati > Pseudomonadota > Alphaproteobacteria > Hyphomicrobiales > Hyphomicrobiales bacterium. Next base: position 1,011,138 of record CAKNFJ010000001.1, on the reverse strand, counting down.
GCTGGCCTTTTCCTGCTCCGGCGCGGCGCCGAAGCGCCAGACCTCGATCGCGCCGGCCGGATCGCTGAAATATTCGGTGATGAGCAGCCCGGTCACGCGGCCGTCGGCATCGCGCAGCACCTTGCGATTGGGCGGTGCGAAGCAGGGATGCAGGATCGAGAACTGCAGGAAGCCGCCGGGCTTCAGCACGCGTGCTGCCTCCGCAATCCCGAGATCCTGCCGATGCATGTCCATCAGCGACATGAAGGCGGTGGCGAAGTCGAAGCTGGCCGAAGCGAAGGGCAGGGCGGTGCCGTCGCTGTCCAGATAGGTGATGCCGAGCGGTGCCGCGGCCTCCGCCTCGCGGGCGTGGCGGATGAAGGTCGGCGCGATGTCGATCGCGGTCATCCGCCCCCCGCGCTCGGCAAGCTTGCGCGTGTTGCCGCCTTCGCCGCAGCCGATGTCGAGGCCGTTCAACCCGGCGACCGGCGGCAGGTTCGCCAGGAAGACCGGCGTGTTCTGCGCATCGCGGTAGAGGTCGTAGCCGGCCCGCGCATGGCGCGTCCAGGTTTCGGCATTGGCCTCCCAGCAGGCGGCGACATCGGTGCTGTCCATGGTGCTGCTCCGTTGCGAGGGGAGCGGGGCTATAGAGTGGCGGGCGGCGCCTGGCTAGTCCCATCCTCTGCCGGCGGCGGCGCCAACTCTGCCTCGGAAGCCTGGCGGAGTGACAGGTCATGACCGTCCTCCCTTCGCTTGCCGGCCGCATCTGCCTCGTCGCCGGTGCTTCGCGCGGACTCGGGCGCGGCATCGCCGGGGCCCTGGGCGAGGCGGGGGCGACCGTCATCGTCACCGGCCGCTCCAGCGAGGCCGGGGCCCACACCGACCAGCGCCCGGAGACCTTCGAGGATACGGCCCGGGAGGTCGAGGCCGCCGGCGGCAAGGGCTATCCCTATCGCTGCGACCACACCAGCGAACGCGAGGTCGACGGGCTCGTCGCCTGGGCGTTGCGGCGCTTCGGCCGGCTCGACTGCGTCGTCGATGCGGTCTGGGGCGGCAACGAGGGCTATGACGGCGAGCGCTACCCGGATGGCTCGGGCTTCGGCACGCCCTTCTGGCGCCGCCCGGCGGCACGGCTGGGCCGCAGCTTCGAAAGTGGCGTCTATGCGCAGCTCCTGTTGGCCCGTGCCGTCGCGCCGGCCATGGTCCAGATGCGCTCCGGCCTGATCGTCACCGTGAGCTTCGACACGACCGGCGGCTATCTCGGCGATGTCTTCTACGATCTCGCCAAGGCCGCGATGAACCGGCTGAGCTTCGCGATGGCCGAAGAGCTGAAGCCGTTCGGCGTCACCGCGCTCGGGATTTCGCCGGGGCATGTCCTGACCGAGCGCGTCCGCGATGCGGGGCTGGCCGCCGAAGCGACCGAGACGCCTCACTATGCCGGCCGTGCCGTCGCGGCGCTGGCGGCAGACCCGAACGTCGCGCGCCATGCCGGCTGCATCCTGCCGGTCGCGGATCTGGCGCGCGCCTATGGCTTCACCGACCGGGATGGCTCTCAGCCGGCCCGCTTCATCATCACGAACCAACAGGGAGGCGGCGATGTCGCTCAAGGGTAAGACGCTTTTCATTACCGGCGGCTCGCGCGGCATCGGCCTTGCCATCGCGATCAGGGCGGCGAAGGACGGCGCCAACGTCACCATCGCCGCCAAGACGGCCGAGCCGCACCCGAAGCTGCCCGGCACGATCTACACCTCCGCCGCCGAGATCGAGGCGGCCGGCGGCAAATGCCTGCCGCTGATGGTCGATGTCCGCGACGAGCACAGCGTGGCGGAGGCCATCGCGAAGACGGCCGAGACCTTCGGCGGCATCGACATCGTCGTGAACAACGCCAGCGCGATCCAGCTCGCCAACACCCAGATGATCGACATGAAGCGCTTCGATCTGATGCACCAGATCAACACGCGCGGCACCTTCATGGTCTCGAAATATGCGATTCCCCATCTGGAGAAGGCGGAGAACCCGCATATCCTGATGCTGTCGCCGCCGCTCGACATGAAGACGCAGTGGTTCGCGCCGCATCTGGCCTATTCCATCGCGAAATACGGGATGAGCCTCTGCGTGCTCGGCCTCGCCGGCGAGCTGGCGCGCAAGGGCATCGCCGTCAACGCGCTCTGGCCGCGCACCACCATCGCCACCGCCGCCGTCCAGAACCTGCTCGGCGGCGACAAGATGGTGCAGGCGAGCCGCACGCCCGAGATCCTGGCGGATGCCGCCCACATGATCTTCTCGAAGCCGTCGCGCGAGTTCTCCGGCAATTTCCTGATCGACGACAGCTTCATGGCGGGGGAGGGCGTCACCGATTTCACGCCCTATCGCGTCGACCCGTCGGTGCCGCTGATGCCCGATTTCTTCGTCCCGGCGGACAGCAAGCCGCCGCAGGGCGTGAAGGGTGGAGTCTGAGCCGTCATCGGTTTGACACCGGCGGGCGTTTGGAGTTGGTGCGGTGCAAATCACGCCCAGCGGCGCCCGCCTCCGGATTGACCTGCCATGCTTCTGATCCACGGAATCTGCCCGAAGAGCGGCGACAAGCTCGCCAGCCGCCAGCTCGCCGCCGATGAGGAGATTCCGCCGGGCTCGATCTGGCTCGATCTGCTCAACCCGTCCGGAGTGGAGGATTCCAAGGTCGAGCAGCATCTCGGCATATCGATCCCGACCCGGGAGGAAATGCACGATCTCGAGCCGTCCGAGACGATCTATGCCGAGGACGGCGCGCATTACATGACGGCGCGGATCATCTGCCATTCCGAGAGCAACGTCCCGCGCCTCGCCGACGTCACCTTCATCCTGACCGACAAGGCGCTGGTCACGGTGCGCTATGACGAACCCGGCGCCTTCAACATCTTCCTCAACCGGGCAACGAAGCCGGGCGGCTGCGAGCTGGAGCCGGCCGGCGTCATCGAAGGACTGATCGAGGCGATCGTCGATCGCGCGGCCGAGGTGCTGCGCGGCGTCGGCGACCGCATCGATATGCGCTCGCGCCAGATCTTCGACGGCAACAGCGCCAGCGTCGAGCAGGGCCGCGTCTATCAGGCGGTGGTGCGCAAGATCGGCCAGTACGAGCACATCATCTCGAACGTTCGCGAGAGCATGGTCTCGGTCGAGCGGGTGCTGTTGTATCTGTCGGCCAACTTCAAGCGCACCAAGAAGGCGGCCAGCGGCTTCACTCCGGAATGGCGCGCCGCGATCCGCGACGTCCAGGCGATCGAGGAGCACGCCACCTTCCTGTCGAACAAGTTGCAATTCATGCTGAACGCGACGCTCGGCCTGGTCTCGATCGAGCAGAACAAGATCATCAAGCTCTTCTCGGTCGTCGCGGTGGTCTTCATGCCGCCGACGCTCGTCGCCTCGATCTACGGCATGAACTTCGAGAAGATGCCGGAGCTGAAATGGGAACTGGGTTATCCCATGTCGCTCGGCGTGATGGTGGTCGCCGCGATCCTGCCCTATCTGTTCTTCCGCTGGAAGAAGTGGCTGTAAGCCTGCGCCGTTGCGGGCTACCCTGACGGTCGGATGACCCAGCCTCAGATTCTCTCCGTCCTCCTCGTCGCCGGCATGATGGCGGCCTTCCTGTGGGGCCGCCTGCGCTACGATATCGTCGCGATGCTGGCGCTGCTGCTCGGCGTGGCGCTCGGGCTGGTGCCGGCGGCGGATGCGTTCAAGGGCTTTTCCGACGACATCGTCATCATCGTCGGCAGCGCGCTGGTGCTGAGCGCGGCGGTCGCGCGCTCGCGGGTCATCGAGCGACTGTTCTCGAAGCTGGGTCCGCGCCTCTCCTCGACGCAGCTCGAAGTGCCGCTGCTCGTCTTCGCGGTCGCGATCATGTCGGCGATCATCAAGAACATCGGCGCGCTGGCGATGATGCTGCCCATCGCCTACCAGCTCGCGCGCAAGGACGGGAAGTCGCCCTCGATCTTCCTGATGCCGATGGCGTTCGCCTCGCTGCTCGGCGGCATCGTCACGCTCGTCGGCACATCGCCGAACGTCATCGTCTCGCGCGTGCGCCAGGAACTCGGCGGCGAGCCGTTCCGCATGTTCGATTTCGCTCCTGTCGGCATCGTCGTGGCGCTGGCGGGCTGCGCGTTTCTGAGCCTCGGCTATCGGCTGCTTCCGCGTGACCGGCGCGGTGCCGTCTCCCTCGACCAGGCGATCGACATTAAGGATTACCTGACCGAGGCGAGGCTCGGCGAGAAGTCGCCGCTCGCCGGCAAGACCGTCGCGGACCTCAAGGCCATCGGCGGCGGCCGAGCCGAGATCGTCTCGATCCTGCGCAGCGAGTGGCGCGAGCAGGCGCCCCTGCCGGATGCCGGCTTGCGGGCCGGGGATATCCTGCTGCTGCGCGGCGATACCGCCGTGCTCGAGCGGGTCGTCGCGGAGGGCGGGCTCGACCTCATCGGCAAGGACCGCCCGACGCAGAAGCAGGATGCTCTCGATCCCGACCGCATCGCCGAGGCGATCATCGGGCCGGATTCTGTCCTGATCGGCCAGTCGGCGGGCGATCTCGCGCTGCATAGCCGCTTCGGCGTCAACATGCTCGCCATCAGCCGTTCCGGCGAGCGCTTCAGCCAGCGCCTGCGCGATATCCGCCTGCGCGCCGGCGACGTCATCGTCATCCAGGGCGACGAGAAGCTGTTGCCGGAAAAGCTCGCCGAGATGGGGCTTCTGCCGCTTGCGGACCGGCTCGTGCCGCTCGGCTCGACGCGCCGCGTCGTGCTGACGGTGTCGATCACGCTCGCGGCGATCGTCGCGCTCGCCGCCGGGCTTGCCCCGGTGCCGCTCGTCTTCTTCGCCGCCGCGGTGCTGCTGATCGCGCTGCGCTGCGTGCCGCTGCGCGAGGCCTACCGGAACATCGACGCGCCGATCCTGCTGATGCTGGCGGCGCTGATCCCCGTCAGCGATTCCTTGCGGGCGACGGGCGCGACCGATCTCTTCGCCTCCTGGCTCGCCGCGATCGGTGGCGGCTTGCCCGGCTGGGCCGCGGTCGCGTTGATCCTGGTGGCGGCGATGGCGGTGACGCCTTTCCTCAACAACGCCGCGACCGTGCTTGTGATGGCGCCGATCGGCGCCGGCTTCGCGAGGAACCTCGGCTATAATCCCGACGCCTTCCTGATGGCGGTCGCGATCGGCGCGGCCTGCGACTTTCTCACGCCGATCGGCCATCAGTGCAACACGCTGGTGATGGGGCCGGGGGGCTATCGCTTCGGCGATTATGCGCGGCTGGGCGCGCCGCTCTCGCTCATCGTCATCCTGCTCGCCGTACCGATGATCCTGCTGGTCTGGCCGCTGCGGTAGCGGTCAGAGCCAGCCGTTCCGCTTGAAGCGCCAGTACAGCACGGCGCAGGACGTCATGATCACGCCCAGGACCACATAGTAGCCGTAATATGTCTTGAGCTCCGGCATGTTCTCGAAATTCATGCCGTAGATGCCCGCGACGGCGGTTGGAACCGCCAGGATGGCCGCCCAGGAGGCCAGGCGCTTGGTGATCGAGTTCTCCTGGCTCTGGCCCACAAGCAGGCTCGCTTCGAAGGCGAAGGCCAGCACCTCGCGCAGGCTGTCGATCTTCTCCTGCACGGTGCGGACATGGTCGGTCACGTCGCGGAACATCGGGGCAAGCGTCGGCCTGACCTGCGGCACGTTGCCGTTGGTGAGCCGCTGGCAGACATCGAGCAGCGGCGCGATGGCGTTGCGCAGCCGCAGCAGGTCCCGCCGCAGCATGTAGAGCCGCTCGATGTCGTCGCGGGTCATCGGCTTGGCGAGAACCCTGTCCTCGATTTCCTCGACCTCGTCGTGGATCGCCTCGAGCACGGGCATGTAGTTGTCGACGATGAAGTCGAGGATCGCATAGAGGATGAAATCCTCGCCCTTCGCCAGTGAGGTCGGGCAGGTCTCCCAATGCTGCCGGACCGACCTGTAGGAGGTCGACGCACCGTGCCGCACGCTGACGATGTAGCCACGGCCGACGAAGATATGCGTTTCGCCGAAGGCGATGCGCCCATTGATCAGTTGCGCGGTGCGCGCCACCACGAACAGCGCATCGCCATATTGTTCGAGCTTGGGGCGCTGATGGGCGTTGGTCGCGTCCTCGACCGCGAGCGGATGCAGGTTGAACTGCTGCTGCACGCATTTGAGCAGGGCCGATTCCGGCTCGAACAGGCCGATCCAGACGACGTGATCGTCCTTCCGCGCCCATTCGCCGGCTTCCTCGACGGGGATGTCGGCGACGCGCACGCCATGGGCATAGACGCTGGAGGCGATGACGCCGGCGGCATGGACCTGGCCCGGCTCGGGCCCGGGATCGGGCGCTTGCTCGGGAGCCGCGACCGTGGCGAGCCTGATATGAGAGACGGCCATCCGATCACCTCGTCGCTCGCGAGACCTTGAGCGCAGGCTAGAACTGTTCCGCCTTCGTGGAAATCACTTTTGCGACAAAATGAGGCGCTTCGGAGCAAGGGCTTCCAGGCGCTGTTGATGGTCGATCGCCTCGGCTTCGGACCACCCTTGTCATTCCGGGGCTTCGCGCAGCGAAGAACCCGGAACCCACGACCGGGCGAGCGGCTGCTCAACAGGCATCGAAGGTCTCACCCAGTCGTGGGTTCCGGGTTCGCGCCTGCGGCGCGCCCCGGAATGACAAGGGCGGTTCCGACCAGGACCAGCCGGCAAGTGCCCATACTTCCTAGGACAGGACTTTCGCCACGACCTGCTTCAGCGCGCGTTCGTCGCGTTCCAGCCAGCCCGGCACCGGCAGGTTCTTCGAGCGCAGGAAATCGGGATTGAACAGCTTCGACTGGTAGCGTGTGCCGTAGTCGCACAGCACCGTCACGATGGTGTGCCCGGGCCCCATCTGCTTCGCCAGCCGGATCGCCCCGGCGACGTTGATGCCGGACGAGCCGCCGAGGCAGAGCCCCTCCTGTTCGAGCAGGTCGAAGACGATCTGCACGGCTTCGGCGTCCGGAATCTGGAAAGCGACATCGACCGGCGCGTCGACCAGATTGGCCGTGATCCGGCCCTGGCCGATGCCCTCGGTGATCGACGAGCCCTCGGCCTTAAGCACGCCGCTGGTGTAGTAGGAATAGAGCGCCGCCCCCATCGGATCGGCCAGCCCGATCGTCACCTTCGGGTTGCGCGCCTTCAAGGCCATGCCGACGCCGGCGAGCGTCCCGCCCGACCCGACGGCGCAGATGAAGCCGTCCACCGCGCCGGCCGTCTGCTCCCAGATCTCGGGGCCGGTCGTGTCGAGATGGCCCTGCCGGTTGGCGACATTGTCGAACTGGTTGGCCCAGATCGCGCCGTTCGGTTCGGTCTTCGCCAGCTCCTCGGCAAGACGGCCGGAGACCTTCACATAATTGTTCGGGTTGGCGTAGGGCGCGGCCGGCACCTCGACCAGCGTCGCACCGGCCAGCCGCAGCATGTCCTTCTTTTCCTGGCTCTGCGTCTCCGGGATGACGATGACCGAGCGATAGCCCAGCGCATTGCCGACGAGCGCGATGCCGATGCCGGTGTTGCCCGCCGTGCCCTCGACGATGACGCCACCCGGCCTGAGCTGCCCCTTCGCCTCGGCGTCGCGGATGATCGCGAGCGCTGCGCGATCCTTCACCGATTGGCCGGGATTCATGAACTCGGCCTTGCCGAGGATGGTGCAGCCGGTTTCCGCCGAGGCGCGTTGGAGCTTGATCAGCGGGGTGTTGCCGATGGCTTCGATGACGCCATCCTTCATGTCGATCTTTGCGCGGATGGTCATGGCCGGATTTCCCAATTCGTCCCTGACCTGATAGGCGAAAGCCTCTCAGCGGTCATCAGTGAGCGGGCCTTTCGCCCCGAGTTCGGAATAATGTCAGTTGCCAAACCGCAAGCAGGAGAAATTTCTTCTCCGAAGCTCGCCATGAACGAAATTCTCACCGTCGACCGTCTCGGCCAGCGCGGCGACGGCATCGTGCAAGCGCTGTCCGGCAGCATCTTCATCCCCTATGCACTGCCGGGCGAGACCGTGCGCGCCGTGGTCGATGGTGAGCGCGGCCAGCTCGTCGAGATCATGGCGCCTTCCGCATCCCGGATCGCCGCGATCTGCCCGCTCTTCACCCGCTGCGGCGGCTGCGCGGCGCAGCACATGGCGCCCGGCCTCTACCGCGAGTGGAAGCGCCAGCAGGTCGTGACCGCCTTGAGCCGCGCCGGCATCGAGGCGCCGGTCGCCGATCTCGTCGATGCCCACGGCACTGGGCGCCGCCGCGTCACATTCCATGCCCGCCGTCAGGGCGAGGCGATGGTCGTTGGTTTCATGGCCGCGCGCAGCCACGAGCTGATCGCCGTCGAGGCTTGCCCGGTGCTGGCGCCTGGGCTCGACAGGGCGCCGGCCGTCGCGCTGATGCTGGCGAATCGCATGGGTGGCGCGAACAAGCCGCTCGACATCCAGATCACTGCCTCCGAAGCTGGGCTCGACGTCGACATGCGCGGCCATGGCCCGATCAGTGACAAGCTGAGGCTGGCCTTGACCCAGCTCGCCGAACGCCTCGACCTCGCCCGGCTCTCGAACCATGGCGAGATCGTCGTCGAGCGCCGCCCGCCGCTGCAGCGCATGGGCAAGGCGCTGGTCGCGCCGGCGGCCGGGGGCTTCCTGCAGGCGACGGCGGCGGGTGAGGAGACCTTGGCCGGCCTCGTCATGGCGGCCCTGCCCAAGGGCAAGCGCGCGGCCGACCTTTTCGCCGGTTGCGGCCCCTTCAGCTTCCGCATCGCCGAGCGCATGCAGGTGCTGGCGATCGAGAGCGACAAGGCGGCGATGCTGGCGCTCGCCAAGGGCGCCGGCGCGACGCAGGGGCTGAAGCCGATCGCGACCGAGACGCGCGATCTCTTCCGCCGCCCGCTGCTGGAGCACGAGCTCAACGGCTTCGACGTGGTCGTGCTCGATCCGCCGCGCGCCGGCGCGGAGGCCCAGGCGAAGCGCCTCGCGGTCTCGAAGGTCAAGGATGTGATCTACGTTTCCTGCGATGTGGGCAGCTTCGCGCGCGATGCCGCGACGCTGATCGCGGGCGGCTATGCGCTGGAAGGCGTGACGCCGGTCGACCAGTTCCGCTATTCCGCCCATGTCGAGCTCGTCGGCGTGTTCCGGCGCGGCAGGAAGGGCTAGGGCTTCAGGATGAGCGCAATTCTCGATCGCATGGCCGGCATCGTAGGCAGCAAGAACGTCGTCACCGACGCCGACGCGATGGTGCCCTACCTCAAGGAATGGCGCGATCTCTTCCGCGGCAAGGCGCAAGCCGTCATCCGCCCGGGTTCGACGGCCGAGGTCGCCGACATCGTGAAGCTCGCGGCCGAGACCGGCACGACGGTGGTGCCGCAGGGCGGCAATACGGGCCTCGTCGGCGGCCAGATCCCGATCGCCGAGGGCAGGGAGGTCATCCTCTCGCTGCAGCGTCTCGACAAGGTCCGCGCCGTCGACAGCGACGGCGACACGATGACCGTCGAGGCCGGCGTCACCCTGAAGCGGGCGCAGGATGCGGCCGAGGCGGCTGGCCGCCTTTTCCCGCTCTCGCTGGCCTCCGAAGGCTCCTGCACCATCGGCGGCAATCTCTCGACCAATGCCGGCGGCACCGCCGTCCTCGCCTATGGCAATGCCCGCGAGCTCTGCCTCGGGCTCGAAGTCGTACTGCCGGACGGGCGCATCTGGAACGGCCTGCGCCAGCTCCGCAAGGACAACACAGGCTACGACCTGAAGGACCTCTTCATCGGCGCGGAGGGCACGCTCGGCATCATCACGGCCGCCGTGCTGAAACTCTTTCCGCTGCCTGCCGCCCGCGCCACCGCCTTCCTTGCGGTGCCCGATCCCGCGGCGGCGCTGGAACTGCTCAACGCCGCCAGGGCCGGAGCCGGCGGTACCTTGACCACCTTCGAACTGATGCCGCGCATCGGCCTCGACTTCGTCCTGCGCCACGCCTCCGGCGCGCGCGATCCGCTCTCCGGGCCGTCGCCCTGGTATGTGCTGATGGAGGTCTCGGCTCAGGTCGCGGCGGGGCTCGACGAGCAGGTCGAGGTCTTCCTCGGCGAGGCGCTGGAGAAGGGCATCGTCACCGACGCCGCGCTTGCCGGCTCGCTGACCCAGCGCGCCGATTTCTGGAAGCTGCGCGAGATGATGTCCGAGGTGCAGACCTATGAGGGCGGCTCGATCAAGCACGACGTCTCGGTTCCGGTCCACGCGACACCGGAGTTCCTGGCGCGCGCCATCGCGGTGGTGGAAGCCATGGTTCCGGGCTGCCGGCCCGTGCCCTTCGGCCATCTCGGTGACGGCAACATCCATTTCAACATCAGCCAGCCGGTGGGCGCCGACAAGGCGGCCTTCCTCGCCCGCTGGGCCGAGATGAACGAGGCGGTCCACGCCATCGTCACCGAGCTCCACGGCTCGATCTCGGCCGAGCACGGCATCGGCCGCCTGAAGCGCGACCTGCTGCCGGGCGTGAAGGACCCGGTGGAACTCGACCTGATGCGCAGCATCAAGCAGACGCTCGATCCCAAGGGGATCCTGAACCCCGGAGCCATGCTCGCGCAGGGCTGAAGTACAAGCCGGCAACTTGCCCATCCCATCGGCAAGCCGCCTCGCGAAACATCGCCGCTTGAGTGTCCTGCCCAAAAATCTGGCAGGACCGCTCGCCCGCCTGATTGACCGTTTTTCGCCGTCTCTCTAGCCTTCGCCCCATAACGAGAACATGAGGGGTTGGCTGGTATGATCGGCGTGACGCGGATGCTGTCGGATTGCGCGCGGAAGACGGGCTTCGGGCCCACCCGGCGCGGCCTTGTCGGAGCGGCCTTGGTCGGAGCGGTCGCGCTGGCGGGCGCCATGCCCGCCGCGGCCCAGACGCCGGTCAAATTCACGCTCGACTGGGTCTTCCAGGGGCCGACCTCGCCTTTTCTCGTCGCGCTCGACAAGGGCTACTACAAGGCCGAGGGGCTCGACGTCACGATGGACCCCGGCCAGGGCTCGGCCGGCGCCGTCCAGCGCGTCGCGACCGGCGCCTACGACATCGGCTTCGCCGATGTGAACTCGCTGATCGAGTACAACGCCAAGAACGCCGGCAAGGAAATCCTCTGCGTCTTCATGGCCTATGACTTCCCGCCCTTCGGCGTCCACGCGCTGAAGAAGAGCGGCATCACCAAGCCGACGGACCTCGCCGGCAAGAAGCTCGGCGCGCCGGTCTTCGACGCCTCCTTCCGCCTCTTCCCGGCCTTCGCCAAGAAGAACGGCGTCGATGCGGCCAGCGTCCAGCACGTCAACCTGACGCCGCAGCTACGCGAGCAATCGCTGGTGCAGGGCACGGTCGACTTCATCTCCGGCCACTACTTCTCGTCGATCCTCGACCTGAAGGCGCGCGGCGTGAAGCCCGAGGACGTCGTCTCGTTCAACTACTCCGACTACAAGATGGATGTTTACGGCAACGGCATCATCGTCTCGCCGGCGCTGGCCGCGAAGCCGGAGGCCGTGACCGGCTTCCTGCGCGCCACCGCCAAGGCCTGGCGGGAAGTTGTGGCCAATCCGGCCATCGGCATCGCCGCTGCCAAGAAGCGCGACCCGCTGATCGACGAGAAGCTGGAGGCCGAGCGCCTCGACATGTCGCTGCGCATGAACGTGCTCACCCCCTTCGTGAAGGCGAACGGCATGGGCGATGTCGATCCGGCCCGCTTTGCCCGCTCGGTCAAGGATGTGGCCGAAGCTTTCGGGCTGCCCGCCGCGCCGGAGCCGGAGAAGGTGTTCACGGCTAAGTTCCTGCCGCCGAAGGCGGAGCGGATGATCGCGCCTTGAATCACGGTTTTCGACCTGCAAGGCAGCGGCCTGCTCTTCGTCATGGTCGGCCTTGTGCCGACCATCCACGTCTTCTTCCGGCGAGGGTGCTGTTCAAGACGTGGATGCTCGCCACAAGGGCGAGCATGACGGCGGGGAGTGTTGCATGACCGTCGATACGGCCGAACCACCCCTCGTCGAACTGCGGCAGGTGAGCCTTGCCTATGGCAGCGGACCCAACCGCATGCAGGCGCTGGAGGATGCGACGCTTTCCATCGCCAAGGGCGAGTTCATCGCCGTGGTCGGCCCGTCCGGCTGCGGCAAGTCGACCCTGATGAAACTCGTCACCGGCCTGCTGCCGCCGACCGGCGGCGAGGTCCGCGTGCACGGGCAGGCGGTGAAGGGGCCGATCCGCGGCGTCGGCATGGCCTTCCAGGCGCCGACGCTGATGCCCTGGCGTACAACGCTCGACAACATCCTGCTGCCGCTGGAAGTGGTCGAGCCGCACAAGCGCCGTTTCCGCGCCAACAAGGCCGAGTATGTCGCGCGCGGCGAGGCGCTGCTGGCTTCGGTCGGCCTCGGCGGCTTCGGTCAGAAATATCCCTGGCAGCTTTCGGGCGGCATGCAGCAGCGCTCGAGCCTGTGCCGCGCGCTCGTCCATGAGCCGGATATCCTGATGCTCGACGAGCCCTTCGGCGCGCTCGACGCCTTCACGCGCGAGGAACTCTGGAGCGTGATGCAGAAGCTCTGGATGGAACGGCGCTTCACGGCGGTGCTCGTCACGCATGATTTGCGCGAGGCGGTCTATCTCGCCGACACCGTCTATGTGATGAGCCGGCGCCCCGGCAGGATCGTCAAGATACGCAAGGTCGAATTGCCGCGTCCGCGGACGCTGGAGACGACCTTCTCGGTCGAATTCGTCGACATCGTCCACGAACTGCGCGAGCGCATCCATATGGAGCACGCGTAGATGCGGCCCCCGGCAGGACAGAGATCATGACCGAGACGCAGAAGCGCATCCTGCTCGTCGCCATGCCCTGGCTCGCAGCCGCCGGCCTGCTGCTGCTCTGGGAGCTGGCGTGCATCGTCTTCGACGTGCCGGAGATCCTGGCCCCGCGCCCGAGCCGCATCTTCGAGACGATGGTGCTGCGCTGGGATATCCTGCTGCGCTTCTGCCTCGAAACGCTCTGGACCACGCTGATCGGCTTTGCGCTGGCGATCGGTTTCGGCCTGCTGCTCGGCCTCGCCATCGGCGCCTCGCCCTTCGTCTATTCGGGACTGTACCCGCTGCTGATCGCCTTCAACGCGATCCCGAAGGTCGCGATCGTGCCGATCCTGATGATCTGGGTCGGCGTCGGCGCCCTGCCGGCGGTGATCACGGCTTTCGTCATCTCCTTCTTCCCGATCGTCGTGAACGTCGCCACGGGCCTTGCCACCATCGAGCCCGAGATGCGCGACGTGATGCGCTCGCTCGGTGCGAGCCAATGGGAGATCCTGACCAAGGTCGGCGTTCCCCGTGCGATGCCCTATCTCTTCGCCAGCTTGAAGGTGGCGGTGACGCTCGCGTTCATCGGCTCGGTTCTGTCGGAGACGGTCGGCGGCAATCGCGGCATCGGCTTCCTGATGCTCTCGGCCGGCGCGCGCAACGACGCGCCGACCACCTTCGCCGGGCTGTTCTCCATCGCCATCATGGGCATCGCGCTCTACGCGCTCTGCGCCCTGGTCGAGCGGCGGATGACCCGCTGGGCCTTCCGGGGGGAGCTGGTTTCCTAACTCTTCAGCCCTCATCCTGAGGCGCCGCGAAGCGGCGTCTCGAAGGATGCTCCAGGAGGCTCCGGAACCATCCGGAGCATCCTTCGAGACGCGCTTCTGCGAAGCGCTCCTCAGGATGAGGGCTGAAGAAGGGTAGGCTACGGCGTCGCGACGTAGCCGTCGCGGCGCGGGTCGGCGGCGCCGGTGAAGACGCCGGTCGCGGGATCGACCGCGACCGCCTGCATGCCGCCGCAGCGCATCGTCCAGCCGACATCGAAGGCGCGCGCATCGTGTCCGCGCCGGACGAGTTCGGCGATGGTCTCCGGCGCGATCCGGTTCTCGATCTCGACGAGGCGCCCGTCCCAGAGCCGGGCGCGCGGCGCCTCGATCGCCTCCTGCAAGGGCAGGCCGAAGGCGAGGTGCTGCACCATGGCCTGCGCCTGCGTCTGCATGATGCCGTAGCTGCCGGGGGTACCGAGCGCGAGCACCGGCTTGCCGTCGCGGGTCGAGAGCGAGGGCGACATGCACATCGGCAGCTCGTCGCCGGGTTTCGAGCGGTTCGGGCTGCCGGGCTGCACATCGGCCCAGTACAGGAAGTTGTTGAGGCAAAGCCCCGTGCCCGGCACCACGACGCCGCTGCCGAAGGGGCTGCCGAGGCTCTGCGTGATGCAGATTAGGTTGCCCTCGGCGTCGGCGATCGAGAGCGAGGTCGTGTGCGCCGGATCCTCGCTCTCCTGCGGGGTCCACTGCTCGGTCGGCCCGGTGACCGGCTTGCCGTCGGTGAGGCGCTGGCGCAGCCGTGCGACCGACGCCTCCGACATGATCTCGGAGAGCTTCTCCGGCGAGGGGTTGTTGTGGGCGATGCGCTCGCCGGCCGCGAGGCGGATCGCGCGATAGACGAGGTCGAGATGATCCGGCCCGTCCTTCTGTTTGGCGGCGAGGTCGAGCCCGTCGAGCAGGCGTAGCGTCAGCAGGAACTGGAAGCCCTCGCAGGGTGGTGGCGGCACATGTACGGAGAGCCCCTTGAAGCTCGCCGCCATCGACTCGCGCCACACCGTCTTCACCGCCGCCAGATCGGCCATCGTCAGCGAGCCACCGAGCGCCTGGAGATGGGCCACGACCGTCTCGCCGAGCGCGCCGCGATAGAAATGATCCGGCCCCTTCTCGGCGATCTCGCTCAGCGTCTTCGCAAGGTCCGACTGGACGAGAACCGAACCCAGATGCATCGCGCCGTTGGGCTGGTAGTTCTTCGACCACGCCGGATAAAGCGCGGGGATCGCCGCCAAAAGCGGGGCGTTCTCCTCGAACTCCTCCGCGCCGAACTCGGCCAGCGCGAAACCGTCCCGCGCCAGCGCGATCGCCGGCGCGAAGACCTCGACAAGCGACTTGCGGCCATGGGTCTTCACCAATTCGCACCAGCCGGCGAGATTGCCGGGGGAAGCGACGGCGAGCGCGCCGCGCTCCAGCTCGGTGCGCTTGCTGAAGCGGTCGGCCGGGAAGCTCGCCGGGATCGGCGGCACGAAATCGAGCACGCGCACCCGCTTCTCGGCCGCCACCCACATCGTCGCGAGGCCCATGCCGGCAAGCCCGGACATGAAGGGCTCGACCACGTTGAGCGCGGCGGCGGTCGCGGCTGCGGCATCGAAGGCGTTGCCGCCCTGCGCCAGCAATCTCGCGCCGGCCTGCGCCGCCAGGGGATGGGCCGCGGCGACCATGCCGTGGCGGGAGGTCATGGTGGGGCGGCGGCCGTGCATGTCAGCGTCTCCTCGTCGTCTTCTGGCGACGATCAGAGCACGAATCCGGCGCTAGAACAGGCTGCCTTGGCCATCATCCGCGGGAGGCCGGGTCGCTTTGCGCGCATGGCGCTTCGGCTCTTCGGGGGCGTCCTGGCGCGGCAGCTCGGCCAGGGGCAGCTGGATCTCCGGCCCGTCATTGGCGACCTTGTTGACGGCGTTGCCGATAGCGACGGCTTCCAGAAGCTCGTCCGGCGGCGGCTTCAGCAGGCGCCCGATCTGCTCGGCAGCGGTCTGCGGGTCGAGCCAGGCATCGTGGTCGCGAGGATCGAGAATGATCGGGCCGCGATGGTGGATCGCGGCCATCAGGCCGTTCGCCGGCCCGGTCATCATGGCAACCGTGTCGATCTCCGAGCCATCGGGAGAATGCCAGGTCTCCCACAACGCGGCGAAGGCGAAGAAACCGCGGTCGGGGCGGCGGAAGAGGAAAGCCTCGCTCTGCGCCTGCCGGCCCGTGCCGCTGCGCCGCCATTCGTAGAAGGCGTCGGCCGGCAGCAGGCAGCGCCGGCGCCGCAGCGCGTTGCGGAAGGAGGGCTTTTCGGCCGCGCTCTCGCTGCGCACGTTGATGACGAGCGGAAAATCCTTCGCATCCTTGACCCAGCCGGGAATGAAGCCCCAGCGCATCAGCAGGAAGCGCCGGGCTCCGTCATGCAGGAGGACCGCCGGCACGGGCTGCGTCGGCGCCATGTTGTAGCGCGGCGGGAAATTCGGCTGCTCGCGATAGCCGAAGGCATCGCGCATCGCTTCGGGAGGCAGGGTGATCGCATAGCGTCCGCACATGCCTGCTGTTTACGTCGAGACGAGGCGGTCGGATCAACACTTTCTTTCCGGTTGGCCAAACATAGTCGCGCCGATTCGGGGCAGAATATGAGCGTCATCGCGACGAATGGGCCGGCTGCGGCGCCAGGGGTGCTGGCTGGAAGCGTCGACGCTCCCCGTCTGTCGACTGATTTCCTCAACCGTTACAGCGAAGCCCTGATGCTGATCGAGATGGCGGCGGTGGACGATGAGGTCCTCGCCGATCTCCAGGCGTGGCAGGGCAGCAGCTATCGCGAGCATTTCCGCGTTTCGCCTCTGCGCTGCGCCGCCTCGGCGCTCATGGCCTATGACCGGGTGGCGCCGTCCCGGGTCAGCGCCTTCGAGGCGGTCTGCCTGTCGATGACGCGGCTGGTCCGGACGGTGACGGCTTTGCTGGCGGAAGCCCCGCAGCCGGCCGAGTTGCCGATCATCGTCGAGGTCGCCAGCGATGTCCTGCGCCGGCAGATCGGCCGGGCGACGCAGTTCATCAACGCCAATGGCGCGGTGGATATCGATACCCTGGAGGACGCTGCGCTGCAGGCGCAGGTCGACGCGCTGCTCGCGCGCTGATCAGGCGCCTTGTTTCGGTCCGATGCTAGAGCATTTTCGAGCGAAGTGGACACCGGTTCGCGTGAAGAAAATGCGATAAAACAACGGGCTGGAGCATTTCTGCGATTCGGAGAAACGCGGAAATGCTCTAGCGCCGCGCTCCGACGAGAAACTCGCGGTTGCCGTCTCCGCCTTCGATCGGCGAGGGGATCGGTCCTTCGACCGCGAAGCCGAGCGTTTCCAGCGTGCTGACGATATCGTCGCAAACCTGACGCTGGATCGCCTCGTCGCGGACGATGCCCTTCTTGAGGGCGGCGCGGCCGGCCTCGAACTGCGGCTTGATCAGCGCGGCGATGCCGGCCCCCGGCGCAAGCAGCGCGGCCACCGCCGGCAACACCAGCTTCAGCGAGATGAAGCTGACGTCGATCGCCGCAAGCGACGGGCGCTCCGGCAGGGCTTCGGGCTCAAGCGTGCGAATATCCTGCCCCTCGAAGCTCGTCACCCGTGGATCGGCGCGCAGCGAGGCATGCAACTGGTCGCGCCCGACATCGACGGCGACGACATGGCGGGCACCGCGCTTCAGCAGCAGGTCGGTGAATCCGCCGGTCGACGAGCCGACATCGAGGCAGATCAGCCCCCGTGGGTCGAAGCCGAAGGCGTCGAGCGCGCCGGCGAGCTTGAGGCCGCCGCGCGAGACGTAGGGATGCGGCGCCTCGGCGACCAGCGCGGCCGTCTGCGCGACCATCTCGGACGCCTTGCGCACCGGCCGGCCATCGGCGCTGACCAGTCCGGCGGCAATCGCGGCCTGCGCCCGCGCCCGGCTTTCGAAGAAGCCTCGTTCGACGAGCAACTGGTCTGCCCGGCTCTTCATGCCAGGGAGATCAGGCGCGCTTGACGGCGCTCGGCGCCCCGAGCGCCGCGTCGACGGCGGCGACGATGCCGGCGGCGTCGAGACCGGCGGCGACATACATGGCGTCCGGCTTGTCGTGATCCTGATAGACGTCCGGCAGGGTCAGCGTCCGCACCTTGAGGCCGGCATCGAGCGCGCCGCTGCGCGCCAGCAGATGCAGCACATGGCTGCCGAAGCCGCCGATCGACCCTTCCTCGACGGTGATCAGGATCTCGTGCTCGCGCGCGAGCTTCAGGATCAGCGCCTCGTCGAGCGGCTTGGCGAAGCGGGCATCGGCGACCGTGGTCGAAAGCCCACGCTGCGCCAGCAGATCGGCGGCCTTGAGGGCTTCCGCGAGACGGGTGCCGAGCGACAACAGGGCCACCCGGCTGCCTTCGCGCACGATGCGGCCCTTGCCGATCTCGAGCGGCACGCCGACATCGGGGATCTCGACGCCGACGCCTTCGCCGCGCGGATAGCGGAACGCGATCGGTCCATCGTCATAGGCCGCGGCGGTCGCAACCATATGGGTCAGTTCCGCCTCGTCTGCGGCCGCCATCACCACCATCTCGGGCAGGCAGGCGAGATAGGCGATGTCGAAGGAGCCGGCGTGGGTGGCGCCGTCCGCGCCGACGAGCCCGGCCCGGTCGAGCGCGAAGCGCACCGGCAGCTTCTGCAGCGCCACGTCATGGACGATCTGGTCATAGGCGCGCTGCATAAAGGTCGAATAGATCGCGACGAAGGGCTTGTAGCCCTCGGTCGCCAGGCCCGCCGCGAAGGTCACCGCGTGCTGCTCGGCGATGCCGACATCGAAGGTCCGACCCGGGAATTCCTTGCCGAAGGCGTCGAGCCCGGTGCCCGATGGCATCGCCGCCGTGACGGCGACGATCTTGTCGTCTTCCCGCGCCTGCTTGATCAGCGAATTGGCGAAGACGGCCGTATAGCTCGGCGCATTGGCCGGTGCCTTGGCCTGCTGGCCGGTGACGGGGTCGAATTTGACCACGCCGTGATATTTGTCGGCGCTGGCTTCGGCCGGAGCGTAGCCCTTGCCTTTCTGGGTCACGACATGGACGAGGATCGGTCCGTCCCCGGTATCGCGGACATTGCGCAGCACCGGCAACAGATGGTCGAGATTGTGCCCGTCGATCGGGCCGACATAGTAGAAGCCGAGTTCCTCGAACATCGTCCCGCCGGTCCAGAAGCCGCGGGCATATTCTTCGGTGCGCCTGGCCTTGTCGTGGAAGAAGCGCGGCAGCCGTTCGGCAAGCTGCTTGGCGACCTCGCGCAGCGAGCGATAGGTCCGGCCCGAAACCAGCCGCGCCAGATAGGCCGACATCGCGCCGACCGGCGGGGCGATCGACATGTCGTTGTCGTTGAGGATAACGATGAGGCGCGAGTCGAGCGCGCCGGCATTGTTCATGGCCTCATAGGCCATGCCCGCCGACATGGCGCCGTCGCCGATCACGGCGATGACGTTGTTCGTGCGGCCGGCGAGGTCGCGCCCCACCGCCATGCCGAGCCCGGCCGAGATCGAGGTCGAGGAATGGGCGGCCCCGAACGGATCATATGCGCTCTCGGAGCGCTTGGTGAAGCCGGAGAGCCCGCCCGGCTGGCGCAACGTGCGGATGCGGTCCCGGCGCCCGGTCAGGATCTTGTGCGGATAGGCCTGATGGCCGACGTCCCAGATCAGCCTGTCGCGCGGCGTGTCGAAGACATGATGCAGGGCGACGGTGAGCTCGACGACGCCGAGACCGGCACCGAGATGCCCGCCCGTCACGGAGACGGCGTCGATCGTCTCCAGCCGCAACTCGTCGGCGAGCTGCCGCAGTTGCGTGTCGTCGAGCGTTCGCAGATCCGCGGGATCGTGGATCTTGTCGAGCAGGGGTGTGGCAGGGCGTGGCACGAGGCTGTCCGGGCTCGTTGGAATGGTTCCGTCCTGAAATAGTGCCTGCGCGCCGCGCTGGCAAACCGCGGGCGAGTTCGCGCGCTCCGGGAGGGCGCATCCCCTTCCCACGAAACGGGTGGTTCCGGCCCCCTCAACGGTTTTCACTGGCCTCGATGACAGCCTCCAGGGATGCCGAGCCATGAATTCGACCGATACCACACCGTTGCCGGCGGCATTCCGGAGCCTCGGATGGTCCAATCTCTCCGCCCAGTTCTCCGAGCAGATCGCGCTGGCCGCCGCGCCTCTGGCGGCCGTTCTTCTGCTTTCGGCCGGGCCGGCGGAGACGGGCTGGCTGCAGACGGCGCAGACCTTGCCCTTTCTGCTGTTGTCCATCCCGGCGGGGCTGATGGTCGACCGCGCCTCGCGGCGCCGCCTCATGGTCGGCACCGAAGCGCTGCGCGCGCTGTCGCTGCTGGCGATTCCGCTGCTGCTCGCGCTGGGCAGCCTCAACCTGACCTGGCTTGCGGTGCTGGGCGCGCTCGGCGCCATCGGCACGGTCTGCTACAGCGTTGCGGCCCCGGCCTTCGTTCCATCCGTGGTGCCGCGCGCGCGGCTCGCGGATGCCAATCGCTGGCTGGAGCTGGCGCGCAGCGCCGCCTATGCCGGTGGGCCGGCGCTGGGCGGAGCCCTTGTCGGCTGGATCGGCGTGTCGACGGCCTATGGTTTGGCCGCCGGCCTCTCCATCCTGGCCGCGCTGTTGCTGGCGGGGCTCCCCAGGGACGAGGCGCCCACCGGCCCGCGGCGCGATCTGCTGCATGACCTCAAGGAGGGCGCCCGTTTCGTCGCCGGCCACGATCTGCTGAGGCCGATCCTGATGACGGCGGTGTTCTTCAACGTCTCCTGGTTCATCTTCCAGGCGGTCTATGTCGCCTATGCCGTCCAGAATCTGGGCTTGAGCGCAACGCAGGTCGGCATCACGCTGGGCATCTACGGTGCGGGCATGATCGTGGGTGCCGTCATGGCCCCGGCTATCGCGCGGCAGGTCTCGTTCGGGACGCTGATCCTCCTCGGGCCCTTCGCCGGGCTTTGCGCGGCGGGGGTGATGCTCGCGACGCTGTGGCTGCCCTCGGTTTATCTGGTGGCCGCGAGCTTCTTCCTGTTCGGCGTCGGGCCGATCATCTGGACGATCTCGACCATGACATTGCGGCAGGCGATCACCCCCAATGCGATGCTCGGCCGCGTCTCCGCCCTGATCATGACGGCGACCTTCGGCGCGCGGCCGATCGGCGCCGCGATCGGCGCGGCGGTGGCGGCGCATCTCGGCATCGCCGCCTGTCTCGCCCTCGCCACCGCGGGCTTCCTGATCCAGCTGCTTCTCATCGGCATGTCGCGGGTGCCGAGGCTGCGGGACCTGTCCGAGGTCGCCTGAGAAGGCCGCCTCAGCCCTCGGGCAGCGGGATGAACTCCTTGTCGTCGCCGGGCACGGTGTCGAAGCGGCCGGTCTTCCATTCCTGCTTGGCCTGGTCGATGCGCTCCTTCGAGGACGAGACGAAGTTCCACCAGATGTAGCGCTGCCCGTCCATCGGCTCGCCACCGACGAGCATCACCCGGCTCTGGTCGACGGCGAGGATCGAGATGCGGTCCCCCGGCTTGAAGACGAGCAGCTGGCCCGCGCCGAACTCCTCGCCGGCGATATCGATCTTGCCCGAGACGATATAGACCGCCCGCTCGTCGTAATCGGGGTCGAGCGGCAGGATCGAGCCGGGCGACAGCACGGCCTCGGCATAGAGCGCCTCCCAGGGGAACTGCACCGGCGAGGTCTGGCCATAGGCCGAGCCCATGATCAGGCTGATGCGCTTCCCGCCTTCGACGATCCGGGGCAGTTCGGGCGCGCCGTGATGCACGAATTGCGGCGCGATCTCCTCATGCGTCTTCGGCAAAGCGAGCCAGGCCTGGATGCCGTAGAGCTTGGGGCCGGTGGCGCGCGCCTCCATGCCGGTCCGCTCCGAGTGGACGATGCCGCGCCCGGCCGTCATCAGGTTGACCGCGCCCGGCTTGATCGCCAGCGCCGTGCCGAGCGAGTCGCGGTGCATGATCTCGCCGTCGAAGAGATAGGTCACGGTTGAGAGACCGATATGCGGATGCGGCCGCACGTCGAGCCCCTCGCCGAGATGGAACTCGGCCGGACCCATCTGGTCGAAGAAGATGAAGGGGCCGACCATGCGCTGGCCGATGGCGGGCAAAGCGCGGCGGACCTGGAAGCCGCCGAGGTCATGCGTGCGCGGCACGATCACCTTGGCGATCGCCTCGCAGGAACGGGCATCGCCCAGGATCGGGTCATCGGCGGGCAGTTGCGACATGGCGGCCTCCTTGGTTGGCAGGAGGGTGGCCCCGTTCGTGCCGCCCGGCAAGCACATCGGTTGCAACCGGCCGCTGGCGGGAACGCAATCTCGGGCCGGCCGTGTCGCGGCCGGTCCGGCTCAGCCGTCGACGTCGAGCGGCGTGGCGCCCGTCGGCTTGCCGTCGGCGCCGAGCGTGATGCGCTCGATGCGGGCTTCTGCTTGCTTCAGAAGGGCGTCGCAGCGCGCCTTCAGGGCTTCGCCGCGCGTGTAGATCGCGATCGATTCCTCGAGGGGCACGTCGCCGCGTTCCAGCCGGGCGACGATGCCTTCGAGCTCCTTCATCGCCGCTTCGAAGGGCAGGGCGGCGACATCGGCGTTCGGATTGTCTTGAGACTTGCTGTCTTGGCTCACGGACCGATTCCTCTTTGCCGAGAGCTTATCGGCCGGCGCGCGCGCCACCGCAACCCGGTTCGCCGACGAAGGGCGTCAGACCGGCAGCGCCGAGGTCTTCTTGATGGTGCGCAGCGTCAGCGTCGACTGGACGCGGGTGACGCCCGGCAGCTGCGTGATGATATCGGTGTGGATCCGCTCGAAATCGGCGCTGTCGCGGTAGATCACCCGCATCAGGTAATCATGCGCACCGGCCAGCAGATGGCATTCGAGGATCTCGGGCAGGCTCTGCACCGCCTGCTCGAATCCCTCCAGCGAGGCGCGGCCCTGCTGGTCGAGCGTGACGAAGACGAAGGCGGTGCCGGGGAAACCGGCGATCTTGTCGTCGAGCATCATCGCGTAGCCGCGGATGAGGCCGCTTTCCTCGAGCTGCCGCACGCGCCTGAGGCAGGCCGAGGGCGACAGATGCACCTTCTCCGCGAGATCGGAATTGGTGATGCGGCCGTCCTGCTGGAGAATCCGCAGGATGGCGCGGTCGCGCGAGTCGAGCTCGATCGTCGTGGTCACGGTGAAGAGCCTCTAACAAAATCCGGAGGGGTCTCGACGCCGGCAATTCGTCCGCTCCGCCAGGAGCGGGGTGAAGCCGATACCGTTGGTATCGGCAAGCGCCGCGACGCCGCGGGCGGTCGAATTCCCGGCGCCGGAGGTGGGCTTTGGAGGGCCGCCTGCGGCGTCGGAACGACTTGCCGATATCGAAGGATATCGGCTGCGCGCTCCTTCTGGCATGCGGCTCCTCCAAAGCCCATCGAGATCCCTCCGGATTTTGTTAGAGGCTCTTAGGCCTCCTGCGCGATGCATCGTCGCAAATTTCGGCCGATGCAAGCAATCTTCTGCGCCGATCCCGACCGGATGCGCCTGTATCCGCAGCTTCAGGGCCGGAGCTTGCAGGAATATGCATTGCCTGCTCGGCGTTTCAGGCAAGCGGCATCGCGAATGGCGTGCCCTCGAATGCATCGGCGCCGCGGCCGATTCGCGCGATGGCGCGGATCATCCGCCCGCGGCGGCCGAGCGCCGCATCGGCGAGGGCGACGAGGCGGGCGTTCGGCGTCGCGGAGGGAGCGGCGCGCCGCAAAACGTCCGCCACCTCTTCCTCGTCGCGGCCGGGAGCAAGCGCGCAGGCGGCGATATAGGCCGCTGCCGTCGAGCGGCTGATGCCGGCCCAGCAATGGATCACCATCGGTGCCTCGCGGTCCCACCCGCGCAGGAAGGCGAGGAGGCGCCCGACATGGTCCTGACCCGCAAGGACATGGCCCTCCAGCGGCTGGCTGATATCGGACATGCCGAGGAACAGATGGCGGCTCTCCTCGATCCCGGCGGGCCGCTCGACGACGGTGCCGGCATTGATCAGGGTCACGAGATGGCGGGCGCGGACCGCGGCCACCGTCTCGCTCAGGCGGGAGAGCGGGGACACATGAAGGCTGGGCAAGGCTCGGGCTCCGACATCGCGGCGCGAAATCGACGGGGCAGACGATAGCATCATCGACAATCTCGTCGCCTCCATGACATGGAAGCCGCGACGCAATCGACCCGTTCCCGCGACGCTCCCCATGAATCTCTGGTTCCGCCTGATCTGGCTCCTGCTGACGACCCGCTTCCGGCCGAGGCTCGCCTTGCCGGGGGAGGCGTCGCTGCTGCCGTTCCGGGTCTGGTTCCACGATCTCGACACCAGCCTGCACATGAACAACGGCCGCTACTGGACGCTGATGGATCTCGGCCGGCTCGACCTCATGCTGCGCAGCGGGCTCTGGCGGGCCGTGCTGCGCCACCGCTGGCTGCCGGTGGTCAATGCCGGCACCATCCGCTTCCGCCGCGAGATGCGCCTGTTCCGCCCGTTCCGGGTCGAGACCCGGATCCTGTGCTGGAGCGAGAGCTGGCTGGTGATGCAGCACCGCATGCTGATGCGGGCGCGCGACGGCGGCGAGATCGTCGCGGCGGTCGCGCTGGTCCGGGCGGCGCTGTATGATAAGGGCGCGCGCGCCTATGTGCCGGTCGCCCGCCTGCTCGGCGAGATCGGCGTGAACGCGGAAAGCCCGGAGCCGAGTCCGGAAGTGGCCGCATTCCTCGCCGCCGAGGACGCCATGCGCAGCGCTCCCTCGACGACCGGCTGAAGCACGCTATTCCGCCGCCAGCCGCGTCGCGCGCCACTGCGCCAGCAGCGCCCGCAGGGCCGCCGGCTTCAGCGGCTTGTTGAGCAGGTGGACGTCGAGCGCGTTCGCCGCCTCGCGGACATGCGGGGTTCGGTCGGCCGTCAGCAGGATCGCCGGCATCGGCGTGCGGGCCCGTGCCCGCAGCGCGCTGATCGCCGTGAGTCCGTTGCCGTGATCGAGGTGATAATCGGCGATCAGCACGTCGGCTTCGCCCTTGCCTCCGACATGGGGCAGGGCCTCGTCGAGGCTGGGCGCCGTCGTGACCTGGCACCCCCAGCCCTCGAGCAGGCGCTTCATCCCGTCGAGAATCGCGGGCTCGTTGTCGATGACGAGCAGCCGCATGCCGGCGAGCTGGCCCACCGGGGTCTGGCGCATCGCCGTGCCGGTGGCCATCGCCGGCAGCGGCGCGGCGCGCGGCACCAGCACCGAAAAGCGCGTGCCGCGTCCCGGCGCCGAATCCAGCGTCAGGCCATGGTCGAGCGCACGCGCGATGCGCTGCACGATCGAGAGCCCGAGGCCCAGCCCGCGCGCGACCTTGGCACCCTGGTCCAGCCGCTGGAACTCGCGGAAGACCGTCTTCTGCTTGCTCTGCGGAATGCCGAGACCGGTGTCGATCACCTCCAGCGCGACCTGGCCGCCACGGCGCCGGCAGCCGATCAGCACCTTGCCGCTCGGCGTGTACTTGATCGCGTTCGAGATCAGGTTCTGCAGCAGCCGCCGCAGCAGGCGCCGGTCCGAGCGCAGCGCCAGGCTCGTCGGCATGAAGACGAGCTTCAGGCCCTTTTCCTGCGCGCTCGGCTCGAACTCGCGCTGCAGCTGGCGCATCAGCTCGTCGAGGCGGAAGGAGGAGAGTTCGGGTTTGAGCGCCCCGCCATCCAGCCGCGAGATTTCGAGCAGCGCGGTCAGGATCTCCTCGACCGCGTCGAGCGAGGCGTCGATGTTCTCGGCGAGGTCGGGCTGCCCGGATGAGCGGTCCCGCTCGACCAGCGAGGTCGCATAGAGGCGCGCGGCGTTGAGCGGCTGCAGGATGTCGTGGCTGGCGGCGGCGAGGAAGCGCGTCTTGGACGCGTTGGCGGCCTCGGCCTCGGCCTTGGCGCGTTGCAGCTCGGCGTTGACGTGGAGCAGTTCCTCGGTGCGCTCGGCCACGCGCTTCTCGAGCCTCTCATTGGCGCGCTCCAGCTCCTCTTCGCCGGCGACGGTCTCGGTGATGTCGGTATAGGTCGTGACGAAGCCGCCATCCGGCAGGGCGTTGGTGCGGACCTCGATCACCTTCTTGGAAGGGTAGAGCTTGAGCCGCACCGGTTCGCGATCGTTGACGAAGCTTTCCAGCCGCGCCGCCATCAGCTCGTCCTGTGCGCCGTCGCCATAGGCGCCGCGCGCGGCGTTGAAGCGGACGATCTCGTCGAGCCCCGTGCCGAAGCGCACCAGCGAGGACGGCAGGTCGTAGAGCTGGATGAAGGCCTGGTTCCAGGCGAGAAGCCGCAGGTCGCGGTCGAGCACCGTGATGCCCTGGCCGGCATGGTCGAGCCCGTGCTGCAGGATGTCGCGATTGTACTGCAGCGCTGCCGAGGCGTCGTCGAGCAGCTTGAAGGCGGCCTCGGTCGACAGGTTGCGCCGCTTCAGCAGCAGCGAGAGCACCAGCCGCGACGAGGCGGCACCGATCGCCGAGGACAGCAGATGCTCGCCGAAGCGCAGCAGGTGGATGTCGGCGTCACGGTTGGGCTCGGATGTTTCGCCGCGGCTGTTGTTGAAGCCTTCGAAGGCGCGCTCGGTGCGTTCCAGGCCGAGATAGCGGGCGATGGTCGATTGCAGCTCCCCCTCGGTAACGCTCGTCCGCCAGAGCGAGAAGGACTGCGCCATCGTCGCGGGCTGCGACTCGACGAAGGCATTGGCCTGCAGGCGCTCCATCGCATTGGCGGGCCTGAGCAGCGAGAAGCCGACATAGGCGAGGACGTTGAGGCCGAGACTCCAGAACACGCCATGCGGCAGCGCCGGCCAGTCGAGCCCGAACAGCGCTTCGGGACGCAGGATCTGCGCGCCGAAGGGACCTTTCGCGACGATGTCGCTCCACCAGCCGCCCGGCAGGGCAAGGCTCGGCATCAGCAGCGTGTAGGCCCAGACCAGCGTGCCGACCGTCAACCCGGCGGCGGCGCCGAGCGCGGTTCCGCGCCGCCAGAGCAGCCCGCCGAAGAAGGCGGGGGCGATCTGCGCCGTCGCGGCGAAGGAAAGCAGGCCGATCGAGACCAGCGCCGCCTCGCCCGAGGCCCTGTAGTAGAGATATCCGAGCAGGATCACGAGGAGGATGCCGAGGCGACGGATGACGACGACCTGCGAGCCGAGATCGCCGCCAGTGTTGCCGTCGCTCTCGTTGCGCCGCCTGAACAGGCCGCCGGAGCGGCCGGGGTCGCTCAGCGCGCGCCGCCAGCGCAGCAGGACCGGCATCACGATATGGTTCGAGATCATGATCGCCAGCGCGACGGAGGCGACGATGACCATCGCGGTCGCCGCCGACAGCCCGCCGACGAAGACGAGAAGCGCGATCAGCCCGGCCTCGCGCTGGAGCGGCAGCAGCAGGACGGTCATGTCGCGATCGACCCCTGTGCCGGGCATCAGGATTTCGCCGGCCGCCGCCAGCGGCAGCACGAACAGGTTGATCAGGACGAGGTAGAGCGGGAACATCCAGGCCGCGCGCCGCACGTCGCGCACGTCGCGATTCTCCACGATCGTCATGTGGAACTGGCGCGCCAGCAGCAGCGCCGCGCAGCTGGAGAGCAGGGTCAGCGTCAGGAAGGTGGGCCAGCTCGACGTCCGCTCCCAGATCGGGGGCAGCCCGCTGGCCGGCACCGCAGCCCGGGAGAGCAGGTCCTCCGCTCCGCCGAACAGGCCGTAGACGATGAAGAGACCGAGCACGAGGAAGGCGACGAGCTTGATCAGCGATTCGACCGCGATCGCGAGGACCAGCCCGTCCTGGTGTTCGGTGGCGTCGATATGGCGTGTGCCGAAGGCGCAGGCGAAGCCCGCGAGCACGATCGCCACGAGCAGCGGCAGGTCGCCCAGCAGCGGAATGCCGGGCATCAACGTCTGCCCGCCCGTGGCGGCCAGGAAGACCGACAGCGAATTGGCCACGGCCTTCAGCTGCAGCGCGATGTAGGGCAGGGCGCCGATCACCGCGACGATGCAGACCAGCGCCGCCACGCGCTCGCTCTTGCCGTAGCGCGCGCCGACGAAATCGGCGATCGAGGTGATGTTCTGCGACTTGGCGATGCTGACGATGCGCGCCACGAAGCGGTGGCCGAGGCCGATGACGAGGATCGGCCCGACATAGATGCCGAGGAAGTCGAAGCCGGCACGGTTGGCGAAGCCGACCGAGCCGTAGAAGGTCCAGGAGGTGCAGTAGACGCCAAGCGCGAGCGCGTAGATCGTGGTGCGCGCCCGGCCCGTCATCAGCTTGCGGCCGGACGTGTCGGCGATATGGGCGACCGCGAACAGCCCGCACAGATAGGCCAGCGCGACCAGGATGACGGACCACATCGGAATCATGCCGCGATTCCCGATGCCGCGATGCGCGGGCGAGGCCGGAGTTCAGGCGCCATGATCTCCCGCTTCAAATTTTAGCTTCCGCTGCGAGGTTTGCCGCAGTTTATCGGACGCTGGATGGGGCCGCCATAGGCCAAAGGCGCAAGTCATCCCCAGCTCTTTGCCGAAAATGCTCCGATGAGGGCGGTTCTGCCGGCTATTCGGGCTTTTCCTGTCCTGATGGGTTGGCTAGCGTCCGGATCAGGCTGATGGGGAAGCCTTGTCGACTACTGAGGGGTCCAGCATGCTTGAGGAATTCAAGAAATTCGCCCTGAAGGGCAACGTCGTCGACCTCGCCATCGGCGTGATCATCGGCGCTGCCTTCGGCAGGATCGTCGATTCGCTCGTCTCCGACATCATCATGCCGTTCTTCGGGGCACTCGGTGGTCTCGACTATTCGAACTACTTCATCGGTCTCAACAGCGGCGTCACCGCGCCGGTTCTGTCGGAGGCGCGCAAACAGGGCGCCGTGCTGGCCTATGGCTCCTTCGTCACTGCCGCGCTCAATTTCCTCATCATCGCCTTCGTGCTCTTCCTGGTGGTGAAGGCCATCAACAAGCTCCAGAAGGCGCAGCCGCCCAAGGAAGAAGCTCCGGCGGCGACACCAGAGGATGTCGTCCTGCTCGGCGAAATCCGCGACCTGCTGAAGCAGAAGGGCGCCTGAGCACAGCCGGGGCGGCCGCGATTCATCACGGCCGCCGATCGACCCGATCTCGCGATTTCATGCTCGCCCGCGCCGCGATGGGCTAAAGGAAGGGCATTGAATTTCGTGAGGTCGACGCCGATGAACACCGCCATCCTGCCGGGCAGCACTCTGGTCGCGGAACTTCGACCCGAAGCCCGCAACGCGCCGGAAAGCGGCATCGTCGAGGTGATGAACTACGGCCGGCTGCGGCCGGGGCTGATCCCGCTCTGGGTGGGGGAGGGCGATCTGCCCACCCCTTCCTTTATCAGCGACGCGGCGGCCCGGTCGCTGGCGGCGGGAGAGACCTTCTACACCTGGCAGCGCGGCATCCCGGAGCTTCGCGAGGCTCTGGCGCGCTATCATGAGCGCGTCTACGGCCAGAGCTTCTCGCCGGAGCGCTTCTTCGTCACCGGCTCGGGCATGCAGTCGGTCCAGATCGCGGTCCGCATGATCGCCGGGCCGGGCGACGAGCTCATCATCCCGACGCCCGCCTGGCCGAATTTCGCCGCGGCGGTCGGCGTCACGGGCGCCCGGACGGTCTGCGTGCCGATGGACTATGCCGAGGGGCGCTTCACCCTCGATCTCGACAAGCTCGCCGCCGCCATCACGCCGAGGACGCGCGGCATCCTGATCAATTCGCCCTCCAACCCAACGGGCTGGACCGCGACGCGGCAGGAGCAGGAGGCGCTGCTCGCGCTCTCGCGCAAGCACGGCATCTGGATCGTGGCGGACGAGATTTACGGGCGCTTCGTCTATGACGGCTCCGAGCGTGCCGCCTCCTTCCACGACATCATGGATGCGGAGGACCGCGTCGTCTTCGTCCAGACCTTCTCGAAGAACTGGGCGATGACCGGCTGGCGCATCGGCTGGATCGAGGCGCCGGAAGCCTTCGGACAGGTCATCGAGAACCTGATCCAGTACTCGACCTCCGGCTCGCCGGTCTTCGTGCAGCGCGGCGCCATAGCGGCCCTCGACGAGGGCGAGGAATTCGTGGCCGAACAGATCGCGCGCGCCGCGAAAGGCCGCAGCATCATCTTCGAGGGGCTGAAGGCGACCAATCGCGTCTCGCTCTCCGCGCCGGCCGGTGCCTTCTATCAGTTCTTCTCGGTCGACGGCCGCGACGATTCCCGCAAGCTCGCGCTCGAACTGGTCGATAGCGCCAATGTCGGCCTCGCTCCCGGCACGGCTTTCGGTCCGGGCGGCGAGACGGGCCTGCGCCTCTGCTTCGCCCGCAAATCCGCGGATCTGACCGAGGCGGTTGCGCGGCTGCAGAAGGCACTCGCCGTCATCTGAGCCGTCGCGCCCGTAGCGCAGGGCTGCCTTGCGCGCGGGCGCTCGCTCGCCGATTGACCGCCGCAGCCCCTGCCGCCATGAACGCTCCGGCGCCGCTCCGGACCCGCGCGCCCGGAGCGCGATGAAACCCTTCGGCTACCCCACGAACCGGCTGACGGTCCTCTCGCGGGAGGCTCTCGTCATTGCGCTGGCGGCTGTGGGCGGCGGCCTGTTCGCGCTGATG
This sequence comes from Hyphomicrobiales bacterium, assembly GCA_930633495.1. Classification (NCBI taxonomy): domain Bacteria; kingdom Pseudomonadati; phylum Pseudomonadota; class Alphaproteobacteria; order Hyphomicrobiales; species Hyphomicrobiales bacterium. The sequence continues at coordinate 980,962 of CAKNFJ010000001.1, read as the reverse complement.
GGCATGCCGGCCGCCTGGCTGTCCGGCTCGATGATGCTGAGCGCGATCGTCGCCCTGCTGCGGCCCGTGCCGACCCTGCGACGCCCCTGGTTCGACGCCACGATGGTGCTGTCCGGCACGATTCTCGGCTCCGCCGCCACGCCAGAGGCGCTGGCCGCCGCGGCGCGCTATCCGGCCTCCCTCCTGATCCTGCTGCTCGGCGTGGTCGCGATCATGGTCGCGACCGGCGCCTATCTGCGCCATGTCGCGCGCTGGCCCTGGATCGACGCGCTGCTCGCCGCCGCGCCCGGCGCGCTCTCGACCGTGCTGGCGGTGGCGCAGGCCAAGGGCGCCAATATCGGCCGCATCTCGGTCGTGCAGCTTTTCCGCCTGCTCGTTCTAGTCGCCCTGCTGCCGAGCGCGATGCAGCTCACCGGCGCCGCGGCCGGGATGCCTGCTCCGGCCGTTCAGTCCGTCGAAGCCGGCACGATGTTCGGCGTGACGATGGCGGGGCTCGCCCTCGGGCTGGTCTTCGAGCGCCTCGGCATGGCGGCGCCGCTGATGTTTGGCGCGACCTTCGCCAGCTCCATCCTGCACGGGACGGGACTCGTCGAGGGCTCGCTGCCGATGCCGATCCAGATCCTCGTGCAGATCCTGCTCGGCTCGACCATGGGCGGGCGCATCGCGCATATCCCGCGCGACGAGCTGAAGGGATTGTTTCCCCTGGCCATCGGCGGCTTCGCCGTTTCGATCGGTGTCGCCTTCCTCTTCGCCTGGCCGGCGGCCTGGCTGGCGGAGGTCTCCTATGCGAGCGGCATGGCCGCCTTCGCGCCCGGCGGGCTCGAGGCGATGGCCATGCTCGCCTTCGCCATGGGGCTCGACACGCTCTATGTCGGCGCCCACCACCTCGTGCGCTTCGTCATCATTGGCCTCGCCATGCCGCTGGTCCTGACGCGCGTGAAGAGCGAGCCGCCGCGCTGAGCCGCGGTCAGCGGGCGGGCCTGACAGCGCCGTTGGTGTGCGTCATCACGGCGTAGAGCGAGGTCGTGCCGCAGATGAACAGGCGGTTGAGCTTCGGCCCGCCCCAGCAGACATTGGCGACGATCTCCGGGATGGCGATCTTGCCGATCAGCGTGCCGTCCGGATGATAGATGTGGACGCCGTCGGCTGCGCTGGTCCAGATCCGGCCTTCGATATCGAGGCGGAAGCCGTCGAACAGCCCGGCCGTGCAGGTGGCGAACACCTTCGAGGCGCCGAGCGTGCGGCCGTCCTTGCCGATGCGGAAGCTGCGAATATGGCGCGGCCCGTTCTCGGGATCGTGGCTCGCGCCCGTATCCGCGATGTAGAGGATGCTCTCGTCCGGCGAGAAGGCGAGGCCGTTCGGCTTGATGAAGTCGTCGGCGACGATGGCGATCTCGCCGGTCTGCCCGTCGATGCGATAGACGTTGCAGGCACCGATTTCGCTCGGCGACTTGTCGCCCTCGTAGTCGGTCAGGATGCCGTAATCCGGGTCGGTGAACCAGATCGAGCCGTCCGACTTCACCACCGCGTCGTTCGGCGAGTTCAGCCGCTTGCCGCCGTAATGGCTTGCCAGCACCGTGACCGAGCCGTCATGCTCGGTGCGCGTCACCTGCCGTCCGCCATGCTCGCAGGAAACGAGGCGGCCCTGCGCGTCGACGGTGTTGCCGTTCGCGTTGCGCGCCGGCTGCCGGAACGTGCCGACATGGCCGGAAAGCGCGTCGAACCGCAGCATCCGGTCGTTGGGGATGTCGGACCAGATCAGCGTGTTGTGCGCCGGGAACCAGGCCGGCCCCTCAGACCAGCGCGCGCCCGTCCAGAGCCGCTCGATCCGGGCTGAGCCGGGAATGATGCGGTGAAACCGCGGATCGAGGACCGAGACCCCCGTGCCTTCGAGCACGCCGAACATGACTTCTCTCCCAGACGTCTTGGCTGGAGCATCTCCGCCATGGGGCAAGGCGGCAAGCGCTTAGAGCGCAAGCCCCACATCCCAATAAGGCGTCGCGCCATATAACTGCCCGAGAAAATCGACGAAGGCCCTGACCTTCTGCTCCAGATGGCGGCGGCTCGGGTATACGGCATGGATGGCGACGCGGTTGCCGACGGAATAATGCGGCAGCACGCGCTGCAATGTGCCGGATTTCAGCTCGGGCCCGACGTCCCAGGTCGAGCGGAGCGCGATGCCGACGCCTGCCAGCAGGGCCTCGCGGACGACTTCGCTCGAATTGGTCCGCAAGGGGCCGTTGACGCGCACCGAGACCGGCCCTTCCGGCCCGTCGAGCCGCCAGTGATCGGTATTATGGGCGATCAGCGTATGCCGGGTGAGATCGGCGATCTCCTGAGGGGTGCCATGGGCGGCGAGATAGCCCGGCGTGGCGCAGAGCACGCGATGGTTCGGCGCGAGCCTCCTGGCGACGAGGCTCGAATCCTGCAGGTCCGCAATGCGGATCGCGAGATCGAAGCTCTCGCCGACGACGTCGACGGAGGCGTCACTGAGGACGAGATCGACCGTGACCAGCGGGTTGGCGTCGAGGAAGCGCTTGAGATGGGGGGCGACATGCATGCGGCCGAAGGAGGTCGGCGCCGAGACGCGCAACGTGCCGCGGACGTGCCCGGCGCCGCTGGCGACCCAGGCCTCCGCCTCCTCGATCGAGGACAGGATCGAGACGACCCGTTCGTAGAAGCCCTGTCCGGCCTCGGTCAGGGCGAGTTGACGGGTCGTGCGCTGAAGCAGGCGCACGCCGAGCCGCTCCTCCAACCGGCGGATGCGCTTGGAGATGACGGCCGGCGACAGGTTGAGCTGCCGGCCGGCCGCCGACATGCTCTTCGTCGTGACCACATGCGCGAACACATCGAGATCGCCAAATCGGTCCATCAGCAGGCCACCTTTTCCATTGCGGAAATAATGGCTGGCTTTGGCCGCGCTGCAAGGGCCATTGAATTGATCTAATCTGCCGCGCAGAAAGAGCGATGCGCGCAGCGTCGCGGCCGTGGAGGTGGAGGGAGAGATGAGCGCGATTGCCTTTCCGGTGCCGGATGCCGGGATCCTCGCCCGCCGCGAATCGATCATCGCCGGTCTGGCCCCCCTGGTTGCGCGCGATGCGCTGATCACCAGCGACGACGAGCGGCGCCCTTACGAGACCGATGCGCTGACCGCCTATCGCCGCATGCCGCTCGCGGTCGTGCTGCCTTCGACGACGCAGGAGGTGGCGGCCGTACTGCGCTATTGCCGCGATCAGGGCGTGCCGGTCGTGCCGCGCGGCGCCGGCACCTCGCTCGCCGGCGGCGCGATCCCGCAGGAGGACGCGATCGTCATCGGCGTCTCGAAGATGAACCGGATCCTGGAGGTCGACTATGCCAACCGCGTCGCGAAGGTGCAGGCCGGCGTCACCAATCTCGCGGTGACGGGCGCCGTCTCGGCCGAGGGCTTCTTCTACGCGCCGGACCCGTCCTCGCAGCTCGCCTGTTCGATCGGCGGCAATATCGGCATGAACTCCGGCGGTGCCCACTGCCTGAAATATGGCGTGACCACCAACAACGTGCTGGGCGTGACCATGGTCATGCTCGACGGCTCGGTCGTTGAAATCGGCGGGGGCCATCTCGATTCGCCGGGCTACGACCTGCTCGGGCTGATCAATGGCTCGGAGGGCCAGCTCGGCATCGTCACCGAGGCGACGGTCCGCATCCTGCGCATGGCGGAAGGCGCCCGGCCGGTGCTGTTCGGCTTTCCGACCAGCGAGCAGGCGGGGGCGGCGGTGGCCGCGATCATCGCCGCCGGCATCATCCCCGTCGCGATGGAGTTCATGGACAAGCCTGCGATCGAAATCTGTGAGGCTTTCGCCAAGGCCGGCTATCCGATGGATGTCGAGGCGTTGCTGATCATCGAGGTCGAGGGTTCCGACGACGAGATGGACGCCCAGCTCGCCCGCATCGTCGCCATCGCCCGCGAGCACGGTGTGACCACCGTCAAGGAATCGAAATCGGCGATGGAGGCGGCGGCGATCTGGAAGGGCCGCAAATCCGCCTTCGGCGCGACGGGTCGCATCGCCGACTATATCTGCATGGACGGCACGATCCCGACCGGGCAATTGCCCTATGTGCTGCGCCGCATGGACGAGATCGTGAAGAGCTACGGCCTGCGCGTCGCCAATGTCTTCCATGCCGGCGACGGCAATCTGCATCCGCTGATCCTCTACAACTGCAACGATCCGGTCGAGGCGCAGAAGGCGGAGGATGCCGGCATGGACATCCTCAAGCTCTGCGTCGAGGTCGGCGGCTGCCTGACCGGCGAGCACGGCGTCGGCATCGAGAAGCGCGACCTGATGACCTTCCAGTTCAACCCTGAGGACCTCGCGCAGCAGATGCGGGTGAGGGCGGTGTTCGACGAGCGCTGGCTGCTCAACCCGGCGAAGGTCTTCCCGCTGGAAGGCAGGGTGGCCGCCTGAGCTTTGTCATTCCGGGGCTCGCATCGCGAGAACCCGGAACCCACGACCGGGTGAGGCAGATGCCGTATTTCGTCTATCTTCTCGCCCGAAAGAAGGACGGCACACTCTATCTGGGCGTTACCAGGGATCTCGCGAGACGTGTCCATGAACACAAGTCGAAGCAGCCGATCGGTTTCACCTCCCGATACGATGTGGATCGGCTTGTCTGGTACGAGGAATTCGAGTGGGTGAACGACGCGATCGACCGGGAAAAGCGAGTGAAGAAATGGCGGCGGGCCTGGAAGATCAAGTTGATCGACGACATGAATCCCGAATGGACGGATCTCTATGAAGGGCTGGCTTGACCGGTTGCACCCAGTCGTGGGTTCCGGGTTCTTCGCTGCGCGAAGCCCCGGAATGACAAGGAGCCGCGCGTGATCGTCCACACCCCCACCACCGAGGCGCAAGCCTGCGCCGTCGTGAAATCGGTCATCGACACCCGCGTGCCGTTGACCTTGCGGGGCGGCGGCACACGCGCCGGGCTTGGCCGCCCGGCCCAGGCCGCGAGCACCCTCTCCAGCGCCGGCCTGACCGGCGTGACCCTCTACGAACCGGCCGAGATGGTTATCGCCGCCCGCGCCGGCACGGCGCTTTCGCTGGTGCAGGAGACGCTGGCCGAGCGCGGCCAGATGCTGCCCTTCGAGCCGATGGACCATCGCTCCCTCTATGGCACGGAGGGTGAGCCGACGATCGGTGCCGTCGCCGCCTGCAACATCTCCGGCCCGCGCCGCATCAATGCCGGCGCCGCGCGCGATTCCCTGATCGGCTTGCGGCTGGTCAACGGCCGCGGCGACCTGATCAAATCCGGCGGCCGGGTGATGAAGAACGTCACCGGCCTCGATCTGGTCAAGCTCGTCGGCGGCAGCCACGGCACGCTCGGATTCCTGACCGAAGTGACCTTCCGCGTCCTGCCCCGGCCGGCCGGGATCGCGACGCTGCAATGGCGCGGGCTCTCGGATGCGCAGGGCGTCGCGCTGCTGTCGAAGGCGCTGGGTTCGCCCTTCGAGCCGATGGCGGCGGCGCATCTTCCGGGCGGCTTCGCCGGCGAGGAGGCCGTGACGCTGCTGCGGCTGGAGAACTTTCCGGATTCGATCGAGTACCGCTCCGGCGAACTCGCTTTGCTGCTCGGGGAGTACGGCGTGCCTGATCGGCTCGACGGCGAGGGGATGGCCGCTCTCTGGCGCGACATCCGCGACGCCGCCTTCTTCGCCGGAACGAGCGAGGCGATCTGGCGCCTCTCGCTCAGACCGACCGACGGCCCGAAAGCCGCCGCGATCGGCCGGATGCTGCCGGGCGCGCGCTGGTTCTACGATTGGGGCGGCGGGCTGGTCTGGCTGGCGGTTCCCGCCGAGGGCGATGCCGGTGCGGCCGCCGTTCGTGCCGCGCTGAAGCCGCTCGGCGGTCACGCCACGCTGGTGCGCGCGCCTGATGCGGTACGCGCCGCGGTGGACGTGTTCCAGCCTCTGGCAGAGCCGCTGATGCGGGTGACGGCCGGGATCAAGGCGAGTTTCGATCCGGCCGGCATCTTCGAGCCCGGCCGGATGTATGCGGGGATCTGATGCAGACCAACTTCACCCCAGAGCGCCTCGCCTCCGATCCGCGCATGCCGGCCTCGGAGAAGATCCTGCGAACCTGCGTGCATTGCGGCTTCTGCACCGCGACCTGCCCGACCTATCTCCTGCTCGGCGACGAGCTCGATTCCCCGCGCGGGCGCATCTACCAGATCAAGGACATGCTGGAGAACGGCAAGCCAGCCACCCCCGAGGTGGTGAAGCATATCGACCGTTGCCTCTCCTGCCTCTCCTGCATGACGACCTGCCCCTCGGGCGTGCATTACATGCATCTCGTCGACCATGCCCGCGCCCATATCGAGGAGACCTACACCCGCTCCTGGCATGACCGCCTGCTGCGCAAGGTTCTGGCCGCGATCCTGCCCTATCCCGGCCGTTTCCGCGCGGCGATGCTGGCGGCGCTCGTGGGAAAACCCTTCGCTCCGCTGCTCGGCGTGGTGCCGGTCGTCGGACCGCGGCTGAAGGCCATGCTGGCGCTGGCGCCGGCGCGGCTGCCGACGCGCTCCACCATGGAAGGCCCGCAAAGCTTCCCGCCGCCGGCCGAGAGGGCGAAGCGCGTCGCGCTGCTCTCGGGTTGCGCCCAGCCGGTGCTCGACCCCGCGATCAACGAGGCGACGATCCGCCTGCTCAACCGCCATGGCGTCGAGGTCGTTCTGCCGAAAGGCGAGGGCTGCTGCGGCGCGCTCGTCCACCATATGGGGCAGGAGCACGATGCGCTCGCCTTCGCCCGCGCGAATATCGACGCCTGGATGGCGGAGGTCGAGGGCGAGGGGCTCGACGCCATCCTGATCACCGCCTCCGGCTGCGGCACGACGATCAAGGATTACAGCTTCATGTTCCGCAACGAGCCTGCCTATGCCGACAAGGCGGCGCAGGTCTCCACGCTGGCGAAGGACGTCACCGAGTTCCTGGAAACGCTGGAACTTTCGGCGGTGCGCGATGTGGCGATGCCGATCGCCTATCACTCGGCCTGCTCGATGCAGCACGGACAGCAGCTGAAGGACGGGCCGAAGCGGCTGCTCTCGGGGGCGGGCTTCAAGGTCAAGGAGGTGTCGGAGGGGCATATCTGCTGCGGCTCGGCCGGCGTCTACAACATCCTCCAGCCCGAGATCGCCGGTCGCCTGCGCGAGCGCAAGGTCGGCAATATCGAGCGGACGAAGCCGGTACTGGTCGCGACCGGCAATATCGGCTGCATGACCCAGCTCGCGAAGGGCTTTGCCGACAAGGGCGCGACCACGCCGGTGGTCCACACGGCCGAGTTGCTGGACTGGGCGACTGGCGGCCCGCTGCCGGAGAAGCTGGCGCGAGCGGGGATCGAGGATCGGCCTCTCCGCACGTCGGCGCTCGCGGCTGCTGAGTAGCGCCCTTCTCCCCTCCGGGGAGAAGGTGCCGGCAGGCGGATGAGGGAGGCGCGACGCCTGCATTCCCTCATCCGTCAGCGCTCTGCGCTGCCACCTTCTCCCCCGAGGGGAGAAGGGAACAAGCTTGCCCGTCGCGCCTCTACGGTCTAACCCGCCATCAACCCACATCCGGGTTAATCCTACCCAGATGTGGGTTGGGTGGCCCATATCCGTTTTCCGAGTTCGCCCATGTCCGCCGACAAGTCCGCCCCTGCCAAGCTGAAGGCCCGCCAGCCGCGCGGTTTCGTCGATCGCGGTCCGGCCGATGTCGCCGCCACCGAGCGCATGCTCTCCGTCATCCGCGAGAGCTTCTCGGTCTATGGCTTCGATCCGGTCGAGACGCCCTTCGTCGAATACACCGACGCGCTCGGCAAGTTCCTGCCGGATCAGGACCGGCCGAACGAGGGCGTCTTCTCCTTCCAGGACGATGACGAGCAGTGGCTCTCGCTGCGCTACGACCTGACGGCGCCGCTCGCCCGCTATGTCGCCGAGAATTTCGACGCGCTGCCGAAGCCCTATCGCAGCTATCGCGTCGGCTACGTCTTCCGCAACGAGAAGCCGGGCCCGGGCCGCTTCCGCCAGTTCATGCAGTTCGACGCCGATATCGTCGGCTCGGGCACCGTCGCGGGCGATGCCGAGATCTGCATGCTCGCCGCCGACACGATGGAGAAGCTCGGCATCAAGCGCGGCGACTACGTCGTGAAGGTCAACAACCGCAAGGTGCTCGATGGCGTCATGGAAGCCATCGGCCTCGGCGGCGAGGAGAATGCGGGGCGCCGGCTGACCGTGCTGCGGGCGATCGACAAGCTCGACAAGTTCGGGCCGGAGGGTGTGCGTCTGCTGCTCGGCGAGGGGCGGAAGGACGAGAGCGGGGACTTTACGAAGGGCGCCGGGCTGGATGAGGATGCGATAAAGCGCGTGCTTTATCTCGCGTCACCCCCGGTCTCGTTCCCGAGCGCAGAAGGCGATGATCCGCTTGATGTCATGCGCTGGCTTGTGCCCGGCGCGGAACAGCCTTTCGAAGTTTCACTCTGGCGTTATCTGGATAACATGGGCCGGATGGCGGGAGATTCCGAGATCGCGCGAGAGGGCTTGGCTGAACTTAAGCAGATCGGTCGTCTGCTTGCAGCTGCCGGGTACAATGACGGCCGAGTAGTTATCGACCCCTCCGTCGTCCGCGGCCTCGAATACTACACCGGCCCGGTCTACGAGGTGGAATTGACCTTCCCGGTCACCAACGATGACGGGCAGGTCGTGCGCTTCGGCTCGGTCGCGGGCGGCGGGCGCTATGACGGTCTCGTCGGCCGCTTCCGGCCCGAGCCCGTGCCGGCGACCGGCTTCTCGATTGGTGTGTCGCGGCTCTATTCGGCGCTCAAGGCGGTGAAGTCGCCGATCGTCGACAGCCGCAACGAGCTTCCGCTCGTCGTGGTCACGGCGATGGACAACAAGTCGCCGGAATTCATGCCGGGCTATCAGGCGATGGTCTCGGCGCTGCGCCAGGCCAAGGACGCCGATGGCAAGCCGCTGCTGCGCGCCGATCTCTATCTCGGCTCCTCCGGCTTCAATGCCCAGATGAAATATGCCGACCGGCGCGGCGCCGTCTGCGCAGTCATTCAGGGCTCGTCCGAGCGCGAGGCCGGAACGGTCGTGATCAAGGACCTGATCCTCGGTGCCGAGCTTGCGGCAGCCAGCCGGGACGTGAAGGATTCCGCCGAGCACAAGGCCAAGCAGGCCGAAGCCCAGTTCGCGGTGCCGGTGTCGGAGCTGGTCGAGGGCGTGAAGCGGGTGCTCGCGCGACACAATTGACGGGCGTCATGCTCGGGCTTGACCCGAGCATCTCTTGCCGGAGATTCTCGAGTCTGCACTTTGCCCGAGAAGGACGTGAATCTCGAACCGTCCTTCGTCTACATGGTCACGAACAGACCACGCGGCACGCTGTATCTCGGAGTGACAGTCGATCTCGTTCGGCGTGTGAGTGAGCACAAGCAAGGTCTCGGACGGTCCTTCACGGCTCGCTACAATCTCGACAAGCTCGTCTGGTTCGAGGCGTTCGGAGACATCGCCATCGCTATCCAGCGCGAAACCAGTCTGAAACGCTGGTCGCGTCAGTGGAAAATCGAGCTAATTGAGAAAGACAACCTAAGTTGGCGCGATCTGTACGAAGACCTCTATCCGACGTCATCCTCGGCCGAAACGTAGCGGACAGCCGAGAAACGTGGGAAGGAAGACGCGAGGGAGCCTCTTTCTGCATGAGATGCTCGGGTCAAGCCCGAGAATGACGGCTGAAAAATCCCGTTCACCCATTTCCCTCAAATCCCTCGAAAATTCGCGGCACCGCTGCTAGAGCATCGGACCGAAAAGTGGGGTCCACTTTTCGGAGCAATCCGATGCTGAGATCCAGCGCGGCGCTCGCAACAGGATAGGAAGCCCGTGTCCGCAAGCCGCGCCAGCATCGAGACCGTGATCGCGCTCTTCGCAGGCGAGGGCTATGTCCATGCGGAGCCCGCGATCCTGCAGCCTGCCGACGTTTTCCTCGACCTCTCGGGCGAGGATATCCGCCGCCGCATCTTCATGACGCAGGATGCAGATGGCCGCGATTGGTGCCTGCGCCCCGAATACACCATTCCCGTCGCGCTCGATCACATCGCCTCGGGCTCGACCGAGCCGGCGGCCTACGCCTATGCCGGCCCGGTCTTCCGGATGCGGGCCAATGAGCCGGGAGAGTTCCAGCAGGCAGGCATCGAATCTTTCGGCCGCGCCGATGTCACCGCCGCCGACGCGGAGATCATGGCGCTCACCATCGAGGCGACCGGCGCGCTCGGCCTGAAGGCCCCGCGCATCCATATGGGCGACGTCGCGCTGCTCGGCGCGCTGCTGGATGGACTCTCTGTGCCGCAGGCCGCGCGCCGCAGGCTCGTCCGTGCCATCGTGCAGGGCAAGGGCACGGAGGCCGTCGAGGCGCTCGATCCCCCGGCAGCCGAGGGGCAGGCCGCCCATGCCGGCCTGCTCAAGGCGCTGGAAGGGCAGGACCCCAAGGCCGCCCGTGCCTTCGTCGAGGACGTGCTGTCGATTGCCGGCATCTCGACGGTGGGCGGGCGCACGGCCGGCGACATCGCCGAACGCTTCCTCGCCCGCGCCGCCGAGCGCGAGAACCCGGTCAATGGCGACGTCAAGGCGCTGCTGGCGCATGTGCTCGCCATCTCGGGCGATCCCGATGCCGCCTCCGCCGCGCTCAGGGCGCTGGCCGACCAGGCCTCGCTCGATCTCGGCCGCCAGCTCGATGCCTTCGACGAGCGCACCGGCTTCCTCGCCGCGCGCGGCGTCGATGTCGGCGCCATCCGCTTCTCGGCCGGCTTCGCCCGCAATCTCGACTACTACACCGGCTTCATCTTCGAGCTGCACGACTCCGCCCGGGGCGACGGCAAGCCGGTCGCCGGCGGCGGCCGCTACGACAACCTCCTCGGCCGTCTCGGCGCGAGCCGGCCCATCGCGGCCGTCGGCGCCTCGCTCTGGCTCGACCGGCTGACGGGAGACGCGGCATGAGCCAGCCGTCCGGCAACGACGCCCCCCTCGTTCTCGCGGTGCCCTCCAAGGGGCGGCTGCAGGAGAACGCGACCGCCTTCTTCGGCCGGGCCGGGCTGAAATTCGTCAAGGCCAGCGGTGAGCGCGGCTATCGCGGCACGATCGCCGGGGTCGAGGGCGCGGAGGTCGCGTTCCTCTCGGCCTCCGAGATCGTCGCCCAGCTCGCCTCGGGCGCGGCCCATCTCGGCATCACCGGCGAGGACCTCGTCCGCGAGCAGCTCTCGGATGCCGATTCGGCGGTCGAGATGCTGACGCCGCTCGGCTTCGGCCACGCCAATGTCGTGGTCGCCGTGCCGCAGGCCTGGATCGACGTGCGCAGCATGGCCGATCTCGAGGACGTCGCCTCGACCATGCGCGCGCGCCACGGCCGCAAGCTGCGCGTGGCGACGAAATATGTGCATCTGACCCGCCGCTTCTTCGCCGAGCACGGCCTTGCCGATTACCGCATCGTCGAGAGCCTCGGCGCGACCGAAGGCGCGCCTGCCGCCGGCACGGCCGAGATCGTGGTCGACATCACCACGACCGGCGCGACGCTCGCCGCCAATGCGCTGAAGGTGCTGGACGACGGCGTCATGCTGGCTTCCGAGGCCAATCTCGTCGCCTCGATGCGCGCGCCATGGGGCGAACGCGCCAAGGCTGCCGCCAGGACCATTCTCTCCCGCATCGCGGCGGAGGAGGAGGGACGCACGATCCGCGAAGTTCGCGCCAGCCTGTCCCTTTCGCCCGAAGCGCTCACATCCCTTGGCGAGCGTTTCGGCACAAGGCTGCCGTTCGGCCCGCCGGCCACGGGCACGCCCTTGACGCTGCATTGCCCCGACAAGGCCGTCTTCGCCCTGGTCGAGCATCTCGACGGGCTCGGCGCCGACGATGTCACCGTTTCGGCGCCGGCCTATGTCTTCCGTCGTTCGAACCGATTGCTCGAGCGGCTCAACGCCCGGATCTGAGGCGGTTTTCCGCAACGGAATGACGGCATCTGCCGCGCTTCAGCCTTGATCCCGAACCAATTGGCCTCTAGGCGTGTTAACCGGTTTGGCGGCCCGTCGCGCTGCCGCGCGTTTGAATGCAGGTAAGACGATCATGATCCGACGCCTTGGCCTCGCGGCCGTCCTTGCCGGCCTGGCTGTTCCGATGCTGATGCCGGGCGAAGCTGCGGCGCAGGGACGCCAGAAGATGCCGTCCCGAACCGAGCTCGGCGGCAAGACGGAGATCCCCCAGGCGCAGCAGGAGAAGACCTTTCCGCTGGGCGCCAGCTGGAGCCTCGTCCAGCTGAATGGCAAGCCGGTCTATGACCGGCGCGCGACGCTGATCATCGATAAGAATCTCCGCGGCACCGGCTTCGGCGGCTGCAACACCTTTTCCGCCGCGGCCTATCCACTGCGCCAGCAGGGGCTCGCGGTCGGGCCGATCGCCATCACCAAGCGCAGTTGCGACAAGGAACTGCTCAGTTTCGAGCAGGCTTTCCTCTCGGCCCTGCGCGGCACCCGCAACTGGGATCTCGTCAACGGCCGCCTCGTTCTCAAGGGCGCAGCCGGCGAACTGACCCTCAGTCGTTCGCTCTGAGCTTTTTCATTCGCCGTCACGCCCGGGCCTGACCCGAGCGTCTCGGAAACCAGTATCGTTCTGTCTTGAGATTCTCGGGTCTGCGCTTCGCTTCGCCCGAGAATGACGACTCTGGCCCTTGCGCCGGCTGCCTCAGGCTGCCGGCGTTTTTGCTGTCGGGGTCGGCGTGAAGGTGCCGTCGTTGTTCGGCTCCATGACGACGATGGCATCGTGCATGGCGCGCAGCGTCGTGCGATGGCCGATCGAGACGATGCGCGTCAGCGGCAGCGCCCGGTCGATCGTCGCATAGATCTCGCCTTCGAGCTTTTCGTCGAGCGAGGCGGTGGCCTCGTCGAGAAAGAGCCAGTCCGGCTTGCTCAGCAGGGCGCGCGCGACGGCCAGCCGCTGCTGCTCGCCGCCGGAGAGCCGCTGGCCCCAGAGATCGACCTCGTCGAGCTTGTCGGCGAGATGGCCGAGCTTGACCTTCTCCATCGCGGCGCGGATCGCGGCGTCGTCATAGGCGCCTTCCTCGGCCGGGTAGGCCAGCGCCGCCCGGAGCGAGCCTTGCGGCAGATAGGGGCGCTGCGGCAGCAGCATGATCTGGGCCTCGGGCGGGATCCCGACCTTGCCGTCGCCGAAGGGCCAGATGCCGGCGATGGCACGGAACAGGGTCGATTTGCCCGAGCCCGACGGGCCGATCAGCAGGGTCGAGCGCACTTTGCCGAAATCGAGTTCGCCGAGTTTCACGATCGGCTTGCCGTTCGGCAGCAGCAGCGTGGCGTTGCGGATGTGCAGGCCCTCGTCGCGCGAGGTCTCGCGGCCGAGCGCCTCTTCCGAGATCGGCCCGTGCTGTGCTTCGGCGACGGCGTTCTCGAACGAGGTCAGACGGTTGATCGAGGCAAGGTACGAGGCGATCGAGGAGTAGCTGTTGATGATGAAGGACAGCGCCGTCTGCACGCGGTCGAAGGCGCCGGCGACCTGCATCATGATGCCGAGCGTGATCGTGCCAGCGAAATAATACGGGGCAAGGATGATATAGGGCAGCACGACGCTGAGCTGATTGTAGGACAGCGTGAAGCTGGTCAGCTTCAGCCGGCGCCAGACCAGCCGATAGAAGTTCTCGACGATGTCGCGGAAACGCTGGGTGAGATGGGCGCGCTCGGTCGGCTCGCCGACCATCAGCGCGATCTGCTCGGAATATTCGCGCAGGCGCGCCAGCGAGAACCGGAAATTGGCTTCGCGCTTCTCCTGTTCGAATTCGAGCCCGATCAGCGGGCGCCCGATCAGGTGGGTGAGCCAGGTCGCAGCCGCCGCATAGAAGAAGGCGACCCAGAAGATGTAGCCCGGCACGGCGAACGAGGTGCCCGGCAGGTTGAAGGCGACCGGGATGTTCCAGAGGATGATCGAGAACGAGACCAGCGTCGAAACCTGCGAGAGCAGGGGCAGCGCGAAATTATAGGTCTGGTTGACGAAGGCGCGCGTGTCTTCGGCGATGCGCTGGTCGGGGTTGTCGACGCTGCCGGCGAGCGCGATCCGGTAATGCGTCGCGTGGTCGAGCCAGCGCTGCGTGTATTCGTTCGCCATGAACTGCCGCCACCGGATCAGGATGGTGTAGTTGGCGAAAAGCTCGATCAGGCCCGAGATCACCCAGAGCCCCGCCCAGATGCAGAACACCCAGAACAACTGGTACCAGAAGGCCGCCGCATCCTTGTTCTGCAGCGCGTCGTACATGTCGCGATTGAAGAAGGAGAGGCGCAGCGTGATGCCGACCTGGGCCTGGTTGATCACGATCAGGAAGACGAAGAGCGACACCGCGAGCGTGCCGAGCCTGATCCGGAACGGACCGATCGGCCAGAGATTGGCGGTGGTGACCTCCTGCGACTCGAAATAGGGCGAGGCGATGCGGGCGATGCGCGCGATCACCGGCACGAAGGAGATCGCGTAGATCAGGATGCCGAAGACGCCGACGGTGGTCGGCAGGCTGGTCGGTACCGGCGGGATCTGCAGGGCGGGCGACCACCAGCCGATCTGCGCCAGCACGGCAGCCGCGCCGAACAGCACATATTCGATGGCGAAGACGCCGGAGAAGATGCGCAGGAAATAGGGCAGGCCCGGCGAGCGGAAGGTCACGACCGCCAGCAGCAGGCCGACCACGCCCATGCCGATCATGCCGGCTGATCCGGCCTGTTGGCCGACGATCAGGGCTATGGCCGCCAGCAAGGCGACGGGAATGCTCAACGGACGCATGGGCAAAAATCCTGGCGGGACATGGCGGGCACCACGATTCGGACCATGTCGCAGCGGAAATGGCCTTTCAATGGCGATGCGCCAGGATGAGCAAATTGTCATCCGGCGGAGAGGTGGCGGCGAGGTCTGCGCGCGCGACGCTGATCCAGCCCGCGCGGGGAACCCTCTCACCGATCTCGGGCTTGCCCGAGATCGGTATGCGAGCAGTCGAAACCGGCAACAGCCGGCTTCGATGGGAGAGGGCAGGGTGAGGGGTAGGCCGCTCACCGTGTTTGCTGTGAGGTGGTCGCTGCGGGCGGTGAGGCTGTGCCCGGCTGGTCAAATGGCCGACACCTCACCCCTACCCCTCTCCTTACAGGAGAGGGGTTCCCGCGCTATCGGCTCCCCTTCTGGAAACGGTATCGATAGCCAATCACGGAGCCGCGACGATCTTGCCGGCGTCCCACTTGTACATCGAGAAGCTCGGCGAGCTCAGATCGCCGGTCTTGCCATAGGTCAGCGTGCCGATCGCAGTCTTGACCGGCATGCCGGACTGCAGGGCCTTGGCGGCGCCGTTCGCATCGCTCGCCTTGCCGGCCTTCTCGATCGCGGCCTTGAGCACCTCGACCGCGGCATAGGCGTTGAGCGTGAAGGCCTCCGGCGGAATGCCCTTCTCCTTCAGCGCCGCGACGGCCTGGGCGGAGTCCGGGTTCTTCAGCGCGTCGGTCGCGTTGGTGAAGAGCGTGCCGGTGGCGTGGTCCCCGCCGATCGCCGCGAACTCCGTGTTGGAGAGGCCTTCGCCGCCGATGATCGTCGCCTTGACGCCGGCATCGGCGAGCTGGCGGGAGAGCAGGCCGCCCTCGGGATGATAGCCGCCGAAATAGATCAGATCGACATTGGCGGCCTTGAGCCGCGTCACCACGGCCGAGAGATCCTTGTCGCCCGGGTTGACGGTCAAGGCGACGACCTCCTTGAGCCCGCCGGCATTGATCCCCTTCTGGAAGGCATCGGCGAGGCCTTTGCCGTAGGTGCCCTTGTCGTGGACGATCGCGATCTTCTTGTCCTTCAGGTTCTTCAGGACATAAGCGGCGGCGATCTCGGCCTGCTGGTCGTCGCGGCCGCAGGTGCGGAAGACATTGGTCAGGCCGCGCGCGGTCAGCGCGGGCGATGTCGCGGTCGGCGTCACCATCAGCACGCCGCTCTCGGCGAACACGTCGGAAACCGCCATGGCAACGCCGGAGGTGACCGGCCCGACCACGAACTTGACCTTGTCGCCCACGAGGAGATTGGCGGCCGAGACGCCCTGCTTCGGGTCGCCGGCATCGTCGGCGAGCTTCAGCACGAGCTTCTCGCCGAGCACGCCGCCATTCTTGTTGATGACGTCGACGGCGGTCTGGGCGCCGTTCTTGACCTGGTCGCCATAGGCGGCGACGGGGCCGGTCAGCGGTGCGACGAGGCCGATGGTGATGTCGGCCTGCGCGGCCTGGACGGACGCGAACAATGTGGCGGCGAATGCGACGCCGCTGAGGAATACGGAGGTTTTCATGGGCCTCTCCTGATCGATCAGGCGTTATCGCGCCCGCCCATTGCGGCGGCGCTTGCCGCTTTTATAGGCGAGGAGAGAGGGCGATGGCATCACACCGGCTCGCGAGCGGGCCGCTTGGGATGCATGGCGGACGGCAGAGGAGCGGCCCTCCTTTCGGCGCAAGCGCCGGAACAGCGCGGTGAGGGCTGAACGGGCCGGGAACAAGGCGCGGACAGCGCGGGGAACCCTCTCCCGGAGGGAGAGGGCAGGGTGAGGGGTAGGCCGTTGGACACTGTGGCCGTGAACTGACTGGTCCAAGGGCCGACACCTCACCCCTACCCCTCTCCTTACAGGAGAGGGGTTCCCCGCGCTCTCTCGATTGAGGCTACGCCAGAATCAAAAAAGAAGGCCCGGCTTGCGCCGGGCCTTCCTGATAGCTTGCGAGAAGCTGGACTTCCTCAGAAGTCCATGCCGCCCATGCCGCCGCCGCCCATCGGGGGCATCGGGGCGTCCTTCTTCGGCTGGTCGGCGACCATCGCCTCGGTGGTGATCAGCAGGCCCGCGATCGAGGCCGCATCCTGGATCGCCGTGCGCACGACCTTGGTCGGGTCGATGATGCCGGCCTTGACCAGATCGCCGTACTCGCCGGTCTGGGCGTTGTAGCCCCAGGCGTAGTCCTTCGACTCGAGCAGCTTGCCGACCACGACCGCGCCGTCATCGCCGGCGTTGTCGACGATCTGGCGGGCCGGAGCGGCGATCGCCTTGCGGACGATCTCGACGCCGGTCTTCTGGTCGTCATTGGCGGTCTTGATCGACTTGACCGAGTTCAGGGCGCGCAGCAGGGCGACGCCGCCGCCCGGCAGGATGCCTTCTTCGACCGCAGCGCGGGTCGCGTTCAGGGCATCGTCAACGCGGTCCTTCTTCTCCTTGACCTCGACCTCGGTCGCGCCGCCGACGCGGATGACCGCGACGCCGCCAGCGAGCTTGGCCAGACGCTCCTGGAGCTTCTCACGGTCGTAGTCCGAGGTGGTCTCCTCGATCTGGGCCTTGATCTGGGCGACGCGGGCCTCGATGTCCTTCTTCTTGCCGGCGCCGTCGATGATCGTGGTGTTCTCCTTCTCGATGCGCACGCGCTTGGCGCGGCCGAGCATGTTGAGCGTCACGGTCTCGAGCTTGATGCCGAGGTCTTCCGAGATCATCTGGCCGGCGGTCAGGATCGAGATGTCCTCGAGCATGGCCTTGCGGCGATCGCCGAAGCCCGGAGCCTTGACGGCCGCGACCTTCAGGCCGCCACGGAGCTTGTTGACGACGAGCGTGGCGAGAGCCTCGCCCTCGACGTCCTCGGCGATGATGAGGAGCGGCTTGCCGGTCTGAACGACGGCCTCGAGGATCGGCAGCATCGCCTGGAGCGACGACAGCTTCTTCTCGAAGACGAGGATGTAGGGGTCGTCCAGCTCGGCGACCATCTTCTCGGAGTTGGTGATGAAGTAGGGCGAGAGGTAGCCGCGGTCGAACTGCATGCCCTCGACGACGTCGAGCTCGGTGTCGGCGGTCTTGGCTTCCTCGACGGTGATGACACCCTCGTTGCCGACCTTCTGCATGGCCTTCGAGATCATCTCGCCGACCGAGGAGTCGCCGTTGGCCGAGATCGTGCCGACCTGCGCGACTTCCGCGTTCGAGGTGACCTTCTTCGAGTTCTTCTTGAGGTCCGCGACGATGGCCTCGACGGCGAGGTCGATGCCGCGCTTCAGGTCCATCGGGTTCATGCCGGCCGCAACCGACTTGGCACCTTCACGGACGATCGCCTGGGCGAGAACGGTGGCGGTGGTGGTGCCGTCGCCGGCATGGTCGTTCTGGCGCGAAGCGACTTCGCGGACCATCTGGGCGCCCATGTTCTCGAACTTGTCGGAAAGCTCGATCTCCTTGGCGACGGTGACGCCGTCCTTGGTGATGCGCGGAGCGCCGAACGACTTCTCGATCACGACGTTGCGGCCCTTCGGACCCAGCGTGACCTTCACGGCGTTGGCGAGGACATCCACGCCGCGCAGCATCTTGTCGCGGGCATCGGTGCCGAATTTGACGTCTTTGGCAGCCATGAGAGCTACTCCTTGAAATGGAAACGGAAGAGAGCGGTCAGGCGGCTATCAGCCGACGACGCCCATGATGTCGGATTCCTTCATGATCAGGAGGTCCTGACCGTCGATCTTGACCTCGGTGCCCGACCACTTGCCGAACAGGACGCGGTCGCCCTTCTTGACGTCCAGGGCAACGAGCTTGCCGGCATCGTCGCGCGCGCCGGGGCCGACGGCGATGACCTCGCCCTCCTGGGGCTTTTCCTTGGCGGTCTCGGGGATGATGATGCCACCCTTGGTCTTCTCTTCGCCATCCAGGCGGCGGACCACGACGCGGTCATGCAAAGGACGGAACTTCATGGTTCTGTCTTCCTCTCGGTCTCATTCTGTTCGGGCGCCGCGGAAGGGGCCCGGGGGAGACTGTTAGCAGTTACCCGAGGGGAGTGCTAACAGATGGCTGGGAGATAGGCTCGGGGTTCCGGAGAGTCAAGGAAGCCTGCGACGATAAAGTGAACGTCGTCGGATACGGTGCCGCAGCCCTTCGCCTCCCGGCTGCGGCGAGCGCTAGAACACGCTAAGATGGCCGAATGACGACATCCGCGCCCGACCCCCGCCTCGACGCCATCGCCCGGTCCTGCGTCGCGCTGCATATCCGCATGACGGCGCGTGCGGTGACGCGGGCCTATGACGAGGCGATGCGCCCGAGCGGCCTCAAGATCACTCAGTTCGTGTTGCTGTCGGCCTTGAGCACCGGCCAGTGGAAATCGGTGACCGAGCTCGCCGAGCGTTTCGCGCTGGAGCGGACGTCGATGACGCGCAATCTCCAGCTGCTCGCTGCCGAGGGGCTGGTCGAGCCGGTCGAGTGCCGCGGGCGTGCCTCCGTCTACGCCGTCACCGAGAAGGGCAGGGCAGCGATCGAGGCCGCCATTCCTTACTGGCGTGCGGCACAGGACAAGATCGAGGGCGGCTACGGCGAGGAGCGTTGGCGCGAGACCCGCGACGGTCTGAAAGCCTTGCGCCGGGCGGCACGCAGCGAACCCTGAGGCGTGCGGCACCGGCCCTGTCGTCGGTTGACCTTGCACGCGATCTCTCTTTATCGTGCAGATACACGAATGGAGATCGATCATGGCGCGCAAGGTAGGGGTGGTGTCTCGCGAAGAGCTTGTCGCGGGTGACGGGCTGAGCTTCCTGCGGGGCATCATCGCCGGCACGAACCCGGCGCCTCCCTTCGCCGACGCGATGGATTTCGAGCTGGCGGAGGCCGAGGAGGGGCGCGTCGTCTTCGTCGGCACGCCCTCGGCGCGCTTCTTCAATCCGCTCGGCATGATCCATGGTGGCTGGACCGCCACGATCCTCGATTCCGCCATGGCCTGCGCCGCCCATTCCACGTTGAGGCCGGGCGAGGGTTACACCACCCTGGAGATGAAGCTGAACTATGTCCGGCCGGTCATGCCGGATTCCGGCACCGTGCGCTGCGAGGGCAAGCTGATCTACCGCGGCGGCACGGTGGCGACGACCGAGGGGCGCCTCGTCGATGCGCGCGGCAAGCTGCTCGCGCATGGCACCGAGACTTGCCTGATCTTTCCGGCGAAGCCTAGCGCCGGCTGACGGCGAAAATATAAACACAAGCATCGCAGGGAGAAGAATTATAAGATAATGAAAATACAATTCTTTTCCTCATTCGAGAGAGAGGTTCCTAGAATTTCCCACGCAAATTTCCCACACTGACGCTTGCCGCAAGCCGGGAACGGTGCGCGCGGATTCGTCCCGGCCCCCACCCCTCCGGCACGGCCGCGCCGCTTGCCGCGAACGGGCGCAGGTGCCCAGACCAAATGCGCCGGTTTCCCAACTTTCGGACGTTGCGGGCCTGCGGGTGTGTCCTGAGCCGCGCTGCGGCTCTTGGGTGCAGCTCCCCATGGCCGCAAGGCCATGACGCCAGGTGGCGCAATTTTGTTGGCGCGCTCGGATTTAATCGCCAATCTCGGAAGGCGCCTCTTGATGCGGCGCGGCGCCGAGCCCCTGTCTCATCCCCCCGGACGGGTGTGGCTCGGCGTCTAATGTCTCGGAAACTTCGAGTTCGAGCGCGGTGACCAAATTTCGGTAGTCGTCGGCGATGATGGCAGCCATGGCACCTGGCTGTTTCCCCCACCAGTGTGCAGCCTCGCATGCGAGGGAATAGCCCTCGTAGAGATCAGCGAGGGTGTCGGCGCGCAGCAGCTCGCCGCGCCGCTCGGGCCACCGCAGCAATAGCCGCGCCAATCCTGATTTCCGTTCCTGCGTCATGCCGATAAAGGCCGGTTGAGCGGCAAGATTATTAACTTCGGAGCGCGCGCCTATTGTCCATTGGTGAGATTCCCTCGTCCATCTCGGGTCGCCAATCGACTCCCGTTTTACGCAGCGCAAGAACATCTGCTTTCAGGCTGGGTATGTGCGTTCGGAAGCAATTGTGGCATGGCGTGCGCGTTTCGGGCTGCTTCAAGCTCCTCAATGAGGAGCTGGGCGACCGCGTTGGCGCGAAATGGCAAGAAGCCGATAACGCTATTTGCTCCGTCGTGAGCTACTGCCGACTCGTGGATGAGTTCGACAAACTGGTTCGCAGTGGGGGATGGCCTCCATGCGAAGTTGGCCCATGGAAAGGATAACCGATGGTCCGTGGTATCTTGTTAAGTAGCTGCGCCCTCTTCCTGGCTGCGGGCCCTGCCTTTTCTGACGTCTCGACCGAAACCGTCAAATCGCTGTCGGCGGCGAGCACGATCGACACTCGTGCAGGAAAGCTCGAGTTTCGCGATGGGGTGCCGACAGAGGAAACGGCACAGAAGGTCTACGATACGCTGGACTTCACCCGCGCGCTCAACGTCTACAACAACAGCTTCCGTGGCGCCTCTGCGCTGGCCCTCGTGAAGGGTTTCCAGGAGATTGGCGCCAAGCCGGGCGAAGTGGTCATTTTTTCGGAGCTGATGGACGCTGCGTCGCTGTTCCTGACCGCCAATGCCGACACGGTCTACTACATGGCGGGGCTCGACCTGACCAAGGGGCCTGTAGTGATCGAGCAGCCGTCGGGTGGCATCGGCACGATCAACGACATGTGGTTTTCCTGGATCATCGATATCGGCGCGCCAGGCCCGGATCGAGGGCTCGGGGGAAAATACCTGATCGTCGGTCCGGACTACAAAGGGCCGCTGCCTGAGGGCGGTTACTTCGTCGCCCGTTCGAAGACGAATTTCGCGCTCTACGCTGGACGAGCCAACCTCGTGGGCAACGATCCGAAGCCGGCTGTCGAGAACATCAAGCGCACGATGAAGATCTATCCGTATGAGCCCGGCTCATTCGGTTCAAGCATCGCTCAGGCTCTGGACGGATCGGTGCGCATTGCCGGCGAGCCGAAGATTCCCGAGACGAAATTCATCGAGGGTACCGGACGCTCGTTCAACACGATCCCGCCCAGCGATTACCGCTTTTTCGAACTGATCAACGAGAACGTCCAGAACGAGCCAGCCACGAGCTACGATGTGGAACTTGCCGGCCAACTCGCCGCGATCGGCATCGTGCACGGTAAGCCGTTCAAGCCCGATGAGCGGATGAAGAAGATCCTCTCCGAAGCCGCCGGGGTCGGGCAGGCAACCGGCCGGGCGCTCAACTGGCGCTTTGCGATGAAGCACCCGGAATGGGCCTACTATGAGGGCTCCCACTGGGGCAACATGCTGTGGGAGGGCGGCGCCTTCTTCGAGACACCTCCGCCGCTGTTCGAGAAGGGTGTGTTCAAGCCCCTGCCGCCGACCGGCGCCCGCACCCTGGATTCGCGCACGGCCTTCTATTACGGCTACACGCTGGACTCGCCGGGCATGATCATGCGGATCCCTGGTGTCGGCTCGCAATATCTGATGGGCTTCCTTGATTCCGAGGGGAAGCCATTCGACGGTGCGAAGACCTACAAGGTGGCCATGCCCAAGGGTATTCCGGCTGAGGCGTTCTGGTCCTTCACGCTCTACGACAACCAGACGCGCTCGATGCTGCAAACCCCGCAGAAATATCCGCGAGCCGGCAGCCAGAGCTACCCGTCGCCCGCGGCGGAGGCCGGAGCCGACGGCGTCACGACGCTTTATTTCAGCCCGACCCAGCCGAAAGGTGTCGCTCGCGGCAACTGGATCCAGACCGATCCGAACAAGGGCTGGTTCACGCTCCTGCGGCTGTATAGCCCGCTGCCGTCATTCTTCGACAAGAGCTGGCGTCTGAGCGAGATCGAGCAGGTCAAGTGACGCAACCGGCAGCGGCCTGAAGTCCGGGCCGCCTTTGGTGCATATCGAGCGCCTCAAGGCCCATCAGGCCTTCGGCCCAGAATACAGGCACGGCGGGCCGCCCGCCGTGCTGAGGTCACAGGTCCGTTGGGCCGTAAAGCAGAAGCGCATCGTCAACCCCGATGCCGAGATAAGGCACGGTTAGCAAGCATCCATTCGACGAGTAGCTGTGAACGGCATGTTCGATTTTTTGCAGGGGTTGTTGGCCAATGTCTCGTCTGACGAGCTTGGGCGTATCATGTTGCGCGCCACGGCGCCGGTCTTCCTGCTGAGCGCTGTCGCCAGCTTCATCAGTCTGCTCGCTACACGTTACGCGCGTGTCGAGGACCGCATCCGATCCATCAATGGTATCCAGGAGCAAGAAGGCGAACGGGTGTTTCTGAAGTCGGATCTCCCACGGCTGAAGCGCCGTGCGCGGCTTCTGCACAGGGCGGTCCGATTGGCATTGCTGTCGGGCATTGCGACAAGTCTGATCGTCGTTTTTATGTACAGCGGCGCTTTTCTTTCGATCCAGCATCAATGGGGAGCCGCAGCGCTATTCACCGTGGCGCAAATCTTGTTTGCGTCCTCACTCGTCTGTTTCGCGCTAGAACTGCAGATCGGTATTAGCAACAGCGACAACTACGGATAGATCGGGCCCCGGTGGCAAGGTGAACCGCCCCGGGTTTGTCGGAGGCCCCAACTCCTGAGAGGATGGGGCTATGACGAGCAAGACGACGAACAAGTTCTCGCCTGAGGTGCGTGCCCGCGCGGTGCGGATGGTGCTGGATCACGAAGCCGAGCATCCGTCGCGTTGGACGGCGATCACGTCGATCGCCGGCAAGATCGGCTGCACGGCGCAGACGCTGAACGAGTGGGTGAAGAAGGCCGAGGTCGCCCGCGCCACGACTTGGATTTCTGTTCGTGGATCGCACCGGCTAGAATCATTCCCAATGGAAGCGGCGAACACGGCGGGTCTGGCAGATCAGCCTCCTGCGGCGGCGATGGTGATGCGGAGGGCGGTGCCATCGCCCGTGATGGGGCGGGCGGAGCGACGGCGACGCCTGCGCTTCGCTGATCGACAGGCCCGCGCCAGCGCCTGTCACCAAGGCCACAGGGCCAGCAGAAATGATCGTCGTTCTATAGACCGTGGATCGTTCGCTGGTGATCCTGACACGCTGTTAATCAGGCTGTCACCTGCCGGCAGGCCCGCAGTTCCTATGTCGGCCCCCTCGTTGCGGAATGGGCCGGTTCAACACGCGCTCTCGGGCGAGGCGGGCTGGCACCCGCGAAGAGGGAGCCCGGCCGGGCGAAGGCTGGCTCCCTCTTCAGTTGGTCCGTCGCAGAAGCCCTCAGGAGCCCGCCCGATTCGCTCCTGAGCCGCCGGGCGGGGGGATGTGCCGGGACGCCGCTCCGAAGCCGCCCTGCGCCCCTCTGAGTCGGATGCAGCCCCGGTCCCGGCGCATGGTATAAGACCGCATGTTCAAACCCGCTCACGGAAACGGCTGGCTTCGCGACAGCCCGCTTATGGACAAGCCCCCGGAATTACGTTGCGTCGCGATCTCCCGCAGCACGGGCCAGCGCTGCAAGGACATTCGCGTGCGCGGGCACACCTGTTGCCGCGCGCATGGCGGCGGGGCGGAGGTCGTTCGCCGCTATCGCGCGGAACTGGCGGACATCTGCGCCGGGCGTCGCGCGGGCCGGGTGCGGGCCGGGCGTCTCGCTTGGCTCATCCAGCGGCTGGCGCGCACGGAGCGCAATCGCCCGCGTGCCCATGACGCCAACTATGAGCGGGCGAACGCGGCAGAGAGCGGCCAGCGCCGCCGTGGCCACAAGCGGCCGCTCTCCGATGACAACGGCCGTCAGCGTGCCCTTGCGCAGCAGGTCATAGACGCTGGCACGGGAGCGGCAGAGGATTTCGGCCGTCGCGGCGATGGAAAGAAATTCGGTATCGCGCCAAGTGCGTAGGGTTTGGGGCATGCGAAAGGGCTCCCGTTCGGGCGCGCATCGCACGCCCTTGCGTTAACCCGAATTCGCTACGGTTCCGTGCGGCGTGTCCGTATTCCGTCGCGGCCGTAGCACCCCACCGACACAAGGCCGGGACGCTTTTTCATCGTAAGCCCCTCGCTTGGGGGCTGGGCGGCACTTCGGAAATGGCGCCGCGAATGGCGACCCCGCCATCTGCACCCATCAAAACGCGGCGAGAGCATCAGTGCAATCGTTCGTGCGCAGTGGAATCAGCCAACAGCGCGCAGGGCGGCGGCGTGATGGCCCTGCGCAATCGACGATGCTTTTCGATCACGGCAGTTGCCGCAGGCTTTGGCCAAGCGCCGCCATGCTCGCGAGGATTTCGGGCGTCGGCCCCCGGCCCTCGCGCTCGCTCATGCCGGCCCGTTCCGCCGCTTCTATCGTCTCGCGGTTGTCCGTGTCCCCGCGTCCGTCCCGGTCAAGCCGGATATATGTCCGGTGCGCGTATCCAAGCCCGGCCAGACTGGGCCGGTACTGGCCGGCGGGGGCGAGTTCAGGCGCCATCATCCATTCTACGGCTACGGCCCGGCTGCATCCGTGGCGCGCGCGCAAATAGGCGATAGAGGTCGCGACATAGCGTTCGGCCTCCTTTCGGGGCGGCCCTTCGCGGCGTTCACTCATGGGCGCGGGCAGGGAAAAGCCGCTGACTTGCCCGGCGTCGAGCGCGTCCAGACCGCCGGATGCGTAAGCCGCGAGATTTCCCGGAATGTGCCCCAACTGCGCCAGCGCGCGGAGAATGCCCCGGATGGCATCCCGCCCGTAACAGGCCCGCAAATGGATATCGGGTGTCCGCAGGGCGTGGCCGATGATATCCGCATCCATGCAGCCGGCGTCCGCCGGAATACCTCGTCGCTGGCGAATTTCCTTGGTGGCAACGGCGACAAGGATGGCCTTGAGGCCGCCATGTTCGGGCAGGATCGCGCTCATGATCGGGGCTTCCACATCGGAATTACGTCCGCAGGTGGCGCCGCCAGCGGCGTGATGGCGTTGCGCAGCATGTCCTCCGTCGCATCGACGATGTAGGCGGAATAGTGCTTTTCGATCATGGCAATCGACGTGTCGTGCGCTGCTGCCACAAGGCGCACGGGCAGGCCCTTCGTCAACCCGCGTACGATTGAGCTATGGCGCAGGGAGTAGGGCTCGGCGTATTCGACGTTCGCCAGCGTCAGCGCTTTTTTCCAGTCGCGCTGCATGTCGGAAGGGTGCCCCCACGGGGCACGCCGAACGCGCTCCCGTTTCGCGGGGTCAGCCATTTTTGCACCCAATGCCACAGCAGCGGTTCATGCCCCCGGCGCCCGGCGAGCAGGGGCTGGAGATGGCCGAGCACGTCGTCCCCGACAGGGATGGCGATACGCGGCTTCGGCTTGACGGCCCGGCCCTTGCGGCTTGGCGGAACCATGACGCGCGAGGCTGCCGGTTGCACATCAGCGACGGTCATGGCTGCTATCTGCGAAAAGCGCATTCCGGTTGCCGCCAACAGCAGCACAAGCACGCCAAAATCCACGTCCACGGTGAACGCGGCGTCCACAACTGTCCGGACATCGGCATCGGGTAAAATGATGGCGCGGGCCTGTGACGCCTCGGGAATGGATTTCATCCCGTGTTCGATCTCGCGAGGCAGGGAAGGCGGCAGGAGGCGCCAATATTCATCTACGGCCCGACTGAGGGCAGCGCGCAGGTCATTGAGCGTGCGGTTGACGGTCGCGGGGGCCAGTTCCGGGTCGAGCCGCTTGCGCCAATCGGTCAAGGCGGTTGCCGAGAGGTTTGACAGCGCCATGCCAGCGAGCTTGTCGCGCAGGACATGCTTGCTCAGCCGGGAGCGGCCATCGGCTCCCGCACGGGCGCTGCGGGCGACGCGCATGGTGACGTAGCTGTCCACCGCCTGCTTGACCGTGACGGCGGTTGTGGCTCCGCCGGAAGCCGCCTGCGCCTTGACGCCATCGGCCCATGCGATGGCCGCTTGGGTCGCGGCCGTAAAGCTCAGAGCGCCTTCCGGCGCCCCGGCGTCATCCGCCGCGCCGATGGTACATTCGCGCCGCGTCCCCTTGCCGACATGCTTGGCGACCCAAACGCCGCCGCGTGGACCTTTGCGATATCCGAGCTTAAGTCCGCTGCGCGCCTGCCCGATTGAAACCCATACCGGCGCCTTTGCCTCAGGCAGCTTGCGGCGGCGCGCCGGGGTATCGATCTGAATATTTCCCACACAAACTTCCCACATCGATATGGCTGATGATGCCGATGTGGCCAACTTAAAAAATCAATCATTTCAATGCGCGGAATGACGTGAATGCCGGCATTTACGAATTGCTTCGCCGGCTGACGGCGATGGCGCCGGCCACGATCAGCAGCGCTCCGAGATAGGTGGTGTAGAGCGGCACCTCGTCGAAGACGAAGAAGCCGAGCAGGCTTGCCCAGATCAGCGCGGTGTAGTCGATCACCGCCAGCCGCGAGGCGGCCGCCTTGGCATAGGCCGAGGTCAGCGTGAGATGGCCCCCGACGCCCAGCGCGCCCGCGAACAGATAGATCGCGAGGTCGGCCAGCGTCATCGGCACGAAGGCGAGGGCGGCCGGGACGGCGAGGCACAGGGCCGGTCCGACGTTCTGGAATGCGACGATGACGGTGGGGTGCTCGCGAACCGCGATGCGCCGCAACAGGATTAGGTTGAAGGCATAGCTCACGGCCGAGAACAGAGCGGCCGCGACACCCAGGCCCGCCCCGCTGACATGCCCCTGCAGTCGCGGCCATACCATCACCAGCATGCCGGCGAGGCCGAAAGCGAGCGCCTGCAGGATGCGCTTGTCGATGGTTTCCTTCAGCAGCACGCCACCGAGGACCGCGACGAAAACCGGGGCGAGGAAGGAGAGGGTCAGCGCTTCGGCCAGCGGCAGCACCGAGACGGAATAGAAGAAGCTGCCGGCGGTCAGCACGACGAGCGGAATGCGCGCGACATTGCCGATGATGCTGGCGCGCGTCGGCCGGGCCGGACGGGCGATGGCGAGCACGGCAAGGGCGCAGAGGCCGCCCATCAGGAAGCGCATGAACAGCGCGACGATGAAGGAATGCTGCTGCATCTGCCCCTTGATCACCGCGTCCATGCCGGTGAGCAGCGCGATGCCGAGCGCGGCGCGCAGAGCGGTCGACAGGGTCATGATGTCAGGCCGCGTCCATGGTTGTCCGGGAAAGGGGCGCGCGTGGAAAGCACGGGCGCTGTTCTCGTCTAAGTCCGATCCTCGGTTTCGCATAGGGAGGGCCGCACAGGCCCCCAATGCCGCGGTTGCAGGCGTGAAATCGCCGGCTCCGGCAAGGCCGGGCTTGCGACGATCCCGCGAATCGCACGAGGTGCCCAAAGGCATCGGGCCCAGGATGGAATGACCGAGAGGCGATGACCGTTCTCCTGCCCTTCGTCTTGAATGCCGGGCTGAACTTCGCCCTCGGGCTGCTCGTCGCCCTGTTCCTGGGGCCGGAGGCGTTCGGGCTCTATGCCATCGGCGCCGCGATCGCCGTGCTGGTCAATACGGCGCTGCTCGACTGGCTGAAGCTTTCGGTCGTCCGCTTCTATTCGGCGCAGAGCCGGGAGCGCGATCCCGGCATTCGCGCGACGCTGGACCTGCTCTTCGCCGGCATCGGCCTCTCGCTTTGCGCGCTGCTGGCGGCGGCGCTGCTCGCCGGCATCGATACCGGGCTGCCGACGATATTGCTCGCGGTCGCCGTTGCCGGCGGCGTCGGGGCCGGCTGGTTCGACTATCATGGCGCCATTGCCCGCTCGCGCTTTCTCGATGCCGCCTATTCCCGCCTCGTCCTGGTCAGGAGCGGCGTCGCCCTCGCGCTGATGGTCGCGGCCGCGTGGTGGCTGCGCGATCCGGTGGTCGTCCTGCTGGGTGGGCTGGCGAGCACCGTCGTCTCGGTCCTCGCGGTGCGCCGCAGGCTGGCCGACGAGGGGGCTGGCCCCGCCGCGGCGCGGGCCGATCTCGCCCGCGGCTTTGCCCGCTATGCCCTGCCGCTGGTGGCCGGCAACGCCGTCTATTCGCTGATTCCCCTGCTCAATCGGGCGGTCATCGCCGATCGCTTCGGCCTTGCGGAGGCTGGATATTTCTCGCTCGCCTCGGATATCGGCCTGCGGCTGTTTCCGGTCCTGGCCTCGATGCTGGAGATCCTGCTGCTGCGCGAGGTGATCCGCCTCGACGAGACGCGCGGCCGCGTCGCCGCGCAGAAGCGCATCGCGCGCAACATGGTGCCGGTGTTCGCCGTCGTGCTGCCGGCGGCGCTGGGCTTTTGGCTGATCTTGCCCGCTTTCGAGCGCCTTTTCGTGCCGACGAGCTTCAGGGGGCATTTCGCCGATGCCATGACGCTGCTGTTGCCCGGCTTCGCCGCGATCGCCTTGTTCCAGGCCGCGATTGCGCCCGTCTTCCTGCTGGATAGGCGCACCTTGGTCGCCACAGCGGCAGCGCTGGCGGGGTTGGCGGTGAATCTCGTCATCGTCTTTGGCTGGCCGGCGACGCCGGCAGGGATTGCGCTGGCGCAAAGCGCAGCCTTCGTGACGGCTTTTGCTGTGATCGGGGCGGTGGCCTTGCATGTGCTGCCGTCGCGGCCGCCGCTGCGTGAGATCGGCTGCGTTGTCCTGGCCGTCGGGGCGATGGCTCTGGCGGTCTGGCCGTTGCAGAACCGCTTGCCGGCGTTGCCCGAACTGCTGCTTCAGATCGGGCTTGGCGGCCTGGTCTATGCGACGGTGATCCTAGCCTGCGATGTCGGCCGCTGGCGCAGCGGCCTGAAGCTGCGCTGGATCGCGCGGAAAAGCTTAAGGCGCTGAGCCGTTCCGCAACGCTTCCTTCACCCTGTGATTTGACATCGCGCTAAGGTTAATTCCGCGAATTCGCTGCGTTTTGGCCTCATTTCCCCGTCGGACGCCCGCGATTCACCATTCCTTTCAGGCCGTTCCGCAGGCTTTCGGCAGTCGATGTCGAGAGTACCGCGTGATGCGTCGAGCCCTTGTCCTTCCGTTGCTGGCCGCTGCCGGCACCTTCGCCGCCAGTGCCGCCATGGCGCAGGGCTATGCGGCGCCCAACGATCCGATGGCCACGGCGCGCGGGCGCGCGAACTACGGCGGCGGCTTCATCGAGATGTTGATGACGGGCCGCGACCCGACGCCTTATGGCCGCGGCGGCGCCGTCTACAACCGACCCGGCGGCTATGCCGCCTATGGCCAGAACGTCCGGCCGGCGCCGGGTTACGAGGCCGATCCCTTCGAGGCCCAGCGCCAGCCGCAGCCGGGTCGCCGCATGGCCGCGCTCGGCCAGCCGATCGAGCCGCAGCAGGGCATCCAGCAGCTTGTCGATCCGCGCTTCCTCAAGCAGGAGGTCGCCTATGACGGGCCGCACAAGCCGGGCACGATCATCATCGACACGCCGCAGCGCTTCCTCTTCCTGGTGCAGCCCGGCGGTCGGGCCATGCGCTATGGCATCGGCGTCGGACGCCCCGGCTTCTCCTGGGCCGGGATGAAGACGATCACCCGCAAGGCGGAATGGCCGAGCTGGACCCCGCCGGCGGAAATGCTCAAGCGCCGGCCGGACCTGCCGCGCTTCATGGCCGGCGGCCCGGAGAACCCGATGGGTGCGCGCGCCATGTATCTGGGCTCCTCGCTCTACCGCATTCATGGCACCAACGAGCCGAACACCATCGGCCAGGCGGTGTCCTCGGGCTGCATCCGCATGACCAATGACGACGTCAAGGATCTCTACGAGCGCGTCCGGGTCGGCGCCAAGGTGCTGGTGATCTGAGTTTTGGAGCCTGCGGAGCCGCCTGATCACAGGAATTCAGACCATTCCCTTGTCATTCCGGGGCGCGCCGAAGGTGCGAACCCGGAACCCACGACTGGGTGAGAGATTCCATGCGTCGTTGCCGGCCGGTCGCCCGGTCGTGGGTTCCGGGTTCTTCGCTACGCGAAGCCCCGGAATGACAAGCGGCCAAGCGATAACGACCCCGTAATTGCCTGGGCACCCTCTACGAACTGCCGATCGCGATGCCGACGGCCAGAACCGCGAGGCCGCCGAGGATGATCTGCACGATGGCCGAGCCGAACGGCGTTTCCATGTAGCGCCAGCGTACCCAGGCGATGACCACGAGCTCGCAGGCGACGATCATGCCGGCGATGGCCGTCGCCAGCCAGAAGTCGGGAATGAGATAAGGCAGGGTGTGGCCGAGCCCGCCGATCGCCGTCGCGATGCCGCAGGCGGCGCCGCGCACCCAGGGGTGGCCACGACCTGTCACCACCCCGTCGTCCGAGAGCGCCTCGGTCAGTCCCATGCTGATGCCGGCGCCGATCGAGGCGGCGAGGCCGACGACGAAGGCATTCCAGGAATCATGCGTGGCGAAGGCGGCGGCGAAGATCGGCGCCAGCGTCGAGATCGATCCGTCGATCAGCCCGGCGAGCGCCGGCTGGACGATCTGAAGCACGAAGAGGCGCTTGCGCGTTTCCTCTTCCTCGTCGGCCGCGCCGGAGCTCTTCAGCTCCTCGCCGAGCCGTTCGGCCACGCTCTCATGGGCTCGTTCCGACTCCGCGAGATCGGCGAGGAGCTTGCGGGTGCCGGTGTCGAAGGCGCGCTTGGCCGCTTCGGCATAGAAGCGGCTCGCCTCGAGCTCCATCAGCGCCGCATGCCGGCGCGCCGCCTCGAGCTGCAGATCCTCGTGCAACCAGACCGGATTGCGTTTCAGAAAGCCCTTCACGTCCTGCCGCGTGATGTGCGGCAATTCATGGCCGAAACGGCTTTCATAGCGGGCGAGCAGGCTGTGGCGGTGGCCCTGCTCCTCGGCCGCCATCTCCTCGAACATCCGGGCCGAATGCGGGTAGTTCGCCCGCAGGCGCTGGGCGAAGGAGAGATAGATGCGCGCATCCTCCTCCTCGTTCGCAATGGCGAGGGCCAGGATTTCGGCCTCTCCCAGATCGGCGACGCGCTTCATCGGAACCTCAATAGATTAGAATTATTCTAATCTATTGATCCGAGTTGGCCAAGGGAAGAGATACGCCAAAAAGAAACCCGCCTCGGGAGAGGCGGGCTCGTCATCATTCGAAGGATCAGACCCAGCTGTCGTCGTCGCCGGAATCGAAGCCCGGATCGTCGTCTTCGTAGCTCGCCTGATCGTAACTGGCCTCGCCGTCATAGCCCTGGTCGTAGTCCGAGGAAGCCGGTGTCGCCTGCTCGGTCGTGTTCTGATCGGCATTGGCCTGCTGGGTCCCGGCACCTGTGCCGGCATTGCTGCCGGCGTTCGTGTCGGCCGCTGCTGCCGGGGTCGCGGCCTTGGCAGCCCCGCCCCCTCCGCTGAAGGCGTTGGCGAGGACGTTGCCGAGGACGACGCCGCCGGCGACACCGGCCGCCGTGCTCAGCGCGCTGGCCATGAAGCCGCCGCCGCGGCCCGCCGCCTGCTGCGGCTGGTTGCTCCACGGACCGGGCTGCATCGGCGCGGCGGCCTGCATCGGAGCTGCCTGCATGGGCTGGCCTTGCGGCTGCGTGTTCCAGGCGCCCGAAGGACCTGCCGCATCCGGACGGGGCGGAACAGGCGGCACCGAGCCCGTGCGGGGCACGCTGCCGCCGCCGAAGATGCCGGACAGGAAGCCGCCGGCCGCCGGCTGGGCTGCCGCTTCGGTCGCGCGCTTCTCGGCTTCGCGCAGCTGCGCCTGTAGGCTCTCGACCTGCTGTTGCAGATTGGTCAGCGCCTGCTCCTGCACATAGACCGCCTGGGCCATGGCATAGGGCGCATAGGGCTGCTCGCGCAGCCGTTCCGCGATGAAATTCTCAGCCTCGGGGTCGCGGGGCTGATTGGCCGCCTGCTTGAGGCGGTCGAAAATCCCGGCGATCACGTCGCGCTCCTGCGGCGTCATCGTCATCTCCTCTCGTTGCGCGGCATCGTTGTGCCGCGCTCAAGAGGTGGGGCTGGCCTGTGACAGTATCAAGGCAGGAACGGCTGCGAAGCCTGCGCGGCACGCTGCCGCGTCAGATGGTGCCGTCGAAATCGTCTTCCGGCGGCGGCATCTCGTCGACATCGGAGCCCGGCTGCAGCGTGCCGCGGTTGAGCACCACCACCGACGTCCCGCTCGGAACGCGGCCGTAGAGGTCGATGATGTCCTGGTTGAACAGGCGGATGCAGCCCGAGGAGACCGACTTGCCGATCGACCAGGGCTCCGAGGTGCCGTGGATGCGATAGAGCGTGTCGCGGTTGCCCTGGTAGAGATAGAGCGCGCGGGCGCCGAGCGGGTTTTCGAGGCCGCCTGCCATGCCGCCCGCCCAGGGGCGGTTGCGCTCCGGCTCGCGGGCGATCATCGCGGCGGTGGGGGTCCAGCGCGGCCACTGGGCCTTGCGGCCGACCGTGGCGCGGCCGCGCCAGGACATGCCCTGCTTGCCGACGCCGATGCCGTAGCGGATCGCCTTGCCGTTCTCCTGCACGAGATAGAGGAAGCGGTTATCGGTATCGACGACGATGGTGCCGGGCTGTTCGCGGGTCGGGTAGGAAACCACGCGCCGCAGGAACTGCGGCTCGACCTCGGTCAGGTCGGTCGCCGGCAGGGGATGGGTCTCGTCGAGCCGCTCGCCATACATCGACAGATATTCGGGGCTGATCTGCGGCCCGCGGGTGGCGACCTCGTAGGGCTGCGGGCGCTGGCTCACGCAGGCGGCGAGGAACAGCGGCGTCAGGGCGGCGAAGGCACGACGGGTCGGGCGGGCGAGGGGCGAGGCGGACGGGCGGACGGGAGACATCGACGGAAACTCGGCGTTACGGGCGGGCGGAAGTCAACTGGGAGGCGGCGCTGCGGTTCCATGCGCCGTTGAATGCTCCCGTTCAAGGTGCCCGAGATGGCCTTGGGGTGAACAGGAGGTGGCCAAATTGTGGCTGCGGAAATCTGTTGCCGATCGGCAACAGGCTGTCAGCCGCCTAGGCTGCCTGTCGCAGGCCCCATTTGAGCAATCCCAGCCTTTCGCGGGCCCACCAGCGCCACAGCATCATCACGGCGACGACCGTCAGCCCGGTCGCCAGCCCGATCCAGACGCCGCGGCCGGCCAGCGAGGTTCCGAAGCCGAGAGCGGCCGACAGCGGCAGGCCGATCCCCCAGTAGCCGATTCCCGCCAGAATCATCGGCAGCCGTGTGTCGCCGAGCCCGCGCAGGATCGAGGCTCCGACGACCTGCGCGCCATCGGCGATCTGGAAGACGGCGGCGTAGAACAGGAAGACGACCGCGATCTGGGCCACCGCCTCGGCGCCGGGTTTCGAGCGGTCGAGGAAGGGCGCGATCAGCCAGTCGGGCACGGTCGCCATCAGCAAGGCGGTGAAGCTCATGAAACCCAGCGCCAGGATGAGCGCCATCGTGCCCGCGCGCCTTATGCCCTCCTTGTCGCCGGCCCCGAAGGCGCGGCCGACGCGCACGGTTCCGGCCTGGCCGATGCCGAGCGGGACCATGAAGGCGAGCGAGGCGATCTGGATCGCGATGGCATGGGCCGCGAGCGCGGTCGCCCCGATCAGCCCCATCATGAAGGCGGCGCCGTAGAAGATGAGCGATTCGAAGGCGAGCGTCAGGGCGATCGGAAAGCCCATGCGCCAGAAGGCGCGGTAGCGCGGCCAGTCCGGCACCCAGAAGCGTCCGAGCACATGATAGCGCCGGAAGCGCCGGTCGAGCAGCACGACGAGCGCGAGCCCCAGGAACATCAGGGCGGAGGACAGCGCCGTCGCCAGCCCGGAGCCCGGCAGGCCGAGCGCCGGGAAACCGAGCCGCCCGAACATCAGGCACCAGTTGGCGAAGGCGTTGAAGGCGACGGCGCCGAGCACGACGATGAAGGCCCAGCGCGGCCGCTGCAACGCGGCGACGAAGCCGCGCAGGCACAGATAGAGGAAGAAGGGCAGCAGGCCCCATTGCAGCGTCCGGATGTAGGAGGCCGCCGCCTTTGACAGGGCGGGATCCTGGCCCATTGCCGTCAGGATGAACTCTGCTTGCCAGAGAAAGAGCCACATCGGCCCGACCATGGTGGCGGCGGCCCAGAAGCCCTGCCGGACGGTCCGGCGCAGATCGCGCACCGCATGCTTGTTGCGGCCGAGCTCGATCGCAAGCATCGGCGCGACCGCGCCCATCGCGCCGATGCCGAAGATCAGGGCGGCATTGTAGAGATTGGTGCCGAGCGCGCCGGCTGCCAGCGCCTCCGGGCCGAGATGGCCCATCATGATGACACCGGTTGCCGTCATCGCCGTCTGGGCGACGTTGGTCAGCACCATCGGCCAGCTGAGGGCGAGCATGGCACGCGCTTCGCTGAGCCAGGAGTGATGCGGTCTGGAGGCGTCGGCAATCGTCATGAGGCGCTTTCTCGGGACGCCGCTTCTACCGTCGATTGCAGCGCCGATACAGCCACGCGCATGCCTGACGCCGCCCGGAGCCGATGCGCTGGACGCGGGTCGACAAGTCTGGTCGCGGTCTGCATCTTGCCTCACCGATTGCTGGAAGGCCTGAAGCGATGAGCACCAATCTGAGGATCGACGGCGCGAGATTGAGCTCGCGGCTGGCAGAGCTCGCGAAAATCGGTGCGACGCCGGAGGGCGGCTGCCGCCGCCTCGCCCTGACCGACGAGGACAGGCAGGGGCGCGACTGGCTGGTCGGCCAGATGAAGGCGCTCGGCCTCGACGTCCGCGTCGATGCCATCGGCAACATCGTCGGCATCCTGAAGGGGCAGGAGGACGGCCCGGCGGTCGTCATGGGCTCGCATATCGACACGGTCGGCACGGGCGGGCGCTTCGACGGCGCACTCGGCGTCGTCGCCGGGGTCGAGGTTCTCGCCGCGCTGCGCGATGCCAGGCTGACCCCGAAGCGGGACATGGCCGTCATCGCATTCACCAACGAGGAAGGCGCGCGTTTCCACCCCGACATGCTGGGTTCCTATGTTTGGGCCGGCGGCATGAGCGTCGAGGCGGCCCATCGCGAGGTCGATTCGGAGGGTGTCGGCCTCGGCGCCGAATTGAGGCGCATCGGCTACGAGGGCACGGAGCGGCCGGGCTTCCTGCCGGCTCATGCCTATATCGAGCTCCATATCGAGCAGGGGCCGGTGCTGGAGAACGAAGGCGGCGGCCTCGGCGCCGTCACCGGCATTCAGGGAATCTGCTGGCTCGAGTTGACCCTCAAGGGTCGCCCCAGCCATGCCGGCACGACCCCGATGGCCTATCGCAAGGATCCGGGCCTCGCCGCCGCGCGCATCAACATCTTCGCCAACGAGCTGACCAAGACGATCCCGCACCAGCTCGCCAATTGCGGCGTCATCCGCGTGCAGCCCGGCAACGTCAACGTCGTGCCCGAGACCGTGGTGATGACGCTCGATCTGCGCAACCCGCTCGATGCGCCGCTGGCCCAGGCCGAGGAGGCGGTGCGCCGCTTCTGCGCCGAACTGGCGGCCCGCGACGACATCGAGATCTCGTTCCGTGACCTCGCGCGCTTCCCGGCGACGCCCTTTGCCGAGGCGCTGATCGCGGAGGTCGAGCGCAGCGCCGGCGAATTCGGATTGCCGATCCGACGGATGATCTCGGGCGCCGGTCATGACGCGCAGATGATGGCGCGGCTCTGTCCGACGGCGATGGTGTTCATTCCCTCGATCGGCGGGCTCTCTCACAATCCGGCCGAGCTGAGCACCGACGAGGACATGGCGGCCGGCGCCAATATCCTGCTCACGACAGCCTGGCGCGTCGCCAACGCCTGAAAGGTCTCCGCATGACGACGATCGCCTCGCTTTCCGCTGCCGAACTCGGCCCGCTCTATGCCAGCAAGGAACTCTCGCCGGTCGATGTCGCCAAGGATGCGCTGGCGCGCATCGAGCGCTTCGAGCCCGAGGTCAACGCCTTCGTGATCCGTGATGAGGCGGCGGCGCTGGCGATGGCCGAGGCTTCGCAGGCGCGCTGGCTGAAGGGCGAGGCGATCGGTCCCCTCGACGGTGTGCCCGTCACCATCAAGGACAATCTCGGCGTCGCCGGCCTGCCGATGCTGCGCGGCTCGGCTGTTGCCTCCAACGCGCCCTTTGCCGAGGATTCGCCCGTGACGGCGCGGCTGCGCGAGGCCGGCACCGTCTTCCTCGGCAAGACCACCATGCCGGAATATGGCTGGAAGGGCGTCGGCGACTCGCCGCTTTCCGGCATCACCCGCAATCCCTGGAACACCGGCACCGGGCCGGGCGGTTCTTCTTCCGGCGCGGCGGTCTGCGCTGCGCTCAATCTCGGCTGCATCCATATCGGCACGGACGGGGCCGGCTCGGTGCGGATTCCGGCTGCCTTCACTGGCGTCGTCGGCCTGAAGCCGAGCTATGGCCGCGTCCCGGCCTGGCCGATCTCGGTCATGGGTTTCCTGGCCCATCTCGGCCCGCTGACGCGCACGGTCACCGACACGGCGCTGGCGATGAAGGTGATCGGCCAGCCCGACGCGCGCGATATGACGGCGCTGCTCGATCGCCCGCCGGATTATGTCGATGGGCTCAAGGGCAGCATGCGGGGCCTGCGCGTCGCATGGTCGCCGCGCCTCGGTCAGGACGTGACGGTCGATCCGGAGATAGCGGCGCTGACCGCGACGGCAGCGCAGGTCTTCGCCGAGCTCGGTGCGACGGTGGAGGAGGTCGATCCTGGCTTCGATGATCCGATCGATATCCTCATGACGCTCTGGGCCTCCGGAGCGGCGCTGGCGCTGAGAAGCATCGATGCCGCCGGCAGGGCGCGGATGGATCCCGGCCTCGTTGCCGTTGCCGAAATGGGCGAGCGCATTCCGGCCTCTTCCTATGTCGATGCGCTGCTGAACCAGCGCAATGCGCTGGCCTATCGCATGGCGCAGTTCCACACGCGCTACGACCTGCTGCTGACGCCGACGCTGCCGCTGCCGGCCTTCGCCGTGGGGCGCAACACCCCCGAGCATGGCGCCTATGGCGAGGACTGGACGCGCTGGACGCCCTTCACCTACCCCTTCAACATCACCGAGCAGCCGGCGGTCTCGGTGCCTTGCGGGTTGACCAGGGCCGGGCTGCCGGCCGGGCTCCAGATCGTCGGCGCTTTCGGCAAAGATGCGCTCGTGCTGCGGGCGGCGGCGGCCTTCGAGCAGGCCCGGCCGTTTGCGCGGGTGGATGCGCCGGTCAAACCGATTTAATCGCAGATTTTTTGCGATATCGGGAAACTCCGCGAAAAGCCGCTCCGGCAACCGCAAAAAGCCGGCTCCCGCTCCGTGAAGTTCCGTCTGGCACGAACCGTGCAGGCGGTTGAGAGGCCTTGATCGGGCGCCGCCATATGTTGTCAGGCAGGATTTTTCTGCCCAAACTTGCGGCAAGGCAGCCCGATCAGAGGCGCCGCTTCAGGGAGAGGATTTGATGGATCGCAGGACATTTCTGAAATCCGCGACGGGCGCCGGCATGGCCGCGGCCACAGGGGGGCTGGCGATGCCGGCTCTGGCGCAGAGTCCAGCCAAGACGCTGCGCTTCGTGCCGCAGGCCAATCTCGCGAATTTCGACCCCATCTGGGGAACGCAATACGTCGTCCGTAACGCGGCGGCGCTGGTCTGGGATACGCTTTACGGCATCGATTCGAAGTTCCAGCCGCAGCGCCAGATGGTCGAGGCTGAGGAGGTCTCCTCCGACGGCCTGACCTGGACCTTCAAGCTGCGCTCCGGCCTGAAGTTCCATGACGGCACGCCGGTGACGTCGAAGGACGTGGTCGCCAGCCTCGTGCGCTGGTCGGCGCGCGATCCGATGGGCCTGATGCTCCGCGCCATCCAGGTCGAGCTCGCCCCCGTCGACGAGCTCACCTGGAAATGGTCGCTGAAGCAGCCCTTCCCGAAGATGCTGCTGGCGCTCGCCAAGAACAACGCTCCGTGCTCCTTCGTGATGCCGGAGCGCATCGCCAAGACCGACCCCTTCACGCAGATCACCGAATTCGTCGGCTCCGGCCCGATGAAGTTCCTGCGCAACGAATGGGTGCCGGGCGCCAAGGCGGTGTTCGAGAAGTTCGCGGATTACAAGCCGCGCTCCGAGAAGGCGGACTGGCTCGCCGGCGGCAAGAACATCCTCGTCGACCGCGTCGAATGGGTCATCATGCCCGACCCGGCGACGGCGGCGGCCGCGCTGCAGAACGGCGAGGTCGACTGGTGGGAGACCCCGCTCGCCGACCTCGTGCCGGTGCTCAAGGGGCACAAGGACATCAACGTCGATATCGGCGATCCGCTCGGCAATGTCGGCGCCTTCCGCATGAACCATCTCTTCCCGCCCTTCAACAACCTGAAGGTGCGGCAGGCCGTGCTGACGGCGCTGAATCAGGAAGATTACATGCGCGCCGTCGTCGGCGACGACGACAAGCTCTGGAAGCCGCTGCCGGGCTTCTTCACCCCCGGAACGCCGCTCTACACCGAGGAGGGCGGCGACATCCTGAAGAAGCGCAACGTCGCCGAGGCCAAGAAGCTCCTCGCCGAGTCCGGCTACAAGGGCGAGCCGGTGGTCTGCATAGTCGCGCAAGACATGGCGGCCACCAAGTCGATGGGCGACGTCACGGCCGAGCTGCTCAAGAGCATCGGCATGAATGTCGACTTCGTCGCCACCGACTGGGGCACCGTCGGCTCCCGTCGCGCGCAGAAGACCCCGCCGGGGCAGGGCGGCTGGAGCATGTTCCACACCTGGCACGCCGGCGCCGACTGCATCAATCCGGCGGCTTACACGGCGATCCGGGCCAATGGCGACAAGGCCTGGTTCGGCTGGCCCGACGTGCCCTCGGTCGAGACCGAGGTGACGAACTGGTTCAACGCCAAGGACCTGGCCGAGGAAAAGGCGGCGATGGGCCGTCTCAACAAGGCGGCGGTGGAGAACGTCGTCTTCGCGCCGACCGGCTTCTATCTCGGCTACCAGGCCTGGCGGAAGAACGTCTCGGGCGTCGTCAGCGGCCCGCTGCCGTTCTTCTGGGACGTCAAGAAGGGCTGAGGCGAGGCGAACCCCTCCCCCTTGTGGGGAGGGGCAGGGGTGGGGGGCGCAAAGCACGGCGATCGATTGGGAGATGTGCCCGGCGCTGCTGCCATGGCGCCGAATTTTCCAACCGATCACCAAGAGGCACCACCCCCACCCCTCTCCCCTCCCCACAAGGGGAGGGGAAGAGCGCGCGTCGCCAGCGTGGCGGTTCAATCTAAACGCATCCTGCTCCAAAGGAGATGAGGCCGCGATGTTGGCTTTTGTCGTCAGGCGCATCATCACGACCATCCCGGTGATGGCCTTCGTGGCGCTGTTCGTCTTCTCCCTTCTCTATATCGCGCCGGGCGATCCCGCCGCGATCATCGCCGGCGATCAGGCATCGCCCGCCGATGTCGAGCGCATCCGCGCCAGTCTCGGGCTGGATCGGCCCTATCTCATCCGCTTCGCCGAATGGTCCTTCCGCGTGGTCCAGGGTGATCTCGGCACCTCGATCTTCACCAACCTGCCGGTGACGCAGCTCATCGCCCAGCGCATCGAACCCACCGTCTCCCTGATGGTGCTGACCCTGATCTTCGCCGTCGTCATCGCCGTGCCGATGGGCGTGCTCGCCGCCTGGAAGGCCGGAAGCTGGATCGATAAGGGCGCGATGGCCTTCGCGGTCCTTGGTTTCTCGGTGCCGGTCTTCGTCGTCGGCTACCTGCTCGCCTGGATCTTTGCGCTCAAGCTCGATTGGCTGCCGGTGCAGGGCTACACGCCGATCTCGCAAGGCTTTTGGCCCTGGCTCCGGAACCTGATCCTGCCGGCGGTGACGCTCGGGCTGGTCTATATCGCGCTGATCGCCCGCATCACCCGCGCGACCATGCTCGAGGTGCTGCAGCAGGACTATGTCCGCACCGCCCAGGCCAAGGGCGTGCCCCAGAAGGACGTGCTCTTCCTGCATTCGCTCAAGAATGCGGCGGTGCCGATCGTCACCATCATCGGCATCGGCATCGCGCTGCTGATCGGCGGCGCGGTCGTCACCGAGAGCGTCTTCGCCATTCCCGGCCTGGGCCGGCTCACCGTCGATGCGATCCTGCGGCGCGACTATCCCGTGATCCAGGGCGTCGTGCTGATGTTCAGCCTGGTCTACGTCCTGGTGAACCTGCTGATCGACCTGACCTATACCCTCGTCGACCCGAGGATCCGCTATTGACCGCGCAATCGACCATCGCGGCTCCCGCCGCCCCGCCGGTGAAGGCCGAACTCGGCCGCTCGGTCCGCTTCCGCCGCTATCTGCGCCGGCACCCCTCGGTCGCGATCGGCGGTGGGCTCCTTATCCTGATGGCGCTGATCGGCATCTTCGCGCCGCTGCTCGGCACGGTCGACCCGACCGCGATCTCGCCGGCCAGACGCACGCGCGTGCCCTCCGAGCTCTACTGGTTCGGAACCGACATGCTCGGCCGCGACGTCTACTCGCGCGTGATCTATGGCGCGCGGGTCTCGCTGCTGGTCGGGTTCAGCGTCGCGATCCTGTCCTCGATCGTCGGGCTGACCATCGGCCTCTTCGCCGGATTCGTGCGCTGGGCGGACGGCATCATCATGCGGATCATCGACGGCATGATGTCGATCCCGCCGATCCTGCTCGCCATCGCGCTGATGGCGCTGACGCGCGGCTCGATCCAGAACGTCATCATCGCCATCACCATCGCCGAGATCCCGCGCGTGGCGCGCCTCGTGCGCGGCGTGGTGCTGTCGCTGCGCGAGCAGCCCTATGTCGAGGCCGCGGTGGCCAATGGCGCGCGCGTGCCGCGCATCATCTTTCGCCACATCCTGCCCAACACCTTCGCGCCGATGAGCGTCCAGGCGACCTATATCTGCGCCAGCGCCATGATCGTCGAGGCGATCCTGTCCTTCATCGGCGCGGGCGTGCCGCCCGCGACGCCGTCCTGGGGCAACATCATGGCGGAGGGCAGGGCGCTCTGGCAGGTCAGGCCGCATATCATCCTGTTCCCGGCGGTCTTCCTCTCCATCACCGTGCTCGCGGTGAACATGCTCGGCGACGGCCTGCGCGATTCGCTCGATCCAAGGCTCGCCAAGACCCTGTGACGGCCAGCCCTGCCGCTGGAACAACCCACGCCCCGCAACGCTGGCGCTTGACGCGCCGGCCTGGCACGTCGGAGCCTTGGCGGCACGGCGATCTTCACCCGGAGCCTGAGACGTGACCCGTATCCTGACCATCGCCGCCGCGCAGCTCGGCCCCATCCAGCGCGATGAAAGCCGGGCCTCGGCGGTCGCGCGCATGGTCGAACTGATGCGGCAGGCCAAGGCGCATGGCGCCGATCTCGTGGTTTATCCGGAAGCGGCGCTCACCGCGTTCTTCCCGCATTGGTGGATCGACGACGACGCCGAGATCGACAGCCATTTCGAGAGCGCCATGCCCTCGAACGAGACCGCGCCACTCTTCGAGGAGAGCAAGCGCCTCGGCATCGGCTTCCATCTCGGCTATTGCGAGCTCGCCTTCGAGGAAGGGCGCAAGCGCCGCTTCAACACCGCGATCCTGGTCGACAAATCGGGCTCGATCGTCGGCAAGTACCGCAAGATCCATCTGCCGGGCCATCCCGAGCACCGCCCCGCCGCCCCGTTCCAGAATCTCGAGAAGCGCTATTTCGAGACCGGCAATCTCGGCTGGCCGGTCTGGCGGACGATGGACGCCAATATCGGCATGATGATCTGCAACGACCGGCGCTGGCCCGAAAGCTACCGTTCCATGGGCCTGCAGGATGTCGAGCTGATCGTGCTCGGCTACAACACGCCCAAGCACAATCCGCCGGCGCCGGACCATGACCGGCTCGGCAATTTCCACAACCAGCTCGTGATGCAGGCCGGCGCCTACCAGAACGCCACCTGGGTCGTCGGGGTCGCCAAGGCGGGGCTGGAAGCGGGCGTCGACCAGATCGGAGGCTCCTGCATCATCGCGCCGACCGGCGAGGTCGTGGCGCAGGCTGTGACCGAGGGCGACGAACTCGTCGTTGCCCGTTGCGACATGGACCTCGGAAAGAGCTATAAGGCCTCGACCTTCAACTTCGCCAGGCATCGCGAGCCCCAGGCTTACGGCCTGATCGTCGAGCGCAAGGGCGCCGTCTCCCCGGTTTGATCAGCCTCCAGAGGACCAAAAATGACCCACGATCTCATCCTGAAGGGCGGCCGAGTTATCGATCCGTCGCAGAAGCATGACGGCATCCTCGATGTCGCCTTCACGGACGGGAAGGTCTCCGGCTTCGGCAAGGACCTGAAGGGCGCCAAGGAGATTCGCGACGTCTCCGGCTACATCGTCACGCCGGGTCTGATCGACCTCCACACCCATGTCTATTGGGGCGGCACCTCGCTCGGCATCGATGCGGACGAGTTCTGCCGCACCTCCGGCGTCACCACCGCGGTCGACACCGGCTCCGCCGGCCCCGGCAACTGGCCGGGCTTCCGCAAGCACGTCATCGAGCAGAGTCAGGCGCGCATCCTCGCCTATCTGCACGTCTCCCATGCCGGCATCTACGGCTTCGACCGCCGCACCATGGTCGGCGAGAGCGGCGACCTGCGCCTGATGAATCCGATCGCCTGCGTCGAGGTGGCCGATGCCAATCGCGACCTCATCGTCGGCATCAAGGTCCGTGTCGGCCTGCATGCCTCGGGTACCTCGGGCACCGTGCCGCTCAATATCGGCCTGCAGGTGGCCAACGAGGTCGGCATGCCGCTGATGTGCCATATCGACCATCCGCCGCCGTCCTATGAAGAGGTCCTCGGCATGCTGCGGCCGGGCGACGTGCTGACCCACGCCTTCCGTCCCTTCCCGAACACCGCCGCCACCGCCCAGGGTACGGTGAAGCCGGAGGTCATCGCCGCCCGCAAGCGCGGCGTCATCTTCGACATCGGCCACGGCATGGGCTCCTTCGCCTTCAAGACGGCGCGCGCCATGCTGGCCAACGGCTTCGAGCCGGACGTGATCTCCTCGGACGTCCATTCGCTCTGCATCGACGGGCCGGCCTTCGACCAGGTCACCACCCTGTCGAAGTTCCTCTGCATGGGCATGAGCCTGAACAATGTCATCGCCGCCTCGACGGTGAACGCCGCGATGGCGCTGAAGCGGCCGGAATACGGCTCGCTCCGCGTCGGCTCGCTCGGCGATGCGACGATCATCACCGTCAAGGAAGGCAAGTTCGACTATGTCGACGTGGTCGGCGAGCATCTGGTCGGCGACAGGAAGATCGTTTCCGAGGGCGTCGTGCTCAAGGGCAAGTGGTGGCACCCGAAGCGGACCAGCAAGTTCCCGAAGGTCGCGGCGTAATTGCCGCGGCGGGCGCAGGACGTCATTCTCGGGCGGAGCGGAGCGCCGCCCCGAGAATCGCATGACGTCGATGCGCGGGAGCCTCCTTCTGCACGAGATGCTTGGGGCGAGCCCGAGCATGACGCGCGGGGGATGGGTTGGCGCCGCATGGCACCGGCCGATCTTCCGGCCGTGATGGCGATCGCGTCGATCGTCCATCCGGGCTATCCCGAGGATGAGGCGGTCTTCGCGGAGCGGCTCCGGCTCGCGCCGGAAGGCTGCCATATGCTGGTCGGCGGAACAGGCGATCCGATGGGCTATCTTGTCAGCCATCCCTGGCCGATAGCTGCCGTGCCGGCGTTGAATTCGCTTCTCGAAGCCATCCCTCCGGCCACCCGGAACTGGTATATCCACGACCTCGCACTTCTGCCGGCAGGCAGGGGCGGCGGCGTTGCCGGCCGGATCGTCGCCGAGATCGCGGACAGCGCGGCGCGGACCGGCTACACAAGCATGGCTCTGGTCGCGGTCAACAACTCCACCGGGTTCTGGCGGCGACAGGGCTTTCGAGCGGTGGACGAGCCCGCGCTCGCCGGCAAGCTCGCGAGCTATGACGATGCGGCCTGCTATATGCGCCGTGAACTGAAAGATTGACTGACCCCCGATGCGACAGGCACCGGCGGAATATGAGGAGAGAAGCGCATGAGCGCCGATGACAGGTTGAAGGAACTGGGACTGACGCTGCCGGAGG
Organism: Hyphomicrobiales bacterium; assembly: GCA_930633495.1. Taxonomy (NCBI): domain Bacteria; kingdom Pseudomonadati; phylum Pseudomonadota; class Alphaproteobacteria; order Hyphomicrobiales; species Hyphomicrobiales bacterium. The sequence goes on along the minus strand of CAKNFJ010000001.1, from coordinate 936,280 downwards.
TGCCGATGCCCGTCGCCACCTATGTCAGCTTCAAGCAGGTCGGCGACATGGTCTATCTCTCGGGCCAGGGCCCGAAGCGGGCCGACGGCACCTATCCCACCGGCAAGGTCGGCGCCGATGTCACGATCGAGCAGGCCTATGAGCACGCCAAGCAGACCGGCCTCGGCCTGCTTGCGGCGATGAAGAAGGCGGCCGGTTCGCTGGACAAGGTCGAGGTGGTGAAGCTGCTCGGCATGGTCAACGCCGCTCCCGATTTCTCCGACCATCCCAAGGTCATCAACGGCTGCTCCGACCTGTTCGTCGCCGTGCTCGGCGACCGCGGCCGCCATGCCCGTTCGGCCGTCGGCATGGGTTCGCTGCCGAACCGCATGACCGTCGAGATCGAGGTCATCGTCAAGGTGCACCCATGAGCGTGACCGCGACCACCTCCAAGGCCGTCGACCAGCCGGCGGCCACCCCGCTCGCGGCCGAGATCGCCCGCGTCTACGGCACGCCCGCCGTGGTGATCGATCTCGACAAGGTCGACGCCAACATCGCCCGACTTCAGGCCGCCTGCGACGCCGCCGGCGTCGCCAACCGCCCGCATATCAAGACGCATAAATCGCCCGAGCTGGCACGCCTCCAGATCGAGGCCGGCGCGCGCGGCATCACCTGCCAGAAGCTCGGCGAGGCCGAGGTGATGGCCGATGGCGGTATCGACGACATCATGATCAGCTACAACATCCTCGGGGAGGAGAAGCTGGGTCGCCTCGGCGCGCTCCAGCGCCGCGTCCGGATGATCGTCGCCGCCGATAACCCCGTCACCATTTCCGGCCTGCCGCGTGCCGCCGAGATCGCGGGCCGCGACCTCGAGGTCGTGGTGGAGTGCGACACCGGCCGCAAGCGCGCCGGCGTCGAGACGCCCGGAGAGGCGGTCGAACTCGCGAAGATGATCGAGGCCTCGCCGGGCCTGCGCTTCGCCGGCTTCCTGATGTATCCGCCGGAGGATGGCTGGGAGAGGACGCAGCTCTTCCTCGACACGGCCAATGCCGGTTTGCGCGATGCCGGCCTCAAGGCCGATATCGTCTCGACCGGCGGCTCGCCCAACATCCCCAATATCGGCAAGCTCAAGGGCTCGACGGAGCATCGCTCCGGCACCTCGATCTTCAACGACCGCATGCAGATCGCGGCCGGCGTCGCGACGCTCGACGACTGTGCGCTGCTGGTCTACGCCTCGGTGGTGAGCCGGGCGGCGCCGGAGCGCGGCATCCTCGATTCCGGTTCGAAGACGCTGACGAGCGACAAGGGCGGCCTCGACGGGCACGGCTACATCCTCGAATATCCGCTGGCTAAGATCGCCCAGTTCGCCGAGGAGCACGGCTTCCTCGACCTTTCGGGCACGAATGAGCGGCCGGTGGTCGGCGAGATCGTGCGTATCGTGCCGAACCATGTCTGCGTCGTCGTCAACATGGTCGACCGCCTCGTCACCGTGCGCGGCAACAAGCTGATTGGGGAGCTTCCCGTCGCGGCACGCGGCAAGCTGACCTGACCGGCTTTCGCTCCGGAACAACATCGTCATGCTCGCCCTCGTGGCGAGCATCCACGTCTTGAACACAACCTTCGTTGCATGAAGACGTGGATGGTCGGAACAAGTCCGACCATGACGGAGGAGGGGCTCTTACCCCTTCGCGCGATCCTCGAGGAACGCGATCAGGTCACGCCGCACCTGCTCGATATGATCGACGAGCAGGCGGCTGGCCTCCTTCATCGCTCCGCTCCGGCAGAGGCGGATCAACTCGTTGTGCTCGGCCTGTGCCCGTTGGATCGATGAGGCGCGCTGGAGCTGCAACCGCGTATAGCGGTCGCTGGTCTGGAGCAGGCCGGCGACGATCGAGAGCGTGCGTGGCTGCGACGCGCGGGCGTAGAGCGCCATGTGGAAATCGGCGTTGAGCACGCCCCAGCGGCCGATGTCGCCCGCCGTCATGGCATGCTCGAAGGCGGCTTCCATGCCTTCGATCGCCGCGAAATCATCCGGAGTCAGCGCGGGCACCGAGCTTTCCAGCAGCCGCGGCTCCAGAAGCTTGCGCAGCGCGAAGACGTCGTTGATCTCGTCCAGCGACAGGCCCGAGACGATGGCCCCCTTGTGCGGGGCGATCCTGACGAAGCCCTCCGCCTCCAGTTGCAGCAGCGCTTCCCTGACCGGGATGCGGCTGACGTCATAGGCTTGGGCCAGCGCATCCTGCCGCAATTGCGAGCCGGCAGGATAGCGGCCGTCGAGAATGCCTTGCCGGAGCTGGTCGACGATCGCCGAGGCGAGCGTGCGGTGTTTCAGGAGCGAGGACATCGCCACATCCTAGTCGATCGTGGTGACAGGCACTATTGACAGGTAGATTTTATACAATCTATCTTATGCCAAGGGGAAAACAAGATGAATGATGATGCTGTCGCTGTGCGTGGCCGCTCTCCGGTGATTCCGGAGATTGTGGTGGCTTTGTCCGGGGGGCTGCTGAAGGCCGAGCATCGCGCGATCCAGGCGCTGATGTTCCTGCTGTCGGCGCTCATTCTGCTGAACGTCGCCACCCGCTATGCCGGCCATCCGATCTACTGGATCGACGAGTCGGCGGTCTACAGCGTGGTCTGGCTCACCTTCATCGGCGCCTCGGCGATGACGCGCATGCGCCTCGACTTCGCGGTCACCATGCTGACCGATCATCTTCCCAAACGGGGCGCGGCGATCGCGCGTGCCATATCAACCTTCGGCGTCATCGCGTTCGGCCTCGCGCTCGCCGCGATGTGCTGGCTCTGGCTCGATCCGCTGGGCATTGCGCGTGCAGGCTTCGATGCCAAGGAATACGCCGCGCAGTCGTTCAACTTCATCTACACCGAGCGCACCCAGACGCTGAACTGGCCGACCTGGGTGATCTACATGATCATGCCGGTCTTCGCCCTGTCGATGACGCTGCATGCGCTGGCGAACCTGTTCGAGGATCTCGGGATCGTCGCGAAGCGGGAATTGCCCGGCTTCGCCGCCAATGCAGACGGGGTGGTGAACTGATGGCCCTCACGGTTGGAGCTTTCTTCGCCATCATGCTGGTCGGCGTGCCGATCGCGCTGTGCCTGTGCCTCGGCGCGCTCGTCTACATGGCGGCGACCGGCAACCTGCAGCTTCTGCCGAACTACCCGCTGCAGATGTTCGGGGGTGTCGACAGCTACGGGCTGATCGCCATCCCGCTCTTCATCCTGATCGGCGAGATCATGAACGGCGGCGGCATCACGCGCCGCATCGTCGATCTGGCGATGGCCTTCGTCGGCTCGCTCAAGGGCGGACTGGCCTATGTCAACATCCTCGCCAACATGTTCGTCGCCTCGATCCTCGGCTCGGCCACGGCCCAGGTCGCGATCATGGCGCAGGTCATGGTCCCCGAGATGGAGCGCAAGGGCTACGACAAGGATTTCGCCGCCGGCCTCACCGCCTATGGCGGCATGCTCGGGCCGATCATCCCGCCCTCGGTGATGTTCGTCGTCTATGCCGTGCTGGCCCAGGTCTCGGTCAGCGACATGCTGCTGTCCGGCATCGTGCCGGGCGTGCTCCTGACCGTCCTGTTCTTCCTCATCATCGCCGCCATGGGATTCGTCTACAATTATCCGGCCGGCGACAAGCTCTCCCTGCGCGAGCGCACCCGGATCGTGGCCGGCTCGGCGCCGACCCTGCTGATCCCGATCGTTATCGTCGGCTCGATCCTCGGCGGTCTCGCCAATGCCACCGAGGCGGCGGCCGTCGGCTCGGTCGCGGCGGCGCTGATCGGGCGCTACTGGACGAAGGAGTTCAAGTTCGCGCAGCTGCCGCAGATGATGTTGCGGGCCGGCGTCTATTCGGCGATCGTGCTGTTCCTCGTCGCCGCCGCCGCCGTGTTCTCCTGGGTTCTGGTCTACGGCAAGGTGCCGCAGACGGTCGCCGCCTCGATCCAGGCCATCGCCAAGGATCCGGTGACCTTCATGCTCTTGGTCAACGTGATCCTGCTGATCATCGGCACGGTGATCGACGGCATTCCCGGCCTGATCATGACGGTGCCGATCCTCCTGCCGATCGCGACCGAGGTCTATGCCATCGACCCCCGCCATTTCGGCGTGGTCGTGGTGATCAATCTCGTGCTCGGCCTGCTCTCGCCGCCGGTGGGGCTGTGCTTCTTCGTCGCCGCCGCGGTGACCGGGGCGAAGCCGGGCAAGATGTTCCTGGTGACGCTGCCCTTCTTCATCATCTCCTGCGTCCTGCTGATCCTGCTTTCGATCTACCCATGGCTCTCGCTGGCCCTGGTGAAGTGAAGTGTCCGCCAACCAACGATAAGGGGAGTTCCCTCATGACCGTCACGCGCCGCCGCCTGATTGCCGCCGCCGCCGTTTTGCCGATCGCCAAACCTGCCCTGCTGCTCGCCCAGAGCAAGGATCTGCGCCTCGGCATCCTGACGCCCAACGGCCACCCCTGGAACGTCGCGGCCGTCAAGGTCGGCGAGCGGCTGAAGGCCGAGACGAACGGCCGCCTGAACTTGACCGTGTTCCACTCCGGCCAGCTCGGTAACGAGGCGGCGATGCTGCAGCAGATGCAGTCCGGTGCGCTCGACATGGGCTGGATCATGGCGGCCGAGCTCGGCTCGCGCGTGCCGGCGATCGGGGCGATCACCGCGCCCTATATCGTCGATTCCACCGCCAAGATCGCCAAGCTGGTTCGTCACCCGGTCGCGATGAGCCTCTTCGACGTGCTGCCGCGCGAGACGGGCTGCGTCGGCCTGGCCTGGGGCATCACCGGCATGCGCGCCGTCTTCGCCGCGAAGGAGATCGATGGCGTCGGCGGAATCAAGGGGATGAAGCTGCGCATCAACCCGACGCCGGTCTATCGCGACTTCTACCAGCTGCTCGGTGCGGCCCCGACCCCGATCCCGACGCCGCAGGTCTTCGACGCCATGACCAACGGCCAGGTCGATGGTCTCGAGGCCGATCTGGAGTTCTCCTGGAACCAGCGCTTCGACAAGGTCTCGAAGACGATCCTGCAGATGAACGCGATCTTCATGCCGGTGATCGCGCTCGCCTCGGGGCGTGTCTGGCAGGGTATGCCGGCGGCTGACCGGGAGCTGATCCAGAAGACGGTCCGGGCCGCGCTCGACGAGCAGATCGACGCGCTCGCCGGCAACGAGCCCAAGCTCGTCGAGCAGTTCAAGGCGGCGGGCGCCAACTTCAAATTCGCCAACCCGAAGGATACCGAGGGGGTCGTCGCGGAGTTCGACAAGATCTGGCTGCCCAAGGCGCCGGTTCTGGCCGAACTGCGCAAGGCCGGAAAATCGATCACGACCTGACGGCCGTTTCCCGCACGGCCGCGGCGCCAACGCTCTGCGCCGCGTGCCGGCTCACCCCGGATGCCGCGCGTTCCAGTTGGCGGCGTAGTCCGCGCACAGCCTGTCGAGCTCGGTCCGGTCGGTGACGCCGGCCGGGCGGCTGCGCGAGGGCGAGGCCTGCTGGAACGGCACATAGCGCTGATGGGCGAGGCGCCAGAGCCGGCGCAGCTCCTGCAGCGGCTCGGCGTGATCGTCGACGCGGATGTCGAAGCTCGGCACCGGCTCGCCGCTCCAGATGCGGATCGCGGCCGATTGCCTGCCGCGCTTGTCGCCGCCCGCCTTCTCGCCGGCTTCGAGCGCGACTAGCAGGCGCTCGTCGAAGTCGAGCGCCGAGGCGGCGATATAGGCCTTCAGCGTCTCCTGCACGACTTCCGGCCCGGAGAGCATATTTCCGGCGACCGAGACCTGCGGCCCGTCCACCGCCCCGCACCAGTCGATGCAGGCCGCGCCGGTATGGGCGGCGATCTTGCCATCGCGGTCGATGACATGGAGCTGGCGATGGGCGCGGCCTTCATCGGCCGCGGTCAGGGTCGCGACGATTTCGAGTGCCGAACGCCCTTCCTGCAGCAGCCTCAGGCCGTCGATGCCGTAGAGCGGATTGACGAAGGCCTGCGTCGCGATGGCGCCGATCCGCCCGCCGCCATAGGGCACGCGCGAGCCGACGGCGAAGGCGCAGGTCGAGACGGCGACGCCATAGGCGCCGGTGGCGGCGTCGCGGGCGACGATGGACCAGGTCATGCGTTCACCTTTTCAGCGGCCGGCGGCATAGGCCTGCATCAGACGCGGCGTCGCCGCGGCGCGCAAGAGCCCGTCGGCGCTGCGTTCTGCCGCAGTCAGCCGCCCCACGGTCCAGGCGGGTGCCTTCTCGACCGCATGGCCGCGGCGTTCCAGTTCGGCGAGCGCGGCCGCGCCGATGCTCTCCTCGATCATCAGATGGCCCGGCCGCGAGTTGCGCGGATAGAAGGAGGAGGGGAAGTGCTGCGTGTGGAACAGGGGCAGGTCGATCGCCTCCTGCAGGTTCAGGCCATGATGGACCCGGCGCAGGAACAGGCCGAGCTGCCATTGCTCCTGCTGGTCGCCGCCCGGCGTGCCGAAGGCGAGGCGCGGCTCGCCCTTCTCGAAGGTGATCGACGGCGTCAGCGTCGTGCGCGGGCGCTTGCCCGGCGCGAGCGAGGCGGGCAAGCCCTCTTCGAGCCAGAACATCTGCGCGCGCGAGTTGAGCGGGAAGCCGAGCTCCGGGATCACCGGCGAGGATTGCAGCCAGCCGCCCGAAGGCGTCGCCGCGATCATGTTGCCCCATTTGTCGATGACGTCGATATGGACCGTGTCGCCGCGGCGTCCGGCCGCGACCATCGAGGCCATGGTCGGTTCGCCGACGCTGGCGCCGCCCTGGCCCGGCTGGGCGATGGCGCCGAGGGCCTTCAGCGCGTGCGCGACCTGTGCCTCGTAGCCAGGGACGATGCCGGGACGCAGCTCCAGCGAGGCGCGTTCGCCGATCAGCCCGCGCCGCCCCACGGCGTAGTCTTCGGAGAGCAGGGTCGCGAGCGGCACCTTCACGAAATCCGGGTCGCCGTAATAGGCCTCTCGGTCGGCGAAGGCGAGCTTCATCGCCTCGACGACATGATGGACGAATTCCGGGCTCGCCGGCCCCATCCCGGCAAGGTCGATGCCTTCGAGGATCTTCAGCGTCTGCAGGAAGGCGGGACCCTGGCCCCAGGGACCGATCTTGAAGACCTCCCAGTCGTGATAGCTGACGGAGGTCGGCGTCTCGTAGGTCGGCCGGTAATTCGCCATGTCGTTGGCGGTCAGCAGGCCCTTGTTGCGCCGGCCGGAGGAATCCATGACCTCCTGCGTCCGGCAGAAGCGGTCCATCGCCTCGGCGACGAAACCCTTGTACCAGGCGTCATAGGCGCCCTGGATCTGCTCCTGGCGGTCGCTGCCCTTGGCTTCCGCCTCGGAGAGGATGCGCTTGTAGGTCTCGGCCGCGGCCTTGTTGGCGAAGAGCTTGCGGGCTTCCGGCACATTGCCGCCGGGCAGGTAGACCGCGCCCGAGGTCGTCCATTCGTTGCTGAAGAGGTCGGTCAGCTCGCGGATCGAATCCGAGACGCGCGGTAGCATCGGGTGGCCGTTCTCGAAATAGCCGATCGCCGGCTCCAGCACCTCGCGCAGCTTCAGCCGGCCATGGTCGCGCAGCAGCGTCATCCAGCCGCCGAAGGCGCCGGGAATCACGGTGGCGAGCAGGCCGGAGCCGGGGATCAGGTCGAGGCCGAGCGCCTTGTAGGCCGCGATGGTGGCCGCCTGCGGGGCCGGTCCCTGGGCGCAGAGCGTCTCGACCGTCTTCGTTTCGGCCGAATAGAACACGGCGGGCATGTCGCCGGCCGGGCCGACGAGATGCGGCTCCACGACCTGCAGCACGAACGCCGCCGCCGCGCAGGCATCGAAGGCGTTGCCGCCCTTCTCCAGCATCGCCATGCCAGACGCGGTGGCGAGCCAATGCGTCGAGGTGACGACGCCGAAGGTGCCGAGGATTTCGGGGCGGGTGGTGAACATGGGCGTATCCTTGAAAGCCTAGTTTTCTTTCCGGGTCGAGCGCGTCGCGCAGGCCGTCGCCGGGCAGGTTGAAGCCGAATGCGGCTTCGTTCCTCATGGCACCAAGCTGCCCCAGAATCGCGAGGCCGTCGATCACGCGTCGTATCAATTCTCAGGCGGACTGCCTGCGCACAGGCGCTGCGCCGCATGCCATAATGGCGGCAGTCGGATGCGGCGATGACGGTCGCTTCCCTGTCGATCGGTCGCTAGAACAGCCATGATGACCGAGGGAGATCGAGCATGCTGCTGGGCGTGATTGCCGATGACATGACCGGCGCGACCGACGTCGCGCTGATGCTGAACCGCGCCGGCATGCGCACCGTGCAGGTCATTGGCGTGCCGCCGGCCGGCAGCGCGTTGCCGGAGGCCGATGCGGTCGTCGTCGCGCTGAAGTCGCGCACCAATCCGGTGGCCGAGGCCGTCGCGGATTCGCTCGCCGCCTGCGAGGCGCTGCTCAAGGGCGGGGCGCGCCAGATCCTGTTCAAATACTGCTCGACCTTCGATTCCACTGCCGAAGGCAATATCGGACCGGTGGCGAACGCGTTGGCGGAACGCCTCGGCGCCGGGCTCGCCATCGTCTGCCCGGCTTTCCCGGCCAATGGCCGCTCGATCTACCAGGGCTATCTCTTCGTCGGCGCCGTGCCGCTGCACGAGAGCTCGATGAAGGATCATCCGCTGACGCCGATGCGCGATTCCAACCTGATGCGGCTGATGTCGGTGCAGGCGAAGACCGAAACCGGCCTCGTCGATTACGCCACCGTGCTCGCCGGCCCCGCCGCGGTGAAGGCGCGCCTCGCCAGGCTTCAGGCCGACGGCGTCCGCTATGCCGTGACCGACGCTCTGACCAACGAGGATCTGATGACGCTCGGCCATACGGTGTCCGAGCATGTCCTGCTGACCGGCGGTTCCGGCATCGCGATGGGCCTGCCGCAGAACTTCCGCCGCGCCGGCCTGCTGCCGGAGCGGCCCGGACCGCAGGAGCTGAAAGCCCCCGCCGGCCGGGCCGGTATCCTCTCCGGCAGTTGCTCGACCGCGACGCGCGGCCAGATCAAGGCAGCGCTGGAGGCCGGTTACCCCGCGCTCAAGGTCGATCCGCTGGCGCTGGCCGATGGCAGGCAGCACGCGGCCGGGCTCGCCGAATGGGCGCTGGCGCAGCCGCAGGACAAGCCGTTTCTCGTCTATTCCAGCGACGATCCGGCCGAAGTCGCGGCCGTGCAGGACAAGCTGGGGCGCGAGAAGGCCGGCAGCATCGTCGAGCATGCCTTTGCCGAGGTCGCACGGCGCCTGTCCGAAGGTGGTGTGACGCGGCTTCTCGTCGCGGGCGGGGAGACCTCGGGCGCGACCGTGCTCGGCTTGGGGATTCGCACGCTGGAAATCGGCCCGGAAATCGACCCCGGCGTGCCCTGGACGCGCGTCGTTGACGGGCCGGAGATGGTCGTGGCGCTCAAGTCCGGCAATTTCGGCGCGCCGGACTTCTTCCTGAAGGCGTGGAAGCTGCTGCGTTGAGCGGAGCAGTGTTCGATTGAGCTGAACCGTCATTGCGAGGAGCGAAGCGACGAAGCAATCCAGGGGGACTGGGTGAGACAACATTCAACCCAGTCCCTTGGATTGCTTCGCTGCGCTCGCAATGACGACAGTCTTGATACGGTCGCGCTTCCGTCGGGATGCAGTGCCCTCTAAGATCGCATGACAACCAAGAGGCCCGCATGGACATGGCGTTTCTCGGCGAACTTCTGACCAACGTGGCGGATCGCGGCCGCGCGCTGATCGGTTTCGAGCGCTTCCTCGGCGGTCGCTCGCGCCCGGTCGACAGGCTCTGCGAGGATCTGCTGTCCGGACGCGGCGAGGCCTCGGGGATGGCGCTGGCGCAGGCCGTTCTCGAAGTTTGGCAAAGTCTCGACAAGCCCGGCCGGCTCGCCTTCTTCAACCTGCTGCAGGAACGCTTCGGGCCGGATCACGAGCGGCTCGACAAGGCGATCGAGAGCTATCGCATCAAACCCGACTCGGCGGCCGTCTCGGCGCTCCATCTCGCCGCCGAGCCGCGCCGGCAGGAGTTGCTGCGCCGCCTCAATCTCGCTCCTGAAGGCACGCCCGTGCTGGTGCGGATGCGCGAGGCGCTGTTCGAGGCGATCGAGTCGCAGCCTGATCTCAGGGCGATCGACGACGATTTCCGCCATCTCTTCGGCTCCTGGTTCAACCGGGGCTTCCTCGTCCTGCGCCGCATCGACTGGCGCACCCCCGCCAATGTGCTGGAAAAGATCATCCGCTACGAAGCCGTGCACGAGATCCAGGGCTGGGACGATCTCAGGCGCCGGCTGGAGCCGGCGGATCGGCGCTGCTTCGCCTTCTTCCACCCGCAGCTCGTCGACGAGCCGCTGATCTTCGTCGAGGTCGCGCTGACCACCGAGATTCCGCGCAGCATCGGCGAGGTCCTCGAACCGGAGCGCGAGGTGCTGCCGGCTCAGGCTGCGACGACAGCAGTGTTCTATTCGATCTCGAACTGCCAGGAAGGTCTGCGCGGGATCTCCTTCGGCAATTTCCTGATCAAGCAGGTGGCCGAGGATCTGAAGCGCGAGCTTCCGGGGCTGGACACTTTCGTGACGCTCTCGCCGGTGCCTGGTTTTGCGCGCTGGCTCGCCGGGATTGCAGCCGAGCCCGGCGATCTCGCCCTCACTAACGAGGAGCGCGCCGAGCTTGCCCGCCCGGCCGGAGAAACGATCTCCCTCGACGATGCGACGAAGGCGCGCCGCGACAAGCTGCTCGGCCAGATGACGGCCGAGTATCTGCTGCGGGCGCGCACGGCCTCGGGCCGCGTCGTCGATCCCGTCGCGCGCTTCCATCTCGGCAACGGCGCGCGGCTGGAGCGCATCAATGTCGGCGGCAATCTCTCGGCGCGGGGCTTGCGCGAGTCCCACGGCGTGATGGTGAACTACCGCTACGATCTCGACGACATCGAAACCAATCACGAGGCCTTCGCCACCCGCAATACGGTGGTGGCCTCCTCCAGCGTGCGCAAGCTGCTGCGCCCTGCTACGAGCTGATACGGAAACGCCTGAAAGGACCCGAAATCATGGGCAATCATCTCTTCGACCTGATCCGTTCGCGCATGCCGGCGCCCGACGCGCCCTTCGCGCTGCTCGATGACGGCAGGCGTTTCTCCTATGGCGACATGGTCGCCGTCTCCGCGCGCTTCGCCGATGCGTTGGTCGGGCTCGGCGTAAAGCCCGGGGATCGCGTGGCGGTTCAAGTGGAGAAGAGCTTCGAGGCGCTGATGCTCTATCTCGGCACGGTCCGGGCCGGGGCGATCTTCCTGCCGCTCAACACCGCCTATACCCCGGCCGAGATCGAGTATTTCCTTGGCGATGCCGAGCCGGCCGTCTTCGTCTGCGATCCCGCCAAGGCGCAAGCCCTGCATCCCTATGCCGAGAAGGCCGGCGCGAAGCTGGAGACGCTCGGTATCGGCACCGGCAGCCTGCTCGACAAGGCCAATGCCGCGTCGGGCGACTTCACTGACGTCGCGCGCGGGCCGGACGATCTCGCCGCGATCCTCTACACGTCCGGCACGACCGGCCGCTCCAAGGGCGCGATGCTGAGCCACGACAACCTGTCGTCCAATGCGCTGGCGCTGGTCGATTACTGGCGCTTCGGCAAGGGCGACGTGCTGCTGCACGCATTGCCGATCTTCCACACCCACGGCCTCTTCGTGGCGACGAATGTGATCCTGCTGTCCGGCGGTTCGATGATCCTGCTGCCCAAGTTCGATCCGGAACAGGTCTTCAAGTACCTGCCGCAGGCGACCTGCATGATGGGCGTGCCGACCTTCTATGTCCGGCTCTTGCAGGATGCCAGGCTGACGCCTGCAGCGACCAAGCATATGCGCCTCTTCGTCTCCGGTTCGGCGCCGCTTCTGGCCGAGACGCATCGCGAATGGCGCGAGAAGACCGGCCACGCCATCCTCGAGCGCTACGGCATGACCGAGACCAACATGAACACCTCGAACCCCTATGAGGGGGATCGGGTGGCCGGCACGGTTGGCTTCCCGCTGCCGGGCGTCTCCGCCCGCGTCACCGATCCCGAGACGGGCAAGGAGATCGCCCGCGACGAGATCGGCATGATCGAGGTCAAGGGTCCCAACGTCTTCAAGGGCTATTGGCGCAATCCCGAGAAGACCAAGGCCGAGTTCAGGGCCGACGGCTTCTTCATCACCGGCGATCTCGGCAAGATCGACCCTGCCGGCTATGTCCATATCGTCGGGCGCGGCAAGGACCTGATCATCACCGGCGGCTACAACGTCTATCCGAAGGAAGTCGAGGCCGAGATCGACGAGATGCCGGGCGTGATCGAGAGCGCCGTCATCGGCGTGCCGCATCCCGATTTCGGCGAGGGCGTTACCGCGGTCGTGGTCTGCAAGCCCGGCGCCGAGATCACCGCCAAGGCCATCGCTGCGGCGCTCGAGCAGCGGCTCGCCAAGTTCAAGCAGCCCAAGCAGGTCTTCGTCGTCGCCGAACTGCCGCGCAACACCATGGGCAAGGTCCAGAAGAACCTGCTGCGCGAGCAGTATAAGGGCATCTACGCCAAGCAGCTGAAGGCGGGGGAGTAAGGCTCTCCACCGTGACGATAAGGGCGCGGGGAACCCTCTCCTTACAGGAGAGGGTTCCCCGCGCTCTTTTGTCGTCGTAAAGCGCCTAAACCAGCGCCGGCACGCCGAGCTCGATAGTCTCGCCATCGGCGGGGATACGCAGGCGCCGCGTATCCACGCCGCGCTCCTTCGCCGCCTTGCGCAGGGCTGTGCGGCTGACGGTTGCATGGTCGAGCGCTTCCATATGCGTCGCGATCACGGTCGCGCGCGGGAAGGCCTCCGCGACATCGAGTGTCTGCGCGGCGTCCATCACGATCAGCGTGTTGTCCCACATCGCCCCGCAGGAATGGGTGACGATGATGTCCGGCCCGGTCGCGGCCACGGCGTCGCGCAGCGGCGGATAGAGCACGCTGTCGCCGCACCAGTAGAGCGTCGGCTCGCCCGGCGCCTCGAAGCTCAGGCCCATGACCGAGCCCATCAGCGCGACGACCGCGCCGGTGCCGTGCTGGGCCGGATGCCGCTTCAGCACGATCGGGCCGAGCCGGACGAAGCAGTCGATCGCCGTGATCGAGGAGAAGCCAGCCTGTGCGATCGCACCTTCGTCGCCGGGCTGGCAAATCACGGGCAGGTCCTTCGGAACCCGTGCCTTGGCAACCTCGTCGAAATGATCGGCGTGGAGATGCGAGACGATCACCGTATCGACGCCTGCAATGATGTCCTCGATCGGCTCGGGCAGGTCGACCATCGGGTTCTGCGAGCGCCCGGTGAAGGAGCGACGGCTGTGGCGCGGGCCGAAATCAGGGTCGATCAGGAAGGTCCTGCCACCATAATCGAGTTTCAGCGTCGCGTTGCGGAGAAGTTTGAGCTTCATATCCGGTCCTCGTCTCGGGACGGGCATTGTTCCGCATCACGCCACGGGGAGACCAGTTCGGATTTGTGAAGCTCTTTCCACGTTCGCGTGAGGTATCGGGCCGGCACGAGCTGGCTTCAGGCCGGGTTCCGCGCATTCACGATCCCGAATGAGGTTTCCGGAGGGAGCCGTCACTTCTCACAAAAACGCGCCGTCATTCCGGACAAGCCGCAAAGCGGCGCCGATCCGGAATCCATCGAAGGGCGTTGCTCTACGATGGCTTCCGGGTCTGCGCTTCGCTTGCCCGGAATGACAGCGTTTCCTGAAAGGGCACGGGGCCTTCAATCCGCCCGATAGAGCGTATCGAGCGGCATCCGCGCGACATCGGCCATCAGCTGGACGAAGCCCTTCGCCTGCAGCGCGGCGGTGGCCTTGCCCTTCGCCGCCGTCGCGAGGCTGGCATCGCCGACCGCGCCGGCGCGATTCACGTCCTGCGCCATCCAGGCGAAGGCATGCGGGCCGGTGGGGCGCAGATGGGTATAGCCCTCCTCGGCCATCGTCACGGTATGCGGCTTGAAATGCCCGGCCTTGCCCATGTCGACGAGGTCGGGCCGGAAGTGCAGCATCAGCGAGGTCTCGACATCGCCGCCATGGATGCCGTGGCGGATGTCGAGCTCGTCGAACAGGCCGTCCGGCAGGCCGAAGGACATCCAGGCCGTGCAGACGGCGAGCATGCCGTGGCCGACGCGCAGCTCGCGCGCGACGATCTTCATCGGGTCGACATTGCCGCCATGCGAGGTGATCAGCACCAGCTTGCGGAAGCCGGCGCGCTTCACGCTCTCACCGATCTCGATCCAGGAGCGGATCGCGCTTTCCCAGCCGATCGTCAGCGTGCCCGGCGAATGCAGGTGTTCGTTCGACTTGCAGACCGCCTGCGTCGGCAGCACGAGCACGTCGAGATCGGCCGGCACCAGTGGCATCGCCTCGGCCAGCATGGCGTTCATCACGGTCGTATCGACCGAGACCGGCAGATGTGGGCCATGCTGCTCGATCGCCGCCAGCGGCAGCACCGCCACGGTGCGCTCGGGCGGAAGCGCGGCGAAATCGGAACTCTTCAGGTCGCCCCAGAAACGTGCGGTCATGATCAGGCCTGTCAGGAGCCGGTGCGCTTGCCTTGTTTCTGTGCAGAAACCCGGCGGCACGGCGTTGCATTGTCCCGCCGTCCTATCGCATGGGATAAGGAGACGGGCCAGAGGCCGGCCCGCGGCAGGCGTGAGGGGAGATAGCGAGATGACGACGATGAAATATCGCGTGAACCGGCGCGCCGCGCTCGGGCTGATCGGCGGCTCCACCGCCTCTCTGCTGATCCCGGTGCCGGGCGCGCGCGTCAACGCGCAGACGCTCGACAAGGTCAGCTACCAGACCAACTGGCGCGCCCAGACCGAACATGGCGGCTTCTATCTCGCCGCGGCCAACGGCATCTACAAGAAATACGGCCTCGACGTGGAGATCCGTCCCGGCGGCCCGCAGCAGAATCCGACGCAGCTCCTGCTCGGCGGCCGCGTCGACATGATCATGGGCAATTCGCTGGAGGCGCTGAGCTTCGCGCAGGAGAACCTGCCGTTCCTGTGCATCGCCTCGATCTTCCAGAAGGATCCGCAGGTCCTGATCTCGCATCCTGGCCAGGGCAACGACACGCTCGCCGACCTCAAGGGCAAGCCGATCCTGATCGCGGCGCAGGCCCGTGTCGGCTTCTGGCCGTTCCTGAAGCTGAAATTCGGCTTCCGCGACGAGCAGATCCGGCCCTACACCTTCAACATGGCGCCGTTCCTGGCCGACAAGACGGTCTCGCAGCAGGGCTTCCTGTCCTCCGAGCCCTTCGTCATCCGCAAGGCGGGCGTCGAGCCGGTGGTGCATCTCCTCGCCGATGCCGGCTTCGAGAACTACAACACCACCATCACGATCTCCCGGAAGATGGTTCAGGAGAAGAAGGAGCTGGTGCAGCGCTTCGTCGATGCGACGCTGGAAGGCTGGGCCGAATACATGAAGGGCGGGCCGAATATCGCTGCCGCCAATGCCCGGATCCTGAAGGACAATCCGGACATGGATCAGGAAAAGATCGATTACGCCCTCAAGGTGATGAACGATCGCGGCATCGTGCTGTCCGGCGATGCGCTGAAGCTTGGCATCGGCGCGATGACCGATGCGCGCTGGGCGAGCTTCGCCAAGACGATGACCGATGCCGGCGTGATCCCGGCGGGAGTCGACTTCAAGAAGGCCTACAGCCTCGACTTCGTGAACAAGGGCATCGGCAAGGGTTGAGAAGCAGCGTCATGCTCGGGCTTGACCCGAGCATCTCATGCAGGAAAAGGCTCGGGCGCTCCTTTCGGCCTGAGATTCTCGGGTCTGCGCTTCGCTTCGCCCGAGAATAACGGCATTTCGTAGATCGGATCATCAGGCTTTGGACACGGCCTATCTAAGCACACCCCCGGGCAACGAGAGTGCCGGCACCCCGCTGGTGGCGGTCCGGCACGTCTCGAAGCGCTTCGCCAACGGCACGCTTGCGGTTCGCGATGTCGACCTCGAACTGGGGGCAGGGCAGTTCATCAGCCTGCTCGGCCCCTCCGGCTGCGGAAAATCGACCTTGCTGCGGATGATCGCGGGCCTCGGCGCGCCGAGCTCCGGCACGATCACCTGGCCCGGCGAAACCGGCGCGGCGCAGGGCAGCACCGGCCATGGCGCGCGCGATCTCGGCTTCGTCTTCCAGGACCCGACGCTGATGCCCTGGGCGAACGCGCTCGCCAACGTCATGCTGCCGCTGAAGCTGAGAGGCGTGCCGCGGGCGGAAGCCGAGGCCCGCGCGGCCGAGATGCTGGCGCTGGTCGGCCTCAAGGGCTTCGAGAAATCCTATCCGCGCGAGCTCTCGGGCGGCATGAAGATGCGCGTCTCGATCGCCCGCGCGCTGGTGATGCGCCCCAAGATCCTGCTGATGGACGAGCCCTTCGCCGCGCTCGACGAGATCACCCGTCACCGCCTCAACGACGATTTGCTGGAGCTGTGGTGGCGCGAGCGCTTCACGGCGGTCTTCGTCACCCATTCGGTGTTCGAGTCGGTCTATCTCTCGCAGCGGATCGTGGTGATGGCGGCCCGGCCCGGCCGCGTCATGGCCGACCTGTCGGTCGAGGCCGACTATCCCCGCGACGAACTGTTCCGGACTTCCGGCGAATACGCCCATCTCTGCCGCGTCGCCTCCACCAAGCTCAAGGAAGCGATCGGCCGATGAGCGCTCCTCTCGACATGCGCGCCTCCGACGGCACTGACGCGCAGGCGCTGCCGGTTGCCGGTGCCGAAGCGCGGATTCTCGGCCTGCCGGCCAGCATCTGGCCGCGCATCGTCGCTCCCGTCGCGATCGGCGTGGTCGTGCTGGCGCTCTGGGAGTTCGCGGTTCGCTGGAACGAGGTTCCGTCCTATGTCCTGCCGGGGCCGATCCTGATCGGGCAGACGCTGGTGGCCGATTGGGGCACGCTTTCGGGCTCGCTCTGGATCACGCTGAAGATCACCTTCATGGCGCTCGCCGCCGCGGTCGTGGTCGGCGTGACGCTCGCGGTGCTGTTCAGCCAGTCGAAATGGCTGGAGATGGCGCTGCTGCCTTACGCTGTCATCCTGCAGGTCACGCCGGTCGTCGCCATCGCCCCGCTGATCATCATCTGGGCAAACGACATCGACCTGTCGCTGCTGATCTGCGCCTGGATCGTCGCCTTCTTCCCGATCCTGTCCAACACCATCCTTGGGCTGAATTCGGCGGACCACAACCTCGTCAACCTGTTCGAGCTCTACGGCGCCTCGCGCTGGCAGACGATGCGCTATCTCAAGCTGCCTGCGGCGCTGCCCTATTTCCTGGCCGGGCTGAAGATTTCCGGCGGCCTCGCGCTGATCGGCGCGGTGGTGGCCGAATTCGTCGCGGGGACGGGCGGCAGCGCCTCGGGCCTCGCCTATCGCATCCTGGAGGCGGGCTACCAGCTCAAGATCCCGCGCGTCTTCGCGGCGCTGGTGATGATCTCGCTGTCGGGCGTCGCGATCTTCCTGGCGACGAGCCTGATCTCGTATCTGCTGCTGCATCGCTGGCACGAGAGCGCGATCCGGCGCGAGAACTGAGCCGTTCGCCGTGCACGGCGCGGCATCAAGCCTGGCCGGACGACGTCAGACGAAATAGGCGAGTTTGCGGTCGGCCTGGAGGGCGTCGATCTCGCGTAAGCCGGCCTCCGAATAGCCGGCTGCGACGCGCTGCGGCTCCGGCGCCGTGGCGGCCGGGTCCTCGAAGGTCAGATCGTCGTCGAGGAGATGCACGGTTCCCAGGCGCGTCTCGGGAACAGCCTCGTCGTTGAGCTGATAGGGCGCCGGCGGCTCTTCCGGCGCGGCGAAGCCGGCATCGCTCAGGCTGCGGCGCATGGCCGGCAAGGACTGAGCCTCCGCCATGCTCTTCTCCGCCGCGGCGGCCATGATCTCGAAACTGGTGCTCGGTTCGCGAGAGACCTCGCCGAAGGCGCGCAGGCTCGAATCCAGCATCGCGATCGTGTCGGCGATCTTGTCGATGCGCTGGACCAGCCCGTCGACGGTGCCGATGGTGGCCGAAATCTCGGCCGCGTGCCGGTCGAGCTTGTTGCAGAGGGCGTCGTCGGCGCCGGCTTCGCGCAGCCCCCAGGCGGCTTCCTGAATGCTCTCGGTTGCGGCGAGGACGGTGCCGGCCGCCTTTTCGATCTGGACGGCGAGCCCGGATGACCGGCTCTCGGCCTTGCCGCTGAAGCGCTCGAGGTCGTTGCGCAGGTCGCCGATCAAGGCGGCCGCCTCGATCAGGTTTGCCTCCCGGCTGGTCTCCTGCACGCCGAGCCCGACGACCCGTTCGATCCGCTCGATCGCGCCGAGGAGTTGCAGAGTGTCGGCCTGACGGTTGCGCTTGGCATATTCGGTCATGAACCAGCGGCCGCGCGCGGTTTCCATGACCGCGGCTTCGATCGCCTCGTAGTCGGCCTGGCTCAGCGGTGTCAGCGAGCGGGGATCGCCCATGACCATTCTGCCTTTGATGGACCGGCCGAATCAGTGGCGGTCGAGAGAGTCCTGTCCGGAGGCTGCGCTACCATTCCTTAAGGAATCGCTAGGGCCCTGGCCGGGTGGGTGTTTTGCTGCGGCTGCCGCGATTACTGCCCATTTTGTCATCGAATCGCGCTCGGTAGCGCCGCGTGCTTGCCAAGTGTGCCCATGGCGGCAATACAGGGAATCGGGGGGATTTCGGCGCGATGGACCGGTGTTGCGCAGCCGCGAGGCTGTCCTGGGCAGGGTGAGGGACGTCACAGCGACATGGCGAGCGTTGACACCGCCGAACCGCAGGCGAGCATCCGCGATGATGCCGGCACGCTCGCCGTGGCGCTCGCGGGCTCCTGGAGCGCCGACCGCGCCCCCCGCATCGAGCAGCTCGTCGGGGAGATCGCCAAGCGTATGCCGCGAGCGGGGCATGCACGGCTCGATCTCTCGAACGTTACCCGTCTCGACACCCTCGGCGCCTATATCCTCAATCGCCTGAAGCAGCACCGGGAACGGGACGGCGCTGCCGTCGATATCGTCAGCGACAGGCCCGAGCATGCGATCCTGCTCGCCGAGGTCAGGGTCCATGACGAGGACAGGACGCCGGAGCAGCGCCATTTCCGCGTGGTCGACATCCTCGTCGACATCGGTCAGAGCGTGGTGCGCTTCGGGCGTGACATGGTCGGCGGCGCGATGTTCCTCGGCGAGGTCGTGGTCGGCTCGGCCAGCGTCGTCCTCGGGCCGCGCAAGTTCCGCGGCCCGTCGCTGGTCAATCAGATCGAGCTGATCGCCTTCAATGGCGCGCCGATCATCATGCTGATCTCGTTCCTGGTCGGCTGCATCGTCGCGCAGCAGGGCATCTTCCAGCTCCAGCAGTTCGGCGCCTCGGTCTTCGTGGTCAACCTGACCGGCATCCTGATCCTGCGCGAGCTCGCGGTGCTCCTGACCTCGATCATGATCGCCGGCCGCTCGGGCTCGGCCTTCACGGCCGAGATCGGCTCGATGAAGATGCGCGAGGAGATCGACGCGTTGCGGGTGATGGGTCTCGACCCCATCGAGGTGCTGGTCGTGCCGCGCATCCTCGCCCTGATCATCTCGCTGCCGATCCTGACCTTCATCTCGGCGATGGCGGGGCTCGTCGGCGCTGGCCTCGTCACCTGGCTCTATGGCGGGATCGGCGTGGATACCTTCCTCGCCCGGCTGCAATCGGTCATCACCTGGAAGCATTTCGCCGTCGGCCTGATCAAGGCGCCGTTCATGGCCTTCGTGATCGGGTTGATCGCCTCGATCGAGGGGCTGGCGGTCCAGGGATCGGCGGAATCGCTCGGCCGGCAGGTTACCGCCTCGGTGGTGAAGGCGATCTTCATGGTGATCGTCGTCGACGGTCTCTTCGCCATGTTCTTCGCATCGATCGAGTTTTGACGATGGCCTCTCCCGACATATCCGCGGCCCCGGCGCCGCAGGCGGGCGAGCCCGAAAACGTGATCCGCGTCCGCAACCTCAAGGTCGCGTTCGGCGAGAAGGTCATCATGGACGGGCTCGATCTCGACGTGCGGCGCGGCGAGATTCTCGGTTTCGTCGGCGGTTCGGGGCAGGGCAAGTCCGTGCTGACGCGCACCATTCTCGGGCTGGTGCGCAAGGCGCGCGGGACGATCGAGGTCTTCGGCGAGAATGTCGACACGCTGACCCCGCAGCAGCGCCGCGTGCTCGAACGCCGCTCCGGCGTGATGTTCCAGCAGGGCGCGCTGTTCTCGGCACTGACCGTCAAGCAGAACATCCAGGTGCCGATGCGCGAATATCTGCGCCTTTCGCCGGATCTGCTGGATGAGTTGGCCATGGTGAAGCTCGATCTGGTCGGCCTGCCGCTCGATGCCGCCGACAAGGTTCCCTCGGAGCTCTCGGGCGGCATGATCAAGCGCGCGGCGCTCGCCCGCGCATTGGCGCTCGATCCCGAGATCGTCTTCCTCGACGAGCCGACCTCGGGGCTGGACCCCATCGGCGCGGCCGAGTTCGACGACCTCATCATCACGCTGAAGGAGACTTTGGGGCTCACCGTCTTCATGGTGACCCACGATCTCGACAGCCTGTATCATGCTTGCGACCGAATCGCCGCGCTGGCGGACAAGAAGGTGATCGCGGTTGGGCCGCTGGCGACGATGCTCGCTTCGGACCATCCGTGGCTGAAGGCATATTTCGGTGGCGAACGCGCCATGGCCCGGCTGCCGGCCGGCGAGCGGGAACGAAGCGGCTAGGGTATGGAATCGCGCGCCAACTATGCACTTGTCGGCCTTTTCACGCTCGCGGTCCTCGCTGCGGCATTCGGCTTCGTCTACTGGTTCAACAGCGGCGCGGCGGGGCGCAGGGAGAACGTCCGCGTCATCTTCACCGGCACGGTGACTGGCCTCGGCCGCGGGTCGAGCGTGCTGTTCAACGGCCTGCGCGTCGGCGAAGTCACCACGATCGAATTGCAGCCGGACGATCCGCGCCGGATCTATGCGGTGATCCAGGTCGCCAGCACGACGCCGCTGCGCGACGACACCCGCGCCCGCATCGAGGCGCAGGGGCTGGCCGGCGTGGTCGCCCTGCAGCTGATCGGCGGCGCCCCTGACGCGCCGGTCCTGGCCGCCAAGCCCGGCGAGGCGATGCCGACGATCATCGCCGAGCGCTCCGAGCTGCAGGACATCATCGAGACCGTGCGCAACGTCGCGCAGAAGGCCGACACCATGCTCACCTCGCTCGACGGGCTGATCAAGCAGAATGCCGGCCCGATCAACAACACCGTCCGCAATGTCGAGCGCTTCTCCGAGGCACTCGGCAAGAACTCCGACGGCATCGACAAGCTGATGTCCGGCTTCGGCAACATCGCCGAGACGATCCAGCCGCTGTCGCAGCGGCTGCAGGCGCTGAGCGAGGAACTGACCGGCGTCGTCCGTTCGGTGGACCGGCAGAAGATCGCCGGCATCATCGAGAATGTCGACAAGTTCACCGGCGCGCTCGGTGGTTCGAGCGCCGACGTCGCCAAGGTGGTCAAGGACGCCGCCTCGATCTCGGCCAAGCTCGACAGGGCCGCCGATCAGGTCGACGGCGTGCTGAAGGCGGCCCAGAACTTCCTCAATGCGGGCTCGGGAGCGGATGGGCGCAGCGCCTTCCAGGAAGTCGCCGATGCCGCCAAGTCGATCCGTACCCTGGCCGACAACCTCGACAAGCGCACCGCCGAAATCACGGCCGGCATCAATCGCTTCACCGGGCCCGGGCTGCGGGACGTCGAGTCGCTTGCCGCCGATGGCCGCCGCACGCTGACGGAACTCAACCGCACGCTGCGGAATTTCGAGCGCAATCCGCAGCAGTTCATCTTCGGGGGCAGGGCGCCGCTCCCGCAATACAACGGATCACGCTAGCCCATGACGACCGAGGCTCCGCTCTTTCCGGTGACCAAGGCCAGCCGCCTCGCGGCGCTCGTGCTGGCCGTCGGCACCCTGCTCGCCGGCTGCGGCGGCTCGACGCCGACGACTTTCGATCTCTCCGCACCCAGCGGCTTCGGCCGCGTCGGCGGCTCCCGCGCCGTCATGGTGGTGGCCGAGCCAACGACGGTTCAGGCGCTCGATTCCGACCGGGTCATCGTTCGGGATTCGAGCGGGGCGCTCTCCTTCGTCGGCGGGGCGCAATGGGCGGACCGCATCCCGGCGCTGGTCCAGGCACGCCTGATCCAGACTTTCGAGAACGCCAGCCGGATCGGCTCGGTCTCGGCCCCCGGCCAGCGCATCCAGCCCGATGTGCAGCTGAACACCGATATCCGCAGCTTCAACATCGACGCCGCCAGCGGAATGGCGGTCGTGGAGATCACCGCCAGGATCGTCGGCGATCGCACCGGCCAGATCCAGCGCGCCCGCCTGTTCTCGGCCCGCGTGCCGGCCGGATCCGTCGATGGGCCGGGCGCGACCCAGGCGCTCAACCGCGCGCTCTCGCAGGTGCTGATCGAGATCGTGCGCTGGGCGCGCTGAGGCCGCTTGCATCCGCCGTTTTCCAAAGCTCCGGATGCAGCTAGAATCCGATTCTGGCTCGGCCCGCGCCTCCCCCCTCCAGCCGGGGAAGTATGATCATACGGGGCATCCATGACGACCTGACCGACTGTCCGGGCAACACGCATGAGGAGGGATTGCGCGCGCTGCACGCGATAGGAGGTTGATGTCATGATGTTGTCCGCCCCGATCCATCGACTGAAGCGCAAGGCCAGGCTGCTGAGCCGCCGGGAACGAACGCCGCTCCATGCGGCTCTCGACCGCGTGGCCGCCGAGGAGGGGTATCGCAGCTGGAGTCTGCTGGTGGCGCGGCAGCCCGCGGCAGGACCAGCCGGCACGCTGTTGGCCCAGCTTTCGCCCGGAGATCTCGTGCTGATGGCGGGGCGGCCGGGCCAGGGCAAGACTCTGGCGAGCCTCGCCTTGCTGGCCGAAGCCGTTCGGGCGGGTCGGCGCGGTGTCTTCTTCACGCTCGAGTACACGCCTTTGGATGTCGCTGATCGCCTGCAGGCGCTCGGCATCGCTCCGGGCGAGCTTTCCGGCCTGTTCGATTGCGATTGCTCCGATGCGATCAGCGCCGACTACATCACCAGGGCGCTGGGGGCCGCACCGCCCGGCACCGTGGCCGTGATCGATTATCTGCAACTGCTCGATCAGCGCCGCGATACGCCGGAGCTGGCTGTTCAGGTCAGGTCGCTGCGGGCCTTCGCACGGGAGCGGGGGCTGATCCTGGTCTTCATCTCGCAGGTCGACCGCTCCTACGAAGCGTCGGGCAAGCCGTTTCCGGATATCTCGGATATACGCCTGCCGAATCCGCTCGACCTCTCCCTGTTCGACAAGACCTGCTTCCTCAATCGCGGCGAGGCACGCTTCAGAGCAGCGGCCTAGAGCCGTTTCCGGGCGGGCTGAGCCGTCATCGCGAGGAACGAAGCGACGAAGCGCTCAAGGAGGAGGGTGTTTCAGTCGGATCAAAACCCGCTCCAGCGGCTGCCGCGCGCCATAAAGGAAGGGCCGCCCTCTCGGGCGGCCCTTCGTGTTTCGGTCCGCTGAGCGGCGGCTTATTCGAAGCGGCCGCTGGCATGGGCCAGCATCGTGTAGACCTTGCCGGTCTCCGAGGTGAGGTAGGTCTTCGCCACCATCGAGTCGCGGTCGTCCTTGGCCGCTTCGCCGAGCAGGCGCTCGAACTCGTCGATATAGCGGTCGACGGTCTCCTTGAACTCCGGATCGCGCCGGTACTTGCGGCGGATGTCGTCGAAGGTCTGCTGGCCCTGCAGCGTGTAGAGCCGGCGGGTGAAGACATTGCGCTCGCCGCGCTTGTAGCGGTCCCACAATTCGACGGCCGCGTCATGGTCGATCATCCGGGCGATGTCGACCGAGAGTGAGTCGAGCTTCTCGATCGAGTGCGTCGTCGGCTTGCTCGGCTCCGGCTGCTTGTCCTCGCGCGAGGCGCGGCTCAGCAGGTCCGAGAGCCAGCCGGCCTTGGCCGGCTGCTGCGGAGCGGCTTCCGCCGCGCGCCGCGACGCATCCGGTGCGGGCGCCGGGCGGCTCGGGGCAGGGGCGACTTCGCCGCGCGGCTCGGCGTGAGCCGTGCCGTTGCGGGGCTCCTCGGCCGAAGCGTCGAGCGACGGCCGCAGCAGGGGTTCGGGCGCTGCCGGTTTCGGCTGGGGCGCCGGCGCCGCCGCCGGGGCGGGTCGGGCCGGGGCAGGGGCCGCCACGGCGGCGACGGGGCTGCGCCGGCTCGCGATGTGGTCGAGCGGCATCGAGACATCGCCGCGCCGGCCGGCGCGCGTCACGATCTCGGTGAGATCGTTCAAGGCCTTGATCTGCTCGGCCACGACGCGACGCATGGTCGAGGTCGACTCCTGCGCCTCCTGCGGCATTTCGAGCACGCCGCGCTTCAGTTCGGCGCGGGTCGCCTCCAGCTCGCGCTGGATATCCCCGGTGATGCCGCGCATGTCCTGCGCCGCCTGCTGGAAGCGCTCGGTCACCTTGGTGATTTCGCCGTTGATCTCCGCCGAAACCTGGGCATAGGCGCCACGCAGGGCCTCCGCAGTGCGTTCGCGCTCCTTGCCGGTCGCAGCCCGGATCGACTCGAACTGCTGCGCGATGGCGCTGGTCGTGGATTCCGCCGAGTCGGAGAGCACGGTGCCGATCTGGCGAGCCCGCGCCTCGGCGGTGCCGAGCGACTCGTCGATGAGCGACGCGAAGGAGCGGGTGATCGACTCGACATCCTCGGTGCGGCTGGCGATGAGCCCGTGCAGCTGCGCGAGCGCATCCCGGCGTTCGGCCAGCGCCTTGCCGACGCGCTCCTCGATCTGCTCCAGCCGACCGGCCACGGCATTGAGCGCCGCGGCGCTGGCTTCGGTCGCCTCGTTGAGCGAGGTGCCGCGCTCGTCGAGTTTGCCGACCAGCGCCGTCGCCTCGCGCAGCGTGCCTTCCGAGAAGCTCTTCAGATCGGCGATCTGCGTGCTGACCTGCTGCGAGGCGTTGCCGGCTTCGGCCATCACCGAGCCGATCACGTTCTGCAGCTCGCCGACGCGGGCCGAGAGGCTGTTCTCGACGGCGGCGAGGTTCGTGTTCGCGCCGTTGACGATCTGCTGCATCAGCTTGTTCGCCTCGCCGAGGCGGCCAAGCATGCCGCCCAGCTCCTCGCGCAGCTGCTCGTTCGTGCCGACCAGCGCCTCGACCGACTGCTTCGAGCCGGATTCGAGCGTCTCGCGCAGCGCATTGGTCGAGGCCTCGACCGCGCCGGCGATGGCGGCGCCCCGGTCGCGCAGGCCAACCATGATGGCGTTGCCACGGCTTTCGAGCGCGCGGACCATCGTCTCGCCGACCGTGGCGAACTCGGCCGCAAGCGCCTCGCCGCGCTGGTTCAGCGCCTCGACGGCGCCGTTGCCCTTAGCATCGAAGACGGAGCGCAGCGCCTCGACCCGCTCGTCGAGCGACTGCGTGAGCGTCTCGCTCTGCCGGCCCAGAACCTCGACGAGGCCATGGCCCTTGCTGTCGAAGGCGGCGCGCAGTGAATCCGTCTTCTCTTCCAGAGAGGCCGCGATCGCCGCGCCCTGGCGTTCGAGCGCGGTGACGACGCCTGCGCCCTGATCCTCGAAGATCGCGCGCAGCTGCTCGGCGCGCTGGTCGAGCGCGCCGGAGATCGCATCACCCCGGCGGCCGAGGGCGGCGACGATGCCGAGCCCACGGTCGTCGAACAGGGTGCGCAGCTGTTCCGCGCGCTCGGTGAGCGCCGCCGCGATGGCTTCGCTCTGCTCGGCGAGCGACGAGACCATGCCGCTGCCCCGCTCGTCGAACAGGGAACGCAGCTCCTGCGCCCGTTCGGCCAGGGTGGCGGCGATCGCCTCAGAGCGGCCCTGCAGCGTGGTGGCGATCTCGTCGCCGCGGCTGTCGAGCGTGTGCGAGACGGTGTCGAGCCGGTTGACGACGCGCTCCTCGAAACGCGCGACGCTCTGGTCGAGCGTGTCGGCGATCTGCAGGGCGCGGCCGCCGAGCGTGGCGTTGATGCTGTCGGCCTTGTCGCTGAGCGTGCGGGTGAGGGATTCGCTCTTCGAGGTGACGGCCTCGCCGATCTCGTCCGCCTTGGCGGCGAGCGCGCGGGTGACGTCGCGGCCGCCCTCGGCGAGCACGCGGGCGATGTCGACCGTGCGCTCGACCAGCGCCTCGTTGAGGGCGGTGGCGCGCGAACCGAGGCTGCCATCGATGCGGGCGATCAGGCTGTCGAGCGCGCCGGCGATCTCGGCGCTCTTGGCGCCCGAGCGGTCCTCAAACAGCTTGATCTGCGATTCCATCGCGTCGGCCGCCTCGCGGGTGCGCTCTGCGAGCAGCTCCGCCGCTTCCAGCGCGCGGGTGCCGACCTTGTCCGCCAGCGAGACGCCGTCTTCCGAGATCAGCTTCTCGACCTGGGCGATGCCGCCATGCAGCGCGTCCGTCAGCTCGCGGGCGTCGCCAGCGATCTTGGCGGTGAGCGCGCCGCCCTGATGGACGATCAGGTCCTCGAAGGCGGTCAGGCGGGCGCCGAGCGCCGCCTCGACGTCGCGGCCCTGCGTGTCGAAGAGGCTGGACAGCGCCGACAGGCGGGCGCCAAGCGAGGTTTCGATCTCGCGGCCCTGCGTGTCGAACAAGGTGGACAGCGTCGCCATGCGCGTGCCGAGAGCGGATTCGATCTCGCGACCGCGCTCGTCGAAGAGGCGGGTCAGCGCGTCGTGGCGCAGCGCCAGGGCCTCGGTCAGCGCCTGGGCGCGGCCCTCGACCGAGCGCAGCATCGACTCGGCATTGGCGGAGAGCGCCTCGTTGACGCGCCCGCCCTGTTGGGTGAGCGCCAGCACGATCTCGCGGCCGGTGCCGGCGAGCAGGGTGCGCGCCTCCTCGGCATGGACCGTGAAGGTGTCGCGCAGGCCCTGCGTCGCCTCGGTGACGCGGTCGGCGACGTGACGGCCGTCGACATTGATCGTCTCGGTGAGGGTGCGGGTCGCCTCGGTCATGCGGCGTGCGAGGTCTTCGCTCTGCTCGCCGAGCAGGGTGTGGACTTCGCGGCCGGTGTTGACGAGGTCGCGGACCATCGTCTCGCGCTGCTCGCCGAGCAGGGCGCCGACCTTGTCGCCGGTCTCGCCGACGATGGCGAGGAAGCCGGTCTGCTGCTGTTCAAGGGCGCTCTGGGCTGCCTCGACGCTGTCGGTGATGCGGCTGGCAAGGGTCGCGCCGCGCGCTTCGAGCCTCTGGTCGATGCTCTCGCCGGTTTCGGCGAGGCGGGAGATCAGCGCATTGCTGCGTTCCGCCAGGATGCCGTGCACCGAGCGGCCGACATCGGCGACGCGGCTGGCCAGCGCCTGGCTCTCGCTGCCGAGCAGGTCCTTGATCTCGAGTCCGGCCTGCGAAACCTTGACCGTCATCGCGCCGGCCTGCTCCTCCAGCAGGGCGCTGACGCGCATGCCGGTCTCGGAGAGGCCGGAGATCAGGCGCTCGCTCTGGCTGCTGACGACGCTGCCGACCTCCTGGCCGGCCTGCGACAGGCGGCCGACGAGCAGCTCGCTCTCGTCGCGCAGGCGCGTTTCGACGGTGTTGACGGCGCCGGACACGCTGGCGACCAACGCTTCGCTGCGCTCCGACAGCAGGCGCGCGACATCGGCACCCGCATTGGCGACGCGGGCGACCGTGGCGTCGCTCTGTTCGCCCATGAGGGCAGCCAGGCTCTGGCCGGCGTTCGAGACGTCCGCGACGGCCGCCTCGCTGCGCTCGGCGAGCAGGCGGGCGAGCCCGTTGCCGGCTTCGGCAACGCGAGCGACAGAGGCATTGCTCTGCTCGTCCATGAGGGTGGCCAGGTTCTGGCCGGCATTCGAGACGCTGGCAACGGCCGCTTCGCTGCGCTCGGCGAGCAGGCGGGCGAGGCCGCTGCCGGCTTCGGCGACACGCGCGACGGTCGCGTCGCCCTGTTCGCCCATGAGCGCGGTCAGGCTGCGGCCGGCGTCCGAGACGCTGGCGACGGCGGCTTCGCTGCGCTCCGCCAGCAGGCGGGCGAGTTCGCTGCCGGCTTCGGAGACGCGGGCGACGGCGGAGCCGCTCTGCTCGCCGACGAGATTGGCCAGTTCGCGCCCGGCGCCGGCGACGCGGTCGACGAGCTTTTCGGTCTGCTGGTCGAGCAGCGCATGAACCGTCTCGCCGGTTTCGCCAAGGCGCTCGACCAGGTTGCCGCCCTGTTCGGTGAACAGGCCATGCACCTGTCCGGCAACCTCGGTGATGCGGCTCGTCAGGCTGTCGCCATGCTTCTCGACGGCGTCGCTCAGATTCTGGCTGACGTCGCCGACACGCAGGATGATCGCTTCGCTGCGCTCGCGCAGCACGTCGTCGACGGTGCGGGCGGTGTCGTTGAGGCGGCCCACCAGCGTGTCGCCATGGCTGCCGATGAGCGCGTGCACGCTTTCGCCGACCTGGGCGAGGCGCGTGGCGATGGCCTCGTTCTGGCGCGTGAGCAGGCCGTTGACGCCGCGGCCGACCTCGGCGAGGCGGGTGGTGACGCTCTCGCCTTCGTCGGAGAGGGCGCTGCGCAGGGCTTCGCCGGACTCCGACAGGCGCTTCTGCAGGGCTTCGCTCTGGCTTTCGATCAGCGCCACCATGCTGCGGCTGCTGGTCTCGAAGCGTTCGGCCGCCTCGGTGCCGCGGGTCGAAATGTCCTTCGCCAGCGCTTCGCCGGTGGTCTTCAGCGTCTCGTTGACGACATCGACGCGGGCCGTCAGCGAGTCTGCGACCTGCGTGCCGGTTTCGCTGATGGCGCGGGTGACGCCCTGGGCGCTGGTGGTCAGTCCGTCGGTCAGGGACGCGCCAGTCCGCTCCAGCGAGGCCGCGATTTCCTTGGCGCGGCCGTCGAGCATGGTCGAGAGGTTGTCGCTGGCTCCGGCGAGGCGCTCCGAAACTTCGCCGGACGTCACTTGCAGCCGTTCGACGAGGTCATGCCCGCGGCCGCTGATCTCCTCGACCATCCGTTCGCCGGCGCGGCCGAGCGCCTGGGTGATCTGGTCGCCCTTGGCGCCGAGCGAGCCGGTGACGCGGTCGCCCGCCTGCGCGACCGCCTCGGCGATGACGCGGCTGGCGCTGTCGAGATCCTTGGCGAGCCCGTCATGGGCGCCGCTGATCGCAAGCTTCACGCGCTCGGCATTGCCGACCACGGCCTCGCGCTGGGTGACGAGCTCGTCGATTAGCGAACGCAGGCGGATTTCGTTGTCGGCATAGGCGCGTTCGAGCGTCGAGATCTCGCCGCGCACGATCGTCTCCAGCTCGCCGGCGCGCGCCACGGCACGCTCGATGCCGTCGCCCATGGCGGCGACTTCGCGGCGGATGGTCTGGCTGAGCGACAGCACGGAATCGGCACCCGCGACTTCCGGCTCCGCGAGGCGCAATGCGACTTCGGTCATCGCGCGCGAGATCAGGCGCATTTCCTGCGTGCGGCGATAGAGCGCCGCCAGGACGAAGAAAAACACGACCGGCGCGCCGATCGAGAGCGCGAGCAACGTCCACTCGCCGATGCCGAAGCTGGCGACCGGCTCGGGCAGGCCGTTGCTGAACGAGCCGTAGCGGCCGAGCAGGACGAAGGCGGCGCCGCCCAGCCAGGCCAGCGAGGCGAGCGCGGCGAACCAGTAGGGCTTGCGGGACGGGCGCACGGCGAAGGCCTGCACCAGCGAGCTCGAATCGCGGCGGTCGTCATTGGCGACGCGGCTGGTGTCGGGTGCGATCGCGGCGCGCGGCGGGGTGGGCTGCGCGGCCGGCGGCGGCACGGGCGCGGGCTGAGCCACGACAGGGGCGGGCTCGACGCGAGGCAGTTCGAGCTTGAGGTCGCCTTCGCTCGTCGCCGGCAATCGGGGCTCGGTGCTGACGGGTGTCTCGGCCTCGCCCTTGGGCTGATCGAGGCGGAGCGCCTCCTCGATCGCCGACATCGCAGCTTCAGTGGGGTCCTGGAGCTTCTTGGGTCGATTCATCTTGCCGCCTCGCCACGCTACTGATGATAGGGCACGAAAGAATGTTCCGCCGTCCCTTGCCGCCTCTGGCCGGGATGATCGGAGACAGTGCGCCCATCATTTACCAATTGGAAGGGTAGTGGAGCCCCGGACCCTTGGAAACCCATTTGACCGCGAGATTCACAAACGTCGTTAACGCCTCGTTTACCATCCTGGCGCTCACTCGGATGCGATTGCCGTTCGTGCCGAGGCCAGCTTTCAGGCATTGCGAGTAACCCTATGCCCCAGTCCGCGATCGATATCGAGCATCTCTCCCGCCAGACCGACGGCGACCATGAACTCGAACGCGAGTTGCTGGCGCTGTTCGCGCAGCAATGCGTGCGGCTCCTGCGCACCATCCATGGCGATGCGGAGAAGCAGGCCCGGATGGATGCTGCGCATACGCTGAAGGGGGCCGCCCGCGCGGTCGGTGCCTGGGGGGTTGCGGATGCGGCCGACCGGATCGAGCAGGCCCTCGGCGCATCGGCGGTCGGGCCCGGTGACGACGCCCTCGACGCGCTGACGCTGGCGGCCGCCGAGGCGCGCGCGGCGATCACCCGGCTGGATCACGCGGCCTGAACAGGGCGCTGCGGCGCCAAGCCCGGTTTCGTGCCGCTTTGAAATGCTCCGCGCGCTTTCCGTTCGGCTGGTCCAGCCGAACGGAAAGCGCGCGGAGCCAAAAAGCTGAGCATGTTCTTGTCGCAAAAGTGGTTTCCACTTTTGCGGAACATGCTCTAAGCGGGAGCCGCAATCGCCCGCCGGAGTTCCCCATGCCGAACATCACCTTCATCGACGCTCACGGAGAGAGCCGCACCGTCGAGGGCGAGACCGGCTCCACGGTGATGGAGACGGCGATCCGCAACGCCGTGCCCGGCATCGAGGCCGAATGCGGCGGCGCCTGCGCCTGCGCGACCTGCCATGTCTATGTGGACGATGCCTGGATGCCGGCCGTCGGCCACGCCGAGCCGATGGAGGAGGACATGCTGGACTTCGCGTTCGACGTCCGGCCGAACTCGCGCCTTTCCTGCCAGATCCGCATCAGGGACGATCTCGACGGCCTCGTCGTCCGTACGCCCGCGCGCCAGGGCTGAAGACCGGGGTAGCCGCTGCCGGGCGGCCCGCGCGCGACGCCCTGCCGCATCCCGCATTTTGCGCTGGATCATGGCGCGCGCGCTGGCAAACTCCAGGATGGTTCTGCAACCAGCCTTGGAGGATGCGATGTACAAGTCGATCATGGTCCCCGTCGATCTCGCGGAGGCCGAACTTGCCCAGCCGGCGCTCGCGGCTGCCGTATCCTTCGCCAAGCTCTCCGGCGGCGTGGTGCGGCTGGTCTATGTCCGCTCGCTGATCCCGGTCACCTACATGGAGTTCGTCCCGGCGGATTTCGACACCGAGCAGCAGCAGGATGCCGAGGTGAAGCTCGCCGAGATCGCAGCCAAGGTGGATCTGCCTTCCGAGCAGGTCTCGGCAAAGGTCCTGATGGGCTCGGTCCATGGCGAGGTGCTCGCCGAAGCCGACGCCAGCGGCGCCGACCTCATCGTCATCGGCTCGCACGAGCCCGGCATGCTGGCCTACGTCATCGGCTCGAACGCATCCGCCATCGTTCGCCGGGCCAAATGTTCGGTGCTGGTAGTCCGCTGAGCTTCAGTTCACGCGGCCCGGCACGAGATCGTCGGGCACTTCGCCGGTCGCGAGTTCGCGCGGCCGGTTGAGGCTGACGAGCGGCCAGACCTGCCAGAAGGAAGCGGCGACCAGCAGCAGGCCGAGCAGGCCGGCATTGGTCGCACCCTGTTGGAAGGCGCGCAGCGTGAACGCCGTCAGCATCAGCAGCGACAGCGCGCCGACGGCGGCGACGCCGAGCCAGAGCGGCTTCGGCCTGCCCGCGACGAAGCGGGCGCGCGGATTGGCGCGCGCGATCGCTGCCGACAGCGCCGAAACGAAGCGATGATAGCGCGCATCGTCTCGGTCGAGATCGGTGAGCGAGCGCCAGGACAGATTGCCGAAGGTCACGGTCCGGCCGTCGCTGAGCCGAAGCTGCGTCTTGTAGCCTTTGGACGAGATATTGCCCGGCGCGTAGAGGAAGCGCACCTGCTCGACGGCGTTGAGCCGGAGGCTGTCCACCCGGCGCGTCCGGTCGATTTCGAGCGTGTCGCCCACGAGCTTGTAGGCGACCTCGAAGCCCACCGGCTTCGGCCGCTGGCGCCAGCTCGGAGGAGGGGCGTCGTCGCTGTCTTCGTCGGTGAATGTGGTCAACGCGCCAGAACCCTCATCGCGCCGTCGAGGCCGTCCAGCGTCAGCGGAAACATGCGCCCGCCCATCAGCCCGCCGATCTGCCGGATCGATTGCGTGTAGTTCCAGAGATGCTGCTGGACCGGGTTGAGCCAGACCGATTTCGGGAACTTGTGCACCAGCCGATCCATCCAGACCTGGCCGGCTTCCTCGTTCCAGTGCTCGACCGAGCCGCCGGGCATCGCAATCTCATAGGGGCTCATCGAGGCATCGCCGACGAAGACGAGGCGGTAGTCGGACGGATATGTCCTGAGCACGTCCCAGGTTGGAATGATCTGGTCGTGCCGGCGGCGATTCTCCTTCCAGACGCGCTCATAGGGGCAGTTGTGGAAGTAGAAATGCTCGAAATGCTTGAACTCGGCCCGCGCGGCGGAGAACAGCTCCTCGGCCAGTTCGATATGCCAGTCCATCGAGCCGCCGACATCGAGGAAAAGCAGGACCTTCACGGCATTGCGGCGCTCGGGCCGGAGCTTGACGTCGAGATAGCCATGCTTGGCCGTCTCGGAGATCGTGTTGTCGAGGTCGAGTTCCTCGGCCGCGCCGGTGCGGGCGAAGCGGCGCAGGCGCCGCAGCGCCACACGCAGGTTGCGCACGCCGAGCTCGCGCGTGTCGTCGAAATCCTTGAACTCGCGCTTGTCCCAGACCTTCACCGCTCGGAAATTGCGGTTCTTGTCCTGGCCGATGCGGATGCCTTCGGGATTGAAGCCATAGGCGCCATAGGGCGAGGTGCCGGCGGTGCCGATCCATTTGTTGCCGCCCTGATGGCGGCCCCTCTGCTCATCGAGGCGCTGCTTCAGCGTCTCCCAGAGCTTGTCCCAGCCGAGCGCGTCGATCTGCGCCTTTTCCTCGTCGGTCAGGAATTTCTCGGCGAGCTTGCGCAGCCATTCCTCAGGAATGCCGGCTTCCTCGATCGCCTGGCCCAGCGTCTCCATGCCCTTGAACACCTGGGCGAAGACCTTGTCGAACTTGTCGAGATGGCGCTCGTCCTTCACCAGCGTGGCGCGGGCGAGATAATAGAATTCATCGACCCGGTGCTCGGCCAGGTCGGCCTCGACCCCCTCAAGCAGCGTCAGATATTCGCGCAGGGTCACGGGGACCTTGGCGGCGCGCAGATCGGTGAAGAGGCGAAGGAACATGCCGCTAATGTGAGGGCATGAGGCGCCGGGTCAAGCAGCGTCCGCGTTTCAAGCGCAAACGCTGCCTGATCCCGATGATGGCCTTACGCCACCGCGTCGGCCAGGTCCTTGGTGACCTTGAACTTCACGACGGTCTTGGCCGGGACCTTGATGGTCGCGCCGGTCGACGGGTTGCGGGCCTCGCGGGCCTCGCGCTTGGCGGCGGAGAGCTTGCCGATGCCGCCGAGCGTGACGTCGTCGCCCTTCTTCAGGGTCTTGGCGACGGTCGTACCGAGCGAGGCCAGGATGGCGGAGACGTCCGCCTTGGTCTTGCCGGTCTCTTCCGCGATGGCGGCGATCAGTTCGTTCTTGGTCATGAAATCCTCCTTGAGAAGGTGCTTCAGGCGTCGCGTGCTGGACCACGGCCGTCATGCTCGTTCCCGGCACGAGCGACCGCGACACATGGATGTCATTCGCGGCGCGCAACTCACGCAGTTGCCACGGTTGTTGCGGAAAGACGATGCCCGCGGCGGTAGATACGCACAGAAAACGGCTTCGTTCCGCTGATTTCGGGGTTTTCGCTGCTGTCTGGAGGGGCTGCGCGGCCGCGCCGCGCAGGGTGACGCAAGGAAACAGGGCTCCCTGCGAATCGCTACGGCGACGGCAGCGATTCCGCCGTCGCCGCGGGAGGAGGGACGTGGTCAGGCCTGGATGCCGTCCACATACCAGTCCATCTTCGAGAGCATCTCGTCGCTGGCGGTCTCGCCGGCCTTGAGGCGCACGACGCCCTTCTGGTCCTTGAGTTCCCCGGTGAAGGGATGCAGCGTGCCGGCCGAAATGCCCTTGATCACCGCGTCGGCGGCGGCACGGGCGGCGGGCGTGACCGCGTCGTTATAGGGCGCGATCCTGACCATGCCGGCCTTGAGCCCGTCCCAGACGTCGCCGGTCTTCCAGGTGCCGTCCATCACCTCCCTGACGCGCTTGATGTAGTAGCCCGACCAGTCGTCTACGATGGCGGTGAGATGGGCCTTCGGCGCGAAGGCCCGCATGTCTGAGGCCTGGCCGAAGGCGAAGACGCCGCGCTGCTCGGCCGCCTGCAGGGGCGCAGCGGAATCGGTGTGCTGGGTGATCATGTCGGCGCCCTGGTCGATCAGCGCCTTGGCGGCGTCGGCCTCCTTGGCGGGGTCGTACCAGGTCGAGACCCAGACGACCTTGGTCTTGAAGTTCGGGTTCACCTTGCGGGCGGCGAGGTGGAAGGCGTTGATGCCCATCACCACTTCCGGGATCGGGAAGGAGGCGACGTAGCCGGCCTGGCCGGTCTTCGACATGTGGCCGGCGATGGTGCCGATCACGGCGCGGCCTTCGTAGAAGCGGGCGTTGTAGGTGGCGAGGTTCTCGGCGCGCATGTAGCCGGTGGCGTGCTCGAATTTGAGCTTCGGGAACTGCTTGGCGACCTGCACCGTCGGATTCATGAAGCCGAAGGAGGTCGCGAAGATCAGCTGGTTGCCGGCCTGGGCGAGCTGGCGCAGCGCGCGCGCCGCGTCCGGGCCTTCCGCTACGTTCTCGATGAAGCTGGTCTTGATCTTGGAGCCGTATTCCTTCTCCAGCGCTAGCCGGCCCTGATCGTGGGTCCAAGTGTAGCCGTGGTCGCCGATCGGGCCGACATAGATGAAGCCGACGCCGAGCGGCGCCTGCGCCGAGGCACCGCGGCCGAGGATCGGCAGGGTGGAGGCGGCGGCCGCGCCGAAGGTCAGCCTGCGGCGGGTGATGATGCTGGTCATGTCCTGTGAACTCCCCGTTGTCGGTTGCGGCGTCAGGACGCCGAGAAGGGTTTGCCGAGGCAGGCAGGCGCGTCGAGCCGGCCGGTCTTCCGTCCTAGCGACATCATGGTCAGAACCGCAATCGTCGCAAGGTAGGGGGCCATCGCCAGCACCTCCGGCGCGAGCCAGGTGACGCCGGCCGCCTTGGCCTGCAACTCCAGCGTCATGACGGCGCCGAAGAGATAGGCGCCGAGCAGGAGCCGCCCCGGCTTCCAGGCCGAGAAGACGACGAGGGCGAGCGCGATCCAGCCGCGGCCCGCAGTCAGGCGGTCGGCCCACATCGGCGTCAGCGCCAGCGAGAAATAGGCGCCGCCGAGTCCCGCCAGCGCGCCGCCGAAGGCGACCGCCGCATAGCGGATGGCGATGACGGGATAGCCGATGGCGTGCGCCGAGGCGTCGTTCTCACCGATGGCGCGCAGGATCAGGCCCGGCCGCGTCCGGCGCAGGAACCAGCTCACGCCCGCGACGAGCGCGAGCGAGAGATAGACGAGGATGTCGTGGCCGAAGATCAGCCTCAGCAGCGGATGCTCCGAGAGAGCCGCCGGGAACACCGGCTGCAACCGCGTCACCGTCCGTCCGACGAAGCCCGCGCCGATCAGCGAGGAAGCGCCGATGCCGAAGATTGTTAGTGCCAGCCCCGTTGCGACCTGGTTGGCCATCAGCGAGAGCGCGAGCACGGCGAAGATCATCGACGCCGCGATACCGGCGACCATTGCCGCAACCAGCCCGATGCCGGTGCTGCCGGTCGAGAAGGCGACGGCGAATCCGGCGACAGCGCCGCAGAGCATCATGCCCTCGACCCCGAGATTGAGCACGCCGGCTTTCTCGGCCACGAGCTCGCCCAGCGCGGCGAGGAGCAGCGGGGTCGAAGCCGCGATCAACGTCATCAGAATGGAGACGAGCATGGCAGAGGTCATGGCTCGCCCTCTGTCATTCCGGGGCGCGCCGCAGGCGCGAACCCGGAACCCACGACCGGGTGAGACCGTAATAACGCATCGCCGAAAGCGCTCGCCCAGTCGTGGGTTCCGGGTTCTTCGCTGCGCGAAGCCCCGGAATGACAGGGGGAGGTGCGCATGAAAGCTTTCACGCCGCTCTCCGTTTCCAGACGATCCGCCAGCGCACCAGCACGTCCGTCGCGAGCAGCATGAACAGCAGCATCGCCTGGAACATGCCGGTCGCCGCCTGCG
The DNA here is from genome assembly GCA_930633495.1 of Hyphomicrobiales bacterium. NCBI lineage: Bacteria > Pseudomonadati > Pseudomonadota > Alphaproteobacteria > Hyphomicrobiales > Hyphomicrobiales bacterium. The sequence goes on along the minus strand of CAKNFJ010000001.1, from coordinate 899,894 downwards.
GCAGCCGGACCGTCGATTGCGCGATCTCGCCGCCGACATAGGTCGCGGCCAGGACGAGGCCGCCGAAGACGATGCCGAGCGGGTTCAACCGCCCGAGGAAGGCGACGATGATGGCGGTGAAGCCGTAGCCGACGGGGAATTGCGGCGTGAGCTGCCCGAAGGGGCCGGCCGCTTCGAACAACCCGGCAAGTCCGGCGAGCGCGCCGCTGAGCAGCAGCGTCGCCCAGGTCGTGCGCGCGGCGCTGAAGCCACCGTGACGCGCCGCGGCCGGCGCCAGCCCGACGACCTTGATGGCGTAGCCTGCCGTCGTCTTCTCCATCAGCAGCCAGGCGATGACGGCAAGCAGCAGCGCGACCGGGATGCCGAGATGGACGAGCGAACCCTCGAGCATCGTCGGCAGCGTCTGGTCGGGGGTGAACATCCGCGTCTGCGGGAAATTGAAGCCGTCCGGGTCCTTCCACGGCCCGCGCACCAGGAAATACAGGAACTGAACGGCGACATAGGTCAGCATCAGGCTGGTCAGGATCTCGCTGACCTGCAATCTGACGCGCAGGAAGGCGGGGATCGCGGCCCAGGCCATGCCGCCGAGGATGCCGGCCAGCACCATGGCCGGCAGGATCCACCAGCCGGTCATGTCGTAGGTCGCGAGCGCGACGCCGGTCCCGGCGATGGCGCCCATGATGTACTGCCCCTCGGCGCCGATGTTCCAGACATTGGCCCGGAAGCCGATGGACAGCCCGAGTGCGATCATGATGAGCGGCGCGCCCTTGACCCCGATATCGGCCCAGCGTTGCGGCTCCAGGAAAGGCGTCAGGAAGATGCTGCCGACCGCATGGAAGCCGTCATAACCCATGGCGGTGAAGACGATCATGCCGGCGAGCATGGTCAGTGCGATCGCGATCAGCGGGCTCAAGCCCAGCATCAGTGCGCTCGGCTCGCGGCGGCGGCGCCATTCAAGCATGAATGGAGCCCTCCGCGCCGTGAATGCCGCCCATCATCAGGCCGATTTCGTCGATGCCGAGGCTCGCGACCGGGCGCGGCGCCGAGAGCCGGCCCTCGTTGATGACGCAGAGCCGGTCGGCGAGCTCGAGCAATTCGTCGAGATCCTGCGAGATCACCACCACGGCCGAACCCTTGGCCGCGAGATCGACGAGCTCCTGTCTGATCGCGGCGGCGGCGCCCGCATCGACTCCCCAGGTCGGCTGGGAGACGATGAGCACTGCCGGCTGCTGCCCGATTTCGCGGCCCATGATGAATTTCTGCAGATTGCCGCCCGAGAGCGAGCGGGCGAGCGCCGCATTGCCGGTGGTCCTGACGTCGAAGAGCTTGATGACGCCATCCGCGAAGCGCCGGACCGCACCACGGCTGATGAAGCCGTGCGGCGTCAGCGGCAGGCGATGGCGGGCGGTCAGGACGCTGTTGTCGGCGAGCGAGAAATCCGGCACGGCGGCGTGGCCGTTGCGCTCCTCGGGCACGCAGGCGAGGCCGAGCGCCCGGCGCGCGCCGGCGCCTTCCAGACCGATCGCCTTGCCGTCGAGCCTGATCGCCTCGGCGCTGCCGGCACTCTGCTCGCCCGAGAGCGCTGTCAGCAGCTCCGCCTGCCCATTGCCGGCGACGCCGGCGATACCGAGGATCTCGCCGGCCCTGGCCTCGAATGAGACATTCTCCAGATCGGTGCCGAAAGGCGGCTCGCCGGGCAGGGACAGGCTCCTGACCTCAAGCCGGGCAGTCCCGCTTCCGGTGGCCTTGCCGTGCTCGATCTTGCGCAATTCGGCGCCGATCATCAGCTCGGCCATGCGCTTGGTCGTCTCGATCTTGGGATCGCAAGTGGCGACCACCCGCCCGCCGCGCAGGATGGTGGCGCTGTCGCAGAGCGCCTTGATCTCGTGCAGCTTGTGCGAAATGTAGAGGATCGAGCAGCCTTCGGTCGCGATCTGGCGCAAGGTTTCGAACAGGCGCTCGACCTCCTGGGGCGTCAGCACCGAGGTTGGCTCGTCCATGATCAGCAGCTTCGGCTTCTGCAGCAGGCAGCGCACGATCTCGATGCGCTGGCGCTCGCCGACCGAGAGCGTATGCACCTCGCGCTCGGGATCGAGCGGCAGCGAATAGGATTGCAGGATCGCGGCGACACGTCGCTTCAGCTCCTCGCGATCGACGGCCTCGTCGAGGCCGAGCGCGATGTTCTCGATCACCGTCATCGCGTCGAACAGCGAGAAATGCTGGAAGACCATGCCGATGCCGAGCTTGCGCGCCGCTTTGGGCGAGGGGATCGAAACGGGTGAGCCGTTCCAGGAAATCGTGCCCGCGTCGGCCTGCTGGACGCCGTAGATGATCTTCACCAGCGTCGATTTGCCGGCGCCGTTCTCGCCGAGCAGGGCATGGATTTCGCCTGGGCGGACGCTCAGGCTGATGTCTTCATTGGCTTTGACACCGGGAAAGCTCTTCGAGATATGGGCGAGCGCCAGCCGCGGCGGCACCTTCTGCTCACGCGGCTGATTCATGTCGCGAACGTCTCCCTTTCGCCGGCTCCCGGCGACCAAGCAAGCAACGCACCAGCTCGGCCGCCGTCAAGGCCGCGATCACCTCCGGGCGCTTGTCGTCCACATCCGAGCCTCCGATCGGGCAGGTCAGGCGCGTCAGCGCCGCGCGCCGCCCGCCGCCGCGCAGGAAACCGGATTCGAAACGGGCGCGCTTGGTGGCAGAGCCGATCATGCCGACATAGGCCGCATCGCCGCGCGCCAGCGCCGCCTCCGCCAGCCGGTAGTCGAGCGCGTGGCTGTGCGAGAGCACGACGAAGGCGACCTTGGCCGGTGCGCTCGCGACCGCATCGACGGGGTCGGCCATGCGGATGCAGGTGACGGCCGCAGGGAGCCCATTCATGACGTCATCGCGATCATCAATCAGCGAGACCGACAAGGGCAGGGGCGCCAGTGCGTGGGCGAGCGCGCGGCCGGTATGGCCGGCCCCGAAGATCAGCACGGGTGGCCGCGCCGCGGCTTCCGTCTTCGCGCGCGCGCTGAGCAGGGCGATCTCGGCAGCTCCCGCATGGCGCAGCGAGACACGCACCCGTCCGCCGCAGCACTGCCCCATCTGGGGCCCGAGCGGGATGTCGAGCAATTGGTCCTCGGCGCCTTCGCTGAGCATGTGCCGGGCGAGGTCGATGCAGTGGAATTCGAGCTGCCCGCCGCCGATGGTTCCTGCGATAGCGCCGGGGCTGACCGCCATGCAGGCCCCGGCCTCGCGCGGCGTCGAGCCTTCCGCCGCCTCGATCCGGACGAGGACGATGCCGTCGCGTTGATGGACGGTGAGGAAGGTGGTGAGGCTCATGACGCGGCCTCCGCCCTGACGCGCTCAACCGCGTCCAGCACACGCTCCGGCGTCGCGGGGGCATCGAGGCGCGGGCAGATGCGATGATCGCCGACGCTCGCCACCGCATCCGACAGCGCATGCAGCACCGAGATCGCAAGCATCAAGGGCGGCTCGCCAACGGCCTTGGAGCGGTGGATCGTCGGCTCGCGGTTCGGCGCATTCTCCAGCAGATGCACGTTGAAGATGCGCGGACGGTCGGAGGCGACGGGAATCTTGTAGGTCGAGGGCGCATGGGTCCAAAGCCGGCCCTTCTTGTCCCAGACCAGCTCTTCGGTCGTCAGCCACCCCATGCCCTGCACGAAGCCGCCCTCGATCTGGCCCTTGTCGATCGCCGGGTTCAGCGACTGCCCGCAATCATGCAGGATATCGACGCGCTCGACCTTGTACTCGCCGGTCAGCGTGTCGATCGCGACCTCGGCCGCCGCCGCGCCATAGGCGAAATAGTAGAACGGGTGGCCGCGCCCGGCCTTGCGATCCCAGTGGATTTTCGGCGTCGCATAGAAGCCCGTCGCCGAGAGCTGGACGCGGGCCATATAGGCAGCGGCGATCAACTCCTTGAACGCGATCTCGCGGGCGCCGACCCTCACGCGGCCGGGCAGGAAGACGATATCCTCTGCCTCGACCTGCCAGTGCTTCCCAGCGAACTCCGTCAGCCGCTTCTTGATCGTCTCGCAGGCATCGAGCGCCGCCATGCCGTTGAGATCGGAGCCGGACGAGGCGGCGGTGGCGGATGTGTTCGGCACCTTGCCGGTTGTCGTCGCGGTGATCTTGATCTGATCGAGCCCGATGCCGAAGGCATGCGCCACGACCTGCGCCACCTTGATGTAGAGCCCTTGCCCCATCTCGGTGCCACCATGGTTCAGCGCGACCGTGCCGTCGGTATAGACGTGCACTAGCGCTCCGGCCTGGTTGAACCAGGTCGCGGTGAAGGAGATGCCGAACTTGACCGGCGTCAGCGCGATGCCGCGCTTGACGACGGGGCTCGTCCGGTTGGCCTCGCGGATCGCAGCCTTGCGCGCCTGATAATCGCAGCGCCGCTCCAGTTCCGCGATCACCTCGGCCGCGATATTGTCCTCGACCGTCTGGTGATAGGGCGTCACGTCGCGTCCGGTGCCGCCATAGAGATTGCGCCGGCGCACCTCCAGCGGATCGAGCCTGGTCGCATAGGCGACCTCCTCGATGAAGCGCTCGGCCCCGACCATGCCTTGCGGCCCGCCGAAGCCGCGAAAAGCGGTGTTCGAGCAGGTGTTGGTGAAGAGCGGCTCCGAGCGAGCGCGCACCGCCGGGTAGAAATAACAGTTGTCCATGTGAAACAGGGCGCGATCAGTCACCGGCCCGGACAGATCGGCATTCCAGCCGCAGCGTGCCGCATAGACGGCATCGAGCGCATGGATGCGGCCTTCGTCGTCGAAGCCGATCTCGTAATCGCAGACGAAGTCGTGGCGCTTGCCGGTGATCGCCATGTCGTCGTCGCGGTCGGGCCGCAGCTTCACCGGCCGCTTCAGCTTGCGGGCCGCGATGGCCGCCACGCAGGCGAAGAGATTGGCCTGCGTCTCCTTGCCGCCGAAGCCGCCGCCCATGCGCCGGACCTCGACGGTGACCGCATGCGAGCCGACGCCGAGCACGGCCGCGACCATGTGCTGGACCTCGCTCGGATGCTGGGTCGATACCAGCACGGCCATGTCGTCGTCCTCGCCGGGGATAGCGAGCGCGATCTGGCTTTCCAGGTAGAAATGCTCCTGGCCCCCGATCGCCATCACGCCCTTCAGCCGGCGCGGACTCGCGGTCATGGCGGCCGTGATATCGCCGCGCTCCAGCTTGAGCGGGGCGGTGACCAGCTTGCCGCCGGCCTCGCGGGCGGCCGCGATGTCGATCAGCGGCGCATCCTCGGCGTAATCGGCTTTCGCCAGCGCTGCGGCATGGCGCGCCTGCTCGCGCGTTTCGGCCACCACCGCAAAGAGCGGCTGGCCGTGGAACAGGACGGCATCGGTCGCAAAGACCGGCTCGTCATGCAGATGCGTCGAGGAGATGTCGTTCGCGCCGGGGACATCCGCCGCCGTCAGCACGGCGACGACGCCCGGCGCGGCGCGCACGGCATCGAGATCGAGCGAGAGCAGCCGGCCATGAGCGATCGTGCTCGTGCCGAGATAAGCGTGCAGCAGCCCCTCGGGCGCGGCGATGTCGTCGATATAGAGCGCTTCGCCCGCGACATGTTTGGGCGCGGAATCATGGATGCGGGAGCTGCCGACCGGGCCGCTCTCCATCGGGATATCGAGCTTGCGGCGTGCGTCAGCCATGGGCGGCCTCCGCCAGCAGGCCGGCGACCCGGGTCTGCGTCTGCGCCTGAGTCGTCTCGATCAGGAAGCGGCGCAGCAGGTTGCCGGCGATCTTGAGCCGATACTGCGCCGATGCGCGCATGTCGTCGAGCGGCGTGAAATCCTGCGGCAGGGCCGCAATGGCGGCGCCGACCGCAGCCTCGTTCCAATGCTGGCCGGTGAGGGCGGCTTCGGCCGCCGCCGCCCTCTTCGGGATTCCGGCCATGCCGCCATAGGCGAGGCGAGCCTCGCTGATCCGCCCGTCGCTCCCGAATGCCAGCCGAAAAGCGCCGCAGACCGCCGAGATATCCTCGTCGAAGCGCTTCGACACCTTGGAAACGTGGAACAGCGCGCCTTCCGCCAGCTTCGGCACCAGCACGGCCTCGACGAATTCGCCGGGGCGCCGGTCCTGCTTGCGGTACTCGATGAAGAAGCTTTCGAGCGGAATGGATCGGCGCTCGATTCCGGCCTCTGAGCGTCGTGCCAGCACCAGCGTCGCGCCGAGCGCGATCAGGGCTGGCGGCAGATCACCGATCGGCGAGCCATTGGCGATGTTGCCGCCGATCGTGCCGGCATTGCGCACTTGCTCGCCGCCGAAGCGCCGCATCAGCTCGTCGAGCTGCAGCGAAAGGCCGGCGAGTGCCGTGCGGACGTCGATATGGCTCGCCATCGCGCCGAGGCGCAGATGATCGCCTTTATCGGTGATGGCGCGCAGAGCCTCGATCCGCCCGAGATAGATCACGGGATCGAGCCGTTTCATCGCCTTGGTGACCCAGAGCCCGACATCGGTCGCGCCCGCTACCAGCGTCGCCTGCGGATGCGCTGTGACGAGCTCGGCCAACGACTCGATGGTCGCGGGGGCATAGAAGCGTCCGCCTTCGCCTTGCAGGGCGAGCGTCTCGCCATCGTTCAGAGCCGCAAGACGTGCCGCGATGGCTTCGCGCTGCTGCAGGAAGCGATCCGCCTCGCGTGGCGCGATCTCGTCCATGCGGCGACCGGCCGCGATGATCGGCTCGTAGCCGGTGCAGCGGCAGAGATTGCCGGCGAGCGCGTCCTCAATGCGGCCGATGCCTGGCTCAGCCTCATTGAGTCTCAGCGCCAGCAGCGACATCACGAAGCCCGGCGTGCAGAAGCCGCATTGCGAGCCATGGCATTCTACCATCGCTTGCTGCACCGGATGGAGGCTGCCATCGGCATTCTTCAGGTGCTCGACGGTGAGGAGCTGGCAGCCGTCCAGCGTCGGCAGGAAGCGGATGCAGGCATTGATCGCCTCATAGCGCAGGCGGCCACGGTCGAGCCGGCCGACCACGACGGTGCAGGCGCCGCAATCGCCTTCGGCGCAGCCTTCCTTGCTGCCGGTCATGCGCTGGTCGAGGCGCAGCCAGTCGAGCACGGTCAGCGTCGGATCGCAGGAGGCGATCTCGACCGGCCTGTCGCCGAGCAGGAAGCGCAAGCTCTCACGCATCCCGTCCGCTCCGTTCGCAAAGCCAAATCATGCCTGCAGATTAGGCATGATCCGCGCTTGGCCGGAAGCTTCGATTTGGTGCAGATGTGATGTGGAATTGTGCCGGAGCTGCCCGACGTGACTGCACCAACCGCCTTGCGCGCGCTGCGCGGCCGCCTGCTCTGGTTCGTCGATGACCCGCAAACGGCAGGCGAAGCGGCGCATCGCTATGTCGCGGACGGTTTGCTCGTCATCGAGAACGGGCTGGTCAAGGCTGCGGGCGAGGCGCGGGACCTGTTGCGGACGCTGCCGGCGGATGCCGACATCGTCGACCATCGCCCTCATCTGATCATGCCGGGCTTCATCGACGCCCATATCCACATGCCGCAGACTCAAGTTCTCGCCTCCTATGGCGCCCAGCTGATGGAGTGGCTGAACAAATACACCTTCGTCGAGGAGCAGAAGCTTAGCCACCAGGGCCATGCCGAGAAGCTCTCGCGCTTCTTCCTCGATGAACTCCTGGCCAACGGCACCACCACGGCCGCCGTCTATTGCTCGGTCCATCCGCAATCGGCCGAAGCCTTCTTCACGGAATCGCAGCGGCGCAACACCCGCATGATCGCCGGCAAGGTGATGATGGACCGTAACGCGCCGGAAGCGCTGACCGATACCGCCGAAAGCGGCTATCGCGATTCCAAGGCGCTGATCGCGCGCTGGCACGGCAGGGGCCGGCAGCTCTATGCGATCACGCCGCGCTTCGCGATCACCTCGACGCCCGAGCAGATGGCGGCGGCCGGGAGGCTCGCGGCCGAGCATCCCGACTGCCATGTCCAGACCCATATCGACGAGAACCGCGCCGAGATCGCCTTTGCGCGCGAACTCTACCCGCAGGCTGTGGACTATGCCGATATTTATCGCGGCTACGGCCTGCTCGGGCCGAAAAGCCTTATGGGTCACTGCATTCACATGACCCATAACGAATGGCAGGCCTTCGCCGAGACCGGCGCGGTCGCCGTGTTCTGCCCCACCTCGAACCTCTTCCTCGGTTCGGGCCTGTTCGACTGGGCCCATGCCCGGCAGCGCGGGGTCAAGGTCGCGGTCGCGACCGATATCGGCGGCGGCACCTCCTATTCGATGCTCAGAACCATGGCCGAGGGCTACAAGGTGCTGCAGCTTCAGGGGCAAAGCCTGTCGGCTTTGGAAGCCCTGCATGCGATCACGCGCGGCAATGCCGTGGCGCTCGGCCTCGATCACTGGATCGGGAGTTTCGAGCCGGGCTACGAGGCGGATGTCGTCGTGCTCGACACGGCTGCGACGCGGGCGATGGCGCACCGCATGGAAACGGTGCGCGATCTCGCGGAGGAGCTCTTCGTGCTCGTCACGCTGGGCGACGAGCGCAATGTTGCCGCAACCTATGTGATGGGAGAATTGGCCGCCGGCGCGTCATTCTCGGGCGGCGCCTAACGCCATCCGTCATGGCCGGGCTTGTCCCGACCATCCACGTCTTCGCCTATCGAGGGCGCCGCTTAAGACGTGGATGCTCGCCACAAGGGCGAGCATGACGCCATTGAACGGGCCGAGTGCCTCAGCCCAGAACGCCGCCCTTGCGGGCGTAGCCGATATAGATCTCGCGCAGGCGCAGCGCGGTCGGGCCGGGGGCGCCGTTGTGGATCGTGTGGCCGTCGATCGAGGTCACCGGCATGACGAGGCTGGTCGCGGAGGTGATGAAGGCCTCCTCGGCATCGAGCGCCTCTTCCAGCGTGAACTCGCGCTCCTCAAAGGAGAAGCCGGATTCCGCCAGATAGGCGAGGACCGCCTTGCGGGTGATGCCCGGCAGCACCTTGTTCGAGAGCGGGCGCGAGATCAGCGTCTTGCCCTTGACGATCCACGCTGTCGAGGACGCGCCTTCCGTTACCACGCCGTCCTCGACCAGCCAGGCTTCCTGAGCGCCGCTTTCCAGCGCGAACTGCTTGGCGAGCACGGGCGCGAGCAGGTTGACGCTCTTGATGTCGCGCCGCGCCCAGCGCAGGTCCGGGGTTGAGACCACCTTGATGCCGGTCTTCGCCGCCGGCGCGTTCACGAAGTTGCGGGCCTGGGTGAACATCACCAGCGACGGAGCGACATCCTTGGGGAAAGGGAAGTCGCGATCGGCGGCGCCGCGCGAGACCTGCAGATAGATGCTGCCTTCGTCGAGGTTGTTGCGCTTGATCAGCTCTTCGTGGATCGCGACGAGCTCGGCGGTCGACCAGGGCAGCGAGAGGCGGATCTCGCCGCAGGAGCGGACAAGCCGCGCCAGATGCGCTTCGCAGTCGATCAGCTTGCCGCCGAGCACCGCCGAGACCTCGTAGATGCCGTCACCGAAGATGAAGCCGCGGTCGAAAACGGAGATCTTCGCCTCTTCCTCGGGAAGATAGGCGCCATTGACGTAGACGATGCGGCTCATCGATACGGACTCGCTGATTGGAAGGGAACGCCGGCCCTTCCTAGCGAAGCTTGGCCGCGGTTGCGAGCCTCAAGGCGGGGAAACGGCCCGGCGTCTGGTGCAGGGCCGACCTAGGCCCTCAAGCTCAGGAACCGCGTGGGGATCGCTCCGCGCAGGTTCTGCTCGAAGCCCGAAAGCTTCGGCGAGACGAGGTTTTTCGTCGAGTAGTGCAGCACCGGGATCCAGGGCATCTCAGTGACGACGATGCTGTCGGCCTCGCGCAGGATCGCCGCGCGCCGGCCGATGTCGAGCTCCTCGGCGGCGAGCTTCATCAGGGCGTCGAATTGCGGGTTGGCGTATTTGCCGATGTTGAAGCCGGTGTTGTCGCTCTGGAACAGGAACAGGAAGTTCTGCGGGTCGGAATAGTCGCCGATCCAGCCATAGCGCGCGACGTCGAAGTCGCCGCCCTCGCGAAGATAGGCGAAATGCGTGCGGAAGTCGGTTTCGACGAAACGGGTCTCGACGCCGATGGCACGCCACTGCTCCGCGATCGCTTCGGCCGTGTGGCGGTTATTGTCGGTGGTGTTGAAGCGGAATTCGATCTGCAGCGGCACGCCGGGGCCGAAGCCGGCCGAGGCGAGCAGGCGCTTCGCCTCCTCCTCGCGCTCGAACACCGAATTGTGCCGGAAGTCGAGTTCCGCCCGCTCGCCGTAATTGCCGATATGGGGCGGGATCACGCCATAGGCCGGCAGCATCGTGCCGCCCCAGACCCGGTCGGCGATGAATTCGCGGTCGATCTGCAGCGAGAGCGCCCGGCGCACGCGGGCATCGTCGAAAGGCGGCTTGGCGCTGTTGAGGATCAGGAAATAGGTCGCGAGATAGGGGCCGATACGGACCTGGTCGCCGAGCTTTTGTCGCAGTTGCTTGAACTGGTCGGCCGGGATGTCGGTGGTGAGATGCAGCTCTCCGGCCTGGAAGCGGCGCGCCGCAGCGGCGAGGTCCGAGGCCGGATAGAAGATCACGGTATCGATCTTCACATTCGCCGCGTCGTGGAAATGCCGGTTGCGATCGAGCCGGATATGCGAATTCGGCGCGAATTCCTGCAATGCGTAGGGGCCGTTGGTGATCCAGTTCTCTGCTCTCCCCGGCTCTTGCGTCGCCCTTGCGATGCTGGCCGGGTGGACGGGCAGGGCGCTCTGATGCGTCAGCAATTCGAGCAGATAGGGCGTGGGTCGTTCGAGCGCGATCTCCAGCGTCCGCTCGTCGGGCGCGGAGACGCCAAGCTCGTCGAGCGAGGAGCCCGCAGCCGCCTTGTGGATCGCTTCGGCATTGCGGATGGGAAAGAGCAGATTGGCGTATTTGGCGCCGGTTTCCGGGTTGAGGATGCGGCGGAAGGAATAGACGAAGTCAGAGGCCTTGACCGGATCGCCGTTGGACCATTTCGCGTTGGCGCGCAGGGCGAAGCGCCAGAGCTTGCCGTCCGGGCTCATCGTCCAGCTTTCGGCGACGCCGGGGACGACGTCGCCCTTCATGTCGTGGATGACGAGACCCTCGCGCAGGTCGCGCAGCAGATGCGCCTCGGCAACCGTCGAGGTCCTGTGCGGATCGAGCGTTTCCGGGTCGCCGTCATTGCCGCGATGAAGAACGATCCGGCCCTGGGCCGCAGCGCTGCGGGCCGAGGCCAGCACGGCGGCGAGGGCGAGAGACACGGTGCGGCGCGTGAGATCGAGCATGGCAACCTCCCCGTCGGGTATCGTTGCGAGCGATGCCCGACAGGCGGGAGTAGAACGCGCCGCGCTGAGTCTGCCAAGCCGGAAAACCGCGGGCGAGCCGCGGTTTTGATCGAGCGGATGTCAGGAGCTAGCCACAGGCTCAGCGGCTTGCTGCCTTCGCGGCGCTCTCCTGTGCCTCGACGACGGCGAGCGCGGTCATGTTGACCACGCCGCGCGCCGTCACCGAGCCGGTCAGGATATGCGCCGGCTTGGCCGTGCCGATCAGGATCGGCCCGACCGGCAGGGCATCGGCCAGCACCTTGGCGAACTGATAGGCAATGTTGGCGGCGTCGAGATTGGGGAAGATCAGGACGTTGGCCATGTCCTTCAGCGTGGAGGACGGCAGGACGCGCTCGCGGATCAGTGGCACGAGCGCGGTATCGGCCTCCATCTCGCCGTCGCATTCGAGATTGGGCGCACGCTCGCGGATCAGCTTCAACGCCTTGCGCATCTTGAGCGAAGAGGGGGTGTCGGCCGCGCCGAAATCGGAGTGCGAGAGCAGCGCGATCTTCGGATCGAGCCCGAAGCGCTGGACGTGGTTGGCCGCGAGCACGGTCATGTCCGCGATCTCCTCGGCGCTCGGATCGTGCTTCACATGGGTATCGGAGAGGAAGAACGCACCCTTGTTGGTGATGATCAGCGTCATCGCCGCGATGTCGCAGACGTCCGGCGCCAGGCCGATGATGTCCTTGATGTGCCGCAGCCGCGACATGAACCGGCCTTCGAGCCCGGAGATCATCGCATCCGCGTCGCCGCGGGCGACGGCGAGCGCCGCGATCACGGTGTTATTGGTGCGCACCAGCGAGCGCGCCGCCTCGGGCGTGATGCCGCGCCGGCCGGCAATGTCGAGATAGGTCTGGACGTAGTCGCGATAGCGCGGATCGTCCTCGGGGTTCACCACCTCGAAATCGACGCCGGGCTTGAGCGACAGGCCGAAGCGCTGGATGCGGCTTTCGATCACGTTCGGGCGGCCGATCAGGATCGGCACGGCGAGGCCTTCCTCGAGCGCGACCTGGGCGGCGCGCAGAACGCGCTCGTCCTCGCCCTCGGCATAGATCACGCGCTTGGGGTCGGCCTTGGCCTGCTGAAACAGCGGCTTCATCAGGAAGCCGGAGCGGAAGACGAAGCGCGAGAGCTGCTCGCGATAGGCTTCGATGTCGACCAACGGCTTGCGGGCGACGCCGGTCGCCATCGCGGCCTCCGCCACGGCCGGCGCGATGCGCATGATCAGGCGCGGATCGAACGGATTCGGGATCAGCGAGGTCGCGCCGAAGGTCGAGGCCTCGCCGCCATAGGCGCGCGCGGCGATGTCGGAGGTCGCCTCGCGGGCGAGGGAGGCGATGGCGCGCACGGCCGCGAGCTTCATCGCCTCGTTGATCGTCGTCGCCTGCACGTCGAGCGCGCCGCGGAAGATGTAGGGGAAGCACAGGACGTTGTTGACCTGGTTCGGATAGTCCGAACGGCCGGTGCAGATCATCGCATCGGGACGCACCGCAAGCGCGTCCTCGGGCGTGATCTCGGGATTGGGGTTGGCCAGCGCCAGGATCAGCGGCTTCGGCGCCATCTGCTTGGCCATTTCGGGCTTGAGCACGCCGGCGGCAGAGAGGCCGAGGAAGACGTCGGCGCCAGCGATGACGTCGTTGAGCGTCCGGGCGTCGGTCTCCTGCGCGTAGACCTCCTTCCAGCGGTCCATCAGCGTGTTGCGGCCTTTGTAGACCACGCCGTCGATGTCGGTGACCCAGATGTTCTTGCGCTGCGCGCCGAGCTCGACCAGCAGATTGGTGCAGGCCAGCGCCGCGGCGCCCGCGCCGGAGACGACGATCTTGACGTCGGCGATCTTCTTGCCCGCGAGGTCGAGCCCGTTCAGGACGGCGGCCGAGACGATGATCGCCGTGCCGTGCTGGTCGTCATGGAAGACCGGGATCTTCATCCGGGCCTTGAGCTGCTCCTCGATCTCGAAGCACTCCGGCCCCTTGATGTCCTCGAGGTTGATGCCGCCGAAGGTCGGCTCCAGCGCCGCGACCACCTCGACGAATTTCGCGATGTCCTTCTGTTCGACCTCGATGTCGAAGCAGTCGATGCCGGCGAACTTCTTGAAGAGGACCGCCTTGCCCTCCATCACGGGCTTGGAGGCGAGCGGGCCGATATCGCCGAGGCCCAGCACCGCCGTGCCGTTGGTGATGACGGCGACGAGGTTCTGGCGCGAGGTGAGTTCGGCGGCCTCGCTGGGGTCGTCGACGATCGCCTCGCAGGCGGCGGCGACGCCGGGCGAGTAGGCGAGCGCCAGGTCGCGCTGGTTGCCGAGCGGCTTGGTCGCCTGGATCTCGAGCTTACCGGGCCGGGGCTGGCGATGATAGACGAGCGCGCCCGAGCGCAGATCGTTCGAGAGGGTGCTTTTCATGGCGCCTTTATCCCCGCAGTCCGAACATTGCTGGTCGCGCGAAAGCCCCCTTGCCGTCAAGGCACTGCTAGCAGTTTCGCCGGAACGGAAAGGGGGATGCCCTCACGGCTTTCGCACAGCCAGAGCGCGCGATCTGCAGGGAGACGCAACCCGGCTGCCGGGGCGCCGCCAGCTTGAATCAGTTTGGGAAGATGTTGAATCGGCGCAGGAGGAGCCGCGCGCAAGCGCAGGGAACGATTCAAGAAATTCTGCGCGCAGATTCCAAGAGCCCTGGCTGGACAGGCGAATCCTCATCCTGAGGAGCGCCGCAGGCGTGCCTCGAAGGATGAGGAGCGAGAAAGAAATCCCAGGCTCTTAGAACGCCTTGAAGGTGATGATCGTGTGGGTGTCGGCGATCTCGGGGATCGACTGCACCTTCTGCGCGACGAAATGACCGATATCGACGTCCGCCGCGACATGGAATTTGGCGAGGATGTCGTAGTTGCCAGCGGTCGAATAGATCTCCGACGCGATCTCGCGGTCGGCCAGCTCGCTGGCGACCTCGTAGGTCTTGCCGAGCTTGCATTTGATCTCGACGAAGAAGGTCTGCATCGCGCGCTCCGAAACTCTGTGAGGGTCTGGATAAGGCATCGGCCCGAAAAGTGGAATGCGGTTTTCGGGCAAAGCCGATGCCGAAACGAACCTGATCCTCGACGCCCGAAGATCAAGCTCCCGCGAGCGCCGCGATGCGCCGCGTCATCGCATTCTCCGGGTCGGTCAGCCCGGCGATGACGGTAAAATGATTGGCGCCTGCGATCTCCTCATAGCGCGTCGTCACGCCTTCCAGCCCCCAGACATCGACCAGCCGGCGGCTCTGCTTGTGGTACTCCGCGCTCTCTGCGCCGCCGACAACGGCGTCCATTGTCAGCCGAGAAGGGGCCGACCAGAACAGCGGGCTCTCGAGCTCGGCCGCCTGCATGTCGAGGCCGAGTGCCTTGTTGATGCTGGTTTCGGTCAGCGGCTTGAGGTTGTAGAGGCCGGAGATGCCATAGGCGGCCGGCACGAGCTGGTCCGGCAGGTCGGGATCGACATTCTTCCAGTCGGTGGCGAGCGTGCAGGCGCTGAGATGCCCGCCGGCGGAATGGCCGGTCGCGACAACCGGCAGGTTGAAGCGCCGCCAGAGCGCCGCCGCTGCCTGCTGCAGCTCCCAGACGATATGACCGAGATGGACCTGCGGGCAGAGATCGTAGCCGACCACCGCGACGGGCAGGCCGAGCCGGTTCAGCCCGCGGGCCATATGCGAGAAGAAGCTGCGGTCGAGCGCCTGCCAGTAGCCGCCATGGATGAACATGACGAGCGCGTTGCCGCGGATCGCTTCCGGCTTGAACAGGTCGTAGAGCTGCCGCTCGCCCTCGCCATAGGAGACGCCGAGCTCGCACAGGGCCGTCTCCCGATAGGCGGCCGCATCGGTCTGCCAGCCGGCGATGATGCCGGGATGTTCCGGCACGCGGGCGCGGTTGTTGTACTCGGTCTCGTAATCCGGTGACATCGATCGTCCATCGCTGAAGGGCGTAGGTTCGCTGGCCCGCACCGTGGCAGCCCGGCGCGCTTCGCGCCAGCGCTTTTGACAGGACCCCGTGTCGGCGCCAAAAGGCGGCAAGCTCGCAGCAGGCGGGCAATGGAGGTCGCCATGGAAAACCCCGTCCTCGCCGAAGTCACGCGCGGCAACGTCGTCGAATCGCGCCACCGCGGCGCGGCCATCGTCGTCGATGCCGATGGGGCCGTGGTCTTCGCTGCGGGCGACGTCGAGCGGCCGGTCTTCCCGCGCTCTGCGGTCAAGGCGATCCAGGCCCTGCCGTTGCTCGAAAGCGGCGCGGCCGATCGCTACGGCTTGACCGAAGCGGAGATCGCGCTCGCCGTCTCCTCGCACTCCGGCGAGCCGCTGCATGCCGAGACCTCGCTCGCGATGTTGAAAAAGGCGGGCCGTGACGCCGGCTGCCTCGAATGCGGCGCGCATTGGCCGATGAACGAGGCGGTCGCACGGGCGCTGGCGAAATCCGGCGCCGAGCCGAGCGCGCTCAACAACAACTGCTCCGGCAAGCATGCCGGCTTCGTCTGCCTGTCCTGCAGCCTGGATGAGGATCCGGCCGGCTATGTGAAGGCCGGGCACCCGGTTCAGCAGGCGGTGCGGGGGGCGTTGGAAACCGTGACCGGCGCGGCCCACAGCTCCGAACGCATGGGCATCGACGGCTGCTCGATCCCCTCCTATGCGGTGCCGCTCAAGGCGCTGGCGCTGGGTTTCGCGCGCTTCGGCACGGGCCGCGGCTTCGGTCCCGAGCGGGCGAAGGCGGCCGCGCGCATCCGCGCCGCCGCCGCTGCCCATCCCTTCATGGTCGCCGGCACGGACCGCTATGATACTAGGCTGATGAGCCTGCTCGGCGCGCGCGCCTTCACCAAGACCGGCGCCGAGGGTGTCTATTGCGCCGCTCTGCCGGAACTGGGCTACGGCATCGCGCTGAAATGCGACGATGGCGCCGGAAGGGCGGCCGAGATGGCGCTGGGCGCGCTGATCGCCCGCTTCCTGCCGATGGACGAGGCGACGCAGGCGGCCTTCGTGCCGCTGCGTGAGACCGTGCTCAAGAACTGGAACGGCATCGAGGTCGGCCGGATTCGCGCGCCGGCCGCCTGATCGGTGCGGATCGCTCCGCAAAGACGAAGAACGTCGCGATCAGGCAAGCTCCGGCGGCGCCTCAGCGCACGGCGTTGTTCTCGATCCGGATGCCCGCCGCCTTCGCGTCGGGGGCCTTGCTCAGATCGCCGGTGACCGGCTTGCCATATTCGGTGCCGACGATGGCGCCGAGGCGGGCTTCGTCGATGACGTTGTTGGCGATGACGGCGTTGCGCTCCTTCGGCACCAGCGAGATCGCGATGCCGATGCCGGCCTTGCGCACGATGTTCCCGGTCGCAGCGAGATTGCGCATGCCCCAGGACCAGCCCAGCGAGATGCCGATGTCGCTGGCGCCCTCGATCACGTTGCCGGTCACCGCCGCTTCCGCCTCGACATGGACGCCGATGCCGCCGATGGGCTCCTTGCCGTTCGGTGCCAGGCCGTGTCTGGCGTTGCGGACGATGTTGTTGGCGAAGACGGCGAGCCGCCCGCCATGGTCGAGATTGGTGATGTTGGCGCCCTGCGCGCAGTCCTCGACCAGATTGTTCGCCATGATCGTGCCTTCGAAGGCGAACTCCGAATAGAGCGCGACCTCGCCGCAGCGGCGCCCCTGATTGCCGAGGATCTGCACGCCCGAGCCGGAGTTGTTGCGGATGAAGGTCATCGCGCAATCGCGCAACTGGTTCCCCTCGATGACGACGCCGCCAGCCCGGTAGAGGCTGATGCCGTTGCCGTTCTGCCCGTCGCCACCGCCATCGGCGCGGATGCGGCCGACCCGGTTGCCGCGAACCGTCGAGCGGTCGTCGCCGGGCTTGCTGCGCCAGATCTGGATGCCGTTGTTGCCGCAATCCTCGACGTCGTTTCCCTCGACGGCGAGGCCCGGCGAATCGAGCGAGAATAGGGCGGAATCGCGCATGCCGCGGAAACGGTTCGCCGTGACGCGCCCGCCGCAGCGGTCGAGCACCAGCCCGACGGAGCCGGCCCTGGCGAAATCGCAATCCGAGATCGCGAACGCGCCGACATTCTCGCCGGTCACCAACCCGGCGCGTTGTGCCGATGGGATATCGAGGCCGTCGAAACCGAGGCCGGTCAGCCTGATGCTGCCGACATTGCCGGCGGCCAGAACCGGGCTTCCATCCGCGGTGATGAGGCGCGTCTGGCCCGGCACGCCGATGATCTGGGCGCCGTCCGGCAGCCTGACGGTGCCGAGACGATAGCGGCCGGGCGGCAGCAGCAGCGGCACGTTGCGTTTCGCCGCTTCGCCGAGCGCCTTCTGCAAGCGCGCCGACTGATCCTCGGTCGCGCCGGGCCGCAGGCCGAATTGGCCGGCATCGAGACCGAACTGGCCGAGCGGACCACGGGAAGGCGATGCCGGTTGGGCCATGGCCGGCAGGGTAAGCCATGTCGGGCCGATCAGGCCGGCTGCCAGCAATCCGCGCCGCGAAAGCACCATGGAACCTCCCGTTCGGCAGGCGTCTTTAAAGGCCGAGGGCCCGCGCGATTTCCTCCGCGGCAAGCGTCGGGGCGAGCGCGCCGGAGGAGACGGCCGCCTCCAGCTCCGGCGTGCGCGCCTTCAGGGCCGGGTCCTGCCGGAGCTTGGCCTGCAGGCGGTCCTGCACCATGGCCCACATCCATTTGACGTCCTGGCGCCGGCGCTTCTCGGCGATTAGGCCCTTGGCCTCGAAGCGGGCCCGGTGGTCCTCGATTTTGGTCCAGAGCCCGTCGAGCCCTTCGCCTGTCAGTCCGGAGATGGTCACGACCGGCGTGCTCCACAGCGTCGAGGTCGGGGCGAGGATGTGGAGGGCGGCCTTGTACTGCGCCGCCGCGGCGCGGGCTGCCGTGGCGCCGGCTCCATCGGCCTTGTTCACGGCGATCATGTCGGCGAGCTCGATGATGCCCTTCTTGATGCCCTGCAGCTCGTCCCCGGCATTGGGCAGCATCAGCACGAGGAAGAAGTCGGTGAGATCGGCGACGGCCGTCTCGGACTGGCCGACGCCGACCGTCTCGACCAGGATGACGTCGAAGCCAGCCGCCTCGCAGAGGAGCATCGTCTCGCGCGTCTTGGCGGCGACGCCGCCCAGCGTGCCGGAGGAAGGCGAGGGCCGGATATAGGCATTCGGATCGACGGAAAGGCACGCCATCCGGGTCTTGTCGCCAAGGATCGATCCGCCCGTGCGTGTCGAGGAGGGGTCGACGGCGAGCACCGCGACCTTGTGGCCCTTAGCCGTGAGGTAGCTGCCCAGCGCATCGATCGTCGTCGACTTGCCGACGCCCGGGACGCCGGTGATGCCGACGCGAATCGCGCCGCCGGTATGCGGCAGCAATCGCTGGATCAGCGCCTGTGCCTGTTCGCGATGGTCGGCGCGGCGCGATTCCGCCAGCGTGATCGCGCGGGCCAGCGCCGCGCGCTCGCCGGCGAGGATGGCATCGCCGAGCGAGTCGGCAGGAGAAGGACGGTCGGCCATGGCGCCAGTTAGCAAGTCGGCGCCAAGGGCGACAAGGCATTCCCCGCGCGCCGGTCGATCCCTCTTTGTGTCATGCTCGCATCTTGAAGATTTGCGGCCGCGGTGAGACGACTTGCCGATGATCGGTATGGCGATGCGTCTCCGTGGCGTTGTTCTCGCGCTCCTGCTGCCGCTGGCTCTCCTGGCCTGCGCCACGCCGCGCACGCTGGAGCTGAGCCAGGCTCCAGCTGCCGATGTCGCAGGCACGGTCGAGATCTATGTCGCCACGACGCGCCAACCCTCGCCCCAGCCGGTTTATTTCACCGGAGAACGTTCGACCAAGCTGTCCTTCGCCCGGCTCGACATCACCGTGCCGCGCGCCCACAAGGCCGGCGAACTGGAGCTCCCGAGCTCGGGGCCGGGCGATCCGGCCAAGCATTTCACGGCGACATATCTGCAGCGGCTCGATCTTGCGCCGGTCATCGCCGATGTCCGCAAGGAGCTGCTGCGCCGGCCGGCGAACCAGCGTGACGTGCTCGTCTTCGTCCACGGCTACAACACGAACTTCGCCGATGCGGTCTACCGCTTCGCCCAGATCGTCTATGATTCGGGCTTCAAGGGCGTGCCGGTGCTGTTCTCCTGGCCGTCGCGGGGCGAACTCCTCGCCTATCCCTACGATCGCGAGAGCGCCTATTACTCGCGCGATTTCCTTGAGGCCAATCTGCGTGGCATCGCGCGCGATCTCGGCTCGGCCCGCATGGACATCCTCGCCCATTCCATGGGTACGCTGCTGACGCTGGAAACCTTGCGCCAGGCTGCGATCCGTGGCGATGGAGCCTTCGGCGGCAAGCTGCGCGACGTCATGCTCGCCGCGCCCGACGTCGATCTCGACGTCTTCAAGACGCAGATGGTCCAGATCCGCCGCCCCGTTACCGTCTTCGTCTCGGCCGACGACCGCGCCCTTTCATTCTCGCGCCGCTTCGCGGGCGACAAGACCCGGCTTGGAGCGGTCTCCGCGAAGGATACGGAGATCATCGCCGAATTGGACAAGCTGGGCGCGCAAATCATCGACATCTCGGCGGTTTCGTCGGCCGACAGCTTGAATCACGGCAAGTTCGCCTCCTCGCCGAGGGTCGTGCAGCTCATCGGCGCGCGATTGCAACAGGACAAGGGCATCGGCTTCGCCGGCCCGCAACTCGGCGATCGCCTCGGCGATATCGCCGGTGGCGTCGCCGGCACGGTGGGCTCGACGGTCGGCCTGGTCGTCGCCGCGCCCGTGACGATCCTGTCGGGCGGGCAATGATGTCACATCGCTGCAACGGTCGCGGCGCTGCGCAGATGAGTCGCAACAGCGCCGCATTCTGGCCGCGTTAGCCTGCCCTTAAGACCCGGCCGGCCAGTTCGGCCCCTCACGAATGATCTCGGATGCCTGTCACCATGCCTGTCACGAGGCGCGCCTTTTCTTGCCGTTCGCTGGCGATCGCCGCATTCCTGCCGCTCGGCCTCGCCGCCTGCGCGCAGAGCGAGGCGAGCGTCTCGCCCTTCTCCGAGCCGGAGCGGGCCGACACCTCGGCGCTTGGCAAGGACCCCCGCCTGCTGGTGATGACGACACGCAGGTCCACCGGGAACGCGGCGCCTTACTTCGGCACCGATCGCGGACCCTTGACCTTCGCGGAAGTGAGCCTGTCGCCGCCCGGCCGCGGCATCGCGGGGCGGGTATCCTCGGCCGTGAGCGGAGACTGGGCCGTGCTCGGCGTGGCCCGCGAGGTCACCAACGACGCTCCGCGCGTCTTCTCGACGGCGGCCAACGGCCGGGACGTGCTGCTCTATGTCCACGGCTTCAACGAGACCTTCGAGACGGCGGCGCGCAGCGCCGGCCAGCTGTCGCATTCGCTGGAATTCCAGGGACGCACGGCGCTGTTCACCTGGCCGTCCGGCGGCAAGCTTTTCGACTACGCCTATGATCGCGAGAGCGCGCTCTGGTCGCGCGACGGCTTCGTCCAGAGCCTGCAGGCGCTCGTCGCCAATCCCACCGTCGGACGCATCCATATCGTCGCCCATTCGATGGGAACCTTCCTGACGCTGGAAGGCCTGCGCGAGCTGCGCGATTCCCAGGATGTCTATGCGCGGATCGGTTCCGTCGTGCTGGCCTCGCCGGACGTCGACATCGATGCCTTCGAGCAGACGGTGAAGAAGCTCGGGCCTCTGGCCCAGCGCATGACCGTGATCATCGACCCGGGTGACCGGGCGCTGGCCGTCTCCGCCCGCATCGCCGGTGGCGTGGCGCGGGCCGGCGCGGCCGATCGCTCGCGGCTGGAAGCGCTGGGCGTTCGCGTCGCTGACACCTCCGGCCGGGGCTGGAGCATGCTGCGCCACGACCTGTTCCTGTCCAACAGCGAGGTCACGCAGGTCGTGCGCCGGGCGATGGATCGCGGCGGCTGACGAGGCCGACAATAACGCGAGCCCTCATCCTGAGGAGCCGCGTAGCGGCGTCTCGAAGGATGTTCCAAGAGGCTCCGGCGACATCTGGAACATCCTTCGAGACGGCCCTACAGGCCTCCTCAGGATGAGGGCTTGGGATTCCAGTAATCTCAGGAGCGTGATTTCAGATTGGCGGCAGGCCGGAGCGCTTCTTGATCGTCGCAAGCGCGAAATTGGATTCGACCGACTGGATGCATTTCAGCCGGGTCGCCTTCTGCTTGAGGAAGCGCTCATAGCCTTCGATGCCGTCGGTGACGACGCGCAGCAGATAGTCCTGCGAGCCGGTCATCAGGTAGCATTCGGCGACTTCGCTCCAGCTTTCGACGGCCTTCTCGAATTCGCTGATCTGCTCCTGGTTCTGCTGGGTCAGCCGCACCGAGACGAAGACGCTGAAGGGCAGCCCGTAGGCCTTGGGATCGACGATCGCCGCATAGCCCTGGATGACGCCGGTCTCCTCCAGCCGCTTGAGCCGGCGCAGGCAGGGCGTCGGCGACAGGCCGACGCGCTCCGAAAGCTCCTGATTGGTGATCCGGCCGTCCTCCCGCAGCACGGCGAGAATCCGGCGATCGATCGTGTCGAGCATGATATGCTCCCTTGGGCGAATTTGAGAGCAGTAAGCTGCAAATCGAAGTGTAAGGCGAGCGTCATCGACCAAGCAATGGCGCGATGATGAGATTATTCTGAAGGGCAGGGTTCAACGACGCCGCGAGCGCAACGGGAGAAGGCCATGAGCGAGGACAGCTACCACAAGGACCGGATCGCCAACCGCAAGCTCCATCCCGAGACGCTGATGATGGGTTTCGGCTATTCGCCGGCCATGTCCGAGGGCTCGCTCAAGCCGCCGGTCTTCCTGACCTCGACCTTCGTTTTCGAGAACGCCCAGCAGGGCAAGGACTTCTTCGATTTCACCTCGGGCCGGCGCCAGCCGAAGCCCGGTGAGAAGCCCGGCCTCGTCTATTCGCGCTTCAACCACCCGAACATGGAAATCCTCGAGGATCGCCTGGCGATCTGGGACGAGGCCGAGAAATGCGCGGTCTTCGCCTCCGGCATGGCCGCGATCGCGACGACGTGCTTCGCCTTCCTCAGGCCCGGCGACACCATCCTGCATTCCCGTCCGCTCTATGGCGGCACCGAGACGCTGCTGAAGAACCAGATGGGCGCCTTCGGTGTCACGCCCTTCGGCTTCACCGACGGGCTCGACATCGTTCAGATGCGCGATGTCGCCAAGGCTGCGGCGGCCAAGGGGCGCGTCGCGATGATCCTGGTCGAGACGCCGGCCAACCCGACCAACGGCCTCGTCGACCTCGCCGCCTGCAAGGCGATCGCGGATGAGCTGGAGAAGTCGCAGGGCCATCGCCCGCCCGTCGTCGTCGACAACACCATGCTCGGCCCGAAATATCAGAAGCCGCTCAAGCTGGGCGCCGACCTCTCGCTGCTCTCGCTGACCAAATATGTCGGCGGCCATTCCGACCTCGTCGGTGGCTCGATCAGCGGCTCCGAGGCGCTGGTGCGGCAGGTCAAGGCCTGGCGTGGCTCACTCGGCACGCAACTCGATCCGAATTCCTGCTGGATGCTGATGCGCTCGCTCGAGACGCTCGACATCCGGATGAGCCGTGCCAATGAGAACGCCAAGCTGGTGGCGGAATATCTCGAAAGCCATCCGAAGGTGGCGAGGGTCCACTATCTCGGCAATCTGAAGGACGGTGACCCGCGCAAGGCCGTCTTCGATCGGCAATGCACTGCAGCGGGCTCGACCTTCGCCTTCGACGTCAAGGGCGGCGAGAAGGAAGCCTTCGCAGTGCTCGATCATCTCCAGATCATGAAGCTCGCCGTCAGCCTCGGCGGCACCGAGACGCTGGTCTCGCATCCGGCCGCGATGACCCATTCCGGCGTCGCCAGGGAGCTGCGCGAGGAAATCGGCCTGACCGATGCGCTGATCCGCATCTCGGTCGGCATCGAGAATATCGAGGACCTGATCTCGGATCTGGCCCAGGCCTTCGAGGCGGTGTGAGGGATGGTGCCGTCATGCTCGGGCTTGACCCGAGCATCTCGGAAACCAGCGCTTTCTCGTCATGAGATTCTCGGGTCGAAGCTATGCTTCGCCCGAGAATGACGATTGGTGTCAGCCGAGGCCGAGGAACAGCACCAGCGATCGGTTGACCGTGATCATCGCATCGGGATCGAGGCGGCCGAAAACCTGGCCGATCCGGTCCCGGCGCACGGTCATCGCCTTGTCGACCATGATCTGGGAGACAAGGCGCAGGCCGTTCGTCGCATCAGGCTCCACTGTCAGCCGGATGAGCGGCGCATCCACGAGATCGCTGGAGACGAGCAGCAGGGTCACCGTCGCCGTCAACGCGAATGGGTCGGCCTGAATGATCAGGGCAGGGCGGGGCTTGCCGAAATCTCCCGCGAGTGCGACGGTGACGAGGTCGCCGCGTTTCATTCAGGGGCGCGGTCCAGGTCTTCCAGAGCAGCGTCGAGGAACGCATCCAGTTCCCGATCGGTGCTGTCGCTGGTGGCAACGAGCCGGGCCTGGCGGCGGCATTCCTCATCGAAGCCGGGCCGCCGCGTATCGGGAATCCAGATCTGCACCGGCCGCAAGCCAGCCGCCCGCAAGGCGTCCCGGCGCTTCTGAACGCGTCTGGCTGTTGAACTTGCCATGTGGATCACTCCGGCGAGCGTTACATGTAACGCTCGCCATCGCGCTCTGCAAGGCCGGCTGATGCCGGGCTACACCCCGATCCGCCCCCAGCCCGGCAGCTTCAGCGCCGGGCTGCGCAGGTCGAGCCCGGCGACGAGGCCGAGCAGGTTGATCTCGATGCCCTCGACCCAGCCCACGGTCACGCCGGCAAGGCCGTAGAGCGAGGCCTGGATGCCGGTGCGGCTGGCGGTCAGGCCGGCGAAGATGCCGTCGGCACGCCAGTCCTTGCCGAGTGCCGTCGGCGGCAGCGCTTGCCGGAGCTCGGGGACGTCCGCAAGCACATGCTGGACGAAGCTGTTCGAGTTCGGTCCCGGCCAGGCGAGATAGCTGCCGGGGCTGGAATAGGCATAACTCGCCACGGCGCTGCGGATGCGCGGGATCAATCGCTCCGCCGCCGCGCCGCGAATCTCGGCGACCGGTTCCGGCATGTTGCCGAACCAGCGGCCATCCGCATCGCGATGGTTAACCCTGACCGGCGCGCCCCAGCCGACGACGTCGAAACGCGTATAGGCGCTGGCGCCGCGCTCCTTCACCACGATCCAGGAGTGATGGGCGAAGATGCCGCGCCAGCGCCCGACCCGCGCGGCGAAGACATGCACCGTCGCCTCCGGCTCGATGGAAGCCGCCGGCAGGAGCTTTGCGCTCGTCCAATCGGCGCGCTGCCAGTCCGGCGCATGCGTCTGCCAGACCCACCAGCCTGCATGACTCGCGAGCGGCAGCAGGAAGGCGATCGCGAAGAACAGCAGGAAGCGGCGGAACAGGCGCATGCGGTACGGTATGTGCAGGGCGGCGATCGCCGGCAAGAACACGGCCGATCACGCTTGCGTCAGCCACGCCGTTCGTCCTTGCCTGTGCGGGGTCGTCCGGTCGCAGCCGTTGGCGGTTGATGCCCGGGGGAAAGCTGGTAGCGTGCGCGCGCCTGAGCTTGATGGAGGGGCAGATTGGGTAGGACGACGAAGCGACTGACCGAGGCGATTGCTGCCTGCATGGTCGGACTGGGACTTCTGGCCGCGCCGGCCGCCGCGCAGGACAAGCAGCTGCGCATCTTCAACTGGTCGGATTATGTCGATCCGGAGGTGCTCGACGCCTTCAAGAAGGAAACCGGCATTACCGTCGTCTACGACACCTTCGACCAGATGGAGACGGTCGAGACCAAGCTCCTCGCGGGCAAGACGGGCTACGACCTGATCGTCGTCACGGCCTCTTTCCTGCCGCGCCATATCCCGTTGGGGCTCTATCAGCCGATCGACAAGGACAAGGCGCCGAACCTCAAGAATCTCTGGCCGGAGATCCAGACCCGGCTGTCGAAATACGACCCCGGCAACAAATACGCCGTGAACTACATGTGGGGCACCACGGGGATCGGCTACAACACCGCCAAGATCAAGGAGCGCCTCGGCCCCGACGCGGTGATCGACAGCTGGAAGATCGTCTTCGAGCCGGAAACGCTGAAGAAGCTCTCGAATTGCGGCGTCCATGTGCTCGACGCGGTCGAGGAAATGTTCCCGGCGGCTTTGCGTTATCTCGGGCTCGATCCTGACTCGAAGAATGAGGCCGATCTCAACAAGGCCGGCGAGCTGCTGCGCAAGATCCGCCCGCATGTTCAGAAGTTCCACTCCTCGGAATACATCAACGCGCTGGCGAATGGCGACATCTGTCTGGCAGTCGGCTATTCCGGCGACATCCTCCAGGCCAAGAAGCGAGCCGAGGAAGCCAAGAACGGCGTCCAGATCGCTTATTCGATCCCGAAGGAAGGCGCGCTGATGTGGTTCGACTCCTTCGTGATCCCGAAGGATGCGGGCAATGTCGAGGCGGCGCTGAAGTTCATCGACTTCGTCAACCGGCCGGCGATGGCGGCGAAGAACTCGGACTTCATCCAGTACGCCAGCGGCAATCTCGCCTCCAAGCCGCTGCTTTCGGCGGCGGTGCGCGACAATCCCGGGATCTACCCGTCGGACGCGGTGATGGGGCGGCTCTACACGATCACGCCCTATGACCAGAAAGCCCAGCGGCTGGTGAACCGGCTCTGGACCCGCGTGAAGACGGGCAAGTGACCGGCTTCGGACAGGTCGCGCCCGCTATGAAGAAGACCTCGCCCGGCAGCGTGCGCCGGGCCTTCCAGCCCTGGAACGACCCGGCGGCCAAGCCGCTGGTGGAATTCCGGGGCGTGACCAAGCGTTTCGGCGACGTCACGGCGGTGGGCGATCTCTCGCTTGCGCTCTACCCGCGCGAGTTCTTCGCGCTGCTCGGTCCGTCAGGCTGCGGCAAGACCACGCTGATGCGCATGCTCGCCGGCTTCGAGACGCCCGATGCCGGTACGATCCTGCTCGACGGGCAGGACATCACCGGCATCCCGCCGCATCTGCGGCCGATCAACATGATGTTCCAGTCTTATGCGCTGTTCCCGCATCTGAGCGTGGCGAGCAACATCGCCTATGGGCTGAAGCGCGAGGGACTGCCGCGCGCCGAGATCGACCGGCGCGTCGAGGAAATGCTGGCGCTGGTCAAGCTCTCCGGCTTCGGCGGGCGCAAGCCGCACCAGCTCTCCGGCGGCCAGCGCCAGCGCGTCGCGCTCGCCCGTTCGTTGGCCAAGCGGCCGAAATTGCTGCTGCTCGACGAGCCGATGGCTGCGCTCGACAAGAAGCTGCGCGAGCAGACCCAGTTCGAACTGATGGATTTGCAAAGCGAACTCGGCCTGACCTTCATGGTCGTCACCCACGACCAGGACGAGGCGATGACCATGGCCGACCGTATGGCGGTGATGGACCATGGCAAGCTCGTTCAGATCGGCCCGCCAGACGTGATCTACGAGGCGCCGGCCAACCGCCATGTCGCGGAATTCGTCGGCGACATCAACGTCTTCGAGGGCCGGATCGCGACCGTCGAGGGCGAGCTGGTCCGTGCCGAGATGCCGGTTGTTGGTACTGTCGAGCTCGACGAGGAGGCGCCGGCCTTGAAGCCGGGCGAGCCGCTCGTCATCGGCATTCGGCCGGAGAAGATCGAGATTGGCCATGACGAGCCGGCGCAGGCGCTCAACAAGGTCGCAGGCGAGATCTGGGATATCGGCTATCTCGGCGATTTCACCATGATCCAGGTGATGCTGGGCCAGAAAAATGCTCAAGGGGAGGGCGGTCAGCTCATCAAGGTCGCGCTCGCCAACCGCACACGCCGGCTGGCGCGGCCCTTCGCCTGGGACGACAAGGTCTGGCTCTCCTGGGATGTCGAGGCCGGCGTGGTGCTGCCGCCATGAGCGCGGTCGCCTCGCTGCAGCGACTTCGCCGCCTTGTCGTGGCCGTGCCCTATCTTTGGCTCGCGCTGTTCTTCCTGGCGCCCTTCGCCATCGTGCTGCGCATGGCCTTCTCGCAGGCGGCGACGGCGCTGCCGCCCTATGCGCCGCATTGGGAAGGCCTTGCCCAGCTCGGCACATTCCTCTCACAGCTCGACCTCGCGAATTTCAGCCTGCTCGGCGACGACCCGCTCTATTGGCAGAGCTATCTCTATTCCCTGCGCATCGCGGCGCTGACCACCGTCTTCGCGCTCGCGATCGGTTATCCGCTCGCCTATGCGATGGCCTCGGCACCGTCGCGCTGGCGCGGAACCCTGCTCGTCTTCGTCATCCTGCCGTTCTGGACCTCCTTCCTGATCCGCGTCTACGCCTGGATCGGCATCCTGAGGCCGGAAGGGTTGCTTGATGCGACGCTCAGCCTGCTCGGCTTCGGGGGCGAGCCGCTGCGCCTGCTCAATACCGAGACGGCCGTGCTGCTCGGCATGGTTTATTCCTATCTGCCCTTCATGGTGCTGCCGCTCTTCGCCACGCTGGAGAAGCTCGATCGCGGCCTGCTCGAAGCGGCCGCCGATCTCGGCGCGACGCCAATCACAGCCTTCCTCACGGTGACATTGCCGCTCTCGCTGCCCGGTATCCTCGCCGGCTCGGCGCTGGTGTTCATCCCGGCGGTCGGTGAGTTCGTGATCCCCGACCTGCTCGGCGGCCCGGACACGGTGATGATCGGCAAGGTGCTCTGGAACGAGTTCTTCTCGAACCGCGATTGGCCATTGGCTTCGGCGGTGGCGGTCGTGCTGCTCGTCGTTCTGGTGCTGCCGCTCGTCCTGCTCCAGCGCGCGCGGCTGCGGCGGGAGCTGGCGGCATGAGCCGGCTCGGCCCCGGATTGATCCTCGCGCTGATCGTCGGCTTCGCCTTCCTCTATTTGCCGATCCTGACGCTGATCGCCTATTCCTTCAACGCCTCGCGGCTGGTGACGGTCTGGGGCGGCTTCTCGACGCATTGGTACGGCGCGCTGATGCGGAACGAGCCGCTGCTCGATGCCGCCTGGCTGTCGATCCGGCTCGGCTTCGTCTCGGCGACGCTGGCGACGATCCTCGGCACGCTGGCCGCGCTCGCGCTGGCCCGTCACGGTCGTTTCATGGGACGCACCCTGTTCTCCGGCATGGTGCTGGCGCCGCTGGTCATGCCCGAGGTGGTGACGGGGCTGTCGCTGCTGCTGCTTTTCGTGGCGGCCGATGTCGAGCGCGGCTTCTGGACCGTAACGATCGCCCACGCCACCTTCAGTCTCGGCTTCGCTTGCATCGTTGTGCAGTCGCGGCTGGCGGGCTTCGACCGCTCGCTCGAGGAGGCGGCGCAGGATCTCGGCGCGACGCCCTTCGTCACTTTCTGGACCGTGACCTTGCCCTTGATCTGGCCGGCGGTGGCGGCTGCCTGGATGCTCGCCTTCACGCTTTCGCTTGATGACCTCGTCATCGCGAGCTTCACGACCGGGCCGGGCGCGACCACGCTGCCGATGCGCCTCTATTCGGCGGTCAAGCTTGGCGTCTCGCCTGAGATCAACGCCGCCTGCACGATCATGATCGGGGCTGTCGCCGTCGTCGTGATCGCCGCCTCGCTGCTGCTGAAACGCGAGCAGTTGTCCGGCAGTTAAACGGCGGCTGAACGGCGCCCTCAAAACCCGTTCAGGCGGCTTCTGCGAATGTCCTTTTCACGGCAGGGGAATTCTCCCCGCCGCGAGACAGGACAGGGACCATGTTCCGCAATCGCGCCCGGATCGGCTTCGCCGCCTTCGCCCTCGGGACCATCGCACTGGCGGCTTCCACATTTGCCGGCACCGGCCAGGCGCAAGCCTTCGGAGACCGCTACGAGCGTGCCTATGAGCGCCCGGCCTACGGAGCCGGCTGGCGCCCGGCCCCGCCGGTCGTGCACGGCTACTGGGGCCAGCGCCGCTGGCATCGCTATTACGACGGTTACGGAATGCGGCCGCCTCCGCCGCGTTCGAGCTATGGTTACGGCTGGCGGTAAGTGTCGCCACGCCAGTTGTGACCATGGGGCGGGCGCGGCCTTGAGGGCAGCGCCCGCCTTTCTTTTTCTATTCTGCAGCGGCCGTGTTCTGTTTGTACCCGAGGCGTTGGTTGAGCTCGTGCAGGAGTTTTTCGGCTGCGTTTGCGATGACGGTTCCTGGCGGGAAGATGGCGGAGGCTCCGGCCTCGCTCAGCGCGTCGAAATCCTGTGGCGGGATGACGCCGCCGACGACGATCATGATGTCGGGGCGGCCGGCCTTGGCGAGGGCGGCCTTGAGTTCGGGCACGAGGGTGAGATGGCCGGCCGCGAGCGAGGAGACGCCGACGATGTGGACGTCGTTCTCGACCGCTTGCCGCGCGGCTTCGTCGGGGGTGGCGAAGAGCGGGCCGATATCGACGTCGAAGCCGAGATCGGCGAAGGCGGAGGCGATGACCTTCTGGCCGCGATCATGCCCGTCCTGGCCCATCTTGGCGACGAGGATGCGCGGGCGGCGGCCATCCGCCTCCTCGAAGGCCTGGCATAGCAGCTGGACGCGCGTCACGGCTGGGTTCATGTCGCCGACCTCCCGTTTGTAGACGCCCGAGATCGCCTTGATCTCGGCCCTGTGGCGCCCGAAGACCTTCTCCATCGCCAGCGAGATCTCGCCGACGGTGGCCTTGGCGCGGGCGGCCTTGACCGCGAGGTCGAGCAGGTTGCCGTTGCCGGCGGCGCCGTTGGTGAGCGCGGTCAGCGCCGCCTCGACCTCGGTCTCGCTGCGCTCGGCCTTGAGGCGCCTGAGCTTGTCGAGCTGCTGGGCGCGCACGGCGGCGTTGTCGACCTTGAGCACCTCGATCGAGGCCTCGTTCTCCGGCTTGAAGCGGTTGACGCCGATGATCGCCTGCTGGCCGGCATCGATGCGCGCCTGCGTCTTGGCCGCGGCTTCCTCGATCCGGAGCTTGGGGATGCCGGCCTCGATCGCCTTGGCCATGCCGCCGAGCGCCTCGACCTCCCGGATATGGCCCCAGGCCTTCTCGGCGAGCGCGGCGGTCAGCCGCTCGACGTAATAGGAGCCGCCCCAGGGGTCGATGATCCGGGTGGTGCCGCTCTCCTGCTGCAGCAGGATCTGGGTGTTGCGGGCGATGCGGGCGGAGAAGTCGGTCGGCAGGGCCAGCGCCTCGTCGAGCGCGTTGGTGTGCAGCGACTGGGTGTGGCCTTGGGTGGCCGCCATCGCCTCGATCATGGTGCGCGGCACGTTGTTGAACACGTCCTGCGCCGTCAGCGACCAGCCGGAGGTCTGGCTGTGGGTGCGCAAGGGCAGGGACTTCTCGTTCTCAGCGCCGAAATCCTTGACGAGCTTGGCCCAGATCAGGCGGGCGGCGCGCATCTTGGCGACTTCCATGAAGAAGTTCATGCCGATCGCCCAGAAGAAGGACAGGCGCGGCGCGAAGACGTCGACGCCGAGGCCCGCGCGCTGGCCGGCACGGATATACTCGACGCCGTCGGCCAGCGTGTAGCCGAGCTCGAGGTCCTGCGTCGCGCCTGCCTCCTGCATGTGGTAGCCGGAGATCGAGATCGAGTTGAACTTCGGCATGTTCGCCGAGGTGAAGGCGAAGATGTCGCCGATGATCCGCATCGAGGGCGAGGGCGGGTAGATATAGGTGTTGCGGACCATGAACTCCTTGAGGATGTCGTTCTGGATGGTCCCCGAGAGCCTGGCCTGCGGCACGCCCTGTTCCTCGGCCGCCACGATATAGAGCGCCAGCACCGGCAGGACGGCGCCGTTCATCGTCATCGACACGCTCATCTGGTCGAGCGGGATGCCGGAGAACAGGGTGCGCATGTCGTAGATCGAGTCGATCGCGACGCCGGCCATGCCGACATCGCCGCCGACGCGCGGATGGTCGCTGTCATAGCCGCGATGGGTGGCGAGGTCGAAGGCGACCGAGAGCCCCTTCTGCCCGGCGGCGAGGTTGCGCCGGTAGAAGGCGTTGGAATCCTCGGCCGTGGAGAAGCCGGCATATTGCCGGATCGTCCAGGGCTGGTTGACATACATCGTCGGGTAGGGGCCGCGCAGATAGGGCGCGATGCCGGGCAGGGTCTCGACGAAGGGCAGGCCGTCACGGTCTGCGGCCGTGTAGAGCGGCTTGACCGGGATATCCTCGGGCGTCTGCCAGGCTTCGCCTGTGGGCAGTTCGGCCTGCGTCGGCCGGGTCGAACCGGCAAAGGCGAGCGTCGTGAAATCCGGGATCGCGGTCATGGCTGGTTCCCGTCGGTCTTGTCCCACCAGTGGTGGAAATGATGCACCGGCCCGTGGCCATGGCCAACCGCGACCTGATCGGCGGCGGCGATGGCGGCGGAGATGTAGCTCTTGGCCCGGCCGACCGCCTCCGGCAGCGTCAGCCCCCTGGCGAGGTTCGCGGCGATGGCGGAGGACAGGGTGCAGCCGGTGCCATGCGTGTTGCGGGTCGCAAGGCGCGCTGCGTTGAAATGCTGGCGCGCGCCGCCGGCGAGCAGGAGAAGGTCGCTGCTGGTGTCGCCGCTGCCATGGCCGCCCTTGATCAGGACATTGGCGGCGCCGAGCGCCGCGAGCTTTGCGGCCTGCTCGTCGATGGCCTGCTCGGTCTCGGCCATGCTCGATCCGAGCAGGGCGGCGGCCTCGGGCAGGTTCGGGGTGATCAATGTCGCGAGCGGGAAGAGATGCGTGCGGATCGCCTCGACGGCAGAGGTCTCCAGAAGCCGCGCGCCGGAGGCGGCGATCATGACGGGATCGAGCACGATGTTCTTCGCGCCGTGGCGCTTGAGCCCGGCGGCGACGGTCTCGATCAACTCGGCCGTGGCCAGCATGCCGATCTTGACCGCGCCGACGCCGAGATCCTCGAAGACCGCATCGATCTGCCGGGCGACGAAATCGCGCGGCACGGCATGGATGGCGCTGACGCCCTTGGTGTTCTGGGCGGTCAGGGCCACGATCACGCTGGCGCCATAGACCTGATGCGCCGCGAAGGTCTTCAGATCCGCCTGGATGCCGGCGCCGCCGCTCGAATCCGAGCCGGCGATAGTGAGGGCGATGGCAGTCAAACGCGTATCTCCGGTCAGGCGCAGGCGATGGCCTGGGCGCGCTCGAGGGTCTCGATCACGTCGCAGCCCATGAAGATGAACGAGGCGACGCCGGCCTTGTTCAGTGCCTCGGTCTCGGCCGGGCGCCCGGCGAGCCAGACCGTCGCGCCGGCCTTGGCGAGCGCTTCTGCTGCGGCTGCGCCCTCGGCGGCATAGGCCGCATCCGAACCGCACAGGCAGGCGAGCTTCGCGCCCGAGGCGCGGAAGGCGTCGGTGAGGGCACCGAGATCGGTCACGCCGTCCCTGGCGAAGCCGTCGCCGCTGGGCGCAGCGAGGCCGCCGGCCTCGAACAGGTTGCGGGCGAAGCCGGCGCGGGCGGTGAAATCGGCGATGGAACCGAGCGTCGCCAGGAAGACGACCGGGCGCTGCGGCTGGGCGTCGGCCTTGTCGCGCAGCGCCTCGAACGGCTCCGACAGCCTGAAAGAGGGCAGGGCGTCGGCGCGAAGAGCCGCGCCCGGCGCGATCGCGGCATCGGCCCGGCCGGCGCCACCGACGAAGGAGCGGATGAGCTCGCTCTGGTTCTGCTCGGCAAGGCTGCCGGCGGGGCGTCGCTCGGCGCGCGCGACCGGCGCGATCTCCAGCACGGCGACGGCATCCTCGCGGAGATTGGGGAACTCGCTGGTGCCGGTGATCGGTTCGCGGCGGCTTGCCACCGCCCTGGCGCGGCTGGTCCGTTGTTCGGCCAGCGTCTTCTGGATGTGGCCGCCGGCGAGCGCGGCGAGAATGCCGCCGAGATCGCCGCTGCGCTGCCGTTCGATCTCCTGGAAGGCCTGCCAGCCCTGTTCGCAGAGCGCCTGCGTCAGGGCCTCGAAGCCGCCGGCGCCTGCGGCCGGGTCGGCGACGCGCCAGAGATTGCTCTCTTCGAGCAGGATGAGCTGGGTGTTGCGGGCGACCCGGCGCGCGAAGGCATCGGGCAGGCCGAGCGCGGCGGTGAAGGGCTGGACCGTGAGCGAATCGGTGCCGCCGATGCCGGCCGAGAAGGCCGCGATGGTGCCGCGCAGCAGATTGACATGCGGGTCGCGCCGGGTCAGCGAGCGCCACGCCGTCTCCGCATGGATCCGGGCCGGTGCCGGCGTCAGCCCGCAGGCCTGCTGGATGCGGTTCCACAGCAGCCTTGCGGCCCGGAACTTCGCCACCGTCAGGAACTCGTCGGTATCCGCGACCAGCGTGAAGGCCAGCGCGTCGCGCGCCTCGGCCAGAGTCATGCCCTGCGCTTCGAGCGCGCGCAGATAGGCGACGGCCGTGGCCAGCGCCGCGCCGAGTTCCTGCGCCTCGCTGGCGCCGGCCTCGTGATAAGGACGGCTGTCGATGGTGACGAACGGGCCGGAAAAGCCCCGCTCCTTCAGGGCGCGGATGGTCTGGGCGAGCTTGCGTCCGATCTCGGGCCAGGGCACGGCCAGCGAGCCGCCCCCGGCGAAGACGCCGATCGGATCGAGGCCGAACGCCACCGACAGCTCGGCCGGCGCATGGCCGCGCTTCTCGATCAGCGCTGCCAGCAGCAGGGCGTCGATGCGGCCTTGCGGCGCCGGATCGAGCCGCAGCCGGATGAGATCGAGCATCACGCCGTCGAGCGCCGCATCGAGCGCCGCGACATCCGCGGCGACGAGGCCATGGCCGCGGGCCGCCGGCGCGCCCGCGAAGCTGATCGTCAGCGTGTCGGCGCCGCCTTCCAGATCGGCCAGCGCCAGTGCCTGCGCTTCCCGCGGCTGCGGATGGTCGAGCCGGGCCGCGACATGCCAGCGCCCGGCTTCGGCAC
Organism: Hyphomicrobiales bacterium; assembly: GCA_930633495.1. Classification (NCBI taxonomy): domain Bacteria; kingdom Pseudomonadati; phylum Pseudomonadota; class Alphaproteobacteria; order Hyphomicrobiales; species Hyphomicrobiales bacterium. Next base: position 865,735 of record CAKNFJ010000001.1, on the reverse strand, counting down.
GCAAGGCCCGCGCGGCAGGCGCGGCGGCCGGATAGAGCGGCTCGATGCGGATGCCGTCGGCGCTGCGGCCCACAAGCCGCTTCTCAAAATCCGCACCCCTCAGCACCTTCTCAACCGCACCGCGCCACGCCTCACGCGACGGAGCCGGGAAGGCGTCGAGATACGGAAGATCGGATCGGGCCGACAAGGTCATGCGCGCTGGTGCTCCTCTTCTGCATAGTGTGCAGCGGTGGAGCGCTGATTGCCATGGGCGCGCGCGCACCGCCATCCCTACTTCGTCGCAGGACGGGTGCAAAAACACGAAAACGCCGCTGCAGCGCCGTCCGGAGACGGTGCTGCAGCGGCGCAAAGACTGCCGATGAGATCAGACGAACTGGCCGAGGCCCGGAATGGCGCCCACGATCGCGCCCATCGCATCCTCGCCGGCCTTCTCGCGGCCGACGGCGAACATTTCCTTCGAGACGCTCTGGATCTGGCCCATCGAGAGGCCGGCGCTCATCAGCTGGCCGCCGAGCGCCATCACGCCGCCACCGCCGCCCATCAGCCCGCCGATCGCGCCGAGCATGCCGCCCTTGGCGCCACCTTCGGCATCGGCGAGTTCCTGCGCGCCCGGCAGCGCCGCCATCAGCTGGCCGATCTCGGCGGACGGCCCCTCCTTCTGCAGGAAGGCGAGGATGATGCCGACGCCCTTGCGGGCCAGCTCTTCGTTGATGCCGGCAGCCGCTGCCACGCGCGAAAGCAATTCTTCCATGGACTTAAACCCCTCGCCAAACGGCTTCGTCGCGAAGCCTTCGAAAAATAGTTTACATGTTTACGATCTGAATTCAAACGGCCATTGGGCTTCCGCCTTCTGCATCGTTTGGTTACACCCTTCCCCGAGATTTTCGGGAATCTGATGGACGGATGCGATGGCGGATAACGGCGCGATTCTGATCGGCAAGAGCGGCAAGCCGGAAAACCTGCTGCTCAAGCTCGCCAATCGCCATGGCCTCGTGACCGGCGCGACCGGCACCGGCAAGACGGTGACGCTGCAGGTCATGGCCGAGGGCTTCGCCCGCAACGGCGTCCCGGTCTTTGCCGCCGACATCAAGGGCGACCTCTCCGGCATCGTCGCGCCGGGCGATTCCAAGCCGGCCTTCGTCAGCCGGGCGAAGGAACTCGGCCTCAAATACCAGCCGGACCAGTTCACCACCGTCTTCTGGGACGTGTTCGGCGAGCAGGGCCATCCCGTCCGCGCGACCATCTCGGAGATGGGGCCGCTGCTGCTGGCGCGCCTGCTCGACCTCAACGATGTGCAGGAAGGCGTGCTCAACATCGCCTTCCGCATCGCCGACGAGCAGAAGCTGCTGCTGCTCGACCTCAAGGACCTGCGCGCGATCCTCGCCTTCATCGCCGAGAATGCGCAGGAGCTGACCACCAAATACGGCAATGTCAGTTCTGCGACGGTCGGCACCATCCAGCGCGCGCTGCTCGTGCTCGAAAACCAGAAGGGCGATCTCTTCTTCGGCGAGCCGGCGCTCGACATCAACGACCTGATGAAGACGGATCGCGACGGCCGCGGCATCGTCAACATCCTCGCCGCCGACAAGCTGATGAACAACCCGCGGCTTTACGCGACCTTCCTGCTCTGGCTGCTCTCGGAGCTGTTCGAGCAACTGCCGGAGGTCGGCGACCTCGACAAGCCGAAGCTCGTCTTCTTCTTCGACGAGGCCCATCTGCTGTTCAATGGCGCGCCCAAGGCCCTGCTGACGGCTGTCGAGCAGGTCGTGCGCCTGATCCGCTCGAAGGGCGTCGGCGTCTATTTCGTCACCCAGAACCCGCTCGATATCCCCGATACCGTGCTGGCTCAGCTCGGCAATCGCGTCCAGCACGCGCTGCGCGCCTTCACCCCGCGCGACCAGAAGGCGGTGCGCGCCGCAGCCGAAACCTTCCGCCAGAATCCGAAGATCAAGACGGAGGAGGCGATCAGCCAGCTCGCGGTCGGCGAGGCGCTGATCTCGATGCTGGAAGGCAAGGGCTCGCCGGAAATGGTCGAGCGCGCCCTGATTGCCCCGCCGATGGCGCAGGTCGGTCCCTGTTCGCCGCAGCAGCGCCAGCAGGCGATCGCCAACTCGCCCGAAAAGGGCAAGTACGACACGATGGTCGATCGCGAGTCGGCCTATGAAGAGCTGATGAAGCGCAAGAACCTCAATGCCGATGGCACGCCGGTCGAGGCGTCGACCGGCGGGGAAGGCGGCATTCTCGACACGATCAGCGATTGGCTCGGGGGCGGCACTCCCAAGCCGCGTCCGAAGACCGGTCCGGGCTCGCGTGGCGGCCCGCTGCCGCAGAGCATGGCCGAGAAGGTCATCACCTCGGCCGCGCGTTCGGCCGCAACCTCGATCGGCCGCCAGGTCGGCAACGCCATCCTGCGCGGCATTCTCGGTTCGATGTCGGGAAAGCGATAAACAATGAGGCGGTGTTAGCGCGGGGAACCCTCTCCCGGAGGGAGAGGGCAGGGTGAGGGGTAGGCTGTTTGACGTGGTGGCCGTGACCTGGCCGTTCACCGCCGTGGGACCGGCAGCTTTGCTGCTCCAGGGGCCTACACCTCACCCCTGCCCCTCTCCTTACAGGAGAGGGGTTCCCCGCGCGTTTCATCACCGCACGGCGGATGCTGGACCTGTTCCGCAATCACGCGCCCGTGGCGAAATCGTAGAGCAGCTTCAGGTTCAGCACGATGATGACGGCGGCGATGAAGCCCGCGGTCAGGCTGAGCCAGCGCGGGGCGACGAGCGCGCCCATCTTGTCCTTCGAGGCGGTGAACATCACCAGCGGCACCACCGCGAAGGGCAATTGCAGGCTGAGGATGACCTGGCTCAGGATGAGCAGCTTCGCCGTCTGGCTCTCGCCATAGATCAGGGTGACCGCGATCGCCGGCACGATGGCGACGAGGCGGGTCACTAGCCGGCGCATCCAGGCCGGCAGGCGGATGTGCAGGAAGCCCTCCATCACGATCTGTCCGGCCATCGTCGCGGTGACGGTCGAATTCAAGCCGCAGCAGAGCAGGGCGATGGCGAAGAGCGAGGGTGCGATCGAGGCGCCGAGCAGGGGCTGTAGCAGTTCCTGCGCCCTGCCGAGTTCGGCGACGTCGGTATGGCCGGCTTTGTGGAAGGTCGCGGCGGCGAGGATCAGGATCGAGGCGTTGATCAGCAGCGCGAAGCAGAGCGCGACGGTGGAGTCGATCGTCGCGAATTTCAGGGCCTCCCGCTTCTCCGGCAGCGTTTCGCCATAGGCGCGGGTCTGCACGATGCCGGAGTGCAGGTAGAGGTTATGAGGCATCACCGTCGCGCCGATGATGCCGAGCGCGATGTAGAGCATGTTCGGATTGGTCACGATCTCCGTCGTCGGCGCGAAGCCGCGGATGACCTCGCCCCAATTCGGGTCCGCAAGGGCGATCTGGATGCTGAAACACAGCGCGATGACGCCGAGCAGTGTGATGATGAAGGCCTCGATCCAGCGGAAGCCGCGGGTCTGCAGCCACAGGATCAGGAAGACGTCGAAGGCCGTGATCAGCACGCCGATTTCGAGCGGGACGCCGAACAGCAGGTTGAGGCCGATCGCGGTGCCGATCACCTCGGCGAGATCTGTCGCGCAGATCGCCAGCTCCGCCAGCAGCCAGAGCGGCCAGGCCATATAGGGCGGGTAGGCGTCGCGGCAGGCCTGGGCGAGGTCCCGGCCGGTGGCGATGGCGAGCCGCGCGCACAGCGACTGCAGGATGATCGCCATCATGTTCGAGACCAGCGCCACGACGAGCAGCGTGTAGCCATACTGGGCGCCGCCGGCGAGCGAGGTCGCCCAGTTGCCGGGGTCCATGTAGCCGACGGCCACCAGATAACCCGGCCCGAAGAAGGCGAGGAACTTGCGCCATGTCGAGGAGGTCGGCGTAACCGCGACGGTTCGGAACACATCCGTCAGAGACGGCTCGCCCCGCGATCGAAGCCAGATCGACGAGGATTCGGGGGCGCTTTGCGACATAATGCGGCTTTGCTGCGACTCGCTTGCAATAAGGAGTATCTGTCGAAATCTCGCCTGTCAATGCAGTTGCGAAGCGTTATCAATAAGTTCCGCGTCATGCTCGGGCTTGACCCGAGCATCTCACGCCGGAAAAGGCTTCAGCGCTCCTCCCGGCGCGAGATTCTCGGGTCTGAGCTTCGCTCCGCCCGAGAATGACGGCTCGTTTTAGGACAGACGAACCGGGGCGCTATGCGCGAATATGGGCTGACGCCCGCCCGGGCGCTTGCCATGATGATGTCACCTGAATCGCTTCCGATGGCTGTCATGACCAAGCTTCCCGCCGTTCTCGCTCGTCTCGACGCCGATCTCGACGCTTCCGTCGCGCGCCTGTCTTCCTGGCTCGAAATCCCCTCGATCGGCACCGATCCGGCATTCAATGCGCAGACGCGTGCCGCAGCGGAATGGCTGAGGGCCGATCTCGAGGCGCTCGGCTTCAAGGCGGAGCTGAGCGAAACCGGCGGCCATCCCGTCGTGCTGGCGCATCGGCCGAAGCCCGGCGCGCCGCATGCGCTGTTCTACGGCCATTACGATGTGCAGCCGGTCGATCCGGTCAACCTGTGGGATACGGATCCCTTCAAGCCCGTCGTCCGCGAACTGGAGCCGGGCCGAAAGGTGATCTCGGCCCGTGGCGCCTGCGACGACAAGGGGCAGGTGATGACCTTCGTCGAAGCCGTGCGCGCGACGCTGGCCGAGACCGGCGACCTGCCGATCGGCCTGACGATCCTCGTCGAGGGCGAGGAGGAATCCGGCTCGGTCAACCTGCCGGGCTACATCAAGGCGAATGCCGCCGAGCTGAAGGCCGATTACGCCCTGGTCTGCGATACCGGCATGTGGGATCGCGAGACGCCGCTGATCACCTCGACGCTGCGTGGCATGGTCTATCAGGAGGTGACGCTGACGGCGGCCGATCGCGACCTGCATTCGGGCCTGTTCGGCGGCGCGGCCTGCAACCCGATCCATGTGCTGACGAAGATCCTCGGCGAGCTGCATGACGAGAACGGTCGCATCACCGTTCCTGGCTTCTATGAGGGCGTGCACGAGCCGACCAACGCCCAGAAAGCCGAGTGGGCCGATCTCAACCTGACGGAGAAGGAATTCCTCGGTCAGGTCGGTCTGAAGCATTCCATCGGCGAGAAGGGGCGCATGCTGATCGAACAGATCCAGTCGCGCCCGACCTGCGACGTCAACGGCATCTGGGGCGGCTATACGGGGGAGGGCAGCAAGACCGTCATCCCGGGCCAGGCTTCGGCCAAGGTCTCCTTCCGCCTCGTCGGCGACCAGGATCCGGCAAAGATCGCCGCCGCGTTCCGCCAATTCGTTCGCGATCGGCTCCCGGAGGATGTCTCCGCCGAATTCATCGGCCATTCGGGCTCGCCCGCGCTCGCCGTCCCGATGGACTCGCCCGTGCTCCAGAAGGCGCGCAAGGCTCTCGCCGACGAGTGGGGCGGGCGCGTCGTTTCGATCGGCAGCGGCGGTTCGATCCCCGTCGGCGGCGACTTCAAGCGCACGCTCGGCCTCGATACGCTGTTCGTCGGCTTCGGCCTCGACGACGACCGGGTCCACTCGCCCAACGAGAAATACGACCTGTCCTCCTTCCACAAGGGCCAACGCTCCTGGGCCCGAATCTTGCAGGCTCTCGGTTCATGAGATCTGTTTGCGTCTTCTGTGGTTCGAATCCGGGCAATGACCCGGTCTATGCGTCCGGCGCCCGCGCCATGGGCGCCGAAATCGCGCGCCGTGGCCTGACGCTGGTCTATGGCGGTGGCGCCGTCGGCCTGATGGGCATCGTCGCCAATGCGGCGCTGGAGGCCGGCGGTGAGGTCCATGGCGTGATTCCCAAGGCCCTGCGCGACAAGGAGGTCGGCCATATCGGGCTGACCCGGCTCGAAATCGTCGACACCATGCACACGCGCAAGGCGCGGATGGCGGAGCTGTCGAATGGCTTCATCGCCATGCCGGGCGGCATCGGTACCTTCGAGGAGCTCTTCGAGATCTGGACCTGGGGCCAGCTCGGCATCCATGCCAAGCCGCTCGGGTTGCTCAATGTGGCGGGCTTCTACGACCCGCTGGCGACCTTCCTCGACCGGACCGTCGAGGCAGGTTTCCTCAAGCAGAGCCACCGCGCCATGGCGATGACCGATACCGAACCCGCCACGCTGCTCGACCGGATGGAGAATTACGTCCCGGCCGCGACCTACAAATGGATCGAAAAGGAACAGGCCTGACTTATCCTCGGGATTGCGCCTTCAGGTTGTAGGAATATTGTCTTGACATCGTGACGCTGATCCGCTAGAGATCGGGAACGCTCACGAAATCTGCCCGAACGAAGCCGCCGCGCTCCCCAGCCGGCGGCTTTTTCGTGCCCGCATCGGAGAAGGTGCATGGCCGAGGATCACAGCGAACCACCGGAGATTGTGCCCGCGGCGCAGAAGCCGAAGCGGCCCGCCGTCTCGCGCAAGGCGGTGGTGGGGCAGCTCTGGCGCGCCGCCAAGCGCCAGCTCGACGCGCATGAGGACCATCTGGCCGACCTGCCGAAGGGCTCGACGGCGAGCGAGGCCGACGCGAAGGCGCTGGCGACGCTGGCCCGGACGGTGCGCGAACTGGTCGCGATCGAGGAGCCGCAAGCCGGGAAGAGGGACAAGCAGACCGATGAACTTTCCGCCGCTGACGGTCTGCGACATGTTGCACAACTCCGTCAGGAGCTTGCTCGACGCCTTGAGGCGCTTGCCGCCGAAGAAGCGGGTGAGGGTGCTCAGGAAGCTGGCGGAGACGGCGCCGCCTGAGATTGTCGAGACCGTCTTCGCCGAGTGGACGGTCTGGGCGAGGCCCGACCAGCTGCCCTCCGAGCCTGCAAAACCGATCTGGCTCGTCCTCGGCGGGCGCGGCGCCGGCAAGACCCGCACCGGCGCCGAATGGGTGAAGGGCATGGCGCTGGGCCATCCGCCCTTCGCTGACGCTGGGACCGGGCGGATCGCCCTCATCGGCGAGACGCAGGGACAGGTGCGCGACGTGATGATCGAAGGCGTCTCCGGGCTGCTCGCGATCCATACGCGTTGGGAGCGCCCGACATGGCAGCCTTCGTTACGCCGCCTGCAATGGCCGAACGGCGCGATCGCGCAGGTCTTCTCCGCCGAAGACCCGGAAGGATTGCGCGGCCCGCAATTCGGCGCCGCCTGGTCCGACGAGCTGGCGAAATGGCCCAATCTTCAGGAGTGCTGGGACATGCTGCAATTCGGCCTGCGCTTGGGCGATCATCCCCGCCAGATCGTCACGACGACGCCGCGTCCGGTGCCGCTGGTGAAGCGCCTGCTGGTCGAGCCGCATGTCGCGGTCAGCCGGGCGAAGACGCGGGACAACCGCTTCAACCTCGCCGCGGAGTTCGTTCGCACCGTCACCGAAACCTATGGCGGGACGCGGCTCGGCCGGCAGGAACTCGACGGCGAGATCGTCGAGGAGAGCCCGGACGCGCTCTGGACGCGGGCGATGATCGAAGCGTCCCGCGAGCGGCAGGCTCCGCCGCTTGCACGCATTGTCGTCGCCGTCGATCCGCCGGCCTCGTCATCGCAGCGGGCCGACCGCTGCGGCCTCGTTGCCGCTGGTATCGACCGCGACGGCATCGGCCATGTGCTGGAGGACGCGACGCTCGCCGGCGCGCGGCCGCAGGAATGGGCGCAGATGGCCGTCGCGCTCTATCGCCGCCATGAGGCAGATGCGTTGGTCGTCGAGGTCAACCAGGGCGGGGAGATGGTGGAAAGCATCATCCGCGAGGTCGATGGCGGCGTCCCGGTCGTGTCCGTCCGAGCGACGCGCGGCAAGTATCTTCGCGCCGAGCCGGTGGCCGCGCTCTACGCCCAGAACCGCGTGCGCCATGCCGGCACCTTCCCAGCGCTGGAAGACGAGATGTGTTCGTTCGGCCCCGGGGGCCTCGAAGGCGGCCGCTCGCCCGACCGGCTCGATGCTCTCGTCTGGGCGCTGACTCATCTGATGCTCGCAGCCCGGGGCAGGCCGCGGGTGCGGGGGATGTAGCGGCTCCGAGCGCGTCATTCTCGGGCGAGGCGAAGCTTCGACCCGAGAATTCCTGGACGAGAAGACACTGGTTTCCGAGATGCTCGGGTCAAGCCCGAGCATGACGGTTGGTCAGAAAAGCGAGACCTCCATGTTCGATTTCCTTCGCAACCTGCGCGGCCCAGCCGCGCCGGACCAGAAGCGCTCGCGCGTCGGGCCGCTTATCGCCCTGCATGAAACCGGCAGGGCCGTCTGGACGCCGCGCGACTATGTCGCCCTGTCGCGAGAGGGCTATGAACGCAACCCGGTCGTGCATCGCTGCGTGCGCCTGATCGCCGAGGCGGCGGCCCAGCTGCCGTTGGTTGCGAAAACCGCCGCCCGCGAGGTGCCGGAGCATCCTGCGCTGGCGCTGATCGAGCGGCCCAATCCGCGCCAGGGCGGCATCGCCTTCCGCGAGATGCTGTTCGGCCATCTGCTCGTGGCCGGCAACGCCTATGTCGAGGCGGTGAGCACCGGCCGCGAGCCGCGCGAACTCTATGCGCTGCGGCCCGACCGGATGCGCGTCGTGCCGGGGCGCGAGGGCTGGCCGGAAGCCTATGACTATACCGTCGGGGGCGACACGGTGCGTTTCCGGCAGGATGAGGGCGAGGTGCCGCCGATCCTGCATCTGACGCTGTTCCATCCGGTCGACGACCATTACGGCCTGTCGCCGATCGAGGCGGCGGCTGCCGCGCTCGACATCCACAACGCTGCGAGCGGCTGGCACAAGGCCCTGCTCGACAATGCCGCGCGCCCCTCCGGCGCGCTGGTCTATGACGGGCCGGAAGGCGCGACGCTGACCGAGGCGCAGTTCGAGCGGCTGAAGCAGGAGCTGGAGGATTCCTTCCAGGGCGCCCGCAATGCCGGCCGGCCGCTGCTGCTCGAAGGCGGACTGGATTGGAAACCCCTGTCCCTGACGCCGGCCGAGCTCGATTTCGTTGCCGCCAAGGGCGTCGCGGCGCGCGAGATCGCGCTCGCCTTCGGCGTGCCGCCGCTGCTGCTCGGCCTGCCCGGCGACAATACCCATGCCAATTTCGCCGAGGCCAATCGCGCGCTCTGGCGCCAGGCCGTGATCCCGCTGGTGAAGCGCACGGCGCAATCGCTGGCGCAATGGCTCGGCCCCGCCTTCGGCGACGACCTCACACTCGAGCCCGATCTCGATGCGGTCGAGGCGCTGGCCGAGGAGCGCGAGTCGCTCTGGCGGCGCCTCGGCGCGGCGGATTTCCTCGATCCCGACGAGAAGCGCGAGGCGGTCGGCTATGGCCGGCGCGCCTCCGGAAAGGAGCGGCCATGAACATGCTCGATCAGATCGTCGCGGCCTTCGTCGGCCGCGCCGATGTCGGCCATCTCGGCCTGTTGCTCTGGGCGGCGAGCGCATCCGTGCTCGCCTGGCTCGTCCTGCGCGAGCTTACCGAGGCCAATCGCCGCTTCGACGACTTCGTCCGCGAGCTCAACCGTTTCAACGCACGCCATGAGGGGGACCAACCATGAAGGGCAGTCGCGAGGCGAAGCCTCCGTCGAACCGGCCGGGTGCCGGCCGGTCTCAGCCGGCCAAGGCCCGGCCCGGCCACCTGAAGCCGGACACGTTCAGCCGGTTCGTCCGCAATCTGGCGAGGCTGGAGAGCGGGCCGCCGCAAGGCGGCAAGGACGGGGAGGGTGGCCGATGAGGGCCGCATCGCGCCCGCCGCTGGAGGCCAAGCTTCTGCCGCTGCAGCCTTCGCGCATCGCGCCCGACGGGGTGTTCGAAGGCTATGCCAGCCTCTTTCGCGTCCCCGACCTCGGCAAGGATGTGGTCGAGCCCGGCGCCTTTCGCGACACCCTGGCCCGGCGCGGCCCCTCCGGCGTCAAGCTGCTCTGGCAGCATGATCCGGCCGAGCCGCTCGGCCGCTGGCTCAGCCTGGTCGAGGACAGCCGCGGCCTCTTCGTCCGTGGCCGGCTGGCGCTCGCCGTCGCGCGGGCCCGCGAAATCCACGCGCTGATGCGGGAGGGCGCCATCGACGGCCTGTCGATCGGCTTCCGCCCCCAAAGGGCGCGGACCGAGCCGCGCACGGGCCTGCGCCGGCTCGAGCGCGTCGACCTCTGGGAAGTGTCGGTCGTGACCTTCCCGATGCTGCCGCAGGCCCGGATCAGCGCCGTCAAGGCGGCCTGCCGCGCGCCCGCATTCGTCTGAAACCACCCAGAGGAGAAGCCATGAACCACTCTCATGCCGTTCCGGAGACCAAGGCCGCGGGCGCCGATCTCGCGCTCGCCTTCGAGGATCTGCGCTATACGCTGGAAAGCTACCGCTCGGCCAATGACGAGCGCCTCACCGAGATCGAGGCTCGCAGCGGCACCGATCCCCTCACCGAGGAGAAGCTCACCCGGATCGATGCCGCGCTCGACGACACCATGCGCCGCATCGACCGGATCACGCTGGAACGCAGCCGTCCGGCGCTCGGTCAGGACGCTCCCGCCCGCGATCCGCTCGTCGCGGAGCACAAGGCCGCCTTCGCGGCCTATGTCCGCACCGGCGAAGCCGGCGGGTTGAAGCGGCTCGAAGCCAAGGCGCTGTCGGCCGGCTCCGGCCCGGACGGCGGCTATCTGGCGCCGTCGACGGTCGAGGGCGAGATTCTGCGCCGGCTCGCCAATGTCTCGCCGATTCGCTCGCTCGCGACCGTGAGGACGATCTCGTCCGGCACCTACAAGAAGGCATTCTCGGCGACGGGGCCGGCCTCCGGCTGGGTGGCCGAGGCGGCGGCGCGGCCGCAGACCGGCTCGCCCGTTCTGACGGAGTTGTCCTTCCCCGCCATGGAACTCTACGCCATGCCGGCCGCCACGCAGACCTTGCTGGACGATGCGATCGTCAACATCGATCAGTGGATCGCCGAGGAGGTCGAGAGCGCCTTCGCGGAGCAGGAGGGGGCGGCCTTCGTCACCGGCGACGGCGTCGACAAGCCCAAGGGCTTCCTCGCCTATCCGACCGTTGCGGATGCCAGCTGGAGCTGGGGCAATATCGGCGTGCTCAACACCGGCGTCGCCGGCGCCTTCGCTGGCTCCAACCCTTCGGATATCCTGGTCGATCTCGTCTATGCGCTGAAGGCCGGCTATCGCCAGAACGCCTCCTTCGTCATGAACCGGAAGACCCAGGCCGCAATCCGCAAGTTCAAGGACAGCACGGGGCATTATCTCTGGCAGCCCCCGGCCTCCGCCGGTGCGCCGGCGACCTTGCTCGGCTTCCCGCTGGTCGAGGCGGAAGACATGCCCAACATCGCCAACAACGCGGTCTCGATCGCGTTCGGCGATTTCCGGCGCGGCTATCTCGTCGTCGACCGTGCCGGCGTGCGCATCCTGCGCGATCCCTACTCCGCCAAGCCCTATGTCCTGTTCTACACGACCAAGCGCGTCGGCGGCGGCGTTCAGGACTTCGCCGCGATCAAAGGGGCTGAAATTCGCGGTCTGAGGCATTTTCAAGCGAAGTGGACACCGGTTCGCGTGAAGAACCGAAGGTCCGCGCCAGCGAACATGCCATAAAATAAGGATCTGGAGCATTTTCGCGGTTCGGAGAACCATGGAAATGCTCCAGGTCTCATCAGCGCGAAAACCACCAGCTGAAGGCGGCTCGCGGCTGGGCCGTTTCGTCCGGCGGCGCTTCGCTACCGAACGTCAGCAGCCGCGTGCTGCCTTCGGAGATCCAGCTCCGGTGCTCGCTGACCGGCGTGATCGCGGTGAAGCCACCGCAGATGCGCCGTGCCCGCGTATTGAGCGGCCCGCTCGACCAGCTCACGATGCCGACGAGGTCTCGCGAGCGCGGCGAGCCGCGCAGCACCGGCCCGCCGGAATCGCCCCGGCAGGCGCCGGCGCCCGGTGCCTCGCCACGCGCCGCGATGTCGACGGCGACCTTGACCGTGTTCTGGGTCGTGTAATTGCCGGCATTGAGCAGCGGGGTCTCGCGCAGGCGCCGGGCGGTGCTCTTGTTGTTCTCGGCGGAGAGGCCGAAGCCCGCCATGGTGACGGTCTCGCCCTGCCAGAGGCCGCCGCCAAGAGTCAGCAGCTCGATGTCGCCCGGCAACGGCTGCGCCAGGCGCAGCAGTGCGAGATCGGTGCCTGGCTGGGTGCGTGGCGTCGTGCCGGGCACGAAGCTCGGATGCGGCAGCACCGCGACGACCAGCTGCCGGCGCGCCCGGAAACGGGTGTCGAGGCTGACGACGCTGATCGAGCCGCCGCCCATCAGGCAATGCGCCGCCGTCAGCACGATCTCGGGCGCGATCACCGCGCCCGAGCAGAGCTCGCCGCGGCTGGTCTCGACCCGAACGGTCCAGGCACGGGCGCCATGAGCGTCGCGCGAGTCGGTGCCGCCGACGACGGCACGGGCGGGCTGTGCCGCGACGGCGGCGAGGAACGTGAATGCAAGAGCAGAGAGCGAGCGCAGGATCATGACGTGAACCGATGGACGGCTGATCAATCTATGGGGTGGCGAGGCACAGTCCAGTGTTTTCACCGGCCCTGCGACCAGCGCGCCGCCTCGCCCCACTGAGACAGCGTCGTATCGACCCATCCTCGTTGCGGCGCCACCAGGATGCCCTGGGTCAGCAGGCCGCAGCTCTTGCCCTTGGGCCCGGTCGACCAGCTGGTCACGGCGCTGACGCCGCCATCGCCGAAGATCGGCCCGCCGGAATCGCCCTGGCAGGCGCTGGCGCCGGGCTGCTTGCCGCCGCCGGCCGGATCGGCCGCCCAGAGCAGGATGCGGCCCGGACCATAGGGTTCGACCGCCGTCAGCGTGGCGGATCGGTAGGTGCCCGTGCTCCGTGCGTCGCTTTCGCGGGCGACCCCGTAACCGGCGAGGGTGACGGAGCTTCCCGCGCGCGGCAGCGGCCCGTCGATCAGGGCTGCAGGGGTGAAGCGGCCGGGCAGGGGCTCCGCGAGCCGGATCAGTGCGAGGTCGATCGAGCGCCGGCGGCTGCGGATCGCTCCCGCATCGAATTCCGGATGCAGGCTGACCGAAGCCGGCGCGATCAGGACGGGTTCGCCCTGCTCGCGCCAATGGATGCGCAGTTCCGTTCCGCCGGCGGCGCAATGAGCCGCGGTGAGGATGGCCCGCGCCGAAAGCACGATCCCGCTGCAGACCCCGCCGCGGGCGTTGAGCACCATCAAAGTCGAATTGGCGGACGGTCCGCCCTCGCTGCCGCCGACGACCGCTTGTGCGGGCGGCGCAGCGAGCGGGCAGGCCATGCCGCCGAGCGCGGCGACGACGATCCAGTTGGCGATGCGCATCGGGCGCTCCTTTCCGAAGGAGGCTGATAGCGCGCCGCGCTGCGCAAATGAACCCGCATCTGATCCTTGGAAGGGGACGAATATGACGCCGCTCGCCCTGGCTCCGCCGATGGCGGAACCGGTCTCGCTCGCCGAGGCCCGGCAATTCCTGCGCCTCGACCAGAATGACGAGGACGAATTGCTCGCCACGCTGATCACCGCCGCGCGGCTGATGATCGAAGCTGCGGCGGGGCGCTGCCTGATCGAACAGCCCTGGCGGATCGTGCTCGATCGCTGGCCGGCCAATGGCGAGATCAGGCTGCCGCTGTCGCCGGTCGCGCGGATCGACGAGGCCCGGGTCTATGACCTGCTCGGCGAGCCGCAACCAGTGGCGGAGGCGGCGCTGGCGCTGGACAGGGGCGCCGATCCACCCCTGATCCGCCTGCGCGGGGAAGTTCCCGAGATCGGCCGCGATCACGGCGCGATCGAAATCGACGTGACGGCCGGTTACGGAGCGACGGCCGCGGCCGTGCCCGCTCCGCTGCGTCAGGCCGTTTTGAGGCTGGCGGCACGCTGGTTCGAGGAGCGTGGCGATGTCGCCAGCCGTGATGCGCGGGCGTTGCCCGCTGCCATCGCGGCGCTCGTGGCGCCGTTCCGCCGCGGAAGGCTGTGAGCGATGGCGGAGGTAACCTTTCCGGCCATCGGCAGGTTGAGGCGCCGGCTCGTGCTGGAGGCGCCTGTCTCCGTCCCGGACGGTCTGGGCGGCGCGATCCAGACATTCGAGACGGTCGCGGCCTTCTGGGCGCAGGTCGAATGGCTCTCCGGCACCGAACAATGGCGCCAGGGACGCCCGGAACAGACCGGCTCCTGCCGCGTGACGTTGCGCTGGCGTGCCGATCTCGACGCCGGCAGGCGGCTGCGTGACGGCGCGCGCATCTTCGATATTCGCAGCGTTGCCGATCCGGACGGCTCGCGTCGCCGCCTCGTCTGCCTGGTCGAGGAGGTGAAGCCATGAGCGGCGCAGTCCTGGCCTTGCGGGCGGCGATTCAGGCTCGCCTGGAAGAAGATGCCGCGCTGACGGACCTGATCGGCCCCGGCCATATCCATGACGAGGCGCCGCGCGCGGGGCGCGGGCTCTACGTCGTCCATGGCGAGGTCGAGGCGCGCGACTGGTCGACCGGCAGCGACCGTGGCTGCGAGCAGGAATTCGGCCTGGTCGTCTGGGCGGGGCAGAGCAATTCGTCGCGACAGGCTCTCGCGGCCGCGGGGTTGATCGTCGCCGCGCTCGACGAGTCTGAACTCGCCTTGGAGGGCCACGCGCTCGTCAATCTGCGCTGGCTGTCCAGCCGGCTGGCCCGCGAGCCCCGCAGCGGAATCGGCCATGTGACGCTCCGATTCCGGGCCGTCACGGAAGCACTCTGACAGAAAAGGAGACGCCGCATGGCGGCACAGAAGGGCAAGGATCTGCTGCTCAAGGCGGCGGATGGTGCCGGCGCGTTCGTGACCGTGGCGGGCCTGCGGGCTCGTCAGATCGCCTTCAACGCCGAAACGGTCGATGTGACGCACGCGGAATCGGCCGGGCGCTGGCGCGAACTGCTGGCCGGGGCCGGTGTGCGCCGCGCCGCGATCAGCGGTTCGGGCGTGTTCAAGGATGAGGCGTCGGACGAGTTGGTGCGCCAGCTCTTTTTCGATGGCGCGATCCGGGATTGGCAGATCGTCGTGCCTGGATTCGGCACGATCGCCGGGCCCTTCCAGCTCGCGAGCCTCGAATATCGCGGCGACCATGCCGGCGAGGTCACCTTCGACCTGTCGCTGGAATCGGCCGGCCTGCTCGCTTTCACGGCGCTTTGAAGAGGCAATGATGGTCAATCATCACCGTGGCGAGACCGCTCTCATGGTCGCGGGCGAGGCGCTGCCGATGCGGCTGACGCTGGGGGCGCTGGCGGAGTTGGAGCAGGCTTTCGCCGTCGACAGCCTGCCGGCGCTTGGCGAGCGCTTCGTCGACGGCCGGCTTTCGGCCCGCGACATCGTCCGGATCATCGCGGCCGGCCTGCGCGGGGCGGGCAGGGCGATCCGCGACGAGGAGGTGGCGGACCTTTCCTTCGACGGCGGGCTGAACGGCGCGATCAAGGCCGCGATCGCTCTGCTCGAGGCCACGTTCGGGGAGGGCGGCGGCAACCGCCCTCCGCAGCCGCCGGAAAGCTGAAAGCTCCGGCGGCTTTCCCCTGGAACGATGTGATGGCCTTCGGGCTCGGGCGGCTGGCCTGGCCGCCGGAGCAGTTCTGGGCGGCGACGCCGCGCGAGATCGCCGCGGCGCTGCAGGCGCATCGCGGAGCGCGCGGCATCGCCGTCGACCGCGCTGCCCTGGATGCGCTGATGGCCGCCTATCCCGACGCCTGATGCAGAGTCTTCAAGCAATCTCTCAAGAGGGCCACCATGGCTAGCGACGAGCCGATCGATTCCGTCCGCCTGTCCGATCTGCGGACGATGGATTCGCTGACTCAATCTCTGAACAAATCATCTGAAAACTTCGGTAAATCGATCGTAAACGCCTTCTCGCGCGGTATCGTCGAAGGCAAGCGCTTCGAGGAAACGCTGCAGAGCGTCGGCCGCTCGATGACCAGCAGCCTGTTGAAGACGGCGCTGAAACCGCTCCAGACCGGGCTGTCGGACCTCATCGGGACGGGCGTGAAGGGGCTGACCGGATTGTTCACCGGCGGCGGGTTCGGTTCGTTCGGGGCAAGCATGCCGGTCGCGCCCTTCGCCGAAGGCGGCATCGTCGCCTCGCCCTCCTATTTCCCGACGGGGCGTGGCCTCGGCCTGATGGGGGAGCGCGGCGCGGAGGCGATCATGCCGCTGTCGCGCGGGCCGGACGGCAAGCTCGGCGTGCGTGCAGCCGGGGGCTCGGCGCGGCCGCTGAGCGTCGTCGTCCAGGTCTCGACGCCCGATGCCGACAGCTTCCGCCGTTCCGAGGCGCAGGTCTCCGCCGCAATCGCCCGTGCCGTGGCGCGCGGCGGTCGCGCGCTCTGAGCGAGGTCGCCATGACCGATTTCCACGAGGTGCGCTTTCCGCTCGATGTGGCGCGGGGCGCGCGCGGCGGTCCGGAGCGCCAGACCCAGATCGTCACGCTCGCTTCCGGCCGCGAGGTCCGCAATAGCCGCTGGGCCCATTCGCGGCGGCGCTACGATGCCGGGCTCGGCGTGCGCAGCTTCGATGCGCTGGCCGTGGTGGTGAGCTTCTTCGAGGAGCGCCGCGGCAAGCTCTACGGTTTCCGCTGGCGCGACCAGCTCGACTGGAAGAGCTGTGCGCCCTCCGGCACGCCGACGGCGCTGGACCAGGCGATCGGCACCGGTGACGGCATCACTGCCGTCTACCAGCTCCGCAAGACCTATGGTTCCGGAGGCGCAGCCTATAGCAGAACCATCGCCAAGCCCTGCGAGGGCACGGTCCGGATCGCCGTCGGCGGGGTCGAGCAGGTCGAGGCGGACTTCACCTGCGACCCGGCGTCGGGGCTCGTCACCTTCGCCCCGGGCGCCATTCCGCCGCCGGGCGCCGCGGTGACGGCGGGCTTCGCCTTCGACGTGCCTGTCCGCTTCGACATCGACGCGATCGAGGTCGATCTCTCCGCCTTCGAGGCTGGCGAGATCCCGCGCATTCCCGTCGTCGAGATCGTTCCCTGAGGCCTGCCATGCGCGATATCCCTGCCGCTCTTGCCGCCCATATCGAGGGCGGTGCGACGACGCTGTGCCATTGCTGGAGCCTGACGCGCCGCGACGGGCTGGTGCTCGGCTTCACCGACCACGACCGAACGCTCACCTTCGACGGCCTGACCTGCGCGGCGGCGACGGGGCTGGAGGCGGCGGAGATGACGACCGAACTCGGCTTCGCCGTCGGCGGCGGCGATGTCGCCGGCGCCTTCGCCGCTTCCGGGCTCAACGAAACCGATCTCGTGCGGGGCCTCTACGACGATGCGCGCGTGCGCGTCTGGCTGGTCAACTGGGCCGCTCCCGAGCAGAGGCTGCTGCTGGAGGAGGGCTTCATCGGTGAAGTCAGGCGCGGCGAACTCGGCTTCACCGCCGAGGTCCGCAGCCTCGCCAGATCCTTCGACGAAGAGCGGGGCCGGCTCTATCTGCGCTCCTGCTCGGCCGATCTCGGCGATGCCCGGTGCACTGTCGCACTCGTTGCCGCCGCCTCGCATGTCGAGGCCAGCGACGGCCGCCTCAGCCTGTCTGCATCCGGGCTCTCTTCCCACCCGGACGGGCATTTCACCTGCGGGCGTCTCGTCTTCACCAGCGGCCCCAATGCCGGCTTCGCGACCGAGGTGAAACGCCACGGCAGCGAGGGAGATCGGGCGATCTTCCAGCTCTGGCAGGCGCCGGCCGCGACGATTCAGCCAGGCGACGGCTTCAGCGTCACGCCCGGCTGCGACAAGAGCTTCGCGACCTGCCGGGCGAAGTTCGGAAACGGCGCCAATTTTCGCGGCTTCCCGCATATGCCGACGATGGATTTCATCATCGGCGGCGTCCGCCCCGGCGACGGCCGGCTCGATGGCGGGAGCCTGTTCCGATGAAGCGCGGCGAGATCGTCGAGGCGGCCCGGTTTTGGCTGGGTACACCCTATCATCACCAGGCCTCGCTGCGTGGAGTGGGTTGCGACTGCCTCGGTCTCGTCCGGGGCGTCTGGCGCGACCTGCTCGGGCCGGAGCCCGAGGCACCGCCGCCCTACACGCCCTATTGGGCCGAGAGCCTGCTGCGGGAAACGCTGGCGGATGCGGCGATGCGCCATCTCGTTCCGGTCGTGATCGGGGCCGAGCGGCCGGGCGACGTGCTGCTCTTCCGCTGGCGCGAGCATCTGCCGGCCAAGCACTGCGCCATCCTGAGCGAGCTCGGCCGCATCATCCATGCCCATGACGGGGCAGCCGTCACCGAGGTGGCCCTGACGCCCTGGTGGCGGCGCCACCTCAGCCATGCCTTTTCCTTTCCGGGAGTGACCGACTGATGGCGACGCTTCTGTTCCAGGTGGCCGGTGCGGCGCTGGGCTCGATGCTGGGCGGGCCGCTCGGCGGCGCGATCGGCCAGGCGCTCGGCGGCCTCGCCGGTGCGACGCTCGATCAGAGCTGGCTCGGCGGCTCCGGCGGCAACAAGGTCGTCGAAGGGCCACGCCTCAAGGAGGTGAACGGCCTCGTGGCGACGGAAGGCGCGGCGATCCCGCGCGTCTACGGCCGGGCGCGGCTCGGCGGGCAGCTGATCTGGGCGACGCGCATCGAGGAGCAGATTGCCGTCTCGATCACGCGCAGCAAGAGCGGCGGCAAGGGCGGGCGCGCCAAGAAGACCTACGAGACGACTTACAGCTACCACGCCAATCTCGCGATCGGCCTCTGCGAGGGGCCGATCGCCTTCGTGCGGCGCATCTGGGTCGATGGCCGCGAGCTCGATACCGCCACCGTCACGATGCGCCTGCATCATGGCCACGAGACCCAGGAGCCGGACCCGCTGATCGTCGCGAAGGAGGGCGGCGACGCGCCGGCCTATCGCGGCCTCGCCTATGTCGTCTTCGAAGGTTTTGCGCTGGCTGATTACGGCAACCGCGTGCCGCAGTTCGATTTCGAGGTCGTGCGGGCGGTCGATGGGCTCGGCGGGATGATCCGCGCCGTTTCGCTGATTCCGGGGGCGGGCGAGTTCGTCTACGATACGAGCTCCGTGAGCCACGAGCCCGAGCCCGGCGTCAGCGAGAGCCTGACCCGCCACCAGCTCTATGGCGGTTCCGACGTCGATACCGCGATTGGCCATCTCGTCGCGCTCTGTCCCGATCTGCGGACCGTGTCGCTCGTCGTGTCCTGGTTCGGCGACGATCTGCGCGCCGGATCCTGCACCGTGGCGCCGCGCGTCGAGATTCCGCATAAGCCGACGGTAGGGGCGGAATGGGCCGTCGCTGGGCTGACGCGCGCCATCGCCCGGACCGTCAGCGAGATCGACGGGCGCCCGGCCTTCGGCGGCACGCCGTCCGACGAGAGCGTCGTCGCGCTGATCCGGCGCCTGCGCGTCGATTACGGCCTCGAAGTCGTGCTCTACCCCTTCCTGATGATGGATATCCCCGCGGGAAACGCTCTGCCGGACCCGTGGTCGGGAGGCGCCGGCCAGCCGCACTATCCCTGGCGCGGCCGGATCACCTGCGACCCTGCGCCCGGTCGTCCGGGCAGCGCGGAAGGGACCGCCAGCGCTGCCGCCCAGATCGCCGCGTTCGTCGGGACGGTCGAGCCGGCCGACATGTCGCTCGCCGGCGGAGCCGTTTCCTGCGCCAAGCCCGGTGAATGGTCCTATCGCCGGCTCGTCATGCATTGCGCCATGCTGGCGCAGGCCGCCGGCGGCGTGGAAGGTTTCGTCGTCGGTTCGGAGATGGTCGGGCTGACGCACCTGCGCGGCGCGGCCGGATATCCGATGGCCGATCACCTCGCCGCCATAGCGCAGGAGGTCAAGACCATCCTGCCCGCGACGACCCTGACCTATGCCGCCGACTGGACGGAGTATGGCGCCGATGTCCGCGACGGTGGGGAGGATATCGACTTTCCGCTGGACGCGCTCTGGGCCTCACCGGCCATCGGCGCGATCGGCATCGACTTCTACCCGCCGCTCTCCGACTGGCGCGACGGCGCCGGCCATGCGGACGCCGCGATCGCGCAAGGCCCGGCCGATCTCGCCTATCTGCGCGGCCGGCTGACCTCCGGCGAGGCCTTCGACTGGTACTATGCCGACGATGCCGGGCGCGCCGCGCAGGCAAGACTGCCGATAACGGACGGGGCCTATGGCAAGCTCTGGCTGTTCCGGCCGAAGGACCTGCATGGCTGGTGGAGTAATCCGCATATCCGGCGCGCGGGCGGCGTCGAGACCGGCGCCACGTCCTTCGTGCCCGGCGCCAAGCCGATCTGGCTGACCGAGATCGGCGTGCCGGCCGTCGACAAGGGCGCCAATGCCCCGCACGTCTTTCCCGATAACCGTTCGGCGGAGGGGAGCTTCCCGCCCTTCTCCAGCGGCGCCCGCGACGATCTGGTGCAGGCGCGCGGGCTGGAGGCGATCCTCTCCGGCTTCGATCCGTCTCGGCCGGGATTCGAGGATGCGCGCAATCCGGTCCATCCCGTCAGCGGCATCCGGATGGTGGATCCGGCACGCATCGTCGTCTGGAACTGGGATGCCCGGCCGTTCCCGGCCTTTCCCGATCTCGGCGGCATCTGGGCGGACGGCGCCAATTTCGAGACCGGGCATTGGCTGAACGGCCGGCTGGAGGGTACGCCGGTCGATCGCCTCGTCGCCAGGGTTCTCGCCGATTTCGGCCTGCCCGCCGCCGACCGCATCGCCATCGACGGCTTCGTCGACGGCTATGTCCTCGACCGCCCGCTCTCGGCGCGCCAGGCGCTCGAGCCGCTCGCGCAAACCTTCGGCTTCGACGCGGTGATGAGCGCGGGCCGGCTGCGCTTCGAAGGGCGAAGCGGAAAGGTGTCCCGGCTCCTCGACCAGGACGATCTCGTCCCCGATCGGGATGGCGAGCCCTTCGCGCTGCGGCGCAGTCAGGAGACCGAGCTTCCGCTCGAACTGCGCCTCGGCTTCAGCGACAGCGAGAGCGACTATCGCAATGCCGCCGCACGCTCGCGCCGCCTTGGCGGCGCTGCACGGCGCGAGGTGGCGGTGGAAACGGCGATCGTCACCCGCGGCGCCGAGGGGCAGCGCCTCGCCGATCAGCGCCTGCAGGAGGCCTGGGCCGCGCGGGAAACGCTCGAATGCACGCTCTCGCCCCGCTGCCTCGATCTCGAAGCGGGAGACGTGGTCTCGTTGCCGGTCGATGGCGATCGCAGGCTGTTTCGCATCACGCGCATCGCCGATGGCCCCACCCGGCAGATCAGCGCGCGTGCCGTCGAGCCGGCCATCTACATCGGCGCCGGGGCACGGAGCGCAACGCGCCCGCCGCGAACGCCGCCGGCCTTGCCCGGCCGGCCGCTCGCCGTGCCGTTGGCGCTGCCGATCGCGATGGCCGGGCCGCCCGCGCTGCTGTCGCTGGCAGCTTTCGCATCGCCATGGCCCGGCCCGCTGGCGGTCTGGGCGGCCGATGCCCTTGGACAGTTCGACGTCGAAGCCTTCGTCGAGATGCCCTCGGTCGTGGGGGAGACCTTGAGCGCGTTCGGGCCGGGGCCGGTCTGGCGCACCGACCGCCGGAACCTGCTCGATGTCAGGCTGCGGGGCGGGGTGCTTTCCTCCGTATCGCCGGAGGCGGCCCTGGCCGGGGCGAACGCCCTTGCCCTTCTCGGCGAGGACGGCGAGATCGAGATCGTCACGGCGGCCGAGGTCGCACTCATCGGTCCCCGAAGCTTTCGGCTGTCGGGTTTCGTGCGCGGGATCGGCGGCTCGGAAGCGGCGGCCGCCCGCGATCTGCCGGCCGGGGCCCGCGTGGTCGTCCTGGATGGAGCGGCGCTCGCCCTGACGACCGAGCTGTCCGATATCGGCCGCACGCGTCGCTACCGGGTCGGCCCCGCCCGTCACGATGTCGGCGAGGCCACGATGGTCGAGTTCGAGCGCGTGGTGACGGGAGAGGCGCTGCGCCCGCCGTCGCCGGTGCGGCCGAAGGCATGGCGAGGCGAGGCGGGGATCCGTCTCAGCTGGATCCGCAGGGCGCGAATCGACGCTGATTCGTGGGATCTGGTCGAAATCCCGCTCGGCGAAGAGGGAGAGCGTTACGAAATCCGCATCTGGAACGGCGCATCGATCGTTCATGCCGAAATCGTGAACGTGCCGGAATGGCTCTATCCGGCCGGGCTGGAACTCGATGGTTTCGGCGTCCCGCAGCAGGAGCTGACCGTGTCGCTGGCGCAGCTCAGCGCCACCGTCGGACGCGGGCGCGAATGGCATGGACTGATCGCCGTGGCTTGATCTAGGCTCCGGCCGTGGACGGGGTGGTGCATTCATGGCGCATTCACGCGGATGGGGTTAGCCCATGTCGATGATGCCGATCGAACCGATCCTCGCTTTCGCGCTCATGACGTCTGCGCCGATGCCGATCATCCGCGTCGACGATGCGACGCCGATGTCCTGCCTCTCCTCGGACGAGACGCGCGATGCCGTGGCCGAGGGGCGTGTGATTCAGCCGGCCGAGGCCTCCCGCCATGCCCGCCACGCGGCGCCGGGCGAGGTCGTCCGCATCAGGTTGTGCCGGCAGGGCGACGATTTCGTCTATGTCGTCACCACGCTGAAGCGCGACGGCCGCGTCGCCCGCGTGACGCTGGAAGGACAATCCGGCAAGATCGCCACCATCCGCTGATCGCCTTGCCGGCTTTTGCACAAACTGGAGCGAACCGACCGTGAGACTGCTCGTCGTCGAGGACGACAAGGACCTCAACCGCCAGATCGTGACCGCTCTGGAGAACGCAGGCTATGCCGTCGACAAGGCCTTCGACGGCGAGGAGGGCCTCTATCTCGGCGAGACCGAGCCCTATGACGCCGTCATCCTCGACCTCGGCCTGCCCAAGGTCGACGGCGTCGCGGTGCTGCAGGCCTGGCGCAGGGCCGGCAAGACCATGCCCGTGCTGATTCTGACCGCGCGCGACCGCTGGAGCGACAAGGTTGGCGGCTTCGATGCCGGCGCCGACGACTATGTCGTCAAGCCGTTCCATGTCGAGGAGCTGCTCGCGCGCGTCCGCGCCCTGCTGCGTCGCGCGGCCGGCCATGCCACATCGGAGCTCGTCTGCGGGCCGGTCCGGCTCGACACGCGGGCGAGCCGCGTGGTGGTCGACGGCAATCCGGTGAAGCTGACCTCGCACGAATACCGGCTGCTCTCCTATCTGATGCATCATCAGGGGCGCGTCGTCTCCCGCACCGAGCTGGTCGAGCATCTCTACGATCAGGATTTCGACCGCGATTCCAATACGATCGAGGTCTTCGTCGGCCGCCTGCGCAAGAAGCTCGGGGTCGATGTCATCGAGACCGTCCGGGGCCTCGGCTATATCGCCGCCGCCCCGGAAAAGGTCTGATCGGGGAAATGGTTCTCAAATCCCATCGCTATTCGCTGGGAGCGCGACTGTTTCTCTCGGCGGCGTTCTGCTGCGTCCTGATTCTGGTGCTTGCGGGCGTTGGACTCACCACCTTCTATCGCCGCTCGGCCGAGCGTGGCTTCGACGAGCGGCTCTCGGTCTACATCAAGCAACTGGTCGCGGACCTCGCCGCGCCGCCCGAAACCGAGCGCCAGACGATCGGCGATCTTGGCGAGCCGCGTTTCGACCTGCCGCTGACCGGGTGGTACTGGCAGATCACGCGCCTCGATGGCGAGCGGCCCAATGTGCGCTCGTCCCGCTCGCTCGTCGGCGGCCAGCTGCCCAAACTGCTCGACCAGTCGATCGCGCCGAACAGCCGCGGTTTGCGGGAAAGCTATGTCTCCGGCCCCGACGACCGCCTCCTGCGCATTCTGGAGCGCGAGATCGACGTGGGCGAGGACGGCCGCTTCACGGTCGCGGTCGCAGCACCCGCCGACGAGATCGAGGGCGATATCCAGGATTTCCGCTTCGCTCTGGCGATGACCTTCCTGCTGCTCGGCCTCGCACTCGTGGCCTCGACGCTCGTGCAGGTTCGCTTCGGCCTGAGGCCGCTTGTCCGGCTGCGTGCCGCGGTCGGCTCGGTCCGAACGGGCGAGAGCCCGCGCATCGCCGGCCGCTACCCGCCGGACCTCGCTCCGCTTGCCAGCGAGCTCAATCAGCTGATCGACGCCAACCACGAAATCCTCGACCGTGCCCGCACGCAGGTCGGCAATCTCGCCCATGCGCTGAAGACGCCGCTCAGCGTGATGATGAACGAGGCGGGCTCCGGCGAAGGCCAGTTGCCGCAGACCGTCCGCAACCAGACCGCGATCATGCGCGATCAGGTCCAGTACTATCTCGACCGTGCCCGCGCGGCGGCCCTGTCGGGCGCGCTCGGCGGCGTCACCGAGGTCGTGCCGTCGCTCGACGCCCTGCTGCGCACCTTCATGAAGATCTCTCCGGACAGGGAGATTGCGGGCTCGCATTCCGTCCCGTCCCGGCTGCGTTTTCGCGGCGAGAAGCAGGATTTCGAGGAAATGCTCGGAAACCTGCTGGATAACGCCTTCAAATGGGCGGATTCCAGGGTCGAGGTCTCGCTTGAAGGCGAAAGCCTCGGCGAGGACGAGCGCTTCACGCTGTCGATCGACGACGATGGCCCGGGCCTTCCCGAAAGCGCGATGGCGGAAGTGCTGAAGCGCGGGCGCCGGCTCGACGAGGCGACGCCCGGCTCCGGGCTCGGGCTTTCGATCGTCGTCGATCTCGCCAAGCTCTACGGTGGCGGGCTGACGCTGCAGCGCTCGCCGCTCGGTGGCTTGCGCGCGCGCCTCGCGCTGCCTTCGATCTAGATCAAATCGAAGCCGCGTGACCCTTTGTCACCATGAACTCGGCAGCCTGATTGGCTAAGAACGCCCCATGATGATCTGGACGATCTTTGCGGCCATGACGGGAGCGGCGATCTTCGCCTTGCTCTGGCCGTTGAGTCACGGCCGGGCGCGGGATTTTGCCGACATAGCGGATGCCAAGAGCCTGTATCGCGCCCAGCTCAAGGAGATCGAGCGCGACCTTGCCCGCAGCCTGATCGCGCCGGCGGAGGCGGAAGCGGCCCGGGCCGAGGCGGGCCGCCGCCTGTTGCGCGCCGCCAATGACGAGCCGGGACCGGAGGGCGAGACGGAACCCTCGTTGCGGCGCCGCCGCGCCAGCTCTGCTCTGATGCTCTCGCTGGTGCCGCTTCTGGCCCTGCTGGTCTATGGGCTTTACGGCGCACCCGGCTTTTCCGATCAGCCTCTGGCCGAGCGGCTTGCGAAGGCGGGGCCACAGCAGGATTTCGCCGTTGTTCTGGCACGGATGGAGGCTCACCTCGCGGCCAATCCAACCGATGCGAAGGGCTGGTCCCTGATCGCGCCGATCTATCTACGGCAGGGCCGCTATGATGAAGCGGCCAAGGCCTTCGCCGCGACGGTGCGCTACGGAAAGCCGGATACCGAGCTGCTCGCCGCGCTCGGAGAGGCCCGCATCCTCGAAGCCGGCGGTGTCGTGACGGCTGCGGCGCGCGAAGCGCTGGCCGAGGCGGTGAAGCTCGATCCGCAGAATGCGCGGGCGCGTTACTATCTCGCTGTTGCCAAGGAACAGGATGGCAATGGAGAAGGCGCGCTCGCGGCGCTGCAGCAGCTTCTCGCCGATGCGCCTCCGCAGGCGGAATGGGCCGGCGCCGTGCGCGCCCGCATCGAGCAGATGCAGGCCGATGCCGGACGCCGGACGATCGCCACCTTGCCCGAGGCGGAGCGCCAGCAGGCGATCAGGGGTATGGTCGATGGCCTGGCCGAGCGGTTGGCCGCCGGTGGCGGGACCTTGCCGGAATGGACCCGCCTGATCCGGGCCCGTGCGGTTCTGGGCGATCGCGCGGCGGCCGTGCAGGCCGTGAAGACGGCGCGCGAGCGGTTGTCGCAAGATGCGGCGGCCCTTGCGGCCATCGACGCCCTGGCCGATGAATTGGCTCTGAAGGAGGCCTCGCCGTGACTGTCGTCCAGCCGGCTCGTCCGCTGCCCGCCAAGCGTCGCTTCACCCGCAAGCAACGCCGCCTCGTGCTGATCGCGGCGGCCGGCGCGGTGTTGTGCTTCGCCGCCGGACTCGTGCTTTTCGCGATGCGGGACACGATCGTCTTCTTCTACGGCCCGACGGAAATCGTCGAGAAGGGCGTGGCGCCCGGCACCCGCATGCGGCTCGGTGGTCTCGTCGAGGCCGGCTCCGTCCAGCGCGGACCGGGACAGCGCGTCGCCTTCGCCGTCACCGATGGCCGAAGCTCGATGAAGGTCAGCTATGACGGGCTGCTGCCCGATCTGTTCCGGGAAGGGCAGGGCGTGGTGACCGAAGGCGTGTTCGAAGGGGCCGGGCGGTTCAAGGCGGATTCGGTGCTGGCCAAGCACGACGAAACCTACATGCCGCGCGAGGTTGCCGACACTCTGAAGAAGCAGGGGCACTGGCAGCCGGGCGGCACCGGCGCTCCCGCCGCGCCGGCGGCCAAGCCGTGAGCCGGCCATGATCGTCGAGATCGGTCACTACGCGCTCGCCCTCGCGCTCGGCGTCTCGGTCATCCAGGCCTTGGTGCCGTTCTGGGGTGTCGTCCGCCAGGACCGGGCGCTGGCCTCGGTCGGCAGCAGCGCGGCGCTGGTCAGCTTCGCGCTGGTCGCGCTGTCCTTCGCGGCGCTGGTCGCGTCCTATGTCCGCTCGGATTTCTCGGTGGCGAACGTCGTCGGCAATTCTCATTCGACGCAGCCGCTGATCTACCGGTTCACCTCGGTCTGGGGCAACCACGAGGGCTCCATGCTGCTCTGGGTCCTGATCCTGACCCTGTTCGGGGCACTGGTGGCGCTGTCGCGCAATTCGCTGCCGCCACGGCTGCGCGCGGGGACGCTCGCCGCGCAGGGACTTGTGGCCGTCGCCTTCCTCGCCTTCACGCTGCTGACCTCGAACCCGTTCCAGCGCCTTTCACCGGCGCCGGCCGAAGGACAGGATCTCAACCCGATCCTGCAGGATCTCGGCCTCGCGATCCATCCGCCGCTGCTCTATGTCGGCTATGTCGGCTTTTCGATCACCTACGCCTTTGCCGTCGCCGCGCTGATCGACGGGCGCATCGACGCGATGTGGGCGCGCGCCGTTCGGCCCTGGACCCTCCTGGCCTGGACCTTCCTGACGCTGGGCATCGCGATGGGCTCGTACTGGGCCTATTACGAACTCGGCTGGGGCGGCTGGTGGTTCTGGGACCCGGTCGAGAACGCCTCGTTCATGCCCTGGCTCGCCGGCACGGCCCTAATCCACTCGACCGTGGTGATGGAGAAGCGCGACGCGCTCAAGGTCTGGACGATCCTGCTCGCGATCCTGACCTTCTCGCTGTCGCTGCTCGGCACCTTCATCGTCCGCTCCGGCGTGCTGACCTCGGTGCATTCCTTCGCCAGCGACCCGGCGCGCGGCCTCTTCATCCTGCTCATCCTCGTCTTCTTCGTGGGCGGCTCGCTGGCGCTCTTCGCCTGGCGCGCGCCGTTGCTGCGGCAGGGCGGGCTGTTCGCGCCGATCTCCCGGGAGGGGGCGCTGGTCGTCAACAACATCTTCCTGGCCACGGCCTGCGCCACCGTCTTCGTCGGCACGCTCTATCCGCTGGTGCTGGAATTGCTGACCGGGGACAAGATTTCGGTCGGGGCGCCCTTCTACAACGCGACCTTCATTCCCGTGATGGTGCCGCTGCTGCTGTTCATGCCGATCGGCCAGTCGCTCGCCTGGAAGCGCGGCGACCTGCTCGGCGCCGCGCAGCGCAACGCCGCCGCCTTCGGGTTGGCGGTGCTGACGGCGCTCGCCCTCATCGCCTTCACCCATGGCGGGCCGGTGATGGCGCCTGTCGGCGTCGGGCTCGGTGTCTTCCTCGTTCTCGGCGCGGGGGTGGATCTCGGCGAACGCATCGTCGCGCGGGCCAGCGGCTGGCGGGCGATGCTCTCGCGTGCCAGGGGGCTGCCGCGCTCGGCCTGGGGCACGGCGCTGGCCCATGCCGGCATCGGCGTCAGCATCATCGGGATTGCGGCTGCGGCCTGGAGCAGCGAGACGATCGCCGTCATCAAGCCGGGCGAGCGCCTGACCAGCGGGCGCTATACGATCGTGCTGGAAAGCGTCACGCCCCGCACTGGCCCGAATTTCCGCGCCGAGGTCGCTCGTTTCCAGCTCTTCTCGGGAGACCGGGAGTTGGCGCCGGTCGAGGCGTCGAAGCGCATCTATACGGCGCGCGGCATGCCGACGACCGAGGCCGGAATCCGCACCGACGGCTTCAGCCAGGCCTATGTCAGCCTCGGCGAGGCGCAGGACGGCGGCGTCGCGGTCCGGCTCTACGACAAGCCGCTGATCCTGCTGATCTGGATCGGCGCGATCATCATGGCGATCGGCGGCGCGCTTTCGCTGACGGACAGGCGCTTCCGGCTGGCCGCGCCGAAGCGCGCGGCGCCCGTCGCGGCGACGCCGCAACCGGCGGAATAGGCCGATGCGTCGTCTTCTCCTCGCATCTGGCATCGCCCTGCTGATGGCGGCCGGCGCGCAGGCCGTGCAGCCTGACGAAGTTCTGAAGAATCCGGCGCTGGAGCAACGGGCGCGCGCCATTTCCGGCGGCCTGCGCTGTCTCGTCTGCCAGAACCAGTCGATCGACGATTCCGATGCACCGCTGGCGCGCGACCTGCGCCTGCTCGTGCGCGAGAGGCTCGTCGCCGGCGACAGCGACAAGGCCGTTGTCGATTTCGTCGTCGCGCGCTACGGCGATTTCGTGCTGTTGCGGCCGCCGGTGAACGCCCACACCATTCTGCTTTGGGCGGCGCCTTTCCTGGTGCTCCTCACCGGCGCAGCCTTCGTTTGGCGGCGCAGCCGGCGGGCGAGGGTGGAGGAGCAGGCTCCCGTCTCACCGCTGACGGATGAAGAACGCAGCCGCGTCGATCAGCTCCTGCGGGACGAGCGCGGCTGAGCCGCCGTCTGTCCGCTGCAACCTTACGAAACCGTCATCTTCAGGCCAAAGCCGCGTAAGGCGGCGGGCTTCATGGTCCTCGTCACGAGCAGGGAGAACCCCTGACGCTCACGAGGTTCAAACCATGACGACACAGAACGAGACCCGTAAGTCCATCCTGAAGCGCGGCGCCCTTCTCGCCGGCACCGCCATTCTCGGCATCGGCCTGGTCGCCGGCATCGCCGATAGCGCCCTGATGCAGAATCACAGCGCCGTCGCGCAGCCGATCCAGCTTTCCGGCGCGCAGGGCTCGCTGCCTTCCTTCGCCGATCTCGTCGAGAAGGTGAAGCCCGCCGTTGTCTCGGTCCGCGTCAAGACGCAGGCCGCTGGCGAGAACGGCGAGCAGAGCCTCGACGATCTGCCGCCTCAGCTGCGCCGCTTCTTCCGCGAGTTCGGCGAGAACGCCCGCCCGAACAAGCCGCAGCAGCCGCAGCAGCAGCCGCGCCAGGGCATGGCCCAGGGCTCCGGCTTCTTCGTCAGCCAGGACGGCTATGTCGTGACCAACAATCACGTCGTCGAGAACGCCGCCGAGGTCCAGCTCGTCACCGACTCCGGCAAGACGCTCGACGCCAAGGTCGTCGGCACGGATCCGCGCACCGATCTGGCTCTGCTCAAGGTCAAGGACGGCGGCGACTTCCCCTTCGTGCAGCTCGCCGAGGGCAAGGCGCGCATTGGTGACTGGGTCCTGGCGATCGGCAACCCGTTCGGCCTTGGCGGCACGGTCACGGCCGGCATCGTCTCGGCCCAGGGCCGCGACATCGGCTCGGGTCCCTATGACGACTTCATCCAGATCGACGCGCCGATCAACCGCGGCAACTCGGGTGGCCCGACCTTCAACCAGAAGGGCGAGGTCGTCGGCGTCAACACGGCGATCTTCTCGCCCTCCGGCGGCAATGTCGGCATCGCCTTCGCGATCCCGGCCTCCACGGTCAAGCAGGTCGTGGATGCGCTGAAGAAGGACGGCTCGGTGGCGCGCGGCTTCATCGGCGTGCAGATCCAGCCGGTCACCGGCGAGATGGCCGACGCGATCGGCCTGAAGGAGCCCAAGGGCGCGCTCGTCGCCGAGGCGCAGGGCAACGGCCCGGCCGCCAAGGCGGGCATCCGCCGCGGCGACACCATCACCGCGGTGAACGGCGAGGCGATCAAGGACGCGCGCGACCTGTCGCGCAAGATCGCGACCTTCGCGCCCGGCACCAAGACCACGATCACGCTGTTCCGCGAAGGCAAGTCGCGGGACGTGACCTTCGAGGTCGGCCGCCAGCCGGCGGCCTGAGCCGGATCCGGACGGGTCGTTTCGACCCGTCCGGTGAATCCGCCTCAAAAAGTTATGGAGGAGGCGTCCTCCAGCGAAGCAGGTCAGCCCTCAGGTGTTCCTGTCGCCCCAGCCGAGGGGCTGGCCGTTGCGGCGGCAGGCCGGATGCGTATCTTCCGGCCTGCCGTTATTTGTTTCGGAGCGTTTTCAGGAGCGGCGGACGCCGCCTCGTCCAGAAACGCGATAGGTAGGCAGATGGAATAAGGGCCGGTCCGTTTGGAGCGGCCTTTGCTCTGAGCTAGGTTCTCACCATGCGACTCCTGATCGTCGAAGATGATGCCGAGGCTGCGGCCTATCTGACCAAGGCTTTCCGCGAGGTCGGCCATGTTGCCGACCATGCTCCGGACGGGCTGCAGGGCTATGCCATGGCCGAGGGCGGCGGCTACGACGTGCTGGTCGTCGACCGCATGCTGCCGCGCCTCGACGGCCTGTCGCTGATCCGCTCCCTGCGCGAACAGAAGGACGAGACGCCGGCGCTGATCCTCTCCGCACTGGCCCAGGTCGACGACCGGGTGAAGGGCCTGCGCGCCGGTGGTGACGACTACCTGCCCAAGCCCTACGCCTTTTCCGAGCTTCTGGCTCGTGTCGAGGTGCTGGCGCGCCGCCGCGGCGCTCCCTCCTCCGAACCGACCACCTATCGCGTCGGCGAACTGGTGCTCGACCGGTTGGCGCATCGCGTCACCCGCGAAGGGCAGGAGATCGTCCTTCAGCCGCGCGAGTTCCGCCTGCTCGAATATCTGATGAAGCATGCCGGGCAGGTGGTGACGCGCACCATGCTGCTCGAGAACGTCTGGGATTATCATTTCGATCCCCAGACCAATGTCATCGACGTGCATGTCAGCCGCCTGCGCGCCAAGGTCGACAAGGGTTTCGAGCAGCCGATGATCCATACGATCCGCGGCGCGGGGTACATGGTCCGTGACGTCGCCCGCTGACGCACCGGCGCCCGCGCATAAGCGCCAGAGGCTCCTGCCCACCCTGTTCCGCACGACGGCCTTCAAGCTGACGGCGGCCTATCTCGTCATCTTCGCTCTCTTCGCGGCTTTTTCCCTGGGCTATGTCGCCTGGAACGCCCAGCGCCTGCTGACCGACCAGATCCGCTCGACGATCGACGCGGAAATCCAGGGGCTGGCCGAGCAGCAGCGCCAGGGCGGCATCCGGCGGCTGGTGAACATCGTCGAGCGCCGCTCGCGGGGCCCGGGCGCCTCGCTCTATCTGGTGACGACGCCGGTGGGTGAGCGCATCGCCGGCAATGTCGAGGCGATACCGCCCGGCACGCTCGACCGCACAGGCGAAAGCGAGATCGAATACGCCCGTTCCAGCGAGACGGTCGACACGCCGAGCCGCGCGCTCGTGCGCGTCTTCATGCTGCCGGCCGGTTTTCGCCTCCTCGTCGGCCGAGACCTGGAGGAACGCGAGCGGCTCGGCGCCGTCATCCGCCGCGCCGCTGGCTGGTCCGCCGCGCTGGTCTTCATCCTCGGCTGCTTCGCGGGCTGGTTCGTGGCGCGCCGCGTGCTGAAGCGCATCGACGGCATGAGCGAGACCGCGCACGGTATCATGGCGGGCGACCTGAAGGGCCGCCTCGCCATCGCGGGCACCGATGACGAGCTCGACCGGCTCGCGCTCAACCTGAATGCGATGCTCGACCGTATCGGTGAACTGATGACCGGCATGCAGCAGGTCACCGACAATATCGCCCACGATCTCAAGACGCCGCTGACGCGCCTGCGCAACCGGGCCGAGGAGGCCCTGCGCAGCGCCCGTTCGCCGGATGAGCTGCGCGCCGCGCTCGACGGCGCGATCGAGGAGGCCGACAATCTGATCCGCGTCTTCAACGCCCTGTTGATGATCGCGCGGCTTGAAGCCGGCCGGATCAGCGAGAACATGGCGGAGCTCGATCTTTCGGAGATCGTCTCCGGCATGGCCGAGCTCTACGAGCCGCTGGCCGAGGAGGCGGAGCTCTCGCTCGTCGGCGAGGTCGAGCCGGACTTGTGGGTCTTCGGCAATCGCGAGCTGATCGGGCAAGCCCTGGCCAACCTCATCGACAACGCCCTGAAATACGGCCGGCCCGAACAGGGCGGCGACGGCACCGTGACGGTCTCGGCGAAGCGGAGCGGGACGCAGATCGAGCTTGCGGTGGCCGATCGCGGCCCCGGCATCCCGGAAGCCGACAGGGCGCGCGTGCTCGATCGTTTCGTCCGGCTCGACGCCAGCCGCAGCCAGCCCGGCTTCGGCCTCGGCCTGTCGCTGGCCTCGGGCGTGGTGCGCCTGCATGGCGGCCAGCTTCGCCTGGAGGACAACGCTCCCGGCCTGCGCGTCGTCATCGCCCTGCCGGTGGCGGCGCCCAAGCCTGTGGAAACGCAGGCGGGTTCCGCCCTTCAAAGCTCGACAGCCGTCGCAAACCCTGCTGGCGTGCCGACCTCCTGAGGAGGACGATGCGCGATGGCTGAGCGGCTTTGTGACAGGCTGGATGCGGCGCCGGTCTTGCCGGCGCGTGCCAAGCCCGAGGCGCTGCTGGCGCGCGAGCTGATCGAGCGGCTGTATGACGAGGCGGCGGCCGAGGCGCTGAAGGCGCATCTGGCCGGGCAGCCGCGCAGCGCCGCGCTGGTGGCCGGCGTGCTCGCGCATTCGCCGTTCCTCACCCAGGTGATGCGCTTCGATCCGGAGGGCCTGCTCGCCTGCCTGACCCAGTCCCCGGAGGAGCGGCGCGACGCGTTGCTGGCCGGGATCGAAGCCTTCGCGCAGGCCGGCTGCGAGACGCCGGACCTGATGCGCGAACTGCGCCGTTTCCGCCGCGCCATGGCACTGTTGATCGCGCTCGCCGATATCGGCGGCGTCTGGGATGTCGAGACCGTCACGGCGGCCCTGACCGCCACCGCCGACATGGCCGCGCGGCTCGCGACCAACCATGTGCTGCGGCAGGCCGCCGATCTCGGAAAGATCAACCTGGCCGACCCGGCCGATCCCGGACCTAGTTCGGGGCTCGTCGTGCTGGCGCTCGGCAAGCACGGGGCGAAGGAACTCAACTACTCCTCCGACATCGACATCGTCGTCTTCTTCGATCCGGAAGCGGCGGAGGCAGCCGGCGTCGGCGAGCCTTCCAGCTTTTTCGTCAAGCTCACCCAGCAGATCGCGCGCATCATCCAGGAGCGCACGCCGGACGGCTACGTCTTCCGGGTCGATTTGCGGCTGCGTCCCGATCCGGCTTCCACCCATGTCGCGATCGCGCTGCCCAGCGCCTATTCCTATTACGAGACCGTCGGCCAGAACTGGGAACGCGCCGCCATGATCAAGGCGCGGCCCATCGCGGGCGATGCCGAGCTCGGCTGGCGCTTCATCAAGGATCTCGCCCCCTTCATCTGGCGCAAATATTTCGACTTCGCGACCATCGCCGACATCCATGCGATGAAGCGCCAGATCCAGACGGTGAAGGGCCACGAGACCATTGCGGTCGCCGGCCATAACGTGAAGCTCGGCCGTGGCGGCATCCGTGAGATCGAGTTCTTCGTCCAGACGCAGCAGCTCGTCTTCGGCGGCCGGCGCCCGGCCCTGCGCGGGCCGCGCACGCTCGACATGCTCAAGGAGCTGACGAACGAGGGCTGGATCACGCCGCAGGCGCGCGACGAACTCTCCGAATCCTATCGCTGGCTGCGCACGGTCGAGCACCGCCTGCAAATGCGCGACGACGAGCAGACGCAGACCCTGCCCAAGCCGGCCGGCGAGCTGGAGGCCTTCGCCCGCTTCTGCGGCTATGCCAATACCGCCGCCTTCGGCAAGGCGCTGACGGCCCATACGCGGCGGGTCGAGGGCCATTATGCGCTGCTGTTCGAGGAGGGGCCAAGCCTCGCTTCGGAAGCCGGGACGCTGAGCTTCACCGGCTCGGAAACCGATCCCGAAACGGTCGAGACGCTGGGCAAGCTCGGCTTCCGCGACGGCATGACGGCGGCGGAGACGGTGCGCGGCTGGCATTTCGGCCGCCGCGCCGCCGTTACCAGCGCCCGCGCCCGCGAGGTCCTGACGGAGCTGACCCCGGCGCTCCTGGTCGCGCTCGGCCGCACGGCCGATCCCGACGGCGCGCTCGCCCATCTCGACAACGCCTTCGTGCGCATGCCGGCGGCGGTCGAATTGCTGACGCTGCTGCGCTCGCATGATTCCCTGCTGACGCTCTTCGCCGAGATCCTCGGCAGCGCGCCGCGCCTCGCCAAGGTCGCGGCGCTGCATCCGCATGTGCTCGACGGCGTCATCGACCCCGCTTTCGGGCAGGCCGCGCTCGATGTCGACGCGCTGGAGCGCCGCATCCGCAGCTATGTCGGCTCGCCGCCGCCCAGCGTCGAGGACGGGCTCGACCGTCTGCGCGATGCCGCCCGGCAGGAGAATTTCCTCGTCGGTGCCCGGCTGCTCTCAGGCGTCTATCCGGCCCAAGGGGCGGGGCAGGCCTATTGCGCGGTGGCCGAAGCCTGCCTGCGCGTCGCCTTCGCCGATACCCGCAGGTCCTTCGCGGAAGACCATGGCGTCATCGCGGGGGCGGAGACGGTCGTGCTTGGGCTCGGGCGGCTCGGCGCTGGCGAATTGACGCCGTCCTCCGATCTCGACCTGATTCTGCTCTACGACCGGCCCGAGGATGCCGGCCCGAGCGACGGCGCCAGGAGCCTCGATCCTGTCACCTGGCATGTCCGCTTCACCCAGCGGCTGGTCGCGGCTCTGACGGTGCCGACGCGGCGGGGCACGCTCTATCAGGTCGACATGCGCCTGCGCCCGACCGGCAACAAGAGCCCGGCCGCGACCCAATTCGCCGGCTTCGAGGCCTATCATGCGGGCGAAGCGGAGATCTGGGAGGAGATGGCGCTGACCCGCGCCCGCGTCGTCGCCGGCGATGCCGGTCTGGCGCGGCGGGCGGAAGCCTCGATCCGTGCGATCCTCTCCCGCAAGCGCGTGCCCGCCAAGGTCGCGACCGCCGTCGCCGAGATGCGGGCGCTGATCGCCAAGGAGAAGGGCGAGAAGGATGCCTGGGACCTGAAGCTCGCAGCCGGCGGCCTGACCGATCTCGACTTCCTCGCCCAGTTCCTGCTGCTGGCTTATGCCAGCGAGCATCCCGGCCTGATCGTCAACGACACCGCCTCGGTCTTCGCTGCCGCGCGGGCCGCCGGGCTGCTCTCGGACGGGGATGCCGCGGCCTTGCTGGAGGCACATCGCCTGATCGGCGACGTCCAGCTCTGGCAGCGCTTCACGGTCGAGGAGGCCTTCGATCCCAAGGCGGTGCCGCCGCGCGTGCTGCGCCGCATCGCGACGGCCGTCGGGCGGCCCGATGCCAAGGTGCTGAAGGCGGAGCTCGACGAGGTTCGCGCCGGCGTGCGGGCGATCTTCACGCGCGTGTTGGGAGAAGCGCGGAAGGGGAACTAGAGCATTTCCGCGTTTCTCCGAATCGCGGAAATGCGATGAAACAGGGAACTGCTCCAGATGTCGACCTTGCGGGCGAAGCGAGGCGCAGGCCCGAGAACCTCGTGACGAGAAGAGACTGGTTTTCGAGATGCCCGGGACAAGTCCCGGGCATGATGGCTACCGCTTAGCCCGGATAGCCGAACCGCGCCTTGGTCGCACGGATCTGGCCGATCGCGCCGGAGTCGTTGCCGGCCGCGCAGGTCGAACGGGCGCGCGAGATCTCGCCGCTGACCCGGTCGTGCACGCCCTTGGTGGTGTGGCCGGTGGCGAGGTCGTTGTCGATCACCGCCTGGAAGCGCTCGACCTCTCCCGAACAGCCGCTGCCGGTCGGCATGCGGAAGGTGCTCGGCGTCACGCCCGGCGCGGCCTGTTCCGGCGGCGGGGCCGGGGGCGTGCTGGCCGTCTGAGTCTGGCAGGCCGAAAGCAGGAAGGCGGAGAGTACGAGGATGGGCAGGTGACGCATCGGAAAGCTCCGCGAATGCAGGACGATGCGACGATGTCTGATTCTCGCTGCCCGCGAAATCGCGCCGTCGCTCCTGCCGCTGCTATTGCGGCATGACGACGGACAGATAAGGCGCGGTCGCCTTCTCATTGGGGCCGACGATGGCCGGGACGCGGTTGGCGATCGGCTTGAGGCTCTTGAGATAGGCGGCCAGCGCCGATGCATCGGCATCGGTCAGCTTGCCGTAGCTCATGTAGGGCATGGCGGGTGCGAGGACGCGGCCGTCGGGCCGGGTGCCCCGGCGGACTGCCTTGACGATGTCGGCCTCCGACCAAGAGCCTAGTCCGGTCTCCCGGTCCGGCGTGAGATTGGGCGGGAAGAAGGTGCCGAGGCCGGGAATCTGGAAGCCGACATCCGACCCTGCGAGCCGCCGCTCCATGTCAGGCTTGCCGAGAAAGATGCCTGGGGTATGACAGCCGGCGCAATCCATGATGGTCGCGAGATACTCGCCGCGGCGCAGCTTCTCTTGCGACGGTGCGGTTTGCGCCGTGAGCGCCGCGGGGACCGAAAGGCCGATGACGACGAGCGCGCCGAAAATCGCCTGCTGCATGATTGCCCCCTGACCTCTCGTGCAGCCGCTTCCGCTGCACCGACCCGTTCGAGCAGTTGGTCGTCATTGCGAGAAGTTGACGTAAGGGAATGTTTATCATTCCTCTCATGTCAGGGAAAGAACCAGGAACGCGACGCGGCGATCGCTAGCTCGGGTCCGGCATGAAGAAGGCGATAATCGCAAAGAAGCCTGCCGCCCCGGCCGCCAGCCAGATCGCGTCGAGGCCTATCCGGCTATGTGCGACAGCGCCGATGACGGCTCCGCTGAGCAGGCCGAGCCAGAGCGCGAGATGGCGCAGAAAGGCGAGTTTCGGTCCGCCGAGCAGGGCGCCGGCAAGGCGCTGCCCCATCTTCACCAGCGTTCCGGTCATGTAGGTCAGGCCGATGGTGACCTCGCCGTCGCGCTGGAAGACCGCATTCTCGGCTCCCATCGCCAGGGCAAGCATGCCGGCAGCGGCCGTGCCCAGTCCGAGCGTGTCGAGCCCGGCTGCGACGATCAGCACCAGCGTGACGAAGGCAAGCACCGCCGCCTTGCGCTGGCGCCTGCCGACATGGCCGGCGAGCGAACCGCTGACGACGCCGAGGATGAAGAGGACGACGATCAAGGCGGCCAGCGCGATCCCGCCCGCATGCCGCCCGGCCAGCTCGATGCCGAGCCGCGTCGTGTTGCCGGTCATGAAGGAGACGAAGAAGCCGCCGAGGCTGAGGAAGCCGAGCGCGTCGACGAAGCCGGCGAGGCCGGAGAGGCAGAAGGCGAGCCCCATGGCGGGGCGATCGTAACGCATCATCGGCGTGGCGCTCCGGCGATCCATAGCATCGGATTGATCATCGTGACCGCGTCCGATCGGACGCGCGATGATCGAGGCCGGCTCCAGCGCGGCGCGATTCCCGGCCGAATCGCGCTGGCGCATCATAGTTCAGCAAAGCTGCCGGCGATGATGACGCGCTCGCACGAGACATATGCTTGCGCTTCGCCCGTGCTTTCGGTTACATCCTGCCCCGTCGATTTGAGGAGCGCCTGTGGTTTCGACCGCCCGCCATGACCTGACGAAGGACTGCGCCGCCGCGCAGATCGTCGGCATGTGCGCCCGCGCTCCGCTCTCGCTTTCTGGCCTTCTTCTCCTTAGCTGCCCCTGAGGGCCGGCCGGGCATGCTGCCTGGGCGCTCAGGGGAGTGACGAGAACCGCCGACAGCAAAACCGCGCCCGCTTTTCCGATTCCGCGGCGCACCGACACCGGAAGCAGACCATGACCAATCCGACCCAGAACGGCGTAGCCCAGAATTCTGCGGGCAAAGACCGCATCCTGATCTTCGACACCACCCTGCGCGATGGCGAGCAATGCCCCGGCGCCACCATGACCTTCGAGGAGAAGCTGGAGATCGCCGAAGCGCTCGACGAAATGGGCGTCGACATCATCGAGGCTGGCTTCCCGATCGCCTCGGACGGCGATTTCGAGGCGGTCTCGGAGATCGCGCGCCGTACCAGACGCGCAACGATCGCCGGCCTCGCCCGCGCCGTCAGCATCGACATCGCGCGGGCCGGCGAGGCCGTCCGCCATGCCGTGAAGCCGCGCATCCACACCTTCGTCTCGACCTCGCCGATCCATCTGGAGCACCAGATGCGCAAGAGCCAGGAGGACGTGCTGGAGATCATCACCGCGACCGTGACGCAAGCGCGCAATCTGGTCGAGGATGTCGAGTGGTCGGCGATGGACGCCACCCGCACGCCGATCGACTATCTCTGCCGGGCGGTGGAGGCGGCGATCAAGGCCGGCGCGACGACGATCAACCTGCCCGATACCGTCGGCTACACGACGCCGGACGAGCATCGCTTCATGTTTAGGTCGATCCGCGAGCGCGTGCCGAACGCCGACAAGGCGATCTTCTCGGTGCATTGTCACAACGATCTGGGCCTGGCCGTCGCCAATTCGCTGGCCGGCATCGAGGGCGGTGCGCGGCAGGTCGAATGCACGATCAACGGCATCGGCGAACGCGCCGGCAATGCCTCGCTGGAGGAGATCGTCATGGCGCTGAAGGTGCGTGGCGACGTGCTGCCCTACGAGACCGGCATCGATGCCTCCCACCTGATGCGCGTCTCGAAGGCGGTGTCGACCGCCTGCTCCTTCCCGGTGCAGTACAACAAGGCGATCGTCGGGCGGAACGCCTTCGCCCATGAAAGCGGCATCCATCAGGACGGCATGCTGAAGAACAACACCACCTACGAGATCATGACGCCGGAATCGGTCGGCGTGACCAAGACTTCGCTGGTGATGGGCAAGCATTCCGGCCGCGCCGCCTTCCGCTCCAAGCTGAAGGAGATGGGCTACGACCTGGGCGACAACCAGCTGGAAGACGCCTTCACCCGCTTCAAGGCTCTGGCCGACCGCAAGAAGCATGTCTATGACGAGGATATCGAGGCGCTGGTCGACGAGAACATCGCGACCGCCCATGACCGCATCAAGCTGGAATCGCTGACGGTGATCGCCGGCACGCGCGGCCCGCAGCGGGCAACGATGAAGCTGAATGTCGACGGCCGCCTCGTCACCGAGGAGGCCGAGGGCAACGGGCCGATCGATGCGGTGTTCAATGCGATCAAGGCGATCGTGCCGCATGAGGCGGGGCTGGAACTCTACGACGTCCATGCCGTGACCGAGGGCACCGACGCGCAGGCCGAGGTGACGGTCAGGCTCTCGCGCGACGGCTCGTCCGTCAGCGGGCGCGGCGCCGATCCGGATACGCTGGTCGCCTCGGCGAAGGCCTATCTCGCCGCGCTGAACAAGCTGATCGCGCGGGGCGGGCGCCTGCACGCGCAGGCTGCGGAGTAAGAGCCGCCCTGCTGTCGTTCTCGGGCTCGAGCCGAGAAGCTCATGAGGAGAAGGCACGGGGCCTTTTCCGGGAGGAGATGCTCGGGTCAAGCCCGAACATGACGAGGCGGCTGAGGCTGGACCTGCCTGAGCCTTACGCCGCCTGC
Source organism: Hyphomicrobiales bacterium (assembly GCA_930633495.1). Taxonomy (NCBI): domain Bacteria; kingdom Pseudomonadati; phylum Pseudomonadota; class Alphaproteobacteria; order Hyphomicrobiales; species Hyphomicrobiales bacterium. The sequence continues at coordinate 826,055 of CAKNFJ010000001.1, read as the reverse complement.
GCGGTGACCCGGTCGGCGCCGCCGTCGAGCGGCAGGTGGACCATGACGATGGTTCCGGCGCCCATGGCGGAGCGCAGCCTGAGCGAACCGCCATGCAGTTCGGCCAGCGAGCGGGCGATGGCGAGGCCGAGGCCCGAGCCCTTGTAACTGCGCACCAGATCGCCTTCGACCTGCTCGAACGGGCGGCCGACGCGGTCGAGCTTCTCCTTCGGGATGCCGATGCCGGTATCCTCGATGAAGAGGTTGAGCGCACCGGGAACGTGGCGCGTGCGCACCGCGATCCGCCCGCCCTCCGGCGTGAACTTGGCGGCGTTGTCGAGCAGATTGCCGAGGATCTGGTAGAGCGCGCGCGGATCGGCTTCGAGGCGGGTGTCGAACGGACCTTCGAGGTTGAGGACGAGCTGCTTGCGCTCGATTTCCGGCTGCACCTTGAGCAGGGCCTGGTCCAGCACCGGGCCGATGGCGATCTCGCTCTTCTCGAGCCGGATCTTGCCGGATTCCAGGCGCGACATGTCGAGGATGTCGTCGATGATGCCGAGCAGGTAGCCGCCGCTGGAGCGGATGTCGCGGACATAGTCGGTGTATTTCTCGCCGAGCGGGCCGAACATGTTGTTCTCCATGATCTCGGAGAAGCCGATGATCGCGTTGAGCGGCGTGCGCAGCTCATGGCTCATATTGGCGAGGAATTCCGACTTGGCGCGGTTGGCGCTCTCGGCCGCGGCCTTCTGTTCGAGATAGCGCTCGGCGAGGTCGGCGAGCTGCTGGGCCTGGGCTTCGAGCTTCTGGCGCGAGGCCTTGAGGTCGGTGACGTGCATCAGGAGCTGATGTTCGGACTGGGTCAGCCGCTCTTCCTGCTGCTTGAGCTTGGTGATGTCGGTGCCGACCGAGACCGAGCCCCCGTCCTTGGTGCGGCGGCCGTTGATCTGCAGCCAGCGCCCGTCCGAAAGGCGCGCTTCGTAGGAGGTGGCGCCGGCGGCGCCGCGCTGGACGCGCATCGGCTCCTGATCGATCTGCGGCTGGGCCGAGCGCGCCATGATCTCGTCGTAGCTCATGCCGGATTGCAGGGCGTCGGCCGGGAGCTGGTGGAGCTGCTGGTATTTGGCGTTGCAGAGGATCAGCCGGTTGTCGGCATCCCAGAGCACGAAGGCTTCCGAGATCGCCTCGACCGCGTCGCGCAGGCGGGCGTCGGCGGTGGCGGTGCGCTCGGCCATGCGGCGTTGCTCGGAGATGTCCACGACGATGCCGACGAGATGGCGCGAGCGGGTGCGGCGGTCGATGACCAGTTCGGCGCGGGCCTTGAGCCAGATCCATTCGCCGGATGCGGCCCGGACCCGGAATTCCTGGTCGAGATGGCTCGCCTCGCCGCGGCTCACCGCATCGGCCAGCCCATAGAGGTCGACATCCTCATGATGGATGAAGCTCGAGACCTCGCCGAAGGACATGTATTCGCCGGTGCGGTCATAGCCGAGCAGCGCATACATCGAATCCGACCAGTAGATCCGGCCGCGCGCGAGGTCCCAGTCCCACAGCCCGCAATGGCCGCGGTTCAGCGCGGTGTCGATGCGCTCGCGAACGCAGTCGCAATCCTCGTCGGCCGCGCTGGCGCGTTTCGACTGGAGCAGGAAAGCCAGCGTGATGACGCCGAGGACGAGCCCGGCTGCGCCGAACAGAATGGCAAGGCCGGAGCGGCGCAATTGCCAGACGGACAGGGCCCGCGAGACCGGTTGCAGCACCGCGACCTGGCCGAGGGGGGCGGCGAGGTTGCGGACGCTGGCGAGGACGTCGCTGCCGTTCGGCAGGGTGATGCGCATCACGCCGGCGCGGTCGCCGAAGACGGTGAGCGGCTGGGTCGGGCCGAGGAAGTCGGTGAGGGTGCGCTGCGTCTGGCCGATGACCGGCTCGCTGGCGATGACCCGGCCATCGGCGCCGCTGACATGGACGATGCGGCCATGGGCGGCAAGGTGGCGGGCGGTCAGCGCGGCCAGGATGGTGGCGGGCTCCCTGCCGGCGAGCGTCGCGTTGTCAAGTTCGCGGGCGACCAGGGCGGAGACGAGATCCATGTCGCCGGTCGCGTCGGCGAGGGCGTCGTCGCGCATCGCCGAGGTCTGGATGAAGGCGCCCGCGCCGAGGATCACGAGGAAGATTCCGACGAGCACGGGGATGGCCGTGCGGAAGGCGGGCTCGACGTTCGCGAAGCGCTGATACAGCGGGTGGGTCAGCGACCTTGCTACACCCAGAATCGTGTCGGCGCGCACAGGTGCGCAGTCCGCGTTGGCACGCGACATGCCCGGTCCCCCTTCGGAACTTTACCGTCAGTAAGATCGGGAGACGTGCCGCATCCCCGCGAATCACTGTCAGTTGAATCCGGGGACTCCGGTTTGTCTAGCCCTGAGTTGAGTTAATACTATAAAATTCGCCCTCAGGTTGTGGCGTTTATCGAATGAATCCTGCGCGGGTAATGAAACGTTAACGTTTTGGACAGGTCGGCGTTAACCTTCGTGAAGAGGCGCGGGAAGCGCCTCAGGCCAGCGCTCTTTCGGCGATGTCGGCGACGTCCCGCGAGAGGTTCGGCGTCCGTGCGACGGTGTTCAAGGCCTCCTGCGCCAGCCGCTTGCGGCCGGGCTCCAGCATCCGCCAGCTTTTGAACGAGCCGAGCAGGCGCGAGGCGACCTGCGGGTTCGTCTTGTCGAGCGCGATGACGATGTCGCTGACGAAGCCGTAGCCTTCGCCATCGGCCCGGTTGAACTGGGTGAGATTGGCCGCGAAGCCGCCGATCAGCGCGCGCACCCGGTTGGGGTTCCCGAGCGAGAAGGCGGGGTGCTGCATCAGCCGCTTGACCCGGTCCAGCGTGTCCGCCTCGGCGATCAGCGCCTGGGCCATCAACCATTTGTCGAGGACGAGCGGCTCGCGGGCATAGGTCTCGGCGAAGCGGGCGATCAGCGTCTCGCGCCGCTCGCCCGGGATCAGGGTCATCGCCGCGAGCGCCGCCAGCCGGTCGGTCAGATTGTCGGCCGTGGCGAATTGCTCCTCGCAAAGGCTCGCCCCCTCGGCCGGGCTGGCGAGGGCGGCGAGACCGAGCAGTTCGTTGCGCAAGGCGCGACGTCCTGCGGAGGCTGCGTCGGGCCGGTAGGTGCCGGTCGTCGTCAGCGAGGCGCGCATGTCGGCGAGGTTGCCGAGCAGGCTCTTGCCGATCGAGGTCGACAGGCTGCGATGCGCGGAGAAGATCGCATCGGGCTCGACGTCGCGGCCGATCTCGCGCGCGATATCGGCCGGCGCCGGCAGGCGCAGCACCTGCGCGGCAAAGGCCGGATCGGCAAGCGCCTCGCTCCGAAGGAAGCCATCGAGCTCGCGGCCGAGTTCAGTGGCGGTCGCGGCCAGCGCGCCGCGGTCGGCGCCGGGCTTGCCGGCTGCGACGAGCGCACGGGTGGCGACGCTCTGCAGGGCCTGCCAGCGATTGAAGGCGTCGCTGTCGGCCGAGAACAGCCGCAGCAGCTCGGCATCCGAAAGATCCAGCTCCAGCCGTGCGGGCGCCGAGAAGCCGCGCATCAGCGAGGGGATCGGCGCCTCGGTGACGTCCTCGAAGGCGATCGAGAGGGAGGCATCGTCGAGCACGACGAGCCCGTCGCCGGCATAGGCATTCGAGCTGCTCTTCAGCGGCAGGTCGCCCTGCTTGCCGACGAGGCCGAGCTTGACCGGCAGCACGACGGGCGCCTTCTCGGCCTGACCGGGCGTCGGCGGGGTGTTCTGCCGGAGGTCGAGCGTATAGCGCCGGGCGGCCGCGTCGTAGCGGCCCGTGGCGGTGATGGTCGGCGTGCCGGCCTGCTCGTACCAGCGCGCGAAATGGCTCAAATCCTTGCCCGAGCTTTCGGCGAAGCAGGCAAGGAACTCCTCGATCGTCGCGGCCGTGCCGTCGCAGCGCTCGAAATAGAGATCCATGCCGCGTTTGAAGGCGTCGTCGCCGATCAGAACCTTGAGCATGCGGATGACCTCCGCGCCCTTCTCGTAGACAGTCGGCGTGTAGAAGTTGTTGATTTCCTTGTAGGCGCGTGGCCGCACCGGATGGGCGAGAGGGCCGGCATCCTCCGAGAACTGGGTCGAGCGCAGGGTGCGGACATCGGCGATGCGCTTCACCGGGCGCGAACGTTCGTCGGAGGAGAATTCCTGGTCGCGGAAGACGGTGAGCCCTTCCTTCAGGCAGAGCTGGAACCAGTCGCGGCAGGTGATGCGGTTGCCAGTCCAGTTATGGAAGTACTCATGCGCGATGATCGCCTCGATCGAGGCATAGTCGCCATCGGTCGCGGTCTGCGGATCGGCCAGGACGTATTTGTCGTTGAAGATGTTGAGGCCCTTGTTCTCCATCGCGCCCATGTTGAAGTCCGACACGGCGACGACGTTGAACACGTCGAGATCGTAGTTGCGGCCGAAGACCTGCTCGTCCCAGCGCATGCAGCGCACCAGCGAATCCAGCGCCCAGCCGGCGCGGTCGGCCTTGCCGGGCTCGACATAGACGGCGAGTTCGACCTTGTGGCCGTCGGCGGTGACGTAGTCCTGCCGGACATGGTCGAGCGCGCCACCGACCAGCGCGAAGAGATAGGCCGGCTTGGGGTGGGGGTCGTGCCAGACCGCGAAATGCCGTTCGCCACCGGGGAGCTCCGCGGCCGCGACGAGATTGCCGTTGGAGAGCAGTACAGGCGCCTCGGCCTTCGCCGCTTCGAGCCTGACCGTGTAGACGCTCATCACATCCGGCCGGTCGAGGAAATAGCTGATGCGGCGGAACCCGTCCGCTTCGCATTGCGTGCAATAGACCCTGGACGAGCGATAGAGCCCCATCAGCTTGGTGTTGGCGGAGGGGTCGATCTCCGTCTCGATCGTCAGGGTGAAATCATGCGGCGGCGGCGCGGGAAGCGTCAGCGCCTGCGGCGTCGCCGTATAGGCGCTGGTGTCGAGCGGCTTGCCGTCGAGGGCGAGCGACTTCAGCGTCAACTCGTCGCCGTCGAGCCTGAGCGGGGCGCCGGGCTGTCCGTCCGGATTGGGACGCAGCGCCAGCAGGGCGCGCACGCGCGTCTTCTGCGGATGCAGGTCGATGTCGAGATCGACGGTGTCGATCAGCCAGTCGCTGGGACGGTAATCCTCAAGGCGGATCAGCGGAGCGTCGTCGTTACGCATGGAATCCCTGATGGCGAAGGTCAGGGGGTGTTTCTAGAGCATGCCGGCGCGGTATGGAAACAAGCGCCATGATGCAAAGCGGCCGTCATGCTCGGGCTTGACCCGAGCATCTCATGACAAGGAGGCTCAGAGCCCCCCTTCGGAAAGAGATTCTCGGGTCTGCGCTTCGCTCCGCCCGAGAATGATGACCAGGATCGCGTCAGTTCCCCGCCGAAACCGCCGGTTCCGCATGGCTCACCAGCCGGCAGACCTGCGGGCGTGCGATACGGACCGCCCGCTCGATCGCATCGACCGCGTCGTGGACGGCCGCGACGTCGAGCGTCGGGTCGACGCGGCAGTGATAGTTGACCACGAGCCCCTTGGCCGTCTGGCGCACGCGCACGCTGTGGATGTCGTGGATCGGCCCGGCCAGCGTCGCGGCTTCGCCGGCGAGCGCCTTGCCGATGTCCTCGACCGTCTCCCAGGCGGCGTTGTGACCGGCGGGCTGGCCTGTCTCCATCGGCTCGATATGGGTCTCGACCTCGGTCTGGCCGCCGAACTCAGCCCGGATCGCGTTTTCGAGCCGGGTTGCGATTTCATGGGCCTCGCCGAGGGGCAGTTCGGCGTCGACTTCCATGTCGAGGCTGACCGAAAGCTTCTCGCCGATGCTGTGGACGGTGACGTGATGCACCGGAATCCTGAGCTTGAGCGCGATCAGCAGCACGCGTTCCAGCACCGTCTCGTCGTCGACCTGCACCGGATCGGCGGTGATCGTGATCTCGGAATCCGGCTCGATCCTCCGCAGGGCCTCGCCGAGCTCGGCCTTAATCGCGGTGACGCGTTCGAGCGGCAGCGTGCGCGAGACGCTGATGCCGATCTCGCCATGGACGCGCCCGCCCGCCGGCCGGACCCTGAGCCAGTTGATGCCGACCACGCCCGGCACGCGCCGCGCCGCCTCGCGCAGTCTCTCGCCGACACCCTCGGGAGCGGTGTCCATCAGCGTGTCGAGGACGCGGCGGGCCAGCCGGTAAGCCGAGAACGCGGTATAGGCCGCGATGGCGAAGGCGGCGGCGGTGTCGGCCCGCTCGAAGCCGTACCAGACTCCGACGAGGCCGACGAGCACCAGCGTCGAGCCGATGAAGTCGGCCGAAAAATGCGTGGCTTCACCGGCCAGCGCCTCGCTGCCGGTCTCCTTGGCGACCTTCGTCAGCGAGCGCCAGCGGATGGCGTCGACGATCATCGAGAGCACCAGCACGCCGATGACGAGCGGCGTGACCTGGACATGCTCGATGACGTTGGTCCACAGCCGGTTGCCGGCCTCCCACAGGATCGCGCCGGCCAGCGTGAACAGGATCGCGGTCTCGACCAGCGCGGCGAGTGCCTCGACCTTGCCATGGCCGTAATGGTGCTCCTCGTCGGCCGGCTTGTCCGACGCGCGCACGGCGAACCAGGTGAACAGCGTCGAGCCGACATCGACCAGCCCCTGCAGCGCATCCGTGAGCAAAGCGAGCGAGCCGGAGATGATGGCGCCGACGATTTTTGCCGCAGTGAGCAGGATGGTCGCCATCACCGAGAGGATGGCGGCGCGTTGCTTGATCTGCGCAATCTGGGCTGGGGTGGCGCGCTCCGGCGGCGCCGTTGCCGGCCCGTCTTGCGTTGTGGTCATGGCTCGTCCTGGTCGCGGTGTCTTGGCGAGTTCGTCTGGAGCGTCGATGCTCTTGCCTGATTTGGCGAATGGATCAACCCTGCCGCCCCTCAACGAGGAAAGACGATGCGTTATCTCCACACCATGGTGCGCGTGACCGATCTGGATCAGGCGCTGGATTTCTACGTCAACAAGTTCGGCATGGTCGAAACCCGTCGCATCGAGAACGAGAAGGGCCGCTTCACGCTGGTCTTCCTCGCTGCGACCGACGACCTGGCCGAGGCGAAGGCCGGCGCCTCGCGCGGAAGGCCGACGCTGGAGCTGACCTATAACTGGGACCCGGAAACCTATACTGGCGGTCGCAATTTCGGTCATCTCGCCTATGAGGTCGACGATATCTACGCGACCTGCGACAAGCTGATGAAGGCCGGCGTCACCATCAACCGTCCACCGCGCGACGGCAACATGGCCTTCATCCGCTCGCCCGACAACATCTCGATCGAATTGCTTCAGAAGGGCGATCCGAAGCCCCCGGCCGAGCCGTGGGCGAGCATGCCGAACACCGGGAGCTGGTGAGGCTTTGGCCGGCGTCTTCTGCCTCGGCATCGCCACGCTCGACTATGTCTACAGCGTCGAGACCATGCCGACGCGCGGCGAGAAATATCGCTCGCGCGGGCTTGCCGTGGTCGGTGGCGGTTGCGCCGGCAATGCCTCGGTCGCGATCGCGCGTCTGGGTGGCGCCTGCTGGCTGGCGACCCGCCTCGCCGACGACCTGACCGGCGACCAGATCGTCGCCGGGCTGAAGGCTGAAGGCGTCGATACCGGCTTCGCCCGGCGCGTCGCCGGCCTGACCTCTCCGGTCTCGGCCATCCTGGTCGATGCCGAGGGTGAGCGCATGGTGATCTCGCACTCCGATCCGGCGATGCCGGAGGATGCCGGCTGGCTCCCCACGCGCTTGCCGGAAGGAGCGGGTGCGGTCCTCGCCGATACGCGCTGGGGGGAGGGCGCGCTGGCAGCGCTGAAGCTCGCCCGCGCCGCCGGCGTGCCCGGAGTGCTCGACGGCGATCGCAAGCCGCCGCACCCGGATCTCGTCGGAACCGCGAGCCACGTCGCCTTCAGCCAGCAGGCCCTGCGCGAGATCTCCGGCGAGGACGATGCGTGGATGGGGCTCGCCAAGGTGGCGGCCGGCGTGCCGACCTGGCTGGCGGTGACGCTCGGCAAGGATGGCGTGCTCTTCGTGCGCGAGGGGGAGGTCCGTCATAGCCCAGCCTTCGCCGTCGAGACCGTGGATACGCTCGGCGCCGGCGATGTCTGGCATGGTGCTTTTGCGCTGGCGCTGGCTGAGGGGCAGGGCGAGGAAGCTGCGATACGCTTTGCCTCGGCGGCGGCGGCGATCAAATGCACCCGTTTCGGCGGCCGCAGCGGCGCTCCGCGGCGCGACGAAGTCGAGCGGTTTCTGGCTGAGGCCGGAAGCTAGTTCCCTCCGCAAGCACGACCCTGCGTCATTCTCGGGCTTGACCCGAGAATCGCTTGAACGCGAGGCGCGGGAGCTGTGCTCACGAGTTCCGGCCCCCGGCGTCGCGCAGCCGTCATGCGGCTCGGGCATCTGACCCGGCGCGCATTGGCGCGCGGATCAACCTCAGGAGAGAGCACCATGCTGGCGATCCAGGGCCTGAAATGCATCTACGATACCACGGGGCGGGGCTGGTCGATCGAGCTCGTGGTCAAGGCCGATGGCGAGGAAGCGTCGCGCCGTTTCGACGTCGATGGGCCGGACGAAGCCGAAATGCTGATCCAGGCCTTCGAGGATTCCTCGGTCAGCGCCTTCGATCCTGAAACCGGCGAGATCGTCTTCGGCTACGAATATCTCGACCTCGATGCCGAGGAAGAGGACGAAGACGAGGATGACGACGCGGACGCGGAATCCGCGGAGGATGACGAGGAAGGTGAAGACGACGACGAGAAGCTGAAGGCCTGAAGTCTCGCCTCGGGAGGCCGCTTGCGGCCTTGCGACGACCATGAGCCCGGAGAGGCAAGCTGCCTCGCCGGGCACTCTCGTTTTGATGGCGGTTGCCATTGGCCCGGCTTTTTCGGGTGCTGGTATCCGCACCGGGATCAGGTGCAATCTGCGGAAGACACCGGACGCTATGATGGGCAGGGAATGACACAGGAACAGGATGAGGATCGGGTCGCGGAGGCGCCGTCGGCCTCTCTCGCGACCCTGGCCGATAAGGCGAACGTCGCCGGCTCGGCCGGCAAGAAGCGCGGCGTCTGCGCCATCAGCGGGCAGGAGATGGCGCGCCGGAATCTGATCGAGATCGGCACGTTGCGTCCGGCTCTCGTCGACCATATTCGCGCCGACTTTCCCGATTTGCCGGACCACGCGCTGATCAGCCTGAAGGAACTGGCGCGCTACCGCACGCGCTATGTCGAGGAGATCCTGCGCGAGGAGCACGGCGAATATTCCGATCTCGACCGCGAGGTCGCCGAAAGCATCGCCCGGCAGGAAACCATCGCCGAGAACACCGAGGACGATTTCGAAGAGCATCGCACGCTAGGCGAGCGCTTCTCGGACAATCTCGCCAGTTTCGGCGGCTCCTGGGCCTTCCTGATCAGTTTCGGGGTTGTGCTGCTGGTCTGGATGGCGATCAACGCCGTCTTGGGCGACATGAAGGCCTTCGATCCCTATCCCTTCATCCTGCTGAACCTCGTGCTGTCCTGCCTCGCCGCCGTGCAGGCGCCGATCATCATGATGAGCCAGAAGCGGCAGGAATCGAAAGATCGGCTGCGTTCGCTCAACGATTACCAGGTCAATCTCAAGGCCGAGCTCGAAATCCGGCATCTGCACGAAAAGATGGACCATCTCGTCACCCGGCAATGGCAGCGCCTCGCCGAGATCCAGCAGGTCCAGCTCGAAATGCTGCAGGAAGCGCAATTGCCGAAGGCGCGGCCGAAGCGCCGCAAGAAACCGGCGGCCAAGAAGAAGCGCGCGAAGCCGGCCGAGGCGCTGGCGGCTCCTTCGCCTGAGAAGCCGGAAGGTGAGAATTAGGCCCCTTAATTGTCTGTGGAACCACGCCGTCATCCCGGGCTCGGCCCGGGATCCATCGAAGGGCGCTGCGCTCTACGATGGATCCCGGATCTCCGCTTCGCTGCGTCCGGGATGACGCGCGTTTCTGTGAAGCGTGGCGCATCAGAGCCGCGCTCTGTTGCTCACAACCGCGCCGATAGGCCGGTGCCCGCGCCCTTCGCTTGACTCCCCTCCCTCCCGCCGGTTTCTTCGTCGGCAAACGAATCCGTTCGGGAGGATGACGATGGTTGCTTGGCGTTTCGCGCCGGCCGGCGCGCTGGTTGCCGGCCTCATGCTTTCGGGGGCTGCCGTGCCGGCTCGCGCCCAGGGCCAGGTCACGGTCTATTGCTCGATCCTCGAGGAGCAGTGCCGCGAGGGCGCGGCGATGTTCGAGAAGGCGACCGGCATCAAGGTCTCGATGGTGCGCAAGAGCACCGGCGAGGTCTATGCCCAGGTCAAGGCCGAGGCGAGCAATCCGCGCGGCGACGTCTGGTGGGGCGGGCCGGGCGAGCCGCATCTCCAGGCGGCCGATGAAGGCCTGCTCGACGAGTACAAGTCGCCGAAGCTGCCGGAGCTGCATGACTGGGCGCAGCGCCATGCCGAGCAGTCCAAGTTCCGCACCAACGGCATCTATCTCGGCGCGCTCGGCATCGGCTACAACACCGAAGTCCTGAAGAAGAAGGGCATCGCCGCGCCAAAATGCTGGGCCGACCTGCTCGATCCGAAGCTGCGCGACGAGGTTCAGATCGCCGATCCCAGCTCCTCGGGAACGGCCTATGTCTTCCTGGCGACCACCGTGCAGCGCCTCGGCGAGGAGAAGGGCTTCGAATTCCTCAAGAGCCTGCACAAGAACATCAGCCAGTACACCAAGTCCGGCATCGCGCCGGTGAAGGCGACGGCGCTGGGCGAGACGGCGGTCGGCATCGCCTTCATCCACGACATGCTGACGCAGAAGCTGCAGGGCGCCCCGATCGAGACGGTCGCTCCCTGCGAGGGAACCGGCTACGAGACGGGCTCGGTCTCGGTCATCAAGGGCGGCAAGAACCCCGAAGCCGCGCGCAAATTCGTCGATTTCACGCTCTCGCCCGATGCCCAGAACATCAACGCGAAGCTGAAGATCAACTCGATCCCGTCGAACAAGAATTCGCTGCTCTCGCCGGACGCGCCGAAATTCGCCGAAATGAAGCTGATCGACTATGACACCCCGCGCTGGGGCTCGCCGGCCGAGCGTTCGCGCCTGCTCAAGAAGTTCGACACGGAGGTCAAGGCGCTGCCGCGCTGAGGCTGGCCACGATGCCGAGAGCTTGGTAGCGCGGCCTCCGGTTTATGCTACTAAGCTGCGATCCGGGCCCGGAGCTCCGTGCTCCGGCCTCAGCCATGGGATCGCCAGATATGCTTCGCGCCACTTCCGTCCTTCGCAAGGCCGCCGTCCGTGCCGAGCGCGTTGTCGATACGCTGAGCCTCGGCCATCGTGAGCGCGGGATCGACGGCGTCACTGTGACGGCCATGGGCGGCCTGGAATTCGCGATCGCCCTCGACAAGCCGGCGGCGCTGAACGACGGCGACGCGCTGAAGCTGGAGGACGGGCGACTTGTGCAGGTCAAGGCCGCGCCGGAAAGCCTGCTGGAAGTCCGTGCCGAAAACCCGCTGCGGCTGGTGCGCCTTGCCTGGCACCTCGGCGGCCATCACGTTCCGGCGGAAATGACGCCCGAGGCGCTCTATGTGCCCAACGATCCCGCTCTTGCCGAGCTGGTGCGCGGGCAGGGCTGTGCGATGACGGCGGTCGAGCGCCCGTTCCAGCCCGAGCCGGAGGTCCACCACCACGCTCATGGCGACGATTGCGGCTGCGGGCACGCCCATCATCACCACGACCATGGTCATGACCATGGTCATGACCACGATCATCAGCACCATGGTCACGATCATGCGCATGAGCACAAGCACGAGCATCACCACGCCCATGGCGAGGGTTGCGGCTGCGGCCATGATCACGATCATCACGACCATGGCCACGGGCATGGCGCCGCGCATGGCCACAAGGGCCATTCCCACGATCACTGAGGCCAGGGCCAGCAGGCTCGGTTAGCGCGGGGAACCCTCTCCCATAGGGAGAGGGCAGGGTGAGGGGTAGGCCGCTCACCGAATCTGCCGTGAGGTGGTCGCTGCGGCGGTGAGGCCGTCTTTCACTGGCCCAGCGGCCGACACCTCACCCCTACCCCCTCTCCTTACAGGAGAGGGGATCCCGCGCTCTTTCGTCTAAGAATATGCGTTTGAGGCGGGGTTTCAGCCCGCCTTTCGCGTTTCAGGCCGCGTAGCCCTTGACCTGCGCCAGCGCGGTCATCACGCCGCGGAGTTCCGCGAGGCCCCGCAGGCGCCCGACCGCCGGATAGCCCGGGAAGCTGCCCTTGCCGACATCGTCGAGCAATTCGTGGCCATGGTCGGGCCGCATCGGAATCCGCCAATGCGGGTGGCCTGCAGCCTTCCGGCGCTGCTCCTCGGCCATCAGCGCGTCGACCAGCGCCACCATGTCGGTGTCGCCACCGAGATGCTCGGCCTCCATGAAGGAGCCGTCCGGGTCCTTGGCGACGTTGCGCAGATGCGCGAACCAGATCTTGTCGGCGAAGCGGCGCGCGATCTTGGGCACGTCGTTCTTCGGATTGGCGCCGAGCGAGCCCGAGCACAGCGTCAGCCCGTTCGCGGGGGAGGGGACGGAGTCGAGGATGAAGGCGATGTCCTCCTCGTCCGAGCAGATGCGCGGCAGGCCGAAGAGCGGGCGCGGCGGGTCGTCCGGATGGATGCACATCCGGATGCCGACTTCCTCGGCGGTCGGGATGATCGCTTCGAGGAAGCGCTTGAGGTTGGCCCTGAGCTTGTCGTGGGTCATGCCGGCATAGCGCTCGAGGATGCGGGCGAGGCCGGGCAGGTCGTAGCGATCGAAGGCGCCGGGCAGCCCGGCCATGACGCTGGAGAGCAAACGGTCGCGGTCGGCCTGCGTCGACCCGTCGAACCAGGCCTTGGCCTTGTCCATCATCTCGGCCGAATGGCCTTCGTCGGCGCCCTTGCGCTTCAGCATGAAGTGATCGAGCGCGACATATTCGTGCAGGTTGAAGCGCAGCGCCGTGCCGCCGCCCGGCAGCTTGTGCGCGAGCTCGGTGCGGGTCCAGTCCAGCACCGGCATGAAATTGTAGCAGATCACCTGCAGGCCGCAGGCGGCGAGGTTGCGCATCGACTGGCGGTAGTTCTCGAAGATGGGTTCGAGATCGCCTTCGCCGATCTTGACGCTCTCATGGATCGGCAGGCTCTCGACCACCCGCCACTCCAGGCCGAAGCTCTTGTCGGAGCGGATGATCGCCTGACGCTTCTCGATCTCCTCGACGCTCCAGACCACGCCATAGGGAATCTGGTGCAGCGAGTTGACGATGCCGGTCGCCCCGGCCTGCCTGGCCTGTGCCAGAGTCACGACGTCGTCCGGCCCGAACCAGCGCCAGCATTGTTCCATGGTCTTATTTCCTTTGAAAAATGTCGCTGTGCGGAAGAGCGGGCGTCAGGGGGCTTCGTGGGCGAGGCGGGAATCGTCGAAGGCGTCCGCATGGTCCTTCGCGATCGTGTCGATCGTGGCGAAGACGGTGCGCAGATGCGCGCGCATCGCAGCCTCCGCGCCTTTGGTATCATGCTTCATGATGCAGGCCGCGATGATCCTGTGCTCGTTCAGGATCACCTCGGACCAGGACGGCGTTTCGAGCGAGAGGCAGCGCACACGGTCCATCTGCGCCTTCACGCCTTCTATCATGCTCCAGACGGCCCGGTGCCCGGCGATGCGCGAGATTTCGGCATGGAATACCTCGTCGAGGCGGAAGATCTCGGTTCGGTCCTGCCGCCGCACGGCCTGCGCCTGTTCCTCGACCAGGGCTGCGAGCCGGCGGCAATCGGCATCGCCGATGCGCTGCGCGGCGAGCACCACGGTGCGGCATTCCAGTGTCTCGCGCACGAACTGGCTGTCATGGACTGCGGCGAGGTCGATCGGCGCGACGAAGGTGCCGACCTGCGGCACGGCGACCAGGAAGCCCTCGTCGACCAGCCGCTTGAACGCCTCCCGCACCGGGGTACGGCTGACGCCGAAGCGCAGCGCCATCCGCGCTTCCGACATCGATTCGCGCGGTTTGAGTGCGCCACTGATCACGTCGCTGCGTAGCGCGCTGTAGATCTGATCCGTGCTGTGACGGGCTGCAGGGTGGGCCATTGCCAAGCTCTCGACGACTAGTATACTAGGATACCGATCAACCGGGGGCTGCGTCAACTTGGCAGCTTCTCCGGATCGAGGGGCGGGTTCCGGATGGCGGCGGCCGGACCGTCGGAAGATAAAAAAGCTGAGGAAGCGGGCATCCGCATCGGGAGGAGATATCATGGCTCACGACAGCATCAACCGGCGTCATTTTATCGGCGGCGTCGCCGGTCTCGGCGTCGCGGCGCATGCGCCGGGCGTTTTCGCGCAGCAGCTCAAGCTGCCGGCCTCGCCGCTCACGATCAGCATCATCGACGTCGGCGGCGCGCTCGCGCTGGTCCAGACGCCGCTGGAGAACTACGCCAAGGCAAACCCGAAGGCCGTTTCGCGGATGGTCTTCACCAAGGCCCCGGCGCCCGAGCTGCCGGCCAAGCTGAAAGCCCAGCAGAACGCCGGCCGCTCCGACATCGACTTCGTCATCGGCGGCCTCGACGTGCTGTCGGCCGGCATCGACCAGAAGCTGTGGATCGAGCTGTTCCCGCGCTTCGCTGCCGAACTGCCGAAGCCCGACGATATTCTACTCAAGCCGGCACTGGCCATGCACAATCTCGGGCAGGGCCAGGCCATGGCGATGGTCTACTACCCGTCCGGCCCGCTGCTCGAATACATGCCGGACAAGGTCAAACAGGTGCCGACCACGGCCGAGGAACTGCTGGCCTGGACCAAGCAGAACAAGAACCGCTTCCTCTACGCCCGCCCGGCCAATTCCGGCCCCGGCCGCACCTGGATCATGGGCCTGCCCTACATCCTGGGCGACAAGGACCCGAAGGATCCGGAGAAGGGCTGGGACAAGACCTGGGCCTATCTCAAGGAGCTCGGCGAGAACATCGAATACTATCCGGGCGGCACCGGCGCGACGATGAAGGAGCTCGGCGACGGCACGCGCGACATCATCGTCAGCACCACGGGCTGGGACATCAACCCGCGCGTGCTCGGCATCGTGCCGAAGGAGGCCAAGGTCCAGGCGCTGAAGGGCTTCCACTGGGTCACCGACGCCCAGTACATGATGATCCCGAAGGGCGTCTCCGACGAGAAGCTCGCCGTGCTGCTCGATCTCGTCCGCCACATGCTGACGCCCGCGCAGCAGGCCTTCACCTATGACGAGGGCTATTTCTATCCGGGCCCGGCGGTGAAGGACGTGCCGCTCTCGATGGCACCGGCTTCCAGCCAGAAGGCCATCGCCGAGTTCGGCCGCCCCGAATACGAGAAGCTGATCGCCGACAACCCGATGGAGACCCCGCTCAATCCGGACAAGATGGTGATCGCCTTCCGCATCTGGGACGAGCAGGTCGGCGGCGCCAAGAAGAAGTAAGATCGGTTGCTGCGGCCGGCCCCGGCATCGCTGCGGGGCCGGCCGCCTGGCATTTCGACCCCGTTCTCAGACCATCCGGACGCCATGACCATCAACGCAGCTTCGTTCCGCGAGCTTCGGCTCGATCGCCTGAGCCGTGACTTCGGCACCCATAATGCGCTCAAGGACGTCTCGCTGACGATCGGCAAGGGCGAGTTCATCGCTCTGCTCGGCCCTTCGGGCTGCGGCAAGTCGACGACGCTCAATCTGATCGCGGGGCTGCTGCCCGCGACCGGCGGCGGCATCTGGCTCGACGACAAGCGCATCGACCCGTTGCGGCCCGAAGAGCGCGGCTTCGGCATGGTCTTCCAGAACTACGCCCTGTTTCCGCATATGAGCGTGAACAGGAATATCGGCTTCGGCCTGAAGATGCGCGGCGTGCCCAAGCCGGAGATCGACAAGCGCGTCGCGGAGGCTGCGGCGCTGGTGCGCCTGCAGGGCCAGACGGAGAAGCTCCCCGGCCAGCTTTCGGGCGGTCAGCAGCAGCGCGTCGCCATCGCGCGCGCCATCGTCGTCGAGCCGCCGCTCGTGCTGATGGACGAGCCGCTCTCCAACCTCGACGCCAAGCTGCGCCTTGAGATGCGGGCCGAGATCCGCCGCATCCACAACACGCTCGGCGCCACCACGATCTACGTCACCCACGATCAGGAAGAGGCGCTCTCGCTCGCCGACCGCATCGTCGTGCTGCGTGACGGCCAGGTTCGTCAGGTCGGCACGCCGGAGGACCTGTTCATGCGGCCGGACCATCTCGACGTCGCCGAGTTCATGGGCTTCCGCAACAAGGTGAAGGGCAAGGTCGTGTCCACGGCCGAGGGCAGGGCGGCGGTCGCCGTGGGCGACGCGCAGCTTTCCGGCCGCGCCCGCAACGCCGTTTCCGCCGGAGCCGAGGGCTGTCTGGCGATCCGCCCCGAGGATCTGCATCCGGTCGCGACCGGCCAGCCCGGCCTCAAGGCGCAGGTCGTCTCCACCGAGTTCCGTGGCCGCGAATTCGTCGGCTTCGCCCGGATGGCCGATGGCACCGACCTGTCCTTCCTTGCCCATGACAAGCTGTCGCCGGGCGAGGCGGTGACGCTCGCCGCCGATCCTGATCGCGTCCTCGTCTATGGAGGGGCGGCGTGAGCACCGACCTCTCCTCCATTCCGCTGAAGCAGCGGCTGGCGGCGCGCGGTTTCGACGGGCTGACGCTGCTCGTCGTCCCGGCGATCCTGTTCCTGCTGGCCCTGTTCATCTACCCGTTCCTCTACGGGCTCGTGCTCTCCTTCGAGCCGAAGCAGGGCGGCATGTTCGCCAATTACCAGCGCTTCTTCTCCGATCGCTTCCTCTATGGAACGATCGCGACGACGCTCTGGCTTGCGCTGCCAGTCACCATCGCGACGCTGCTGCTGGCGATCCCGATCGCCTTCCGCGTCCGGCTGATGCAGAACCAGCGCCTGCTGACCACGATCCTGGTGATCCCGATCACGCTCGGCACCGTGCTGGTCGCTCAAGGGTTGTTGAACTATCTCGGCCCTCAGGGCTGGTTCAACCGCGTGCTGATGACGGCGGGCATCATCTCGACGCCGGTGAAGCTGCTCCACAACTACTGGGGCGTGATGCTCTCGCTGGTCATCACCGGCTTCCCCTTCACCTTCCTGCTGACGCTGTCCTATCTCTCCGGCATCGACCCGGCACTGGAGCAGGCCGGCGCGACGCTCGGCGCCGGTCCCTGGGAACGCTTCAAGCACATCCTGCTGCCGCTGCTGCTGCCGGGGCTCGCGATCACCTTCTGCCTGAGCTTCGTGCAGGCCTTCTCGGTCTTCCCCTCGGCGGTGCTGCTCGGCGCGCCCTCGGGGCCGACCCGCGTCATATCGATCGCGGCCTATCAGGCGGCCTTCGAGGAATACGATTATTCCATGGCTTCGGCCGTCGCGATGATCATGGGGCTCGTGCAGCTCGCCATTGTCGTCGTGGTACTCGCAGCGCGGGGCCTGCTCTATCGCGGGCCTGCCGGCGGCGGAAAGGGCTAAGAGCTCCTAGTGGGTCTCGGCATGGCCGCGATGGGCTTTGGAGAAGACGAATGCCAGGAGAGACGCGCAGCCGATACCCATAGGTATCGGCGAGCAGGGTCGACGCCGCAGGCGGCTCTCCAAAGTCCACCTTCGGCGCCGGGAATTCGTCCGCCCGCAGCGTCGCAGCATTTGCCGATACCGTAGGTATCGGCTGCACACTGCTCCTTGCGGAGCGAACGAATTGCCGGCGTCGCGGCCATGCCGAGACCCACTAGGAGCTCTTTTCCGATGGTCAAGGATACCCGTCTCTCGACGAAGCTCTGGGCGGCCGCCAACTGGACGCTGATCGGCTTCTTCATCCTCAACCTCTTCGCGATGATCGCGACGGTGGTGACCTCGTCCTTCTCGACGCGCTGGCTCGGCACCTGGCTGCCGGCCGGCTGGACGACCCGCTGGTATTCGGCCGCCTGGTCGGAGTTCCAGCTCCACGACGTGCTGCTCGTCACCTTCCAGATCGTCTTCCTGGTGGTGGCGCTCTCCGGCCTGATCGGCGTGCCGGCGGCCTATGCGCTGGCCCGCCGCGACTTCCCGGGCAAGAAGCTCGTGATGCTGCTGTTCCTGCTGCCGTTGCTGGTGCCGCCGATCACCTTCGGCATCCCGCTGGCGACGGTTCTCTACCAGACCGGCTTCGCCGGCTCGATGTCGGGCGTGGTGCTGGCCAATCTCGTGCCGACCGTGCCCTTCGTCATCCTGGTGATGATCCCCTTCATCGAGCAGATCGACACCAAGATCGAGTCGGCGGCACGCGTCTTCGGCGCCAACACCTTCAAGCTCTTCGTGCATGTGTTATTGCCCTTGCTGATGCCCGGCATCCTCGCAGCACTGCTGCTGGTGCTGGTGCGCACGCTCGCCATGTTCGAGCTGACCTTCCTGACGGCCGGCCCGACCAGCCAGACGCTCGTCGTCGCGCTCTACTATGCGGTCTTCGCCGCCGGCGTGCGCGCGGTGCAGTCGATCGACGCCATGGCGGTGATCTACATGGTCACGACGCTGATCTGGCTGATCATCGCGCTGCGCTTCGTCAATCCGACGCAGATCGTCGCTCGGGCCAAGAAGTGAGGCGGGCCGGCGGCGCTCGCTACGAAGCGCCGCCGCATCATTGCGCTGGTCGTCATCCCGCATCCTGGCGATTGTCCTCATTGGCCGCGCTGCGGTTCCGAAACAGCCGCCAGAGCGATTTGCGCAACCGCTGCGAGGTCACATGGGCGCCGGCCGGGCGCCGCTCGAGCGTGATCTTCTGGTCGTGATAGTCCTCGAGCCCCGGCCGATGGCCGACGCTGATCAGCGTGGCCTCGGCAAGTTCGCTGTCGAACAGGTTCAGCAGCGAGGCCTGGCTCCCCTCGTCGAGCGCCGAGGTCGCCTCGTCCATGACGATGATGTCGGGATGCTGGATCAGGAGCCGGACAAAGGCGACGCGCTGGCGCTCGCCACCTGACAGGACGCGGTCCCAGTCTTCCTCCTCCTCGTCGAGCCGTCGCGCCAGATAGCCGAGGCCGCAGCGTTGCAGCGCCTCGACGATCACCTCCTCCGCGACGGGGCGGTCTGAATCGGGGTAGAGCAGGATCGAGCGCAAGGTCCCGCGTGGCAGATAGGGCTTCTGCGGGACGAAGGCGATCGACTGGCCGGCCGGAACCCGGATCGAGCCCGAGCCCCAGGGCCAGAGCCCGGCGAGGGCGCGGATCAACGTGCTCTTCCCCGAGCCGCTCTCGCCGCCGATCAGGACTTTCGCGCCCCGCTCGATGGTGACGGTGGCATCCGCCACGACGACGCGGCCATTGCTGTGGGCGATGGACAGGTTGTCGAGATGGATCGCGCCGTCATCGCTTTCGCCCAGCACGATCTGCGTCTCCTTCTCCATGATCGTGCCGATATCCAGCGCCTCAAGCTCCTCGACCAGCTCGTCGACGCGGGTGACGGAGGCGAACCATTCGGCCAGCCTGACGAAATTGTCGACGAACCAGATCAGCGCGGCCTGCACGGCGCTGAACGCGGCGACAACCTGCACGACCGCGCCGAGGGAGACGGAGCCGGTGAGGAATTTCGGGGCGATCAGCAGCAGCGGCACGATCGGAAACAGCGCTCCGTTCGTGTTCAGCACCAGCGCGATGACGCCTTGCTGCCGAACGATGCGCAGCCAGGCCGCCACCACGCGCCCATAGCTCTCGCCAACGGAACTGCGCTCATCGGCGTCGCCCCGGATCAGCGCGATGCTTTCGGCATTTTCGCGCAGCCGCGTCATCTCGGCCCGGAACTGAGCCTCCATCTCGTTCTTGTTGGCGACGCGCGCAACGAGCGGGCGGCCCGCGAGATAGGCCGCGAGCGAGGCGACCGCGGCATAGACCACCGCGGCGACCGCCATATAGCTCGGGATGACGATGGTGGTGGAGCCAAGCGCGATCTCGGCCGAGCCGGCGACCTGCCACAGGATCGCCGCGAAGGTCGCGGCGGTGACGAAGGCGCTGATCAGGCCGATCGCGAGTTCGACCAGCGGCTCGATGGCGAGGCGGACATCCTCCGCGATTCGGTATTCGGGCGCCGTCTGCTTCTTGGACAGGAAGCCGAGGCGATAATAGCGCTGGTCGGCGATCCACCAGCCGGAGAGGCGGCGCGTCAGGTTCTCGCGCCAGCGCACCTGCAGCAGCATCCGGCTGACGACGAGGCCGGAGACCGACAGGGCGGAGGCGACGACGAGAAGGGGCAGCCAGGCGGTCGTGGTCCAGACGGCGGCGACGTCGCGCTTTTCGAGGGCATCGAAGAACCATCGGTTCCAGCGGTTGATGCCGACGGCCGCCACGGTCTGTGCCGCGACGAAGATCAGGACCGCGGCCGTCAATGCCCAGGCGCGCCAGCGCGTCTCGCCGCGCCAGTAGCGCAAGGCGATGCGGAAGAACTGCCGCATGCGCGAGCGCCGCGAGGCAAGCGGAGTTTCGGCCATGTCCTACCCCGCCTTTCAGTACCGCTGCCAATCGGAAGGGAAGCCCGCGACAAGCGATCTCTGCTCCTTCCAACCGCAGGCCGGCGGCGCAGTTCCATCGAGCCGACGTCTGGCGGCCGCGCCGACCCGGACAGGCTCTGAGCCGGAATCCTCGCTCCGCCCCTCGCGCATCGCGGCGATTTGCGCCATATACGCCCCAGTTTCGCTATCTGGGCGTTGTTCGGCGTAGAGAGCGGCCCATCTGGCAACCACGCATCACCGCAGCAAGGCATCGGCAGGCCGAGAGTTGAAGACAGAAATCCAGACAACCGCTGTAGGTGGCGCAGCGAGCCCCTGGCGCTTCTCAGTCGCACCTATGATGGATTGGACCGACCGCTATTGCAGGCTGGTCCATCGCCTGATGTCGCGTCATGCGCTGCTCTATACCGAGATGGTGACGGCACAGGCGGTGATCCGTGGCGACCGTCAGCGTCTGATCGGTTTCGATGCGATGGAGCATCCGGTCGCGCTCCAGCTCGGCGGCAACGACCCGAAGCTGCTGGCAGATGCTGCGAAGATCGGCGCCGATTTCGGCTATGACGAGATCAATCTGAACTGCGGTTGCCCGTCCGACCGGGTGCAGGGCGGAGCCTTCGGTGCCTGCCTGATGCGCGAGCCGGCGCTCGTCGGTGATTGCGTCGCGGCGATGAAGGCGGCGGTTTCGATTCCCGTCACGGTGAAGTGCCGCATCGGCGTCGACGATCAGGATCCGGAAGTTGCGCTCGATGCGCTGACCGCCTCGGTGAGCGCCGCCGGCGTCGACGCGTTGATCGTCCATGCCCGCAAGGCCTGGCTGCAGGGTCTCTCGCCCAAGGAGAACCGCGAGATCCCGCCGCTGGACTATGAGCGCGCCTATCGCCTCAAGGCCTCCAATCCCGATCTGCCGGTCGCGGTCAACGGCGGCATCAGGGCGCCGTCCGAATGGCTGCCACATCTGGAGAAGCTCGACGGCGTGATGATCGGCCGCGAGGCCTATCAGAATCCCGAGATCATTCTGCAGGTCGATCCGCTACTCTTCGGCGCGGAGGCTCCGGTGCCGGACGCTTTCGCCATGCTGGAGGCGCTGGAGCCGCATATCGCCGCGCATCTGCGGCGGGGCGGGCGCCTGCACGCCTTCACCCGCCATCTCGTCGGGCTCTTCCCCGGCCGGCCCGGCGCGCGCCTCTTCCGCCGTCACCTCGCCGAGCGTTGCGTCGGGGCGGATGCGACACTGGACGACCTGCGCGCGGCCGTGGCGCATGTCTCGCGCCACGAGGCCGCTGCGGCGGCCTGACGGCTGCCGCAGCGGATCGGCCGTCAGCCGCGCCGTGCCGCCTCGATCGCGGCGACGTCGATCTTCCGCATCGTCATCATGGCCGTGAAGGCGCGCTTGGCTTCCTCGCCGCCGGCAGCCAGCGCCTCCGTCAGCACGCGTGGCGTGATCTGCCAGGAGATGCCCCATTTGTCCTTGCACCAGCCGCATTCGCTCTCCTGGCCGCCATTGCCGACGATGGCGTTCCAGTAGCGATCGGTTTCCTCCTGGTCGTCGGTCGCGACCTGGAACGAGAAGGCTTCGCTGTGCTTGAACATGGGGCCGCCATTGAGCCCGAGGCAGGGGATGCCGAGGACCGTGAAGGTGACCGTCAGCGCGTCGCCGGCCTTGCCGGAGGGGAAATCGGTGGGCGCCCGGAAGACCGCATCGACCGCGCTGTCCGGAAAGGTCGCGGCGTAGAAGCGTGCCGCGGCCTCGGCGTCCTTGTCGTACCAGAGGCAGATCGTGTTCTTGGCAGTCGCCATTGCGTTTCCTTCCATTCCTGAAATGCCGCTCACCCGCCCCGCGGCGACGGTTCGATGCCGCCCCTGGACGCCCGGTCTCAAGACGAAATGCGCCGGCGTCGTCGTCGTTCCGTCGATGAAGCCTGCGTTCGAGGTTCCTTCTCCTGCAAACAGGCGGGGCTTGACGGCTTGCATAGCTTGCTTCTACACTTAACTCAATGGTTAAGTTTCAAGACGCGCAGCTCGACAGGACGTTCTCCGCGCTGGCGGACCCGACGCGAAGGGCCCTGTTGACGCGATTGGAGAAGGAGGACGGGCTCTCCGTCAGCGAGCTGGCGAAGCCGTTTCCGGTCTCGCTGCCGGCGATCATGAAGCATCTCGACGTCCTTTCGGACGCCGGGCTGGTCACGCGGTCGAAGACGGGGCGCACGGTGTCTTGTCGCTTGAACGCCGAGCCGATGGAGGAAGCGATGGGCTGGCTGGCGCATTATCAGCGCTTCTGGACCCAGAGGCTCGATGCGCTGGAGGCGCTGCTCGAAGCGCGGCGCAAGGGCGAAGGCTGAAGGAGGAAGCATGCACCAACCGGTGACACCGAGCCTCACGATGAAGCGCCGCCTCAACGCGTCGCCGGCCGAGGTTTACAAGGCCTGGACCGATCCGGAGCTGCTCGTGCGCTGGTTCGGGCCGGAGAATGTCGTGGCGCAGGAAGCCGAGATCGATCCGCGTGTCGACGGCGCCTATCGCGTCGTCATGATCGAGAACACCGGCGAGCGCCATGAGGTCTCGGGGCGCTATCAGGAGGTCATCGAGAACGAGCGTCTGGTCTTCAGCTGGTCATGGGTGACGACGCCGGAGCGCGTCTCGCGCGTCACCGTCACATTCAAGCCGGACGGCGAGGGCACGATCCTGACGCTGCTGCACGAGAAGCTGTTCGACGATGCGGCCGTGCGCGGCCACACCCATGGCTGGACCGGAACCATGGAGAAGCTCGAGGCTTACTTCGCCTGAGGCGGAGACGAGCGCCGCCCTATCCGGCGGCGTGGTGAAGGGCCGCCGGCACGGACCGGCGGAAACACAGGAGCGGAGACGATGGAACACAGGATCGTATCCCGTGAGGAATGGCTTGCGGCCCGCAAGGCCCATCTCGCCCATGAAAAGGAGTTCACGCGCCAGCGCGACGCGCTCTCGGCCGAGCGTCGCGCTCTGCCCTGGGTCAGGGTCGACAAGGACTATATGTTCGCCGGCCCGAATGGGCGGCTGTCGCTGGCGGATCTGTTCGACGGCAAGAGCCAGCTCGTCGTCTATCACTTCATGTTCGGCCCCGGTGCCGCGGAAGGCTGCCCGGGCTGCTCGTTTCTCGCCGATCACTTCGACGGCGCGAACCTGCATCTGAAGCATCACGATGTCAGCCTGGTCGTGGTCTCGCGGGCGCCCTATGCCGAGTTTCAGCCGTTCCGGCGCCGCATGGGCTGGGTGTTTCCCTGGGTGTCTTCGGCCGGCAGCGACTTCAATTACGACTTCCATGTCTCGCCCAGCCCGGCGGAGAAGGCGGGCGGCCGCTATGAATACAATTACGAGATGCATGACGGGGAGGGCGGCGAGATGCCGGGCTTCAGCGTCTTCTACCGCGACGATGCCGGCGAGATCTTCCACACCTACTCGACCTATGCCCGAGGCGGTGACCTGCTGATCGGGGCCTACAACTTCCTCGACATGATGCCGAAGGGCCGCAACGAAGACGAGATCATGGACTGGATGCGCCACCACGACCGCTACGAGGACGAGCCGAAGCGGGCCGCGAACGCGCAGTCCCTGCTGGCGACTGCTTCCTGCTGCGGCTGAACGCGGCCCCGCTTCCGGGTTGGGGGCTGCATCTTGAACTGCGGCCGCACAGGCGGCCGCCAATGGAGAGAACGCAATGGGTTATGTCGATGGTTTCGTCGTCGCGGTCCCCGTGGCGAACAAGGATACTTACCTGAAATTTGCCGCCGAGGCGGCGCCGCTGTTCAAGGAGTTCGGCGTCCGGCGCCATGTCGAGGCCTGGGGCGACGATGTGCCGGACGGCAAGGTCACGGATTTCAAGGGCGCCGTGAAGGCGACGCCCGATGAGGTCGTGGTCTTCTCATGGTTCGAATATCCGGACCGGGCGACGCGCGACGCCGCAAACGAGAAGATCATGACCGATCCACGCATGAAGGATATGATGGGCCAGGCGATGCCCTTCGACGGCAAGCGGATGATCTATGGCGGCTTCGCCTCGCTTCTCGACGAGGGGGAGGGCGGCGCGATGGGCTATCTCGACGGCGTCCTGGTTGCCGTGCCCGACGAGCGCATGGACGATTATCGCAGTTTCGCCCTCTCGCATGCCGCGCTGTTCAAGGAGCACGGCGCCCGGCGCGTGGTCGATGCCTGGGGCGACGATGTGCCGGACGGCAAGGTCACCGATTTCAAGGGCGCGGTGAAGGCTGAAGCCGGCGAGACGGTGGTGTTCAGCTGGGTAGAGTGGCCGTCCAAGGAGGCGCGGGCCGCCGCCTGGAGCAAGATGATGGCGGATCCGCGCATGGGCGCGCTCAAGATGCCCTTCGACGGCAAGCGCGTCGTCTATGGCGGCTTCGCGCCGATCCTCGATACCGGGCGCGGCTAAGGCAAGCGGCTCCGATTCACGCAACGGCCATGCGGGGGCTGCATCTTGCCCCCGCTGGCCAAATGACCGAGAGATCGGGCTGCTTCACCGGATCTCTCGTCATGCTTGCTGGCATTCCCCTCGGCGATCTCGCCTTCCTCGCCGTCTCGCTCGTGCTGGCCGGCGCTGCCACCGGGCTTCTCGCCGGTGTCTTCGGCGTCGGTGGCGGCGCGGTCATCGTACCCGTGCTCTACGAGGTCTTCCGCGTCATCGGCGTGGCGGACGAGGTGCGCATGCCGCTCGCTGTCGGCACCTCGCTCGCGGTCATTATCCCGACCTCGATCCGTTCCTTCAACGCGCACCGGGCCAAGGGTCTCGTCGATCTCTCGATCCTGAAGGTCTGGGCCGCGCCGGTCGTGATCGGGGTCATCGTCGGCAGTTGGATCGCGCGCTATGCCCCCGCCGACCTGTTCAAGATTGTCTTCGTCGTCGTCGCGCTGATCTCGGCCGTGCGCCTGCTCTTCGCCGCCGATCGTTGGAAATTCGGCGAGGACATGCCCGGAAAGCCGCTGATGATCGGCTATGGCGGCGTCATCGGCGTGCTTTCGGCGCTGATGGGCATCGGCGGCGGCCAGCTCTCCAGCCTGTTCATGACCTTCTACGGCCGGCCGATCCATCAGGCGGTCGCGACCTCCTCGGGTCTCGGCGTGCTGATCTCGATCCCCGGCGCGCTCGGCTTCATCTATGCCGGCTGGCCGAAGATGGACATCCTGCCGCCGCTCTCGCTCGGCTATGTCTCGCTGATCGGCATGATCCTGTTCATCCCGACCTCGATCTGGACGGCGCCGATCGGCGCGCGCCTGGCGCACCGGCTCTCGAAGCGCCGCCTCGAGGTCGCCTTCGGCCTGTTCCTGCTCGTCGTCGCCGGCCGCTTCATCTGGTCTCTCATTCACTGAGACGGAAGGCCATGAGCGAGACTGCGATCCGGCTGCTTCGGCCCGCAGACCATGAGGCGCTGGCGGCGCTGATGGTCGAGATGCAGGGTCATTACAGTGTGCCGTGCCCGCCGGTGGAAGACATCCTCGCTGGGCTGGCAGCCTTGCCGGCCGGCGTCGACATCCTGGTCGCCGTGAACGGCGAGGCGGTTCTCGGCTTCGCCTCCGTCTGCAATCTCTATCCGGGACCAGGTCTGAAAACGGGCTTCTTCCTCAAGGAGATTTACGTCGCCGATGCGGCGCGGGGCACGGGCCTCGGCCGCGCATTGATGGCGGCGCTCGCCGAACTCGCGCTGGAGCGCGGCCACCGCCGCATCGACTGGACGGCCGATGCCGATGACGCGGCGTTGCTGCGCTTTTACGACGACCTCGGCGCCACCGTGCATCCGAAGAAGCTGTTCTATCGGCTGACCGGGGATGCGCTGGCCGATCTGGCGATGGCGGTGGAATAAGCTCGCCCAGCCTACCACTCCGTCATTGCGAGCAAAGCGAAGCAATCCAGGGGACTGGGCTGAAGCGTTCTACGCGGTCCCCCTGGATTGCTTCGCTTTGCTCGCAATGACGGGGTGCGGTGCATTCGGTTCTGCCAGCCGCTCCGGCAGCGCCGCCATGATCGCCACGCGCTGGGCCTCGCTCAACCGTCCCCATTGCGCGATCTCGGCAAGCGTCCGGCCGCAGCCCTCGCAGAGCTTGCTCTGCGGGTCGATGACACAGACCTTGATGCAGGGCGTCGATACGGCGCTCGTCAACTCAACCACCCGGCGCCGGCGTGACCTGACGCGCTGCCTACCAGGCGACGCAGCGGCGCACGCCGCCGACGACACCGTAGCGCCGGCACACGGCGCCGTGCGAACGCGGCGCGACATAGCCACGCCTGGCAACGGCGGCCCCGTTCGGCCCGACACATCCCGCCCGATAGACGCCCTTGGCGCAGACCACGGCTGAAGCGGTGGAGGGAAGAACGAAGCTCGAAACCGCATAGACGACGGCAACCATGAACAGTCCGGCCGGAAGGCTGAGAAGAGTTTTGCGCATGGTCTGTTTCCCTGACGTAAGGAGATGCTTGAGGAACCAGCGCCAACGGATCGTTGCCGTCAAGCCCCCTCGCTCCGATCGAACAGCTTGGCCACCGAAGTTGACGGCAGCGGTATCGGCCTGAGGCTGGTCAACCGCTCGGCGGAATCATCAGCGCGAGGCCAAGATAGATCGCAATCTCACCGAGTTGCTGGGCCGCGCCGAGGATGTCGCCGGTCTGCCCGCCGATCAGTTTATGCGCCGTTCGCGACAACATCGCCGCTGCGCCATGCGCCAGCGCGAAGCCGAGTAGCAGCCCGGAGACCGGCAGTTGCGCGGCCAGGGCTATGCCGGCCGCGAGAAGGAGACTCAAGGCAAGCGCGATTCGCGCAGTGGCGACGGTCGGCTGGCCCACGGCCGCCGCTGCGCCGCTGCTGCGCGCGGCGGGCTGCGTCGCCAGCAGGAACAGCCCCTCGGCGCGGGACCAAGGAGCCGCGACGAGCACGGCCGCCGCCGCCGCCCAGGCGCCGGAGCGATCGAGGATCGTCGCGATCAGGCCGACCCGCAGCAGCAGCGACAGGCCGAGTGCCAGCGCGCCGTAGGAGCCGATGCGGCTGTCCTTCATGATCTCGAGCCGGCGCTCCGGCGTATGCCCGCCGAAGAGGCCGTCGGCGGTGTCGGCGAGCCCGTCCTCGTGGAAGGCGCCGGTGGTCAGCGCCAGGACAGTTAATGTCAGCGCCGCGACCACGAAGCCGCCGAGGCCCGCCAGCCCGGCGCCCAGAGCGACGAGCGCCGCCGGCAGCGCGATGACGAGCGCGGCGAAGGGCAGGGCGCGCGGGACGGTCCGGAAATCGGGCAGGGCGTGGCTGTCGGCTTCGCCCGGCAGCGGCGGAACGGGCAGCCGCGACCAGAAGCGAAGGCAGATCGCCGTCGCAATCGCCCAGCCCGGCCAGTCCGGCGCAGGCGCCTCGATCGTCGTTTCGGCCTCAGCCATGCCCGCCGCGCTGTTTCGCTCGATTGTCTTCACGCTCCCGACCCTATAGCAGCAGCGTCAATCCCGCCGCCATGCCGAAGCGCTGATGCGGCTCCTCGCCTGATGGATTTGACCATGGCCGCCTCCGGATTGCCCTTCGACGACATCCGCGAACTCATCGCCGCGATGCCCGGCCCCGACATGGCGGCGGCCAATGCGGTGCGCGCCCGCGACGCCAACCTCACCAAGCCCGCCGGCAGCCTCGGCCGGATCGAGGAGATCGCCGAATGGCTCGCCGCCTGGCAAGGCAAGGCGCCGCCCGCGGTGAGCCGCCCGCTGGTCTGCGTCTTTGCCGGCAATCATGGCGTGGTCGCGCAGGGCGTCTCGGCCTATCCGCAATCGGTGACGCGCCAGATGCTGGAGAACTTCGCCGCCGGCGGCGCCGCGATCAACCAGATCTGCGCGGCCTACGATCTCGGCTTCAAGGTCTTCGACCTCGCGCTCGACCTGCCGACCGGCGATTTCACGCAGACCGATGCGCTCGACGAGCGCGCCTGCGTCGCCACCATGGCCTTCGGCATGGAAGCGCTCGTCGGGGGCACCGACCTGCTCTGCCTTGGCGAGATGGGCATCGGCAACACCACCTCGGCGGCGGCGATCTACGCTGCGCTCTATGGCGGCGATGCGGCGCATTGGTGCGGGCGCGGCACCGGGATCGACGACGAGGGCTTCAAGCGCAAGGTCGCGGCGGTGGAGGCTGGGCTCAAGCTCCACCGAGCCCATCTCAAGGACCCGCTCGAAGTGCTGCGTCGGCTGGGCGGGCGCGAGGTCGCGGCGATCTGCGGCGCGATCATTGCCGCGCGCTCGCAGCGTATCCCGGTGATCCTCGACGGCTATGTGGTGACGGCTGCCGCCGCGATCCTGCATGCGATCGAGCCCGCGGCGATCGACCACTGTATCGCCGGCCACCTTTCGGTCGAGGGCGCCCATGCCGAAGTGCTCGCCCGCCTCGGCAAGGTGCCGCTGCTGGCGCTCGACATGCGCCTTGGCGAGGGTTCGGGCGCGGCGCTCGCGGCCGGCCTCGTCAAGGCGGCAGCGGCGGTGCATGCGGGCATGGCGACCTTCGAGCAGGCGCAGGTCGCGCGGAAGGACTAGTTTTTTGCGAACCGCTTTGTCATTCCGGGGCTTCGCGCAGCGAAGAACCCGGAACCCACGGCTGGGTAAGCGGTCCGCAACCAAGTGTCTGAGGTCTCACCCGGTCGTGGGTTCCGGGTTCGCACCTGCGGCGCGCCCCGGAATGACAAAGGCGTGCTACCCCTCGTAGCTGGTCTTCAGCTCCGCCCGCTCGGCGTGACGCTCCTGCGCCAGTTCGATCAGACGGGTGATCAGCGCGGGATAGGGCAGGCCCGAAGCCTCCATCATCTTCGGATACATGCTGATCGCGGTGAAGCCGGGCAGCGTGTTGATCTCGTTGAAGTAGAAGGCGCCGCTTTCACGGTCGAGGAAGAAGTCGACGCGCGCCAGCCCGCTGCATTCCAGCGCGAGGAAGGCGTCGATCGCGAGCTGCCGCACGCGCGCCATCTGAGCTGCGTCGAGCTTCGCCGGCAGGTCGACGGTGGCGCCGTCCTGGTCGATGTATTTGGCCTCGTAGGAGTAGAACTCGTGCTGCGGCCCGGCATTGAGCTCGCTGGCGACGCTGGCGACCGGCGGGTCGCCGTCGAGCACCGCGACCTCGATCTCGCGGGCGTCGATGCCCTGCTCGATCAGGACCTTGGTGTCGTACAGGAAGGAATCGGCGAGCGCCGCGTCGAGATCCTCCCAGCTTTTGACCTTATGGACGCCGACGCTGGAGCCCATGTTGCAGGGCTTGACGAAGACGGGGAGCGTCAGCCTTTCGCGCGCAGCCTCGGCTGATCCTGCCGGGTCGCGGCGCCAGTCGCGGCGGGACAGCGCGAGGTAGGGCGCGACCGGCAATCCGGCGAGCGCGGCGAGGCGCTTGGCGATGTCCTTGTGCATGCCGACGGCGGAAGCCAGGACGCCCGAGCCGACATAGGCAGCGCCGGAGAGCTCCAGCAGGCCCTGCACGGCCCCGTCCTCGCAAAGCGGGCCGTGGATTACCGGGAACACCACGTCCACCGGTTCGATGGCGGGCATCGTGCTGTCGGAGGGCAGGATGGCGGTGCGGGCGCCTTGCGGTTCGAGGCGGATCGCCGGGGAGTCCGCCGGGATCGGCAGGCTGTCGCCATTCGTCGCCTCGATGCGGCGCAGCTCATGGCATTGCCAGCGGCCCTGCTTGTCGATGCTGACCGGCACCGGCTCGAACCGCTCCCGGTCGAGATAGCGCAGCACCGATGCCGCCGATTTCAGCGAGACCTCATGCTCCCCCGATTTCCCGCCATAGAGCACGGCGACGCGCGTTTTCCGGTTCATGATGCAAGGGTCCGAGAAGAGGGGAGATGCGCCTCGGGCAAGGCGATTGCTGATGTTGCCGATCGATGGGGCGAGATTCGGGCGCGGCGGCGACCGGGAAAGCCGTTCATGCTGCGCGCGATTTCGGCTCCGGCAGGGCCGCGAGCGTGTCCATCACGCGCTCGGCCGGCAAGGTGATCGTGACCTCTGTGCCGTCGCGCGGCTTCGATTTCAGATGGAAACCGCCGCCATGCAGGTCGATCAGGCCTTTCACGATCGGCAGGCCCAGACCCGAGCCCTGCTCGGCCGTCTTGATGGCGAGCGAGCCGCGTCCGAAGCTCTGCATCACGATCGGGATCTCGTTCTCCGGGATGCCGGGGCCGGTGTCTGTGATCGTGACATATTGCCCGCCAGTCGCGGTCCAGCCCACCTTGATGGTGATCTCGCCGCCCTGCGGCGTGAACTTGATCGCGTTCGACAGCACGTTGAGGACGACTTGCCGCATGGCCCGCTCATCGGCCCAGATCCGCGGCAGCTCGGGTTCGGCGAGCGAGCTGATCGTCTGGCCCTTGGCCTTGGCGCGCAGCGTCAGCATGTGCCGGCAATCCTCGACGATCTCGACGAGCGACAGCGCCTCTTCGTTCAATTCGTACTTGCCGGCCTCGATGCGCGACAGGTCGAGGATCTCGTTGATGAGATTGAGCAGATGCTGGCCCGAGCCGTGGATGTCGGCCGAGTATTCCTTGTAGGCGGCATTGGCGTGCGCGCCGAAGATTTCGCTCTTCATCACCTCGGAGAAGCCGAGAATCGCGTTGAGCGGCGTCCGCAGCTCGTGGCTCATCGTGGCGAGGAAGCGCGACTTGGCGAGATTGGCCTCCTCGGCCTTGCGGCGGGCCTCGTCGGAATTCGCGTTCGCGGTTTCGAGTTCCGCGATCAGCGCGTCCTTCTCGGCCCGGAAGCCGATCGAGGCGACGGAGCTGGCATAGAGGCGGTTGGCCAGGAAGATGAAGAAGAGCTGAGCCGACGCCGCCATCAGCGCCATGGTCACGCTGTCGATGTCCCGGCGCTCCCAGAAGAACGCCATGATGCCGGCGATGATCGGCACGAGCCCCGCATAGACGGCCGCCGGAATGGTGGCGGACAACATGACGGTGAGCGCGCTGACGATCAGTAGGGCCGTCGTCGCGAACACCTTGGCGCCTGGTGCCTCGATCGAGGCGAAAGGCAAAAGCAGCAGCGCCCAGGACAGGCCATGGAAGCCTTCGGCCAGGGTGAAGAGCCGCCGCCAGCGCTTCAGCCGTGCCACATTCGCGGGCTTGCCGAGATAGCGGCGCGACAGGGCGACGATGACGAGCGTGCTGAGCAGCACCGTGCTGCTCCACAGCGCGACATGCATGGGGGGCAGCCAGAGACAGGCCGCCGCCGCGATGCCGGCCACCAGGACCAGCGTGCCGACGGAGCCGGACAGCCGGTATTGCGCGAAGACGCGCAGCAGCTCGGAATCGAAGGCGCGTTCGAGGCCGGTCGAGGAGGTCAGGCGCTCGCGCATGGTCTTCAGCTCGCGCGAGACGAGCTTGCGCCGGGCCACGACCGAAGGGTCGGGCCCACGCCCGCGCTGCACCTGTTCGGCCGTCACTTCCGCCATGATCGGGAGCGTGTATCCTCGTTCCGCCGCGCGGCATGCGCGGACGGCTCGCCATCATGGACACCAAATCGTTAAGCTCTTCCTGATGGCTCTCTTCGGATTCGGCGGTTCTCGCTCTGGACCCTTCGGCTGGCGCCGCGTCGGCCGCCTGACCGATCTCGTCGTGGCGCTCGGGCTGCTCGGCTTTCTCGCGCTTGCCGGCGCGATCCTGCAATATCGCCTCGGCCCGGCCCGGACGCTGGTCGGAGCGGCGCAGGCGATCGACGGGGATTCGCTGCGGCTTCTCGGCGAGGAGCTGCGGCTCGAAGGCGTCGACGCGCCGGAATACCGCCAGAGCTGCACCGGGCCCGATGGCCGCCAGGTTGCCTGCGGACGCGAGGCGCGCCGCGCGCTGCAAGGAATGCTCGCCGCCGGCCTGGTGTCCTGCGAGATCGGCAAGGCGGATCGCTATGGCCGCGGTCTCGCCCGCTGCCGCCAGGGCGAGACCGACATCAATGCCCGGCTCGTCCGCGAGGGGCATGCGGTCTCCTATGGCGCCTATCGGACGGAGGAGGAGGCGGCGCGGGCACGCGGGCTCGGGCTGTGGGCGCTCCAGTTCGAGCGGCCGGAAGCCTGGCGCCGGTCGCATCCCCGCTGAGCGCTATGTGCCCGGCTCCCGGCCATGTTCGCGTCACGAAAAGCCGGCATGCGGTTGACCTTCCGGCCTGGGCCGTGATCCGGTGCGGCCGGTAACGGAGAGTGTCTGATGAAGCTCTATGACGGCGGGCGCGCGCCGAATCCGCGGCGGGTTCGCATCTTCTTCGCGGAGAAGGGCGTGCCGCTGCCTGAGCTGGTGCCGGTCGACATCGCCCGCAAGGAGCACAAGACAGAGGCCTTCACCCGGATCAACCCGGCGCAGCGGCTGCCGGTCCTGGAGCTCGACGACGGCACGGCGCTGGCCGAGACGATCGCGATCTGCCGTTACATCGAGGCTCTGCATCCGCAACCGACCTTGTTCGGGCGCGATGCGAAGGAGCAGGCGACGATCGAGATGTGGAACCGGCGCGTCGAGCTCGGCCTTTTCGCCAGCGTCGCGGCCGTCTTCCGTCACAGCCATCCCTCGATGGCGGAGCTTGAAGAGCAGGTTCCCGAATGGGCCGAGGCCAATCGCGACCAGATCGACGATCACCTCTGGCTGCTCGAGCTGCAGCTTGCCAGCAACACCTTCGTCTGCGGCGATGTCCTGACCGTGGCCGATATCACCGCCGGCATCGCGATCGACTTCATGAAGCCCTCGCGCATCCCGTTGCCGGAGGATTTCACTCATATCCGCCGCTGGCATGGCGCGTTGTCGACGCGCCCGAGCTGGAAGGCGTGATGAGCCGGATCCTTCTCGTCCTGCTCGCGTTTCTGGCGCCGATCTCGGCGGCCGGCGCCGTCGAACGCCTGAGCGGGGAGGCGATCGAGCGCGCCTTCCGGGGCAACACGGTTTCGGGGCGCTACGCCAGTGGCGGCTTCTTCACCGAATACCACGACCCGGATGGACGGGCGCTCGGCCATAATGGCTGGCAGCCCAACACCGACGCCTGCTGGATCACCAAGCCCGACCGCATCTGCTACTATTACGGGCCGCCGAGCGACCGCACCGTCCATTGCTTCACCGTCGAGATGAGCGGCGATCTCTATGTGCTGCGCAACGTCGCTAACGGCCGGGTCAATGCGCTGGCCAAGGTCGAGCCGGGCAATCCGCGCAACCATGGCGACAACGGCACGTCCTGGTATTGCGACGGGCTGATCTCGCATGCGCCCGTCCCGCCGATGAGCCGGAAGCTGGCGCAGCGCTGATGACGTGGAGCCTGCGCATGCCGGTCTTCCTGCTCGCTGCCCTGGCGGCGGGCGGTGCGGTTGCGGCCGAGCGGCTGAACGGCGAACAGATCCGCCGCGCCTTCGAAGGTAACACCGTCTCCGGTCTCTACTCCCGGACGAATTTGCCGTTCAGCGAATTTCATCACGCGGACGGCCGCGCAAGCGGCCATAATCGCGGTGTGCCGAACAGCGACGCCTGCTGGACCACGACGGCCGATGCCGTCTGCTACTACTACGGTCCGCAGGAGACGCGCCGCACCTATTGCTTCACCATCGAGACCAGCGGCGATCTCTATGTGATCCGCCGACGGCCGGGCGGTCAGATCAACGGTCTCGCCCGGATCGAGAAAGGCGATCCGCATGGCTACGCGAAAAGCCGATCGGATTGGGTTTGCGACGGCCTGATCTCGATCGCGCCCGGGCCTTCCAGATTGGCGCGGCGATGATCGCGGCGGAGAGCCTCGATCATGTGCTGGCCGAATTGCGCGCCTGCCGGATCTGTCGCGATGCGCCGCTCTATCCGCAGCCGCTGCCGCATCAGCCGCGCCCGGTCATTCAGGCGGGCGCGACGGCGCGTCTCTGCATTGCCGGGCAGGCGCCGGGCACGCGCGTCCATGCGAGCGGGCGCCCATTCACCGATCCCTCGGGCGTCCGGCTGCGGAGTTGGCTCGGCATCGACGAGGCGGTCTTCTACGACGCCACGAAAATCGCCATCGTGCCGATGGGGCATTGCTTTCCGGGGCTCGACGCCAAGGGCGGCGACAAGCCGCCCCGGCGCGAATGCGCGCCGACCTGGCGGGCGCGCGTCTTCGCGGCGCTGCCGCGCATCGAGCTCGTACTGGCGATCGGGCGCTACGCCCAGAGCTGGCATCTCGGCGCGAAGGAAGCGGCGAACCTGTCCGCCACGGTGGCAGGCTGGCGGGAGATTTTGGACAGGCCGGTTCAGCCGCGCGTGCTGCCGCTGCCGCACCCGTCCTGGCGCAACAACGCCTGGCTCAAGCGCAACCCTTGGTTCGAGGCCGAGCTGCTGCCGGTGCTGCGGGCCGAGGTCTCGCGACTGGTCCGGTGAACGAGGCTTCTGCCGATCTCAGTAGCGGAAGGGGCTTGAATCCAGCCCGCGATCGACCTGACCGCGAACGCTGAGCACGGAGCGGACCGGGCCGATGGCGCTCTCGCCGCGACTCTCGATATAGGCCATCCCGTCAGCGCGGCTGCCATAGCCGCTGCGCGAACTCTTGCCGAACTCGGCGCGGACCGAGCCGCCGGCCCTGACGCAGAAGGACGAGCCTTCGAGCCTGACGAAGCCGGCGCCGTATTCGGGGCAGGGGCGAGCCCGCTGGCCCGCCGCGGGGGCCGGCTTGCTGAAGGAATCGCGCGGAGCGGCCCGTCCCGGCAAGGGCTCGCCGATCGACTGCGCCGTGGCGGCTGTCGCAAGGCAGGTCAGGAGCAGGGCAAGAGCAGTGCGGGACATGGCGATATCCGAGCGATGAGGTCCGGTAGCGGTTGAGCAAGGCGCGGTTATGGCAGTCGCGGTATTCTTAGAGCAAATTTCGATCAGACCGAACCTGCTCCGCAACCCGCCAGTCGGAGGCGGAAGCGCCTCGCCGATCTGGGCAGAGGCGCCACCCATGAAAAACCCCGGCTTGCGCCGGGGTGAGTATCCCTCACGCTTGAGGCTCCGTTGGATCAGAGCGTATTCGAGACGCGCGAGCGGATCATGAAGTTGTCGAAGGTGTATTCGGCGATCTGGAACCAGAGATAGGCGTCGTTGCGGAAGGCCGCCATCGATTCGTAGATCTTCTTGAAGTCCGGGTTCTTGGCGGCGGTCTCGGCATAGACCACCTTCGAGGCCTTCAGGCAGGCTTCGAGGACTTCCGGCGAGAACGGCCTGAGCTGGGCGCCGCCCGAGACGAGACGCTTGAGCGCGGCCGGGTTGCGGGCGTCGTACTTCGCCTGCATGTCGATATTCGCCTGGGCTGCCGCGGTGGTCAGCAGGGATTTGTAGATCTTCGGCAGCCCTTCCCATTTGGCGGTGTTGATGAAGAAGTGCAGCGAGGCGCCGCCTTCCCACCAACCCGGATAGTAGTAGTAGGGCGCGACCTTGTTGAAGCCGAGCTTCTCGTCATCGGCCGGGCCGACCCACTCTGCCGCATCGATCGTGCCCTTTTCGAGGGCGGGATAGATGTCGCCGCCGCCGATCTGCTGGGGCACGACGCCGAGCCTGCTCATGACCTGCCCGGCGAAGCCGCCGATGCGCATCTTGAGGCCCTTCAGGTCGTCGACCGATTTGATCTCCTTGCGGAACCAGCCGCCCATCTGGCAACCCGTATTGCCGCCGGGCAAGGCGTAGATGTTCGACTTGCTGTAAAACTCGTTCAGCAATTCGTTGCCGCCGCCATGGTAGAACCAGGCATTCTGCTGGCGCGCATTGAGGCCGAACGGCACGGCGGTGCCGAAGGCGAAGGTGGGGTCCTTGCCGACATAGTAGTAGGAGGCGGTGTGGCACATCTCGACGGTGCCGTTCGTGACCGCATCCGCGGCCTGCAGGGCCGGCACGATTTCGCCGGCGGCGAAGACCTGGATCTGAAACTTGCCATCGGTCGCCTCGGAGACGGCCTTGGCCAGCACTTCAGAAGCGCCGTAGATCGTATCGAGCGATTTGGGGAAGGAAGAGGTCACCCTCCACCGCACCTCCGGCATCGACTGTGCGATGGCCGGACTGGCAATGGCCCCCGCTGCCGCTCCAACTCCTGCTGCCTTCAAAAATAGACGACGCTTCATCAAATGCCCTCCCTCACAGGCAATGCTCGCCGGTTTTCCGGTCGTCGCTGACGGCGCCGAGCAAAGCATGTCTGTCAGCCGACGCAAGAGGGGGGTGCATGGCGATCATGCATTTTCTTCATGTGTTGCGGCAAAGTATCGCGGGATGTCCACCGCTCATCGCTGTTTCGGCAAAGAAAAAGGCCCGGCTTTCGCCGGGCCTCGAAGCGTGCGTGGTCTTGCTGCGAGCGATCAGCGCGCGCGGGTACGAACCTGGAAGACGTCGAAGCTGAGCTCGGCGACCTGCCACCAGAGATACTGGTCCGACCGGAAGGCGGCCATGGTGTCGATCGCCTTCTTGAAGTCCGCGTTCTTCGCCGAGATCTCGGCATAGAGCTCGTTGGAGGCCTTGAGGCTCGCTTCCATCACATCCTGCGGGAAGGGGCGCAGCTGCGTGCCGGCCGCCACCAGGCGCTTCAGCGCCGGCGGGTTCACCACGTCGTAGCGCGCCGCCATCTGGGTGTTGGCATAGGTGCAGGCGGCAGTCAGCGCGGCCTGATAGGCCTTCGGCAGCGAGTTCCACTTCTCCAGATTGACGAAGGCGTGGACGGTCGGTCCGCCTTCCCAGAAGCCCGGATAGTAGTAGTAGGGCGCGACCTTGGCGAAGCCGAGCTTCTCGTCGTCATAGGGGCCGACCCATTCGGCGCCGTCGATGGTGCCCTTTTCCAGCGCCGGGTAGATGTCGCCGCCGCCGAGCTGCTGCGGCACGACCCCGAGCTTCTGCAGCACCGAGCCGGCGATGCCGCCGATGCGCATCTTGAGGCCCTTCAGATCCTCGACCGACTTGATCTCCTTGCGGAACCAGCCGCCCATCTGCGCGCCGGTGTTGCCGCAAGGCAGGCCGTAGGCGTTGAACTTCTTGAAGAATTCGTTGAACAGATCGTTGCCGCCGTTCTGGAACAGCCAGGCATTCTGCATGCGGGCGTTGAGGCCGAACGGCACCGAGGCGGGGATCGCGAAGGTCGGGTCCTTGCCGACATAATAGTACGAGACGGTGTGGCACATCTCGACGGTGTTGTTGCTGACGGCGTCGAGGGCCTGGAGGGCCGGGACGATTTCGCCGGCCGCGAAGACCTGGATCTGGAACTTGCCGTCGGTCAGCTCGGAGACCATCTTGGCCATGACCTCGGCGCCGCCGAAGATCGTGTCGAGGGATTTCGGGAAGCTGGACGCCAGGCGCCACTTGATCTCCGGATTGGACTGCGCGACCGCCGGCATGGCCACGGCGGTTGCGGCGGCGCCGGCCGCGGCGGTCTGGATAAACTGACGACGCTTCATCTCGCGATTCTCCTCGGGCATCTGGCGGGTGCGAGCGTTACGAACAGGGTCTGCCGCTCGGCGTTCGGAATCGCGTTGTAGCGAATGGATTTTCGAAGTGCGAGGGATTTCATCGCCGATTCTTGCGACTTTCGGCTAGTTTCTGCGCCTGCCTTTGCGTCCTGCCGCGCGGGTGCTTAAAGCGGCCATGGTCGAGACCGAAACCTGCATCTGCGCCGGCCTTTGCTTGAGGATCTGGATGCGCTTCACGCGATGCGCAGCGACCCGAATGTCGTGCGCCATCTCGGCGACCGGGTGCTCAATCGCGAGGAAGCCTGGCATCGGTTGACCCGTATCGTCGGCCATTGGGTGCTGCGGGGCTATGGGCTGTTCGCGGTCGTCGAGAAGCGCAGCGGCGCCTTCATCGGCGAGGTCGGCCTGTTCGACGGCTGCAGAGGACTTGCGCCGGATTTCGACAATGCTCCGGAGGCCGGCTGGATTCTCGCCGCTACCGCGCATGGCAAGGGCTATGCGGGCGAGGCGGCTCTCGCCGCCCATTGCTGGTTTGCCGCGACGCATGGCGAGCAACGCAGCGTCTGCATCATAGCGCCCGACAACCACGGCTCCCTACGCGTCGCGCAGAAGCTCGGTTACAAGAGGTTCGGGCAGGTCGACTATCAGGGCGGCCCGGTGACGATGCTCGAGCGCGTCCCGGGGTGACGGCTCGTCCGCAGCGGAGGTCAGGCATGGATCAGGGCAAACTCGACAGGTTGAGGCAGCGTTATGCCGGCGGCAGCGGCGGCGACATTCATGACCCGCGCTTTGCCAAGGTGGCCGCGGGGCAGTTCACCGGCGACCAGCGCAAATGGCCCTTCGCCGATGTCGCGACCTTCGTCGGCGCGCCCTATCGGCCGGACGCGCTGTCGAAACCGGATCTCGGCGGGCTCGATGTGGCGATCATTGGCGTGCCGATGGATCTCGGCGTCACCAACCGGGCCGGCGCGCGCCTCGGCCCGCGTGCCGTGCGCGCCATCGAGCGCATGGGGCCGATGGATCATGCTCTGGGCACCGCCCCCTTCACCATGCTGAAGGCCGCCGACATCGGTGACGTGCCGTTCCGTTCGCGCTATTCGCTCGAAAGCTGCCATGAGGATATCGAGGCGACCTTCCGCAAGATCGTCGAGGCCGGCGTTTCGCCGCTCGCCGTCGGCGGGGACCATTCCATCACCTATTCGATCCTGAAGGCCGTCGGTGCGAAGCGGCCGGTCGGCATGGTGCATATCGACGCCCATTGCGACACCTCCGGCCCTTATGAAGGCTCGAAGTTCCATCATGGCGGGCCGTTCCGGCAGGCCGTGCTCGACGGCGTGCTCGATCCCGAGCGTGTCATCCAGATCGGCATCCGGGGCGGCGCCGAATATCTCTGGGAGTTCTCCTACGACTCCGGCATGACCGTGATCCACGCTAACGAGGTCGACGAACTCGGCCTCGATGCGGTGATTGCCAGGGCGCTTGCCGTGATCGGGGAGGGGCCGACCTACGTCTCCTTCGACGTCGACTCGCTCGATCCCGGTTTCGCGCCGGGAACCGGAACACCGGAGGTCGGCGGCTTGACGCCGCGCGAGGCTCTCGCGATTTTGCGCGCGCTCAAGGGGCACGACATCGTGGCGGCGGACGTCGTCGAGGTTGCGCCGCAATACGATGCCACGAGCAACACGGCGCAATGCGCGGCACAGGTGCTCTTCACCGAGCTCTGTCTCCTCGCAGAGGCTCGCGCCGCAGGAAAAGGAAGACCATGACCAGCGTCGGTTCGATCGCCCGGCTCGCCGTTCTCGGCGGGTTCTGCCTGTTGGGTTTCGCGGCACGGGCCGAACTGCCGGCCAACGGGCCGGCCTATATGGATGCGGCCCTGGGCTCCGTCGAAAGCATGGTGCGGGCCACGCCGGGCAAGCCGACGCTGCCGAGGCTGGGAGATCCGGTCGACGGCAAGATCCTGGCGGATGTTTGGAACGAGGACGCCATTCTCGGCAAGGCTCCCTACAAGGCCGGCGACATCCCGGGGCTGATCGACATCGTGCAGAAGCAGGTCCGGCTCCTGCAGCTCTATTCGCTCTACGCGCCGGGGCAGGGCAAGCAGGCGCCCGACACCGCCCGCAACGCGACGGAATTCCAGGACGAGCTGTCGCGTTCCCATGTCTTCCTGCTGAAGACCGTGGCGGCTGCGCTGCAGGCCATGAACGATTTCGGCGCTCATCTCTCCCAGGACGAGAAGACCGATGCCCGTTTCCAGGGCTTGCGGCAGATGCGCCTCGGTCTTCAGGAAATCGTCGCCAGCGCCGTGGTGGCCTTGCGCAACCCGGCCTTGCGCGAGCCCAATCAGCTGCTGATCGCGCGTGGCCTTGCCGAGAACGCCGCGGCCATCGCCGCCGGGTCTCCCGCGGCGGACCGGACGACGCTGGTCTCGGCCGCCGATGCCGCGCGGGCCGCGCTGAAGCCCGCGGCGCAGAAGGCGCTCGCCGATTTCAAGGCGACGATGACGGCCGCGCCTTGCGTGGGCCTCTGCAAACTCGATTGAGTAGGGGGAGCGGGCCGGGCGGTATTGCGCTGGGTCGCAGCGGCTTCGGGCTCCACGATTGTCATTCCGGGGCGCGCCGCAGGCGCGAACCCGGAACCTACGACTGGGTGAGACATCCGATGCCGGGTTGCAGGGGGCTCGCCCGGTCGTGGCTTCCGGGTTCTTCGCTCCGCGAAGCCCCGGAATGACAAGCGCGGTCTGACCAGCGCTGATCTAGCGGGCGTCCGTGCCGCTTAGCGCCGCGTCGCCAGCCAGATCACATGTCGCGCCCCGCCGCCGGTTCGGCGGGCGCGGGCGGTCACTTCTTCGGTGGCAAAGCCGGCCTGGCGCAGCCGCCGGGTGAAGCCGTGGTCCGGCCCCGACGACCAGACCGCGAGGACGCCGCCGGGCCGCAGCGCCGCCTTGGCGGCATGCAGCCCCTCGGCTCCGTAGAGGCGGTCGTTGCCGGCGACGGTCAGCCCTTCCGGCCCGTTGTCGACATCGAGAAGAACGGCGTCGTAGTGGCTCTTAGCCTTGGCGATGACCCCGGCCACGTCGGCGATGGTCACCTGCACGCGCGGATCGTCGAGGCAGCCCGCGAAGACCGGCGCCATCGGCCCACGCGCCCAATCGACGACCGCCGGGATCAGCTCGGCCACCTCGATCTGCGCATCGACCGGCAGCTGGGCGAGCGCCGCCCGCAAGGTGAAGCCCATGCCAAGCCCGCCGATCAGCATCCTGATCCCCCCGCGTTGGCCAAGCCGCTCATAGGCCAGGCGGGCCAGCGCCTCTTCCGAGCCGCTCAACCGGCTGTTCATCAGCTCGTTGCTGCCGAGCATGATCGAGAATTCGCTGCCCCGCTGTTTCAGGCGCAGATCCCCGCTGCCGTCTGGCAAGGGCGCGCTGTCGAGGACTGTCCAGGGAATCACGTCGGCTCTCGTCGCTGTCAGGGCCTGCCTTATAACCCGATCCGGCGGGCGCGCTCGTCTTCTTCGCATGCGGTGGCGGACCTCGCCCCTTGGCATCGGGCGGTCTTTCCTTTGGCAGTCTGACGCGGGTTGCCGGCCCTTTGGGCG
The DNA here is from genome assembly GCA_930633495.1 of Hyphomicrobiales bacterium. Lineage (NCBI taxonomy): Bacteria > Pseudomonadati > Pseudomonadota > Alphaproteobacteria > Hyphomicrobiales > Hyphomicrobiales bacterium. The sequence goes on along the minus strand of CAKNFJ010000001.1, from coordinate 784,577 downwards.
GGGAGGGCCGCGAAAAGCTGCGCCTGCCCCTCTTGCGGGGCGGACGAAACTGCGCCCAATCTGTGTCGCAACGGAGCCGGACCGGGACAACAGCAAAGCCGGCGGTTCCGAAACTGCGGGAGGTCCCATGAAAGGTTTCGTTCGTTTTATCGCGGCGGCGGCTCTGTCGGTCGTCGGCGCCACCGGCGTGCTCGCCCAGGCCAAGGAGTGGAAGGAGGTCCGGATCGGGACCGAAGGCGCCTACCCGCCCTTCAACAACCTGAACGCCAAGAAGGAGCTGGAAGGCTTCGAGATCGACTACGGCAATCTGCTCTGCGAGCGGATGAAGGTGAAGTGCACCTGGGTGGTGCAGGACTGGGACGGCATCATCCCGGCGCTGCTCGCCAACAAATACGACATCATCATCGCCGGCATGAACGCGACCGATGAGCGCCGCAAGCAGGTCGACTTCACGATTCCCTACAACAAGACGCCGATCTGGATGATCGGGCCGAAGAGCACGAAGTCCGACGACATCTCGCCGGCCGCGCTCAAGGGCAAGGCGATCGGCACGCAGGGCTCGACCATCCACGCCAACTTCCTCGAGAAATACTACAAGGACTCGAATGCGCGGCTTTATCCGACCCAGGAGGAAGCCAATCTCGACCTGATCAACGGCCGCCTCGACTACATCGTGGCCGACGCGCTGGCGCTCTCCGACTTCCTGACCGGCAAGGGCAAGGATTGCTGCCGGCTCATCGCCGAGGTGAAGCGCGACGATGTGATCCACGGTCCGGGCGTCGGCGGCGCGGTGCGCAAGTCCGATACAGCGCTCAAGGCCATGTTCGACAAGGCGATCGCGGAGACGATCGCCGACGGTTCGAACCAGAAGATCCAGGACAAGTGGCTGAAATTCGCCAAGTGACCGCCGTTTCCCGGTGACTCTCGCCGGCGCCTCGCGCGCCGGCGAGCCCCTCCTTCTGCGCGGCCCCCATGCTCGATACATTCGCATTGCTCGGCTTCGGCCCCGGCGGCTGGGGAGCGGCCCTGCTCCAGGGCGCCGTGACGACCCTTTCGGTCGCTCTGGCGACGCTGCCCTTCGGATTGGCGCTCGGCCTGCTGATCGCGCTGTGGAAGCGCTCCGACAGCATCATCCTGCGGACGGTGGCGACGATCTACACGACCGTCTTTCGCGGCGTGCCCGAACTGCTGACGCTCTACATCATCTATTTCGGCATCCAGATCCTGCTGCAGCAGGTCTGGTCCGGCTTCTCGATTCCCCCCTTCGTCGCCGGCATGGTGGCACTCGGCATGGTGCTCGCGGCCTTCTCCAGCGAGGTCTGGGTCGGCGCGCTGAACTCGATCCAGAAGGGCCAGCGCGAGGCGGCCGCGGCGCTCGGCCTTTCCAAGGGGCAGGCCTTCCGGCTCGTCATCCTGCCGCAGCTCATCCGTGTGGCGCTGCCCGGCCTCGGCAATAACTGGATGGTGCTGCTGAAGGAAACCTCGCTGGTCTCGGTCATCACCCTGCAGGACATCATGTTCATCGCCACGCGCGCCAATGTGGTGACCAAGGAGCCGTTCCTGTTCTTCGGCACGGCGATGCTGCTCTACTTCTTCTTCTCGCTCGTCTCTGCCTGGGGCATCGGCAAGTGGGAGCAGCGCATCAACCGCGGCTATGCCGCCTTCGGCGGGGCGACGCGATGAACTGGTGCGAATATCCCGGCTATTGGATCGGCAGCGAGGTCCTGCAGAACTACGGCTGCCGCATGGCGAGCGGCCTGTGGGTCACCTTCGAGCTGGTGGTGCTCTCGGTCGCCATCGGTTTCGCGCTGGCGCTCGGCCTCGCCGTCGCGCGGCTCTACGGTCCGCGCTGGGCCAGGATCGCGGTCAGCGGCTACACCACCTTCCTGCGCGGCACGCCGCTGCTCTGCCAGCTCTTCCTGATCTATTACGGCCTCGGCCAGTTCCGCGTCTTCTGGCAGGATATCGGCCTGTGGTGGTTCTTCCGCGAGCCGTTCTACTGCGCGCTATTCACCTTCACCATCAACACGGCGGCCTATCAGGCGGAGATCCTGCGCGGTGCGATCCAGTCGATTCCGCGCGGCCAGTTCGAGGGGGCGCTGTCGCTCGGCCTGCATCGCTGGGCGACGCTGCGCCTCGTCGTGATGCCGCAGGCGATGATCCTGGCGTTGCGCCCGCTCGGCAACGAGCTGATCGTGATGATCAAGGCGAGCGCCATCGCCTCGCTGGTGACCCTGTTCGACCTGATGGGCGCGACGCGGCTCGCCTTCGCCCGCTCCTTCGACCTGTCGATCTACCTCTATGCGGCGCTGATCTATCTCGTGCTGGTCGAGATCATTCGGCGTGTCTGGGACAGGTTCGAGATCAGGCTCAGCCGCCATCTGGCCTTGCGCTAGAGACCGACAGGGCGAGGGCAGGGACGCGCATGCCGTCTTGGCGGCGGCAGTGCTTCCCTCATCGCCGCCGGCAGGCTAAGCCCGCTGCCAGAGCGTTTTCGAATGAAGCGGACACCTGTCCGCGTGACGAAAATGCGAAGCCAGGAAACGGCAAGTGGAGGGCAGCATGGCCAAAGTCGCGTTCATCGGTCTCGGCGTGATGGGATATCCCATGGCGGGCCACCTCAAGGCCAAGGGCCATGACGTCACCGTCTACAACCGCAACCCGACGAAGGCTGAAGGATGGGTCGCCCAGCATGGCGGCGTCTCGGCTGCGACGCCGGCCGATGCCGCCAGGGGCCAGGAGATCGTCTTCGCCTGCGTCGGCAATGACGACGATCTGCGCTCGGTGACGATCGGCGAGAAGGGCGCCTTCGACGGCATGGAAAAGGGCGCGATCTTCGTCGACCACACCACGGCCTCGGCCAATGTCGCGCGCGAGCTCTCAGAGGCGGCCAAGCAGGGCGGCTTCGGCTTCGTCGACGCGCCCGTCTCGGGTGGCCAGGCCGGCGCCGAGAACGGCGTGTTGACCGTGATGTGCGGCGGCGAGCCGGAGATCTATGCCCGCGCCGAGCCGGTGATCGCAAGCTTCGCCCGGATGTGCCGCCTGATGGGCCCGGCCGGTTCCGGCCAGTTGACCAAGATGGTCAACCAGATCTGCATCGCCGGCCTCGTCCAGGGTCTGTCCGAAGGCGTGCACTTCGCCAAGCGCGCCGGGCTCGATGTCGAGACCATGCTGGAGGTGATCTCCAAGGGTGCCGCCGGTTCCTGGCAGATGGAGAACCGCGGCAAGACGATGAACCAGAACAAGTTCGATTTCGGCTTCGCCGTGGATTGGATGCGCAAGGACCTCGGTATCGTCCTCGACGAGGCGCGCCGCAACGGCGCCCAGTTGCCGGTCACCGCGCTGGTCGACCAGTTCTATGCCGAGGTGCAGAAGATGGGCGGCAATCGCTGGGACACCTCCAGCCTGATCGCCCGCCTCGAAGGCTGAGGGCGCCCCTCGGGCCACCTTCGCTTTGGGCAGAGCCACCGTTGTCATTCCGGGGCGCGCCATAGGCGCGAACCCGGAACCCACGACTGGGTGAGACATCCGATGCCGAATTGTGGCCTTGCACCCAGTCGTGGGTTCCGGGTTCTTCGCTCCGCGAAGCCCCGGAATGACAACAGCATGCGGCCGGCTTCGCTGCGGCGGTCGTTCACATGGCCTGAGGCCGGCCACGCACGAAATGGACGGCGGCGAGGCCCGCTGTCGTCAGAAGCCAGACCAGCAGGTTCATCGATTGCGGCCAGAGGGTCACCAGCCAGCTGATCAGCACGGTCAGCGCGGCGCTGATTCCGAGCTGGGTGGCGCCCAGCAGTCCGGCAGCCGAGCCGGCCAGTTCCGGCCGTGCCGACAGCGCCTCGGCCGTGGCGCCCGGAATGGTCAGGCCGTTGCCGATCGCGTTGACGGCGAGCGGCAGGAACAGCGTCAGCGGCGACCACCAGGGCGAGAGGGAGAGGGCGAGCGCCGCACCCGTCCCGACAAAGGAAATCATCAGGCCGAGCCGGACCATCCGCGGCGTCCCGACGCGCACCGCCAGCCGCGACATCGCGAAGTTGCCGATCATGTAGCCGAGCGCGTTGAGGATGAAGTAGCTGCCATAGACATCGGAGCCGCGCCCCATCGTCTCGACGACGATGAAGGGCGTCGCGGCGATGAAGACGAAGAAGGCCGCAGCCGCGCTCGTTCCCGCCGCGACATTCAGCAGGAAGCCGCGGTTGCGGATGAGGTCGGGGAAGGCGCGGAACACCCCGAGCAACGAGCTTTGCGCGCCGATGTTCGGCGCCGTTTCCGGCAGGCGCGCGATGGTGAGCGCCAGCACGCCGGTGCCGAACAGGGTCATGAACCAGAAGATCGCGCGCCAGCCGAGGGCGGTTTCGATCTGGCCGCCGAGCCACGGCGCCAGCATCGGGGCAACCACCATGACCATCGTCACGGTGGCGATCTGGCTTGCGGCTTCGTCGCGACTGGCGGTGTCGCGAATGATCGCGCGCGACAGCGCGAAGACCGCCCCGGCCCCGGCACCTTCCAGCACACGCGCGACCAGCAGCATATGCGTCGATGGCGCCAGCGCGCCCAGGAACGAGCCTGCGACGAACAGGACGACGCCGGCATTGACGCAAGGACGGCGGCCGAAGCGGTCCGACAGCGGCCCGATGACGAGCTGCGTCAGGGCCACGGCAACCAGGAAGAGCGTCAGCGTGAGCTGGATCGTGGCGTAATTCGAGGCGAAGTGCCGGGTGAGCGCAGGAGTCGCCGGCGCCGGCAGGTTGAGCGCGATCGGCTGGAGCGCCGAGATCGCGACCAGGATCGCCAGCGCCGGTTTGACCGCCACGGCCGTCATGCGCCCGGCTTCCGGGAGAGCTTGAGGTTCGAATCCGGCCGCACGCGCTGCCGGTGCATGGTATAGAGCCCGCTGCCGACGATCAGCCCGACGCCGATGAAGGCGAAGAGATCGGGCACGTCGCCCCAGACGAGATAGCCCAGCACCGTCGCGAACACGATGATCGCGTAGCGATATTGCGAGATCACCCCGACATCCGTGCGGCGGAAGGCGCTGATGATGAAGAAGGTGCCGATCGTGACCAGCACGGCGGCAAGCGCGATATAGACGGTTTCCAGCCGCCAGACCGGCAGCCAGGTCTCGGTGAGGCCGTAGGCGACGGCAACGAGGCCGACGAGGATGGTCGTGGTCAGCGACACGACGGTCGAAGGGACGTCGTCGCCGATGACGCGGGTCGTCAGGTCACGGCCGGCGACGAGAAAGGCGCTGATCACGGCGACGATGGCGGCTGCATTGAAAGATTCGGCGCCCGGGCGCACCACGAACAGCACGCCGACGAAGCCGATGGTCAGCGCCAGGATCCGCCGCCATCCGACGGTCTCGATCCGCAGCAGAACCGCGATCGCGACGATGAGCAGCGGGGAGGCCATGTTGATCGCGGTGAGATTGGCGAGCGGCATGAGGCCGAGCGACCAGCCGAAAGTCAGTGCGCTGAAAGCCTCGAGGATGCCGCGCTGCAGCACCCGGGGGCGGAACGCCATGTGCAGGCGGTCGCTCTCCCGCGCGGCAAAGACGAGTGCCAGGCCGACGAGCACGGCGAAACCGGCCCTGATCGCGATGGCTTGCCCGGCCGGGTAGGTTTCGCGTGCCAGCTTCATGAACACGTCGTTGACGACGAAAAGCGACATGGCCGTCAGCATGAAGACGATGCCGCGGCGGTTTTCGGCTGCGCTGGCCAAGGCGGTATCCGGTTTTAAGGAAAGGCTTAGCTCGCGAAGCGGGAAAGCGAGAACGGGGCGAGGTCGAAGGGCGATCGGCCGACGGTCGAGAGATCGGCGAGGATCTCGCCGATCGCGCTGGCGAATTTGAAGCCGTGCCCCGAGCAGGCCGAGGCGAAGACCGCCTGTGGCACGCCCGGCACGCTGTCGATGATGAAGTCTTCGTCCGGGGAGACGGTGTAGACGCAGCCCTTGATCGTCAGCGGCTCGCCGGCTGCGTCGGGGATGTAGCGCGCCAGGCATTCGCGGATGCGAGCGACCTGGTTCTCGCTGGGTGTGCGGTCGGGGTCGCGCGGGTCCATCGGCTCGCGCCCGAAATGCGGGCCGCCCAGCTTGAAGCCGGGGTGCTCGTAGAGCGGGAAGCCGTAGAAATTGCCTTCCTCGACGCTGAGGATGAAGACCGGAAACGCTCCCTCGCGGAAAAGCTCCGGCCGGCGCGTCGTGAACCAGCCGATGGCCTGCTTCACCGTGTTGACCCGCTGCGACAGCGCCGGCACCGCATCGGCGATCCAGCCGCCGGAGGTGATGACGAGGCGGCCGGCGGAATAGGTCCCGCGTTCCGTCCGCACCACGACGCCGCCTTGCGCGGTCGGCGTCCAGTCGAGCATGGGTTCGTTGGCGCGGATGTCGGCGCCGCGCGACTGCGCCAGGCCGACATGGGCATAGATCGCCTTTTCGGAGGCGACGAAGCCGCCATCCGGCTGCCACAGCCCGATATGCCCCTCCGGGAGCTGGAAGCCCGGGAAGCGGCGCATCACCTCGGCGCCCTCCAACACCTCATGGGTCAAGCCATGGTCGAGGCAGGACTGCAGCGAGGATTCGACAGGTCCGCCGCCCTTGGGAGCAAGGTCGAGCGAGCCTGTGACGTGGAGCAGCTTGAGCCCGGCCTGCTTGCCGGTTTCCGCCCAGAGTTCGTGGGCGCGCCGCACGATCGGCACATAGTGCGAGCCTTCGAAATAGGCGAGGCGGATGATCCGGGTCAGGCCATGCGAGGAGCCCATCGCATGGCCGAGATCGAAGCGCTCGAGACCGAGCACCTTCAGACCGCGCTGGGCGAGATGCCAGCAGGCGGCCGACCCCATGGCGCCAACCCCGGCGACGATGACGTCATAGCTGTGCTGGCTCATGGCTCATGCCCGTGCGACGTGGAAAGCCAAGCCATACAAGGCCCGGCGGAGGCGGTCCAATGCGTCTGCGGCACAGGCGGCGTGCAGGAGCCGTGGAAGCCTTTGTTAACTGAGGCCACCCATAACCGGAAGCAGGGCTGACCTTGGGTGAGACTGGGCTGGGTATGCGGGGCAGAATGCGACGCTGGCTGGGCGTCCGAACGCCGGCAGGCGAAGAAGCGCCGATCGAGTTGATGCCGGTTGCCAGCGCAGCCGCACCCGGTCCGCAGATCGTTCCCGTCGATCTTTCGACCCGCGATGCCGTGGACGATATCGAGCGCGATATCCTGTTCGCGATGCAGCGGCTCACGCATGAGCTGGGCGAGGTCGAGAAGCTGTCGGCCGATTCCGAAAGCGGGTCGCGCAGCATTCTGGAAAGCGCGGGCAGCATGCGCACGGCCGTCGGCGCGGCGAGCGAGAACGCCTCCGTCCTCGCGGCTGCGACGCAGCAGGTGTCCCATTCGGCCGATCAGGTGGGCAACGCCATGGCAGGCGTTCGCCTCCGGCTGGATGCCGCGGTCGAGCGGGCCGGCGAGGCGACGCTGATGATGGACGGTCTGGCCGAAGCGACCGGCGAGATCCGGGGCATCGTCGATTCCATCGCCGAGATTGCGCGGCAGACCAATCTGCTCGCCCTCAACGCCGCGATCGAGGCCGCCCGCGCCGGCGAGGCCGGGCGCGGGTTCGGCATCGTCGCCCATGAGGTGAAGACGCTTTCCGTCGAGGTCGGCGAGGCCGTCGGCAACATCCGCCAGCGCGTCGACCGGCTCACCCGCGCGGCCCAGAGCTCCAGCGGCATCGTCAACGAGGCGCTGCAGATCGTGCGGGACGTCAATCCGCTCATGGCCACGATCAGCCAGGCCTCGCAGGAGCAGGCGGTTTCTACGGCGGAATTGTCGCGCAACGCCGTCGAAACGGCGCTTTTCGTCGAGGGCGTCGCGCTCCGTGCGACCGAGATCGACCGGATTGCGCATGCCACGGTCGCCGAGAGCGAGCGGGTTCGGCGCGCCTCCGAAAAGGGCAGCCGGCTCGTCGGCCGCATGCTGCGGCGCTTCAAGCCGCTCCTGCGCCATTCCGCCTTCGCCGATCGGCGGCGCCACGACCGCTTTCCGACCGCCCGTCGCGCGCATCTGACCCTCGGCGGCATCGACCTGTCGAGCCGGATCGTCGATGTCGGGCGCGGCGGCGCGCTTCTGGCGGACGCGCGGGCCACCCGGTTCGAGGGAGGAACCGGCGCGATCACGATCGACGGGCTGCCGCCCTTGCCCTGCCGGATGGCGGGCCAGAGCGAGCAGGGGTTGCATCTGGCTTTCGAGGTGGACGCTGTCGCTGGCAGCGGAGCATTGGCGCAGATGATCGAGGAGATCGAGCGTTCTTATCGGCCGCTGATCGAGCGAGCCCAGGATTTCGCGCGCGAGGTTGCCGCGGCGATGGAGGTGGCGATCGAAAACGGCACCTTGATCGAGGAGGAATTGTTCGGCGCGCTCTATACGCCGGTTTCCGAGAGCGAGCCTGTTCAGTATCTGAGCCCGAGCCTGCCGGCTCTGGAGACCATTCTGCCTCCGTTGCTCAAAAAGACGCTCGCCAGCGATCCGCGCCTGGTGTTCGCGGTGCCGAGCGATCGCAACGGCTACATGCCGGTGCATCATGCCGAGACATCCCAGCCGCAGCGCAGCTACGATCCGGCCTGGAACGCCATCCATTCCTGCAACAGGCGCATTCTCGACAGTCGCTCCGGCATCAGCGCGAGCCGCTCGGTGCGGCCATTCCTGGTCCAGCTCTGCCAGCATGATCTTGGGAATGGGCGCAGCGAGGCTCTCAGCGAGATCACCGCCCCGCTGCGGGTGAAGGGGCGCCATTGGGGCGGCGTGCGGATGGCCTATCGCCTCTGATGGCGGGCGAGGCGGCTACAGCCTGTCCCAGTTCACCGTGATATTGAGCTTCTGGAAGGCCTGCTTCCACAGGGCAGCAGCCTGCTCCAGCCGGTTCTGGTCGTAGACGCCCTGGACCTGATGGATGCTGAGCGCCCAGGTCTTCGCGCCGGAATCCTGCCAGACCTTGTCGAGCAGGCGGCGCAGCCGCTCGGGGTCGCGCGCCCCGGCCGCATTGCCGAAGACGGTGAACTGGCCGGAGTTCTGCAGCATGTCCGAGACGAGCACGAGCGAGCGGTCGCCGTTCGGCACGCGGTTCTCGCGCCGCGAGACCACATCGCCGATTGCCTCGACGATCGGCGACTGGTTGCCCTTCGCCGGCTGGGTCAGCACGGTGAGAGCCTCGTCGAGCGGCCGGCCGAACTTCTCGACCCATTTCACATATTCGCGGCGCGGATTGCCGATCAGCTCGCTCGCCGTCTTGCCTGGGTTGCACAGCGAGATCAGGGCCGGGAAGCCGGGCTCGAAGACGTCGTTGAAGACGTAGATCGACAGCATGCGTTCGGCCGGCAATTCATCGCCGATCTGCTTCACAAGCTTCTTCAACCGCCCCGCCTGCACCTCGCTCCACGGATCGCTCTTGTCGACGAGAATCAGCGTGTGCCCGACCGGGCCCGCCTTCGGGCACAGCGTCTCCTGGTCGCGCGGCGGGCCGCGCAGCAGAGAGGGGGCCGCGAAGAAGCCGACGAGCGCGACGCCCGCGAGCAGGGAGGCGACGATGGCCAGGTTCTCGGTCTTCATGCCCAGAGCCCTAGCGTGGCATTGCGGCGAAATCCTCCGCCGCCTGCTTCTGGGCCGCCTCGTCGCGCTCGAAGGCCTCGCGCCCGGCCTGCGCCGCACGCAGCTTCACCTGCTCGATTTCGCCGGCGAGGTCGACGCCGCGCAGGAGGATCAGCCGATCCTTGAGCTTGGCCTCGATCAGGGCCGGCATGCTGGCGAGCTGCTGCTCGAAATCCTCGATCTGCCGGCGCGCCGCGACGTATTCCGGCAGTTCTCCGGGCTGGTCGATCTCCGCCAGGTTGAGTGACTGTGCGAAATAGGCCGGCGGCAGATCGGTGCGGACGCGCAGATTGGCTTCGCGATATTGCATCATCGCCGCGTCCTTGGCGGCCCGCAGTTGTCCGAGACGGGAGAAATAGAGGTCGCGGGCCCTCTCCGCGGCCGCCTTCGTGCCTTGCAGCTTGCCCAACTCGTCGCGGCAATCGGCACGGAAGCCGTCGATCTGGGTTCGGATCGCTTCGAGCTCCGGCAGTAGCTCGACATCGAGCCGGCGCCGCTCCTCCTCGACGGCGTTCCAGCGCTGCCGCCAGCGCTTGTAGGCGGTGGCGTGCCCCGGATAGCTGCCGAAGGCGGTATAGCCTTTCGTCGCCGCGACGAACGCGACGAGACAGCCGATGATGACCAGCGCGACCGATTTGATGTCGTAGATCGCGAACGGGTTCTCCAGCATGCGCGGCATCACCTGGAAGGAGCGCGCGTCGGGATTGGCGATCAGCATCTCGCGGTAATGGCCGACCGCGAGATTGAACAGCACGATGAGCGCGATCATGCCGGCATAGGCCGGCAGCGCCCAGAACAGGTGCGAGCTTTTCACATGCTGGCAATAGCGCGCGGGGCCGACGCCCATGAAGAAGCCGAGCGCGATGTTGAGCGCTGAAATGATGACCGCGGTGGCGGCGCCGCCGACCAGGCCGAAATCGCTGGCTTCGGCAAAGAAGTTGCCGTTGAGCAGGCTTTCGACCACCAGCGGCACGACCAGGAAGAACAGGATGAACTGCCATTTGTCGAGCTTGGGATCGGCCCTGCGCTTGTTCTCGTAGTTGAAGAAGGCGTATTCGCGCTTGGCCCTGAGAGCATCGTAGACGCGCTGTTCCAGCTCGCCGCCGTGCTTGTTGAGCATGGCCCGCATCGTCGCCTCGACGCCGCGCACGCGGCCCTCGAAACGTTGCTGCGTGAACAGCTCCCGCCGGCTCACAACCTCGGCCTGAATGGCGTTGAGGCGTGCCGCCGCCTCCTGCCGCAGCATCGCATAGTGTTCGCGCGCCTTGGCGATCAGCGTCTGCTCGGTCTGGGACAGCATGGCCGCATCGGCCGGCGGCAGATTCTCGACCGCGTCGCTCGCGCCGTTGTGGCCCGCCCTGACCGACTCCGCGAGGTGATGCGCAGTCATCGCGGGCGCACCGTGCCGCGTGAGCGCGCTGCCGTCGTCATTCGCCATGGGCGGCTCGCGTCAGGAACAGGCGGGCATCGACGATGTCGACCCAGAAATCGCGGAAGCCCGGATAGGCCGGACGCAGATAGGTGCGCTCGAACCAGATCGTCAGCGCGACGAGGCATGCGCTCGCGAGCATGGGAAAGATGGTCGCGAGGGGCAGGGAGACCGCGTCGAGCGCCGAAAGCCGCCAGGCTAGTCCGGCCAGCGCGATGGCGCTGACGATCTGTAGCAGCGCGCGCACGCGGTGACGGCCCGTGTCGTAGGCGAGCTGGAGCGCCGCGGTCATCAGCGTGATGGCGAAGACGGCGCAAAGCTCGATGACGATGAGCCCCGCCAGAACGCCCGCGATCCCGGCCCCGATTCCGGTGGGCGAGGCGGGCGAGAGCGCCCGGAAGACGCTGCGGCCGGACGACCAGCCGAGAAACAGGCAAAAGAGCAGGGTGGCGGCGATGAGCATCGCGAGAAGGGGCAGGGAGCGCCGCAGCCGTGCCGCCATGATGGCGAGCCGCGCCGCATGGGTCTGCCTCACGGCGTCATCGATTGCGCTTGCCGCCGCTCTCGCGCGGCCTGCCATCGCCTTGAACATCAACCGCATGCAACTCCACCCGTCTCCGGGACGGTGCCGGTATTCGGTCGAAGGGTCAAGCGAGCGGCCGCCGCTCCATTCGATCAGCCGCCGGTGACGCTCATGTGCCGGCCGACGGCCGGGCGGGCATGACGCCGGTCGATGACGAAGTCGTGGCCTTTCGGCTTGCGCGCGATGGCCTCGTCCATGGTCCGGTAGAGCAGGGCGTCGTCCGGCGAGGAGCGGACGGCGGCGCGCAGATCGGCCGCGTCCTCCTGGCCAAGACACATATAGAGCGTGCCGGTGCAGGTCAGCCGCACGCGGTTGCAGCTCTCGCAGAAATTATGGGTGAGCGGCGTGATGAAGCCGATCAGGCCGCCGGTCTCCTTGACGCGGACATAGCGGGCCGGCCCACCGGTGCGGTAGGGATCGTCGACCAGCGTATACTTGTCCATCAGCCGCCCGCGAACCACCGAGAGCGGCAGATACTGGTCGATGCGGCCGACCTCGATCTCGCCCATCGGCATGACCTCGATCAGGGTCAGGTCCATGCCGAGGCCGTGCGACCAGAGCATCAGCTCCTCGATCTCGTCGTCGTTGACGCCCTTCAGCGCCACCGCGTTGATCTTGACCCGCATCCCGGCCTTGCGCGCCGCCTCGATGCCGGCGAGCACGACCTTGAGGTCGCCCCGGCGGGTGATCTCGCGGAACTTGTCAGCATCGAGCGTATCGAGCGAGACGTTGATGCGGCGCACGCCATAGCCGGCGAGTTCGTCGGCATAGCGCGAGAGCAGCGAGCCGTTGGTGGTCAGCGTCAATTCGTCGAGCGCGCCGGAGGTGAGGTGGCGCGAGAGCGAGCGGAACAGGCTCATGATGTCGCGGCGCACCAGCGGCTCGCCGCCGGTCAGGCGCAGCTTGCGCGTGCCGCGGCTGACGAAGGCGGTGGCGATCCGGTCGAGTTCCTCGAGCGTCAGCAGCTCCTTGCGCGGCAGGAATTGCATGTTCTCGGCCATGCAATAGACGCAACGAAAATCGCAGCGATCCGTCACCGAGATGCGCAGATAGGAAATTGTCCGGCCGAACGGATCGACCAGCGGCGACCGCGTCAGCGGCTTCATGTCGTCGAGCAGCACGTCTGCCTCAACTCCGAACACCCAGCCCGCTCCGCACAGGATGCGGTCTGGTTTTCACATTGCTATAGGAAGACATTGGCACCGATGCGGCCAAGGTCAAGCGCATGGTCGCCGCAGCCTGCAAGGAATCCGCACGATCATGTCATCCTGGCCGACCGAGATCCGCCTGTCGAAGGACCGCCGCACCCTGCATGTCGCCTTCGAGGACGGAGCAAGCTTCGCGCTGCCGGCCGAGCTTCTGCGCGTCGAGAGTCCCTCGGCCGAGGTCCAGGGTCATCATCCCAGCCAGAAGACCATCGTCGCCGGCAAGGCGGAGGTCGAGATCCTGCGGGTCGAGCCGGTCGGCCATTACGCCGTCAGGCTCGGCTTCGACGACATGCACGAGACCGGCATCTACGCCTGGGATTATCTGCGCGAGCTCGGCGAGCAGGCCGACGACAAGATGAAGGCCTATGAGACGGCGCTGGCTGAGAAGGGGCTCTCCCGCGAGCGGAAGCGCTAGCTAGGGCCTGGCGACTCGCTCGACGTCCGGCAGCTTCCAGCTCTTGTCGAAGAGCGGCTTCTCCGGCCCGTAAAGCCGGAATAGCAGCTCGAATTTGCGATTGGGGTCGGTCGGCACCCAATTCGCTTCCTTCCCGGCCGGGGCTTGGGGGCCGAAGAAGACGTCGACCGTCCCGTCCGGATTTTTCTGCGCGCCGGGGCTGATCGAGGCGACGCTGGCGCGGTTCATGTTCTTGACGAGGGCATGGGTCTCGCGGTCGTAGACCGTCGCGGACCAGTATTGCTTGACCGGCGCGTTGGCCGGCACGGTCAGCCTGTAGTTGGCGCCGCCGTCGAACGCGTTGCCGTCCTTGTCCTTGTTTGCCATCAGGTAGAATTGCGCTGTGCCGATGCGCTTGATGCCGGTGAAGCCAAGCGTATAGGTCACGCCGCGTGCGTCGACGGGGTAGGCGTTGACGTCCGCGTATTCTGTCGACACTGCCTTCACGACCTCGGCCATCGCGGCGGGGAACCAGCGGATGCCCTGGTTGATGGCCGGAAATCCGGCGTCGTAGATCTGCGACAGCAGCGCGTGAGCCTCCTTGGCGCCTGCGTCGAGGGCGGCCTGCGTCTTTGGATTCGGGTTGAACGGCTTGCCCTTTTCGATGCCGAGCGTCTTCAACTGGTCGATCATCGCCCGGTCGCGCTGCAGCCAGGGCTCATTCTGCACGACGCGGTCGAGGTTGCGGTAGAAGCTGGCGTCATACCTAATCGTCGAGTCGAACATCACGTCATAGGCGTCGACGAAAGTGGTTGCCGGTGGGTTTTTGGCGCTCGAAAGCGGATAGACCTTGATCTGTTTGCCGTAGGCCACCGATTTCGCCACATCGGCGGGTGCGTGGCTCGGCAGGTTGGAACGCATCAGCGCGAAGCCGCTATAGGTGTCGGACGGCAGGTGGAAATAGCCGGCCGGGACCTTCCCCTTGTAGCCCGGCGGCGTGATCAGGTACTTGCCGCCCTTGCCCTTGTCGGCCCCTTCCGGCCCGGCATCCTCGAGCGGCATCTGCCAGATGGTGACGATGTTGCCGGCGATCGACCCGCCCTTAGCAGGCGGGACCTCGATGACGACCGGGCCATCCTTCACGTTCCAGAACGACATGAAGTAGATCGAATCCGGGTTTGGCGTCAGCGTCTGGTTCTTCCAGTTCGCCGGCTGCGACCAGAACACGACGTCGTTGGGTTTCGCCTTGGTCTTGCTGAGAGCTTCCTGGAGCATGAGGTCGGTGTTGACCGCGGGCATGGCCCAGATCATCGCCTCGACGGCACGCCTTTCGAGGCTGCGCCCGGCGAGTTCCTCGGCAGGCAGCGTTTGCGCCTCAGCTGAGAGCCCGCCGAAGGCCAGTATCGCGGCGCCAACCAAATTCCATCGCATCACGTCCTCCCGCATCAGGCTTGCAGGCATAATTTGCACGCCTTGGGCGCGTGTCGAGGCTGTTACGGTTACAGCTTCATCTTCGATATCTCGCGCTGCCTGCTTCCGCCGATCCTGTCCTGGCAAGGCTCGCTCGGCGCTGATCCGAAAAGAGGGATGCGGTCTTCGGGGAAAGCCGACGCAAGACCGAAGCTCTGAACGATCGAGCCGAGTGCGACATCCAATCCGATGCCCTGGACGATGAGCTTCTTCGTCGGCTGATGGATAAAGTCACAAAGCTGCCGAAGTCTCTGTCCATACGGCGCGTCGAATAGCGCATATCATCGTTAATGTGGAGACAAAGGGCCGTTGTTTAAAAATAAAACTGACGTAATTCCCTGCGTGTCGCATGAATTTCGTTCAAACCTTTCGCAGAGTGTTCGCTCGTGCGACTAAATGTTTCTTTTCTAGACAATTTTTCGTTCCGGCTTGGGTTCGAAGAATTGGCTTTCATGGTTATGAAAACGCTGAATTTCGCCGGCGCGGCGGAGCCTGTGCCCGGCATGCCTCTGCCGTGGCAAATGGCCTGCGAACCTCCGCGGCCTGTCGGTTGCTCCAAGAACTCGCCGACGCCGGAAACGATCGGCTAGCGCCGAAATCCTGACTCGCCAGCCAGCCGCGAAGGCTTAGCGCCGGCACGCCTCCCTCCGTTTCCCCCCGAAAATTTCCGTCAAGCGAGCCGTTGATCCCGCCGCCGATCGCTCGGTGCTGCGCAGGCCCGGCTTGACTCTATCCCTCCGGAGCAAATTCCATGAAGCGCATCGTTCCGTCGGCGCTGCTCGCGCTTGCGGCTTTCGTCGTGCTGCCTGTCAAAATTGTGCCGACGACGTCGCGCGCCCTGTCACCCGTTCCTGCCGGCATCGACCGCGCCCCGCTGGAACAGGGCCCGCAAGCGGCCGGCCCGAGCCGTCTCGATACCGTAGACGTCGATCTCTTCGACCGGCCGGACGGCACGGCGTTGGCTCTCGTCGACCCTCACGCGGATCGCGGCGAGCTGCGCGATGCTCTCGCTCCCACCGTGTCGGACGGCAAGATCGATCCCGTTCCATCCGGACGTGTGTCGCATCCGGGCGAGCCGCTCGCGAAGGGCAATGGCTCCACTCCGGCCAATGCGGCCTCAATGGCGGAAGGTTCGGTGACCCCGAGAAGCGCAAGCACCGCTATCGCCTGGGTGACGCCGACGGGCATCGTGGTCATGCTTGGGAAGGAGGCCGAACAGCCCCGCCTCTATGTGGGACTGATCGAACCGGCGCAGTTGGAGCGCGAACAGCGCTGCCTCGCAGAGGCCGTCTATTTCGAGGCACGGTCCGAGGCGGAAGACGGGCGTGCCGCCATCGCGCAGGTCGTGCTCAACCGTGTGAAGAGCGGGGTGTATCCGCATTCGGTATGCGGGGTGGTCTACCAGAACCGCCACCGCAAGCTCGCCTGCCAATTCACCTTCGCCTGCGAGGGTAAATCCCTGCGCATCACCGAGCCCGAGGCCTGGAAAGCGGCCCTGCGCATCGCGCGCGACGTCTACGAGGGCAGGATCTATCTCGCGGAGGTGGGAGGCGCGACGCATTACCACGCCGATTACGTCCAGCCGAGCTGGGCGCGGAAGCTGAAGAAGATGGACGCGATCGGCCGGCACATCTTCTACAGCTAGGGAGTTTTCAGGCCTCGCTGCCAGGAAATGCGCGAGAGGCCGGCCAAACGGAAAAGGCCGGCGTTTCCGCCGGCCTTCCCGATTTCGATCGCGCTTCGGGCCGCTCAGCGGGCGACGACGACGCGGGTGCCGACCTTGGCGCGGTCGTAGAGGTCGATCACATCCTCGTTCAGCATGCGGATGCAGCCTGAGGAAACGGCCTGGCCGATCGTCTCCGGCTCGTTCGAGCCGTGGATGCGGTAGAGCGTCGAGCCGAGATAGAGCGCGCGCGCGCCCATCGGATTGTCGGGGCCGCCCGGCATGAAGCGCGGCAGGTCGGGGCGGCGCTTCAGCATCTGCGCCGGCGGGGTCCAGGTCGGCCACTCGGTCTTGCGGGTGATGGACTGGCTGCCGGCCCAGTCGAAGCCGGGGCGGCCGACGCCGACGCCGTAGCGCATCGCCTTGCCGTTCGGCATCACGAAATAGAGACGGCGCTCAGTCGAGTTGATGACGATCGTGCCCGGGGAATACTTCGTCGGATAGTCGACGACCTCGCGCGGAATGGCAGTGGCCTGCGCCTTGGCCGGGTCGACATATTGCACCAGCGGCTGGCGGGTCAGCGGGTCGATTTCGGCCCGGGCGGCAGAGCCGAGGGCAAGCAGGCCAAGGCCGGCGAGCAGGGCCAGACGGGTGGAGCGGATCATCGGATAACCTCGGGCGGTCGGGGCGGCTGTGGACATGAAGTTGACACGGAAAAGTCAACGTCTTCTCAACGTCCTGTCAGCTTCGTCCACGCGCTGCAATTGGTCTCCAATCACATCGCTGAGAGCTTCCGAGCTTTGCCGTTCTGCGTTGCGCACATGCAACATGCCGATCCGCGACTCAGCTCCTCAGAACCACGCAGGCGCCGCGATCCGCCTGGATGCGCTGGCACAGAGCCGCGGCCTCGGCGCGGGTCGCCGCCGGTAGCCGCACCCTGTAGAAGGCGCGGGTCCCGCGGCTGCGCAGCCGCGTGCCGATGACCATCGGCTGCAGTTCTCCGATCACGGTTCGGTGGCGGGCGCTGGCGCGCTGGAAGCTCGCGAGCGCGCGGGCCTTCGAGAAGTTGCCGGCAAGCTGGACGCCCCAGGGCGCGAAGGGAGCCTCGGCGATGACGGGCAGGGCCGGGCGCGCCTGCCGGATCGCGACCAGCGTCGGTGCGCAGGCGGCTTGCGGATCGCGCGTCGCGGGGCGCGGCGGCGGCGAGCGTCCATCGCCATTGGCGGCGTTGCGCGCCTCCTCCGCCCAGTCCTCGACCGCGGTGCCGGTGATGAGCAGGACGTAGTTCTTCGTCTCCATCGGCAGGAAACGGGGTTGCCCGGCGGCGCGGGCCGCCAGCCAGCCGGCGAGGCGGTTCGGCCCGCCATTATAGGCCGCTGCGGCAAGGCCCCAATTTCCGAAGCGGTCCTTGAGATCGGCCAGGAAATGCGCTGCCTTGGGCACCGCCTGCTCGGGGTCGAAGGGATCGAGCAGGCCGCGCTCGCGCGCCGTGCCGGGCATGAACTGCGCCACGCCCTGGGCACCGGCCGGGCTGGTGACGTGCGGGCGGAAGCTCGATTCCTGGAAGATCAGCCGGGTCAGAAAGGCCGGCGGCACCGAATGGGTCTTCGCCGCCTCGTCGATGATGCTGCACAGCGCGTCCTGGATGCCGGAGGAGGGCGGCAACGGCTCCTCGGCCGCGTGGGCCGGGCCGGCGGCGATGAGGATCGCGACGAGCAGCGCCGCGGGGTTGGCGAGGCGGCGGAAGGCGCCGGAGATCATGCGGCTTCTCTCGCATGTTCGCGCCCCGGCCGCCAGATGCGGCGGCTTTTGATTGTGACCGGGCGTCCGGCTGTGCAAAGAGGGCGCGGCGCCGGCTGGCCGGCGCGTGTCATGAATGCGGGAGTGGAAGGCCGAGATGGCGAGGGCCTGGATCGTCTGGTCGCGATGGTTCCTGGGGGCGGCAGCCTGTTGCGCCGCCATGCTGTTCGCTTTCGTCGCCGTGCTCGATCCCTTCGGCATGCGGGTCGGGGTCGGTCAGGCGGCGCGGCCGATCATGGATATCAACCAGCGCTACATGTATCCGCAGCTCGTGCGTTCGGGCCGTTTCGACGCGGCGGTGTTCGGCACCTCGACGATGCGGCTGCTCGATCCCAGGACCTTGTCGCAGGGGCTGGATGCCCGCTTCGTCAATCTCGCGATGAACGCCGCGACGCCATGGGAACAGCTCCAGATGGCGACCCTGTTTCGGGACAGCGTCGGGGCGCCGAAGCGAATCATCTGGGGGCTCGATACGACCTGGTGCGAGCCCGATGCGACGGACCCGGCCAAGCGGCTGACGCCGCGGCCGGTGCCGGCCTGGCTTTCGCGCGAGGTCCGCTGGAGCGACTGGCCGCAATTGCTCAACCTGACCAATCTCGAGATCGCCGGTCGGCTGATGGCCTATCGCCTCGGCTGGGCGAAGGAGCGGATCCGTGGCGATGGCTACGAGGTCTTCACGCCGCCGGAGGCGAGCTACGACCTTGCTCGCGCGCGCTGGCACATCTATGCCCGCAACGGTGGTGAACCACTCGGTCTGGAACCGCTCGCAACACCGGAGCCGGTTTCGCAGGCCGAGCGCGCGGGCTGGCGCTTTCCCGCGCTCGCCTGGCTAGAGGACGCGATCGCCGCCTTCCCGAAGGAGACGCAGGTGATGCTGGTGCTGCCGCCGGCCCATCTGATGGGCTATCCGCGAGAGGGGTCGGCCGGCTGGCAGCGTTATGCCGCCTGCAAGTCTGAGGTCGCGGCCCTGGCGCGCCGCCACGGCGCGACCGTGGTCGACTACGCCCATGCCTCGCCGATCACCGCGCGGGACGAGAACTACTGGGATCCGTTGCACTTCCGCCTGCCGATCGCGGCCCGGTTCGCGGAGGAACTGGTCGCGCTGGCCAAGGGCGGACAGCCGCTGCCGGACGGCGCGGCGCGCATCTTGCGCTGAGGGTGTCCAAGGACGGCCACTGCCTCATCGGCGAGATTACGCGCGAAAAGAATGCCGGAAGATGCTGGTCGAGCGGATCACGGTGACGAGGGGCAAGGGGCAGCCGGGCGTCCTGAAGTTCAGGCCGAGGTCAGCACGCAATAGCAGCCGACCAGGACCAGTGCATGCCGCTAGAAGGACACCCTGGCGATGATGCGGGACTGGCCGATTTTCGCCTGCGGGATCTGCCGGCGCATTTGCTTGAACTGGACATCGGTGGAGCCAGGAACGAGGCGATTGGCCAAGGCGAGATCCTCCGCCGAGACCTTGGACTCGGCGCAGGCGCCATCCGCTTCCCAGCGCTTCCTCGCGATGTCAGTGCCGACCGCGGCGGTGATCAGGCTTGCGGCGGTGTCATTCTCCTTCACCTGATTGGCATCGACGAGTGTATGGATCGCCTCGCCGATGATCTTCGCGGACTCCTCGAAGGTCACATCCTTGAGGCGCTGATAACGAGGAGCGGGATCGCGATCGCGGATGCAGTGCTGCGCGACGAAGAGCCAGTCGTGGATCATGTAGGCCGGCGCGTAGCCCCATGGAGAAAAACCCCGGAAGGCTTGCGCGAGCTTCGGGATCGAGCCTCCATCGGTGTACATGATGCTGGGTTTGATGACCGCCCCCGGAGCTTTGGGGTCGCGTCTCCGGAATGTGAGCGGCTTGTCGGGGTCTGGCACAAACAGGAAATTGCCGTCGCCGGACGGTCCTCCTTCGCCCACCCAGATCACGACGACCGAACCGCTGAACTCCCCCGATTTCAGGTTGTCGTAGTTCAAGCCGGTGCTGACGCAGCCGGTCAGCAGCGCCGTTGTCGCCAGGCAGGCAGATCGCTTCGTTCGGGCCGTCCAGCCATGCCGCATTTGCATCGGCGCCTCCCCGGATTCCCCAACGGAACCACGGCAGCCGGGTAAAGTCGATCTCCAACCGATGGGGAATCGAGGTTCGGAGTCGAAACCTTCGCCGTTGCGCTGCTCATGCGCGCGCCCATGGCGATTGCGTCGCGTCCATGGAGCGAGTGCAGTCCCCCGTTTCTCCCGAAAGGCCGGGGAAATCTGGGGAATGTTCGCGGTTCGTGATCTGGGGGAGGGGGTGCTTAGCTGCAAGCCCCTGACGTATTTGGGAAAATGGTGGGCGATACAGGGATCGAACCTGTGACCCCTCCCGTGTGAACGAAGTTCCCGGCACTCAAGCGATTGAAAACACGTCCGGTTCCTCTCCTGTCCCTGCTGAACGCAAGGCGATCAAGAGGGGAACGAAATGAGTTCCGCGATTGAAGTGCTGTTGACGGCCGGTGATCGAGGTATCCGCTCATGAGCGATGCCGATGTCGCTGATGCCCCCATGTCAGCCGAGCAGCTTCGCGCCATCATTTTTGGCGCAGAGTGCGAGGTGGCCAAGAACGCGCACAAGCCCATTGCAGATGACGATTTCCAGATCGGGCCGCCGGTGGTCGACGAGCCGCCGAAGCGCAAGCCGATCATGGCGACGCCGTTCAAATGGATCGCTCCGAGCGCGATCCCGCCGCGGCGTTTCCTATACGGCACGCACATAACGCGTAAGTACCTTTCGGCGACGATCTCCCCCGGTGGCGTTGGAAAGTCGTCGCTGGCCTTGACGGAGGCTTTGGCGATGGCCAGTGGCCGCGCCCTGCTCGGCATCGAGCCGCCGGCGCCGCTGAACGTCTGGTACTGGAACGGCGAAGATCCGATCGACGAAACGCAGCGTCGCATCGCGGCGATCTGCAAGCACTATCTGATTCCTCCCGCAGATTTCGAGGGCCGCCTGTTCATCGACACCGGCCGCGAAACCGAAATCAGCATCGCAAAAGGCTCGCCCCGCGGCCTGACACTGAACGATGCGACTAAGCAGGAGCTGATCGAAACGATCCACGAGCACGGCATCGACGTGGTGATCATCGATCCGTTCGTGTCGAGCCACGAGGCTTCCGAGAACGACAACGGACATATCGCAGCTATCTGCAAGCGCTGGGCGCAAATCGCGGACGAGACGAGCTGCGCCATCGAATTCGTCCACCACGCCCGCAAAATGGGCGTAGGCGGAAGCGGCGATGTGACGGCGGACGATGCACGAGGTGCCAGCGCCCTGCTCGCCGCGGTGCGCAGCGCCCGCACGCTCAATCAGATGTCAAAGGAAGACGCGGAGAAGGCCAAGGTTGAGCAGCCGCGCTCCCATGTCCGCATTGACGACGTGAAGGCCAACCTAGCGCCGCCCGCAGAAGGGGCGAGGTGGTTCAAGCTGATCGGCGTACCGCTCGACAACGGGGGCGACGAAGGCCGCGGCGACGAGGTTGCGGTCGTCACGCCGTGGAGATGGCCTGACCCAAACGAGGAGATGACTGTTGATGACGTTCGCGCAGCCCTGGCTCGCATTGCGCAGGGCGAATGGCGCCTCGACCAGCAGGCAAAGAACTGGGTCGGGCACGCGATCGCGGAGGCGCTGGGCCAGGACATCGAGGAGAAATCCGTCCGAAGCGCCATGAAGCTGCTCGTCCTGAAATGGATCGCGGAGCGATGGCTGAAGGTCGTCAAGCGGCAGGATGCAAAGCGGATGATGAGGGACTTTGTCGAGCCAGGAGAGGGACCATGAAGGAAGCATATTGCCCCACCTTCAAGGGTGGGGCGCGGCAGGGTGTGGCATCGGGGCAAACCGAGCTTGCCCCACCCCCCTATAGGCCCCCCTTTAGGGGGGCCGTAAGGGTGGGGCAGGAGCGGTCGGACGGTGTGGCAGTGGAACCGGCTGGAAGGCTGGCGCAGTTGGCGGCCAAGGTCGAGCGGCTGAGCGTGTCGCATCGCGACCCGGAAGCCTTCTTCATCGAGCGGTCGGAGATCGCCAACGAGCTGCGGGTCGTGTCGCGCAACATTGTTGCGCGGTCACGGGTCCCTGTTCCGGCCAATTTAGCGGGACAGGCGGGCCGCGAGGGTTTGCTAGTGACTGGCGTTTTAGACGCTAAAGTCCGGACTTAAGGACGGTCCTAGCCATGCACCCAACGCAGAACGGATTGTTCGCTGACTTCGTCCCCGCTCCGGCTCCGGCTGTTTCGAAGAAGGGCTTTGCCGAGATGATCGGCGTGACGCCCGGCCGTGTGTCCCAGTTGATCGAAGCCGGGTTGCCGGTTCAACCGAACGGCACGATCGCGGTCAAGGAGGGCGTCGCCTGGGTCGAGGCGAATACCGACCCCGCCCGCCGGCGTGCCATCCTGCCTGGCAGCGGAGCTTCCGCGCCGGCGGGCAGCTCTCGCGCCAGACGCGATGCAGCGGATGCGGTGACCGCCGAGCTGAAGGCCGCCAAGCTAGCCGGCAACCTCATCGACCGCCGTGTGGCGCTGCGCGTCGTCGAGAGCCGCGCCCGCATGGAACGGGATAGCTGGATTGCCTGGGTAAATCGGGTTGGACCGGCGCTCGCGGCGGCGACCGGCGGGGACATCGCCGTCATCGCTGGCGAGCTGGATCGCTCGGTGCGCGAGCACCTCGCTAGCCTGGCCGAGATCAAGATCGAAAGGCTCGAGGCATGATTGATCTCGCGACCGACACGCTCGCACTCGTCGATGAGGCTTGGCGGCGAGGTCTCTCGACCCCGCCTGCGATGACGGTTTCCGAATGGGCCGATCGCAGCCGGATGCTCCCGTCCGAGAATGCGGAGCCCGGTCCGTGGCGGACCGATCGCGTCCCCTATCTCCGCGAGATCATGGACCAGTTGTCGATCAGCACGGCGACGGAACAGGTCGTGTTCATGAAGGGCTCCCAGACCGGTGGGACGGAAGCCGCGCTGAACGCGATAGGCTACTGGATCGACCACGCGCCTGGATCAATTCTGGCGGTTTGGCCATCGATCGACATGGTCCGCCGGAACTCTCGCATTCGCATCGAGCCCCTCATCGCCGGCACACCAGCGATCCGCGCGAAGATTGTCCAGCCGAAGGCGAAGGAGCCGGGCAACACGATCTCGCAGAAGGAATTTCCGGGCGGCTCGCTCATGATGACCGGCGCCAACAGCGCAACGGCTCTGCGCTCGACGGCCGCCCGCTATCTCGTCCTCGACGAGGTCGATGCCTTCCCGATGGATGTCGACGAGGAGGGTGATCCCGTCTCGCTCGCGATCCAGCGCACTGTGACGTTCCGCGGCCGCCGCAAGATCGTGATGATTTCGACCCCGACCATCGCCGGTATCAGTCGCATCGAGCGCGCTTGGTTGGAAAGCGACCGCCGTCGCTATCACGTGCCATGCCCGCACTGCACCGCCTTTCAGCCGCTGGAGTGGCGCGGCGTGACCTGGCCCGAGGACGAGCCTGCGCGCGCCTTCTACGCCTGTCGGGAGTGCGGAGGCGTTATCGAGGAGCATCAGAAGCCTGCGCTGCTCGCCGCCGGCCGCTGGGAGGCTGAGGCGTCCGGCCCCGGGAAGGCAGCCGGCTATCACCTCTCCGCGCTCTACAGCCCTTTCGAGAGTTGGGGACAGATCGCCGTCGATTTCCTCGCCAGCAAGGATGATCCGACCCGTCTCAAGACCTGGGTGAACCTCAAGCTGGGCGAGCCCTTCGAGGATCGCGAGACGGCGCCCCTTCCGGCTGAGCAGCTTCAAGCGCGCGCCGAGGATCTGGATCAGCTTTGGACCGAGCTGCTGCCGGCCGGTGTCGCGGTTATCACCGCCGGCGTGGACGTGCAGGACAATCGGATCGAGGTCGAGCTCGTCGGATGGGGTCGGAACGAGGAGAGCTGGTCTATCGAGTATCAGATCATCCACGGCGATCCGGCCGGTCCCGAACCGTGGAACGCATTGGACAGGCTTATCGGTCGGCGCTTCGTCCACCCGCGCGCTGTACCGGATCTGCCTGTCATGGCAGTGGCGGTCGATTCCGGCGGCCACCGTACCAGCCAGGTCATGGCGTATTCTGCTGCGCGTCTGAACCGCCATGTTTGGGCCGTGAAGGGCAAAGGCGGTGCTGGCGTGCCTGCCTGGCCCCGGCGCCCGCCGAAGCCGCGGAAGGCCACGACGACGCCACTGCACATCGTCGGGGTCGACGGGTTGAAGCACCAGCTCCTTGCTCGCCTACGCTTGTCGGAGTCTGGCCCGGGAGCCTGCCATTTTCCGAGCGACCGCGATCCGTCGTGGTTCGCTGGCCTGCTGGCAGAACGGCCGATCAGAAAATACAGCCGCGGCGTGCCGCGGATCGAGTGGGTGGTCGACCGAGGTGTCAGGAACGAGCCGCTGGATTGCCGGATCTATGCGATTGCCGCGCTGTCGGGGCTCGGCGCAGCGGGCTTCTCGCTCAGCGATGCGGCTTCCAAGGTGTCCGAGGCACCGCCGCGAGCGGATGGCACGAAGACACAGGCCCCGGCCGGTCCCGCCGTCACCACCGTTAGATCGCAATGGATGAGTAGGTTCGGGCGCTGATCGGGCTGGGGCGGGCGCAGGCGGGCAGAAGCGGATTGACACAGACCATGATTGAGCAATCTAGTCCGGCGAAGGGAGGCACGATGAACGCGCTGGTCGGCATCGGAGTTTATACGCCCGCTGAGGCGGAGCGGTTGGTCGATGTGCCGGCCGGCAAGATCACGCGCTGGCTCCGCGGCCACAGTGTGCAGGGGCAGGATTACGCGCCTCTTTGGATGCCGCAGGTCGATATCGGCGACGGCCGCGTCTACCTCGGCTTCCGTGACTTGATGGAGGTTCGCGTTGCCGACGCCTGGATCGCCAAAGGGATCAGCGCGATTCGTGTCCGCGCCGCCATCGAGCTGGCGCGGGAAGTCTACGGCCTCGAGCGGCCTCTATCGACGGATGCGTTCAAGACGAATGGCCGCGATATCTTCATGAAGGTGACGGAGCGGGACTCTGACGGCGTCGAGCGCGAGCGCCTGCTGAACACCTTCCGGAAGCAGTATGTGTTCTCCAGCATCATGGAGCCGCTGCTCCGGAACATCGATTTCGATGCATCCGGCGTCCCAGAGATCTGGTGGCCGAAAGGCCGTAACGGTCAGATCGTCGTCGATCCGAAGCGTTCGTTCGGACAGCCGATCGATGCGGTGTCGAGTGTACCGACTGCCATTCTGGCCGCTGCGGCGAAGCTGCAGGGCATTGATCTTGCCGCGAAGGCCTATGACGTGCCGGCTTCCTCCGTGAGGCGGGCAGTCAAGTTCGAGAGCGGCCGCGAGACACGGCTGGCTGCTTGAACGTCCTGTTCGACAACTGCACTTCTCCTGTGTGGGCGTCGACCCTCGACGGCTTCATTTCCCATGAAGGTCATCGCGCCTACCACATCCGCGATGTCCCCGATCTGAAAGGCGGCCGGAGCGCCAGGGATATTGATTGGATCGAGCACCTGCGCGCATCGAGGGAAGTCTGGATCTTCATCTCGGGCGATGGCCGCGTGCTGAAAAACCCTGCCGAACGAGCTGCATTGCGCACCGCGGGGCTGCACGGGTTCATTCTGGCGAAAGCTTACCAGAAGACGCCGATGAACCAGGTCGCCGCGACGCTGATTTGGAAATGGCCGGAGATTGTTCAAGTGACGAAGTTGCTTGACCCACCGGCCATGCACGAGATTGCGATTGGAAAGACGACGAAGCTGCGGCAGTTGCCCCTCTAACTGCCCGGGTGCACTGACCTGATGAAAACTATGAACACCGTCTTCCTGCTTATGGCCCAGTACGATGGCCGCGTGATCGTGCCTCTTGATCAGGTCTGCCGGGACTTCTTCTCCCACCTGTCGCTCGACAAGTTCCTGCGGAAGGTCAATGCCGGCGAGATCGACTTGCCGGTGACACGGATGGAGGCCAGCCAAAAGAGCGCGCGCGGCGTTCATCTGCAGGACTTGGCAGCCTATATCGACAAGCGCCGTGCCGCGGCTGTTCGAGAAATGAAGGCGCTAAACGGCGAGTAGTCTGCGCTCGGTTCTCGCCGGAAGTCAGCCAGTCGGAGCAATCATGGTTCGAGCTGTCATTGTCGATGATCTGCCGATCTCGGCCGTTGCCCGAGCACTCGGCTACGATAGTGCCGAAGCCTTCCGCCAGCGACTTGGAGAATATCTCAAGCGCGGATTTCCAGCGCCGGACCCGATGACTGGGAGATTCGATCCTCAAGCGTTTGAACGCTGGCGCAGGCTTCGAACGCCTCACTTGTTTCCAGAATTGGTCTATCCAATGGGTGGGGCGCGAGACGCTGCGGTTCTAGCGGCCGAACGTAGGGCGCGCAGGAGTGCCGTCGACCGATAAGGCGGACTGCGAGGGGACGCCAATCCGACGGCTAGACCGCGAAGTGGATCTTCCCCGCGGTTTCGTTGATCTCATCCGGTTCGCTCTGCGGCAAGGCGTCAAACGCGAGGTTAATCCTTCGCAGGTCCCACACCTTGCGCGCATTGATCAGCTTTGGGCGAGGCATCCGGCCGTCGTTCACCAGAATGTCGAACAGGGTAGGCGAGACGCCGATATAGGCTGCCGCCTGCACCCGGCTCAGCCCTCGAGGCGGAAGGTTCGACGGAAGAGCATCGCCGCGAGATCGTCTGGCATCAGACATCAGTCTTTTGATTTTGGCATCTGACCCCGGAGCTTGGCGGTTACC
Organism: Hyphomicrobiales bacterium; assembly: GCA_930633495.1. NCBI lineage: Bacteria > Pseudomonadati > Pseudomonadota > Alphaproteobacteria > Hyphomicrobiales > Hyphomicrobiales bacterium. Next base: position 757,630 of record CAKNFJ010000001.1, on the reverse strand, counting down.
TCCTCAAGGCGAGCAATCGCCTCTCCGAGGTCATGGGCGCCTGGGGATAGATCCTGCCGAGAGGTCACGTAGAGGATCGGCTCGCGCTGTTTGCCTGGCTCAAAGCTGTCCGCCAGGCGCGCGACGATCTCAGCATTCATGCTGCGTTTGGCGAATTTTGCCGCCTCTTTCAGCTGCTCACGCATGCCGTCGGGTAGGCGGACAATGACCTTATCGAGGTCACGGCTGGGGGTCTCTTGCGGCATCAGCAATTCGTATGGCCTTAGGCCAGAAAAGAAAATGATGGCCTAGTGCCATATTCTCTTGACTTGATATGGCACTAGGCCAATATGGCACTAGGCCATAAGGAAGGCATTCATGTCGAGCACAGCTACGAATCGTCAGTCCGACAAGTTCATGGTCAGACTACCGGATGGCATGCGCGAGCGTCTGGCCGCCGCGGCTCGCGCTAATCGCCGCTCCATGAACGCCGAGCTGATCGTCCATCTCGAGACGGCGCTCGCGGCATCCGGCGCCGAGCCGGCCAAGCCCGCCCCCGCCAGTAACTGACCTTCTCAACAGTTCGGAGAAAGACAATGCCCAGCGCACGCGTTGCGGTAGCCGTCACCGGCTTGCCCGAAGACACCCAAGATTTCCACCTCACATTGGGCCGAGCGATCGCCCGTGCTGGCGACGACATCTTTCGAGCCGAGGACGAGATCGCGGCGATGGAAGCCACCAACGCGGCTGGGGCAGGGCTGATCAAGATGGCGCTCGATCACGCTTTCGACCGGGAAGAGGCCTTGATCCGAGCGCTGGCCACGGCGCCTGCGAGTTCTCTCGGCGGCGCAGCGGTTCAACTCGCGGCAGCGGTCAAGATTTTCGCCTGGAGCACGATGGAGGACACGCCACGTCCCGAGGACGAGCGGGCGATCCGGCGGCTCATGTCGTCCGCACTAACGGTCATGGTCGACGCAGCCGGTCTCGATGCGGAACGGGATGGCGTCAACTATCTCGCAGCTCCGACCACCAACCCTTGGCGGGACGTCTACCAGCGATTGGCCGATCTGTTTCCGGAGACGGTCAGCGAGGAGGCCGGCCATGAAGGCTAACGCGATCAGCCGCCGCGCCTGCCTCGCCGGCGCCGCCAGTGCAGCCATCGCGCCGGCGGTCTCCGCAGCTCCCGAATATTCCCGCATGGATGAGCTGATTGCAGATTGGCACTTCGCGCGAGAACAGGCTGAAGCCCTATCCAGTGAAGCGGACCGCATCCACGACACTGCCGATCTCCCCAAGGTCGAGGTCTACGATGGTGATCAGCGCTTCCGATACCCGTATGAGGTGAGCGCCAAGTTCGACAGGTGGATCGAGGCCTGGGAAAGCGACAGGCTGCAGGCCGAGTTTGCTCCGAGGCTCCGGGAACGGCGCGAGAGCCTGCTGTCGGAGCTCAGGTGTCTCGAAGATGCGCGCACCGAGGCCGAGCGCATCTGTGGTCTGAAGGCGGCCGAAGAGCTGTGGCAGCGCGCCGAACAGCACCAGTGGGACATTCGCGGGGAGGTATTCGCCTGTCAGCCGACCACCATGGCCGAGGTTGCCGCGAAGAACGCGTTCATCCTTCGGCAGATACAGATGGGCCTTCCGCCGACGGATGATGAGCTCACAATTATTTTCGCAACGCCAACCGTCGCTTAGCTTGCCCTTTTACGCAAGGTCCTGTTGAAAAAGAGCAATTTGCGTTTGAAGGTCGATTGTTGTATCTGATACGTCAATCCTTGACGGGCCGTCCCGTTCGCTATAAAGATAGATGCATCGGATACATTAATTATGAGAGCAGGGAACCTCATAGCGATGCTGCACGCGGAGACTGGGATCGACACGACGGATTTGGCCTTGAAAGCGCGACGTTTGCGCGAGGTCGGGCTGTTCGTCCGTGAGACCCGATCTCCAAATTCGCCACGCGCGACACATCGGCAGGTGGCCAATCTCATCGTGATGATTCTCAGCGACGCGCCGGCACTCTACGCGGAACGCACGATCGCTCGCGCCGAAGCCATGCGAAATATGGACCTCAAGCACGCCCGTCAGAACGAGGATGCCGGTCCTGAATTCGCTGTGTTCAAGCGGGAGGATGCTTCGTTCGTGGATGTCCTGGCGGACTTGATCCAAAAGGCCTCAAACAACCCAGATTGGTTCGCGCACGCCTATCGGAATACATACATCGAGTTCGAGCCGTTGTCGTTTCGAGCACTAGTCGACCTTGATGTGATCGGGCCTGGTCCGATGGGCGGGCGTCGCATATTCGCTGCTACGCTTAATTTTGCCGACCACACGAACGAGCTAACCTCTTCTGCTCCCCAGTCCTTTCGGAGAACCACCCGCATCGACGCTCCATTGCTGCGTGCCATCGGCGCAGAATTCGCACGGCAGGATGGTTGAGATGGGAGAGCACAATCCGGCGGCAGCCTTCCGCGAGAACAAAACGAACTCAAATCAGAAACATATCACGTCCGTCTCCGATGCCGCGATCACAGATCGCGAGCGGCAGGATCTCGTCGCGCCTTTTTGGCGCCGGTTCTACAACGAGCATTGCTGGCCGGCCCGGCGGCTCGACCGCTGCTCTCTCGATGAGCTTCTTCGCCTGCAGAAGGCCATTCCCTACCTCCAGAGCGCGATCGACCGTGCCGTTTCCCGGAAGGAGCTCGCCCGATGAGCGTCGTCATCTTTCCGCGTCGGCATCTAGGTCAGCAGAATCCCAGCGCCTTCGTGCTGCGCCTGCCGGTGGTCGATATGAAAGTGGAGCAGCAGGTCTTCAGCGGGGTCGATGCCCTCACGCAGGCCGCAGCGCTTGCCGAATACGAGCGGTTGGTTGCCGCGATCAGCGCCGCTGAGGAGAGCGGCAAGCGCCTCGCCGCGCTGATGCGGCCTTTCGTGGTGGAGGCGGCGCGATGAAACTGCCCGCTTTCGCCCAGAAGCTGCTCGGCCGCTCCGGTAAGGCACCTGCGCTGCGGTCCTTCGAAGGTGCCGGTGCCGGTCGCCGCTGGTCCGGCTTCGCTGACATGCCCAGCGCCATCGCCTCGATGCTGGCGAGCGGCGGCACGCTCGCTCGCCGTGGTCGCGGCCTGGTCGCCAACAATGGCCATGCCGCCAGCGGAGCCGAAGCCTGGACGAGCGCTCTGGTCGGAACCGGCCTCAAGGTTCAGGCGCGTCGGCCGGGTGTCGCACAAATTTTCGAGGGCTGGACCGATGAGGCAGACGCAGACGGGCTGACGGATTTCTATGGTCTCCAGGCCACCATGGCGCGTTCCATGGTCGTCAGTGGTGAGGCTTTCGCACTGATCCTGCCAAATGGGCAGATTCGGCAGATCGACCCGGAGCAAGTCGACCGCAACCTGACGCAGGCCACGGCGGCTGGCGGCCGGATCGTCCAGGGCGTCGAGTTCGACCCCGCCGGCCGGAAGATCGCGTTCCACATCCGACGGGATCAGCCAGGGATGCCGCTGGCGGTTTCCTACGAAATCGTGCGCGTGCCTGCGGATCGCTGCATCCATATGTTCCGCCCTATCTTCCCGGGCCAGGTTCGTGGCCTGTCGTGGTTCGCCCCAGTGTTGCTGCGTATGGCTGATTTCGACCGCGCGATCGACGCGCAGCTTCAGCGCCAGCTCGTCGCATCGCTGCTGACCGGCTTCGTAGTAGCGCCGAATGGCGACGCAGGTGGCTTCTTCGGAGAGCAGAACGGTCCTGTTCTGCAGGCAGGCCTCGAGCCAGGCACGATGCAGGTTATTCCGCCCGGCCATGATGTCCGCTTCAGCGAGGCAGCGCCCATCGGCGCAGAGGCTATCGATTTCCTGAAAGTGACCCGGGACGAGGTTGCTGCCGGTCTCGGCGTCCCTTCGCATGTTCTGTCCGGAGATCTGAGCCAGGCGAATTATTCGAGCCTGCGCGCCGGGCTCGTCGAGTGGCGCCGCCGCGTCGAGACTATCCAGCACAGCGTGATCGTTTTCCAGTTCTGCCGGCCCATCTGGCGGAATTGGCTGCTGCAGCGGGCGCTCGCCGGCAGCCCGGATATGGCCGGCTATTTCAACAATCCCGCCGATTTCGAAGCCGCGAAGTGGATCACGCCGCGCTTCGACTGGGTCGATCCGCTCAAGGATGCCGAAGCGGAGATCGCGGCGATCGGCGCCGGCCTTATGAGCCGCCGGCAGGCCGTTGCCGCCCGTGGGTACGACATCGAGCAGCTCGATGCCGAGATCGCGGCCGATAATGCCCGGGCGACGGGGCTCGGGCTCGCATTTACCAATGGTCGTCCGCGCACCATCGAAAGGGAGAGCGCATGAACGCCGTCACGCCCATCGCGGCCTCCGAGCCCATGGCGGAAGAAGCCATCATCACCCGCGCCTTGCCCCAGGCCGCAACGAGCTGGAACGCGGAGACCTGGACGGTCGATGCCACGCTCGCAACGCCGGGCGCGGGCGTGACGCGCTATGACGCGCGCGGCGAATATTCCGAGTTTCTGTCATTCGAGAATCAGTCATGGCCTGTCCAGATCCCTCTTCTGGACAGCCATCGGCGGGACAGCATCGATGCCCGGCTTGGCAGTGTCGACACTCTCAGAGCTGTCGGCGGGGAACTGCATGGCCGCATCAGGCTGTCCCGCCACCATCCCCTTTCCCAGCGGATCGCCGCGGAGATCGCGGACGGGCACACGCTCGGCGTCTCCATCGGCTACATCACGCGCGAACAGCGCGAGCGAACCAATCCCTCGACGAAGCGCCGCGAAATGACCGCGACGCGCCTCGACCTGCTGGAGGCATCGCTCGTCACCATCCCCGCCGACCGCTCTGCTGGCTTGAGGAGCCACAGCATGACGGTTATCCCCGCACCGGTCGAAATGCCGGTCAGCACGCCGGCGTCCCCGCCGGTCAACGCCGCGGCGTCGACCCAGGAACGGGCCGAAGCCGCCAACACCATCGTCGACCGCGCCGCGGTCAATGGCGAGATCCGCTCGATCGCCCGCCTCTCCGGCCTCGATCAGGCCTGGGTCGACTCGCAGATCGACGGCAATGCGACCGCCGACAACGCGCGTCAGGCGGCATTCGCTGCCATGTCCCAGCGTGCTGCGCCGGCAGGTCAGGTTCGCAACACCTCGATCAGCATCGGCACGGATCCGTCCGACCCGGAGCTGCGGGTTCGCCAAGTCGGTGAGGCGCTCTATGCCCGGCACAATCCGGGTCATCAGCTCTCGGAACCGGCGCGCCAGTTCTTCGGTCTCAGCACGCTCGATATCGCGCGCGAGAGCCTCCGACTGCGCGGCATGGCAACCACCGGGCTTTCGGCAGCGACGATCGTCGAGCGTGCCATGCATGCGACGAGCGATTTTCCGCTGATCCTGGGTGATGCCGTTGGTCGGACGTTGCGTGAATCGTATCGCGCGGCTCCCTCCGGCCTGAAGCTTCTGGGCCGGAAGACCACGGCGCGCGACTTCCGCACGAAGCATCGCCTGCAGATATCGGAAGGGCCGCGGCTGAAGCAAGTCGTTGAAGGCGGCGAATTCGAGCAGGGCACCTTCGACGAGGCGAAGGAGAGCTACAAGCTCTCGACCTGGGGCCGTATCTTCTCGATCTCGCGGACGGCGATCGTGAACGACGACCTCGGTGCCTTCACCGACCTCGCCCGCCGCCTCGGCCAGGCCGCTGCCGCGACGGAGGCGCAGATCCTCGTCGATCTGCTTGTTTCCGGCAGCGGCAACGGTCCGACCATGTCGGACGGCAAGCCGCTGTTCCACGCCGATCACGGGAACAAGGCTACCTCGGGCTCGGCAATCTCGGTTGGTTCCTTGTCGATCGCTCGCAGCGCGTTGCGCAAGCAGGTCGGCCTGACCGGCGAAGCGATCGATATTTCGCCCCGCTATATCCTCGTCGGTCCCGACAAGGAGACCGAGGCCGAGCAACTGCTCACGGTGCTGAACCCAGCCAAGGCGGAGGACACGAACCCCTTCGCCGGCAAGCTCGCGATCGCGGTGGACGCCCGCCTGACCGGCAATCGCTGGTACGTCTCGGCCGATCCAGCCACCGTCGACGGGCTCGAATACGCCTATCTGGAAGGTGAGGAGGGCGTCGTCATCGAGACCAAAGCAGGCTTCGAGGTCGACGGTGTCCAGGTGAAGGCGCGCGTCGATTTCGGCGCCGGCTTCGTCGATCACCGCGGCTGGTACACCAACGCGGGAGCCTGACGATGGAAACCCTCGCCGAGCTCCAGGCCCAGCTCTCCAAGCTCCGGAACGCCCGTGCCACCGGCGCGGCGAGGGTCGAATTCGTCAGCGGCGAGACGCGGCGCGTCGTCGAATACAAGTCGGACGCCGATCTCGCAGCCGCTATCGCCGACGTGGAGCGTCGCCTTGCGGCGCTCTCGCGGTCCCCCATCACCACCATCCGCTTCAGCTATTCCAAGGGGGCCTGACATGGTGACGGTCGTTCGAGCTGAAGCTGTACTCACGGCACAAAGCAAGTTGAAGCCAGGCCTCGCGAAGGCCGCTGCGGAACTCTCGCAGTTCCGGGCGATGCAGACGAAGGCAAGCGCGGCATTCAATTCCACGGCTGCGCGCGCCATGGCGTTTCAGCAGCGTACCTCCGCTGCCGTCGCTGCCGCCCAAGGGCGCATGCTGGCGGCAGGCCGCAGCCAGCTCGTCACGCTCGGCGGACCGGCCGCGCTTGCAGCCTCCTACAAGCAGTTCGCTGATGTGGATCGCGAGATCACCCGGATCGGTCTGACCGCGAACGCATCCGCTGACGAGCTCGGTGGCGTCCGCAAGGAGATCGAGGGTATTGCTTACGAGACCGCGCAGTCGTCCGGCAAGGTGACCGGCGGCCTCGGCGTTCTGGTTGCGCAAGGCAGGTCGCTGAAGGAAAGCTTGGAGTTCCTGCCCAGTGTCGCCCGCACCGCTGCCGCCACGGGATCGGAGGTCGCCGATATCGCGAAGTCGGCCGATGCCGTTGCGAGCAACTTCAAGATCGCCGGCACCCAAATGCAAAAGGCTTTCGATATCATGTCGGAAGGCGGAAAAGCCGGGCAGTTCGAGCTCCCCGACATGGCCCGATATCTACCCAGCCTGGCGCCCGCAGCCTCTGCGGTAGGGTTCACGGGCACGAAGGGGCTGGCCGAGCTGGTCTCGATCCTGCAGGTCATGCGCAAAGGCTCGGGTAGTCCGGAGGAAGCGTTCACGTCGCTCAACAACATCCTGATGAAGATGGATAGCGACGAGACGCGGAAGAATTTCAAGAAATTCGGGATCGATTCATCGAAAGCTCTGGAGCAGACGCGCAAATCCGGCGGCAACGTCATCGAAACGTTCGAGCGCCTGATCGACATCGCAACCAAGGGCGACAACGCGAAAATCGGCGAGATCGTCAAAGATCAAGAGTTCAAGCGGGGCGTGCTGGCCCTTCGCACCTATCGGGGCGAGTGGCAGAAGATGGTCGAGGCAATTCTGAAGCTGGCTCCCGGGTCTGTCGCACGCGATCTCACGCGCGTCACGAACGATGCCCGTGCTCAGATCGACCGCATGTTCTCCGCGGTAGAGAACCGCGCTGTGCAGGTAGGCGGCGTTCTAGCGAAGCACATCGTTCTCCCGGCCGAGGAGGCGATCAAGCGGATTGAGGAGGGAAAGAACCCGACCGTCAATCGCGTCAATGAATGGGCGAAACACTACAACGCCGATGTCATCGCAGTGCAGGAGATGCGCGGAGATCCGAAGGGCGACTACGACCCGGATAGCCGTCGCCTGATCGACGCGCGGAAGGAGTTTCTTCAGCGCCAGGAGATCGACGACAAACGTACGCGACTGGAAGCCGAGCTCGCCACGCTCGCTGCGAAGCGAAAAAAGCTTTCCGACGATGCCACGGCCGGGAACGAGATTTTGCCGCCGCACCTGGCGGACGCTAACTCGGCGCGCTCGTCCGACGAAGTCAGTGCGATCGATCGGCAGATCTCGGCACTGAAGGAGCAGATCAACGCGATCAATATGCTGGCCGCTGCGTCGAATGAGCTGAATCTGAAGATTGCCGAGGTCCAGGGCGCGCGTGACAAAGCGATGGCCCCGAGCATGTCGCTCAAGAACGTGAGCACCGATGTCGGCGCGATGGGCGAAGCCGGCCGCAACGCCGGTCGTCAGTTCAAGGAAGCACTTGAAGCCGAACTCGCCGCGGTGCCCGGAGCGATCGCACCGCAGATCGCTCGCATCAAGGCGATACTCGACTTCACCGCGTCCCCGTCGATCAACCCTCGCGTCAACGGTAGCGTCAGCGGGCTCCCGACCGGCAAACAGGGGCCGAACTGATCATGATCGCCGCCTCCTTCGCCTCGCCGTTCGCTAACCCCGTGAGCTTCCTTTGTGAGCTCACGGCGCCCTTCCATGAAAACGTAAGGGAAAAAAACGCGCTGAGCTCACGCCGGTGGTCTATGGCCGAGCGCTTTTCTTCTTCAGTTCTGACTTTCATCGTTTTGGGGATCATCGGGTCTGACGGGACCAAGGAGGCCCGTGACATGACCTTCCATGATCCAGAGGATGCGCGCCGCTGGCGCCGGCGCCTGAAGAGGCAGAGGGAATATCAGCGGAAGTATCGCGAGCGGCTGATCGCCGAGCGAACGCCGGAGCGGTCTGACATCGCAACAGCATGCCTCGAGGCGTGCATGACCATTTCGCGAGGTCAGTTCTCAGAACTCCAGCAGCTCGCAAAAGCGATCGTCGATCGCCTGGTCAGCCGAGGCTTCGATCGCGCGCAGTCCATCGAGCGCATTCAGCAGGTTGCCGCCAAGCTGCAGGACCGCGCTAGGCGGGAGGCGGAGGACTGAGATGCTTCTCGCCAGCGCGCACGTCATCGATCCCGACGCCTATCTCTCGGAAGCTCAGGTCGAGGAGCGTTGGCGATTCCTCAAGCCCGGCGAGATGCGCCGGGCTCGCAAAAAGGGACTGGTTGCCTTCTACGCCTTTCCCAACGGCCCCCACTACACGGCGGAAGCTGTGCAGGAATATCTCGATCGCAGCTATCACCGGAGTGCAGCGTGGCCCAACGAAAGCAAAAGGGAGACGAACAGCGAGGCGATGCCGTCGGATGGGAATTCGGCGGTTACTACCTCGAAGTTCCTCACCCCGATCGCGGCGGTGTCTACTACGCCTGTCGCTATGACGCCGGAGCTCGCGCTGTCCGCCGCCGAAGCTTGCGTACAGCGGATGGCGAGGAAGCAAAGCAAGCCCTCGTCGCCCTCGTCGCGGCCGCGCCGGCACGCTCCGCCAGCGAATGCCCGGGACCAGGCCAGGTTCTGACGGTGCATGTGATGGAGGCCTATCTGAATGGTCATGCGACGACGATTCGTAGCGAGGGGCAGGCGCTGCGCGCTGTCGACCTCGTCGTCGAGTATCTGAAGACCGTGAAGCAGGTCTCCGCTCCGCTATCGTTCTGGACGCCATCCCGGCAACTCGATTTTGCCGGCTGGCTTCATCGAACGCATCAGCACGGCGCCGCGACTATCGAACGCGTGATAAACGTGCTGGGCGCAGCGATGAACGATGCCGCGGCGGTCAAGATGCGTCTCGATGCGATCGGGCAACCGGTCGAAGGCGCAATCGTTTCGCATGTGCCGAAGATCGTCTACCAGGGCGAACGTATCGCCAAAGAGCTGAAGCTGCCGCCACCGAAGAAGGGCGGCTATGTGCCGACGATGGTCGAGATGGCGACCTTCATCGACGCGCTGGAGACACCGCACCTGCGCCGCTGGGTAATCATGGCGCTGAACACTTGGGCGAGGCCCGAGGCAATCACGGATTTCACCCCAGCCGCGCAATATGACAGGCGTCTCGGCGCGATCGACCTGAACCCGCCCGGCCGCGTCCAGAATGACAAGCGCAGGCCGGCCCTTCCTATCACGCGCGGCTTGGCGGACTGGATCGATCACTGGCAGGCGGAGGATCTGGCGCGCTTCGAGCAGCGATACGGCCGGCGGCCAAATGAAGAGATCCCGCTACTCGTCTACAAGCTCAAGCGGGTCGGCACAGTCAAAAAGGCTGTGAAGCGAATCGCTGACGAAGCGGGCGTGCCGGAGCTGACGCAGTATTCGACGCGGCGTTTCATGGCGACGATGGTCCGCAAGCTTTGCCCATTCGTGACCCGCGAGCGCCGCTCGATGTGGCTTGGCCACGTCGTAGAGGAGGGCTCCTCGACCACGGATCACTATGAAGGTTTCGCGGTTGAAGCTCTCGAAGAGGTCGCGATTGCCACGGATTTCGTGATCAGCGAGCTTCAGAAGCTGACCAAAACTAAGCTGTTTGCGATTGAAGTTCGATTGAACGCCGCAGAACTGCGCCGGATCGGTGCCAACCCCAAATCCAAAAAGGCCTTATTGGACAATGGGTTGAATGGTGGGCGATGCAGGGTTCGAACCTGCGACCCCTCCCGTGTGAAGGGAGTGCTCTACCGCTGAGCTAATCGCCCGAACCGGGGTCTTCCTAGTCGGCGCGCTTCACGCCGTCAAGGACGTGCGGGCACCAGATTGAGGACACGATCCACAGCATCGGGCAGTTCGCTGAAATGCTGGATGACGAAATCCGGTTCCAGCGTCTCGATCGGCACGTCGGTATAGCCGAAGGGGACGCAGATCGTTGGGATGCCCGCTGCGCGGGCCGTCGCGATGTCGGTGCGCGAATCGCCGATCATCACGGCGCGCGCCGGATCGGCCTTCGCCGCCTCGATGGTCAGGGTGAGGTGGCGTGGATCGGGTTTGAAGAACGGAAAGCTGTCGCGCCCCGCCACGGCGGCGAAACGCTCGGCGATGCCGAAATGGTCGAGGATCAGGCGCGTGTGCAGGATCGGCTTGTTGGTGCAGACGGCCAGCGCGTAGCCATCATCGGCGAGCGTGTCGAGCGCATCCAGGACACCGTCGAAGAGATGGCTGTTCGAGGCGACGTCCTCGGCATAGATCGTCAGGAAATCGGCGAAGAGCCGCTCCAGCGTGTCGGCGTCGAGCGGCCGCCCGGAGACCTTGAAGCCGCGCTCGATCAGGGCGCGCGCGCCGGCGCCGACGAGTTCGCGCGCCCTTGCCAGCGGCAGCGCGGCGAGACCCTCGCGCACCAGGATGACGTTCAGGACCCGCATGATGTCCGGCGCTGTCTCGGCGAGCGTTCCGTCGAGATCGAAGACGACGATGGGAGGCAGGCTCATGGCGCGGCTTTCCGGACAGATACGGGACGACCGGCTTAAAGGGGGTTGCGGGCCCGCTGGCAAGCCCCGCGTGCCGATCATCCTTCGACCTCTCCCCAATTTCGCCGCGCGTGGTGGTATCGTTCGCTCGATTCGTCGCAAGCCTCGGCGGCAGGGAAGCACGTCATGTCGAAAATCAACGCAATACCGGCCGGCTTCGCACGGCTGGCGGCCGGAGCCGGTTTCTCGCTGCTGTGCGTAGGCTCGGCCTTCGCCGGTCCGTTCGAATTCGCGCCTTCGCCGCAGACCGACCTCAACCGCGTCTATCGAATCGACAAGGCGACCGGAGAGGTGGGCGCCTGCCAGTTCCAGCTCAAGGAGGGCGGCGTCGGCGTCACGGTCTGCTTCCCGGCGGGCGAGGGTGCGGGCCCTCAGGCGCCGAGCGATTACGGGCTGATGCCGTCGCGGCACGAGCGCGAAGGCGGCATCTTCCGCGTCAACATCCGCACCGGCGAGATGAGCATCTGCTATGTCTTCGACGACAAGACGGTGTGCACGCCGCAGACGAAATGAGGTCCGCCGGTCCCGCCCCGCTGGACATGAGGCGTTCGGCGCGGCAGGAGAGCGCCGCTATCCGTTGCGGATAGCGGCCGGTTCCCGTCACTCGACCCAGGCACATCGACATGAACGCCGACGATCTCAAGAAGCAGGCAGCCGCCCGCGCGCTCGAACTGGTGCGGCCGGGCATGCGGCTGGGGCTCGGGACGGGCTCGACCGCGAAGCATTTCGTCGATCTGCTCGGCGCGAAAGTCGCGTCCGGTTTCGACATCCTCTGCGTCGCCACCTCGGAGGTGACGCAGGCGCAGGCCCTGTCGCTCGGCATCCCGATGTCGACGCTGGACGAGACGCCCGAGCTCGACCTGACGGTCGACGGCGCCGACGAGGTCGATGCGCAGCTGCGCTTGATCAAGGGTGGCGGAGCGGCGCTGCTGCGCGAGAAGATCGTCGCCGCGGCCTCCGCCCGCATGATCGTGATCGCCGACGACGGCAAGCTGGTGCAGAAGCTCGGCCGCTTCCCGTTGCCGATCGAAGTCGTGCCGTTCGGGCTGGAGGCGACGCGGCGCGCCGTGGCCGAAGCCATCGCCGCGTCCGGAGCGGCCGGTGAACTCTCGCTGCGCCAGAAGGCGGATGGCAGCACGCTCGTGACAGACGGGGGGCATTTCATTCTGGACGCGCATCTCGGCGCCATCGACCGGCCGGAATTGCTGGCTCAGGCCCTCAACACCGTGCCGGGCGTGGTCGAGCACGGCCTGTTCATCGGACTGGCGGCGGGGGCCATCCTGGCAGGGGCGGATGGGCTCAAGCTGCTCGGCCGGATCGAATGATTCCATTCCCGTGCGATCCACGCTAAGGAACGCGCGAACAACGGCCGGCTCGGCCACGCAACCGGGGCTCACCGACCGGTCGTCAATGATGAAGGGGTTTTGACCGCATGATCCGCCATCTTCTCGTCAGCCTGGCTCTCGGCCTGTCGCTGCTCGGCGCCGCTCCCGCCTTTGCCCAGGCTCCGACATTGACGCCGAGCCATCTCCAGGCAGCGCGCGAGGTCATGGACCTGACCGCCGTCACCCAGAACATCACCAATATCTATCGCGAGTTCGAGGAGAGCGCGAAGCAGCTGATCGGGACCCGGCCCGAGATGACCAAGGACGCGGAGGGCGTCATCGCCGAGTTGAAGCCGGAGGCCGACAAGCGCGCCGAGGAGATGATCAAGACCGCGGCGACGGTCTTCGCCAGCAAGATGACGGAAGCCGACCTCAAGGAGGTCGCCGGCTTTTTCAAGTCGGCCGTCGGGCAGCGCTATACCAGCCTGCGTGCCGAAGCGATGAAGGATATTTTCCCGGTGCTCCAGCCCTGGAGCATGCAGACCAGCAACTATCTCTTCGATCGCTTCTCGCAGGAAATGCGCAAGCGCGGCCATACGTTCTGACGCCTGCGGGCGTCCGGTCGGGTGCAAGCCGTCCACGCCTCTCCTTCGTTCGAAGGGGAGGCGTTTTTCGTTTGGGTGAATTGCAAGCGTTTTCGAGCGAAGTGGACACCGGTTCGCGTGAAGAAAACGCGATAAAACAAAGGCCTATGGTAATTCCGCGATTCGGAGAATTGCGGAATTGCCATAGCCCGGGCCGTTGCCCGCGATGATGGCCCAGGAGCCTCGGATCATGACCCGCGATCCCGTCCTCGTGACCGGAGGTTCCGGTTTCCTCGCCGGGCACTGCACCCTGGCGTTGCTGCAGGCCGGCTACGATGTCCGCACGACGTTGCGCGCGCCGCAGCGCGAGGGCCGGTTGCGGGATGCTCTGCGTGCGGCGGGTCTCGATGCGGGTCCGCGCTTGCAGGTCGCGGTCGCGGATCTATTGCAGGATGCCGGCTGGGATGAGGCCGTCGCCGGCTGCTCCCATGTGCTGCACGTCGCTTCGCCGCTCGCCGCTGCCGCGCCGAAGGACGAAGACGAGCTGATCCGCCCGGCGCGCGAGGGCACGCTGCGGGTTCTGCGCGCCGCGCATCGCGCCGGGGTCCGGCGCGTGGTGCTGACGTCGTCTTTCGCCGCAATCGGCTACGGCAAGGTGGTGAAGCGCCCATACGACGAGCGCGACTGGACCGATCCGGCGGCGCCCGGCCTTTCTGCCTATCCGAAGTCGAAGACGCTGGCCGAGCGTGCGGCCTGGGATTTCGTCGACGGGGAAGGGCAGGGGCTTGAGCTCGCCGTGGTCAATCCGGTCGGCATCTTCGGGCCGCTGCTCGGGCCGGACCTCTCCGCCTCGATCCTGCTGGTGAAGACCATGCTGGAGGGCAGGCTCTGGGCGGTGCCGCGGCTGATGTTCGGCGTCGTCGATGTGCGCGACGTCGCCGATCTGCATCTGCGCGCCATGACCGATCCGGCCGCTGCCGGGGAGCGCTTCCTCGCCACCGCCGGCGACTTCATGACGATGCAGGCGATCGCTCAGACGCTCAGGGACGGGCTCGGCGCGTCGGCGGCCGGCGTCTCGACCCGCGTCCTGCCCGACTGGCTGGTGCGTTTCGCCGCGCGCTTCAGCGCGACGGCGCGCCAGGCGGCCACGCCGGAACTCGGCCGCGTCAAGACCGCGACAAGCGCCAAGGCGATCGCCATGCTGGGCTGGCAGCCGAGGCCGGCCGCGGAGGCTCTCGTCGCGACGGCTGAGAGCCTGCTGCGGCTTGGCCTCGTCAGTCCTCCGACGCCTTGAACCGGCTCAGCCCCTTCATCAGGAACGGAGCGACCAGCGCCAGGAAGGCGATACCGAGCAGGGTCGCCGAGCTGGGGTTCTCCAGCAGGATCATCGGGTCGCCGAGGCTGATCTGGAGTGCGCGGCGCAGTTGCTGCTCCGCCATCGGCCCGAGGATGAGACCGACGACCATCGGCGCGACCGGATAATCATAACGGCGCATCAGATAGCCGATGAAGCCGAAGATGAAGAGCATGCCGAGTTCGACCGGCGAGCTGTTCACAGCCAGCGTGCCCATCGTCGCGAAGACCAGGATGCCGGCATAGAGCCAGGGCTGCGGGATCGCGAGCAGCCGGACCCAGAGCCCGATCAGCGGCAGGTTCAGGATCACCAGCATGACGTTGGCGACGAAGAGCGAGGCGATCAGGCCCCAGACGAGGTCCGGCTTCTCGGCGAAGAGCAGCGGGCCGGGGTTGAGCCCGTATTGCTGGAAGCCGGCGAGCATGATCGCGGCCGTCGCCGAGGTCGGCAGTCCGAGCGTCAGCAGCGGCACCAGCGTGCCCGCGGCCGAGGCGTTGTTGGCGGCCTCCGGCCCTGCGACGCCCTCGATCGCGCCCTTGCCGAACTCCTCGGGATATTTGCAGAGCTTCCTCTCCGTCGAATAGCTCAGGAAGGTCGGTACCTCCGCGCCGCCGGCCGGCAGCGCGCCGATCGGGAAGCCGAAGGCGGTGCCGCGCAGCCAGGGCCCCCAGGAGCGCTTCCAGTCCTGCTTGTTCATCCACAGCGAGCCCTTGATCGGGATGATCTCCTCGGGATCGCGGGCACGCTTGGAGGCGACGTAGAAGGCCTCGCCCACGGCGAACAGGCCGACGGCGAGCGTCGTCACCTCGATACCGTTGAGCAGCTCCGGCACGCCGAAGGTCAGGCGCGCCTGGCCGGTCAGCTTGTCGATGCCGACGAGGCCGAGCGAGATGCCGAGGAACAGGCTGGTGAGACCGCGCAGCGGCGAGTCGCCGAATGTCGCCGAGACGGTGACGAACGCCACGATCATCAGGGCGAAATAGTCCCAGGGTCCGAACTTGACGGCGATCTCGACCAGCCAGGGCGCGAGGAAGGCGAGCCCGATCGTCGCGATCAGGCCGGCGACGAAGGAGCCGATCGCCGCCGTCGCGAGCGCGGGACCGCCGCGGCCGGCCTTGGCCATCTTGGAGCCTTCGAGCGCGGTCGCAAGCGAGGCGCTTTCGCCCGGTGCATTGAGCAGGATCGCGGTGGTCGAGCCACCGTACATGCCGCCATAGTAGATGCCGGCGAACATGATCAGCGAGCCCGCCGGGTCGAGCTTGAACGTGACCGGCAGCAGGAGCGCGACGGTCAGCGCCGGGCCGATGCCCGGCAGCACGCCGACGGCCGTGCCGAGGAACACGCCGATCAGGCAGAACATCAGCTTGGAAGGCTCAAGCGCGACGCCGAAGCCTTGGACGAGGGAGAGCAGGGTATCCATGGGCGGGCTCTCCTCAGAGGAACAGGCGCTCGAGCGGGCCCGACGGCAGGATCAGTGTCAGGAGCTTGGCGAAGACGAGGTAGATGACGAGGCCGAGCACGAAGCCGATCACGGCGTCGACAGCAAGGGCCTGGCGGCCCATGCCCCGGGCCGTGCATGCGAAGACGGCGGCGATGGCGATGATGAAGCCGCCGCCCAGCCCGATGCAGGCGATCAGGAAGACGAGGCCGCCCGCGATCCAGAGCAGCGCGGAATTGTCGGCTTCGTCGGGCTGCGGCAGACCCTCGCGGAACGCGACCACGAAATGCGAAAGCCCGAGGAGGACGAGTCCAGCCGCCACGACATAAGGCATGGCGGTCGGGCCGACGCCGTAGGTTGAGGTGATGGTCTGCTGCGAGGCGTCATAGCCGACGAGGAAGGCGACGATCAGCAGCAGGACGCCCACCACTAGGGCCGGCTTGTTGGCACCTTGCGTGCGTGTGTCGTTGGTCATGGCGTTCCCGCAGTCATGTCCGGCGCTTTTTTTTGGGCGCTTCTGGCGGTTGGAAAAGGGGCCGGTTTCCCGGCCCCTGCAGATTGCAGCGTTCCGGCTGGCTTACTTCACCAGCCCGACTTCGGTCATCACCCTGGAGACGCGCTCGATCTCGGCCTTCAGGAAGGTGTCGAAGGCGGCGCCGGACAGGAAGGAATCGTCCCAGCCGCGGGCCTTCAGGATTTCCTGCCACTCCTTCGACTTGACCATCTTCTCGACCGTGTCGATCAGGGCCTTGGTCTGCTCGGCCGAGAGGCCGGGAGGGGCGACGACCGAACGCCAGTTCAGAAGCTCGAGATCGATGCCCTGCTCCTTCAGCGTCGGGGCGTCCGGCGCATTCGCGAGGCGCTTCGACGAGGAGACGGCGAGCACACGCAGCTTGCCGGCCTTGATCTGGCCTTCGAACTCGCCATAGCCGGAGACGCCGGCGGTGACGCGCCCGCCGAGCATCGCCGCGA
This sequence comes from Hyphomicrobiales bacterium, assembly GCA_930633495.1. NCBI lineage: Bacteria > Pseudomonadati > Pseudomonadota > Alphaproteobacteria > Hyphomicrobiales > Hyphomicrobiales bacterium. The sequence continues at coordinate 740,729 of CAKNFJ010000001.1, read as the reverse complement.
GAGCCTCGCCGCCACCCGAGAACGGGATGTAGTTGATCTTCTTGGCGTCGGCGCCGACGGCCTGCGCGAACAGCGCGGCGAGGATGTGGTCCGTGCCGCCGGCCGAGCCGCCGGCCCAGGTCACCTTGGCCGGATCGGCCTTCAGACGCTCGGCGAGGTCCTTGGCGGTCTTGAGCGGGGAATCGGTCGGAACGACGATGACCTCGGCCTCGGCGGTGAGGCGCGCGATCGGCGTGACCTGCGTCAGGTTGACCGGCGACTTGTTGAGCAGGATCGCGCCCACCATCACGAAGCCGTTGACCATGAGCTGGTGGCCGTCGCCCTTGGCGCCGATGAGCTGGGCGAGGCCGATCGTGCCGCCGGCGCCGGTCACGTTGTTGACCTGCACGCTCTTGACGATGCCCGCCGCCGTCAGCGCCTGCTGCATCGACCGCGCGGTGCCGTCCCAGCCGCCGCCGGGCGCCGCGGGAGCCATGATCTTGAGTTCGGCGAGCTGGGCGAAGGCCGCCGTCGAAAGGGCGGCGAGAGCTACCGCCGTCAGGGCCGTGCGCTTCAGAAGGGATGTCAGCATGGTTTCCTCCGCTTGCGGGCTTGGCCCACGGGTTTCTTGCAGGCGGCTCCGCCTGTGGCACCTTGCCGCGCCCGCCGTCAATTGCGCCTGATTGCATAATCGGAAGTCAAGAATTTTCGGCGGCGCCGGGGTTTCGTCGCATCTTCTACGCCATTCGTTCTACGACTGGCGCGAAGCTTTCGCGCGGGCTCTGGCCGCGATGCGGCGGATGGCGTAAGCGCAGGGCATGATCCGCTCGACCGCAACGGCCGTTTCCGCGCCGACGCCCCCTGTTCCGTCGCTGCGTCTGGCGCGTCTGGGCACCGTGCTGCTGATCATCCTGCCGCTGGCGATGTGGCTTGCCAATCGCTCGGCCCCGCTTGTCCTCGGGCTGGCTGCGCTGTGCTTTCTGGGGGCTGCGCTGGCCGACCAGGGCGCGACGGTCTTCCTGCGGCGCCTGCGCGGCATGGTGGCGAGCCCGATCGGCCTCGCCCTCGGCGGATTCCTGCTCTGGTCGCTCGCGAGCATCCTGTGGAGTCACCGGCCAGGCGCCAGCTTCTCGGCCTGGGGGGAGCTGGCGATCCCGCTGGCGAGCGGCATCGTCATCGCTGCGAGCGGGCATTTCCGTCCGAGCCGGGCGGAGAATCGTGCTTTGGCCGTGGCGGTCACGGCCGCCGCCGTCTTGATGATGGCCGAGCTTGCGACCGGGCTGTCTGTCCGCATCGCGCTCGATATCGGCAGACAGGTCACCTATATTTTCAACCGCCCGGTGCTGACCTGTCTGGTCCTGTTGCCCGTGGCTGTCGCCGGATTGCTTGCCGGCGAGGGCACCACGTCGTTCGACCGCCTCCTCGGCGCAGCGGCGGTCGTCGTCGTGGCCGGCATCTCCTTCGATTCCGAGAGCGGCGCTGCCGGCCTCGGCTTTCTGATCCTGGCGCTCGCCTGGATCGCCGCGCGGCTGCTGCCACGCCTAACGCTGGCGGCGGTCGCGCTCGGTTTCGTCGCGACGATGGGGCTCGCGCCGGTGATGGGGCGGCTCGGCGACGAGGCTCTGCCGGCCTCGCTTCATCAACGGCTGGCCAACTCCCATTCGCGCGATCGCGTCGACATCTGGCTGAGCTTCGGCGAAGTGGTCAGGGCGCGTCCCCTGATCGGTGCAGGCTTCGGCACCTCCCCCACGCTCGATCGTCATCCGGTTGCGCTTGAAGTTTCGCCACCGCGCCGCCAATTGCTCGCGGTCGGGCATCCGCATAGCGCGCCGCTCCAGGCCTGGGCCGAGACGGGAGCGGTCGGCGCGATCCTGTTGGCCCTGGCCGGCGTCGCGTTCCTGTTGCGGCTGAGGCGGCTGCCGGCGCGCGATCTCGCGCCGCGTCTGGCGCTGTCAGCCTCGGCCTTCGGGGTTGGGACGGTTGCCCACGGCGCCTGGCAGGGGTGGTGGATCGCGGCGCTGGCGCTGGCGGCGGTCTGGTTCGCCCGCAGCTTGCGGTCCGGCAACGGTGACGCTTGAGAGGATATCATGGCTGAGTTCGACGTCGATCTCTTCGTCATCGGGGCGGGCTCCGGCGGCACGCGCGCCGCGCGCATCGCGGCGGGGCACGGTGCCCGCGTGATGATCGCGGAGGAAGACCGCATCGGCGGCACCTGCGTCATCCGCGGCTGCGTGCCGAAGAAGCTCTTCGTCTATGCCAGCCGTTTCGCTGACGAATTCGAGGATGCGGCCGGCTTCGGCTGGACGCTCGGCGCCAAGCCCAGCTTCGATTGGCCGACCCTGCGGGATGCGGTGGCGAACGAGGTCACCCGGCTTTCGGGCCTCTACCGCAAGGGGCTCGAGGGCGCGAAGGTCGAGATCTGCGAGGAGCGCGCCGTCATCGAGGGCCCGCACAGCGTGCGGCTGGTCAAGAGCGGTCGGACCGTCACCGCCCGCCACATCCTGGTCGCGACCGGCGGCTGGCCCTCCTTCGATCCGCCGATCCCCGGCGGCGATCTCGGCATCTCCTCCAACGAGGTCTTTCATCTTCCGTCCTTGCCCCGGCGGATGCTGGTCGTCGGTGGCGGCTATATCGCGCTGGAGTTCGCATGCCTGTTCGCCAGGCTCGGCGTCGCGGTGACCGTGCTGCATCGGGGCGACAACGTCCTGCGCGGCTTCGACGAGGATATCCGCACGCGCCTGCGGGACGCGCTCGCCTATGCCGGGATCACCATGCGGCTCGGCTGCACCGTGGAGCGCATCGAGGAACTCGCCGACGGCACGCGCCGCGCCCATTGTGCGCATGGGGCGCCGATCGACGCCGACGTCGTTCTGGTCGCGACGGGGCGCCGGCCCAACACCAAGGGAATGGGCCTCGACAAGGCGGGCGTCGAGACCGGCCCGCTCGGCGAGATCGTCGTCGATGCGGCGTCGGCCAGCAGCGTGCCGTCGATCCATGCCGTCGGCGACGTCACCAACCGCGTCAACCTCACGCCCGTCGCGATCCGCGAGGGACATGCCTTTGCCGACAGCACCTTCGGCAGCCGCAGCTGGACGGTCGATCACGCCATGGTCGCCTCGGCGGTCTTCACCACGCCCGAGATCGGCACGGTCGGCTTGTCGGAGGCGCAGGCGCTCGCGGCCGGCCATGAGCTGCGCATCTTCGAATCCGGCTTCCGTCCGATGAAGGCCACCATCTCCGGCCGGCAGGAGCGCATTTATATGAAGCTCGTGGTGGACGCGAAGACCGACAGGGTCCTGGGCGTCCATATCCTCGGGCATGATGCCGGCGAGATCGTCCAGGCCGCCGCCATCGCCGTGACCATGGGCGCGACCAAGGCCGATTTCGACCGCACCGTCGCCCTGCATCCGAGCGCTGCCGAGGAGCTGGTGACCATGCGCACGCCGCGTGCCGCCGCATCCGCGGGCTGACCGAACGGTACCTGCCCCAGACGGTGGCTATTGTGACGGTGAGGGTGTATAGCCGCCCCTTCGCGCTACCAAGAGGTTAACCACGCGCGATATCTGAAGAGCAGGAGCATGTAGTCCCATGTCCGAGCGGTGGACGCCAGAGAGCTGGAGGGCCAAGCCCGCCCAGCAGATTCCGGAGTATCCGGACCAGGCAGCCTTGAAGGCGGTCGAGCAGCAGCTCGCCGGCTTTCCGCCGCTCGTTTTTGCGGGCGAGGCGCGCAAGCTCAAGCGGGCGTTGAGCAAGGTCGCCGCCGGCGAGGCCTTCCTGCTGCAGGGAGGCGATTGCGCCGAGAGCTTCGCCGAGCATTCGGCCGACAACATCCGTGATTTCTTCCGGCTCTTCCTCCAGATGGCCGTGGTGCTGACCTTTGCCGGCGGTTCGCCGGTGGTGAAGGTTGGCCGCGTCGCCGGCCAGTTCGCCAAGCCGCGTTCGGCTCCGCTGGAGAAGATCGGCGATGTCGAGCTGCCGAGCTACAAGGGCGACATCGTCAACGATATCGCCTTCACCGCCGAGGGGCGCATCCCCGACCCGCGTCGCCAGCTCGAGGCTTACCGCCAGTCGGCGGCGACGCTGAACCTGATCCGTGCCTTCGCGACCGGCGGCTATGCCAATCTCGACAACGCGCATCGCTGGATGCTCGGCTTCGTCAAGGATAGCCCGCAGTCGCATCGCTACCAGGAGGTGGCCGAGCGCATCACCGAGGCGCTGGAGTTCATGCGCGCCATCGGCGTCGATCCGGAGACCCATCCGGAAATGCGCACGACCGACTTCTACACCAGCCACGAGGCGCTGCTGCTCGGCTACGAGCAGGCGATGACGCGCACGGATTCGACGACCGGCGAGTGGTACGACACCTCCGGCCACATGGTCTGGATCGGCGACCGTACGCGCCAGCTCGACCACGCCCATGTCGAGTTCTTCCGCGGCATCAAGAACCCGATCGGCCTGAAATGCGGCCCCTCGACCACGGTTGACGGCCTGCTCAAGCTGATCGAGGTGCTCGATCCGCAGAACCAGCCGGGTCGCCTGACCCTGATCGCACGCTTCGGCGCCGACAAGGTCTTCGACAACCTGCCGGCGCTGGTGCGCGCCACCAAGCGGGAAGGCCGCAACGTCGTCTGGTCCTGCGATCCGATGCACGGCAATACGGTCAAGGCCGCGAGCGGCTTCAAGACCCGTCCCTTCGACCTCATCATGAGCGAGGTGAAGAACTTCTTCGCCGTGCACCAGGCCGAGGGCACTCATGCTGGCGGCCTGCATCTGGAGATGACGGGCAAGAACGTCACCGAATGCACCGGCGGCGCGCGTGGCATGACCGATGCGGATCTGAACGACCGCTATCACACCTTCTGCGATCCACGCCTCAATGCCGAGCAGGCGCTGGAACTCGCCTTCCTCGTCGCCGAGCTGGTCAAGCGCGAGCGGGCCGGGCGGGTGCGGCCGGAGGTCGAGGCGGCCGAGTGAGGCCGCATCGCGCCCCAGAAAACAAAAAAAGGCCGGGGCATCGCCCCGGCCTTTTTCGTTTCGTCGGTTTCGTGCGTCAGAATTTGATGGCAGCTGCGACGCGGGCCGTGTTGACGTTGACGGTCACGCCTTCGACATCGTTGAAGCTGGTGAACAGATATTCGCCGCGTACGATCAGATTCTCAGTGAGCGCGGCTTCGAGGCCGCCGCCGATCGACCAGCCATAGCCCCAGACGTCCTTCTTTGGCCCGCCGATCGCGCGGGGCCAGCCGAAATAGCTTGTCGTGTAGTTGGAGGCCGGAGAGAGCCAGTCCGACGCGACCGCGATGTTGGTATCGAAGCGCCCGGCTGCCGCGCCGATGGTGAAGTAAGGCAGCAACCGGCCGTAGGCGTAGCCGAAGCGGAGGCGGGCGTTGAAGAAATCGTTCAGCCGGGCGTCCTGCACGGATGCGATATAGACGGCGCCCGAACCCACGCGGCGGCCTTCGAGCGTGGAAGCCGTCGTCTCCTGATCGACCCGCGAATATTCGGCCTCGACGCCGAAGATGACGTCGCCGAACGCATAGTTGTAGCCGGCGAAGACGCCGTAGGTCGCGCCGCGGTCGCTGCGCGGCGCGGTCAGCACGAGCTGGCTGGGACTCAATTCGTTGAGGACGACGGTGCCGTTGAAATTGCCGTTGGCGATATCGAGCACGCCCTTGTCCGTGCGGAAGCGTGTTTCGCTCAACCCGCCGAAGCCGCCGAAATAGAAGCCTGACCAGTTCATGCTCATGTCGGGCGCCGGCGGCGCATCCTCGATCTGGGATCCGCGTAGGACGGGATAGTCGGCCGCCAGAGCAGGGGCGGCGAGTTGGCTTGCTGCGAGCGCCGTGGCTCCAAGCATCGACGCGATGGAACGGATACGCATCCTGATCTCCCCGAGCAGCGGTCCGGTCCCACCCGTCGCGCTCTGCTCAAGGGTTATTCATGCCTTGGTAACCCTAATACGCGGTTAACGGTGCGGATCATCGCTTAACGACGCGATTGTCGCCTGCCGCCAAACGCGCCATAAGCCGCGCATGACATTGTCTGCTGCAATTCGGCCCCTGGTTCGCTTCGCGCCGTCGCCCACCGGCTACCTTCATATCGGCAACGCCCGGCCGGCGCTGTTCAACTGGCTGTTCGCCCGCCGCCATGGCGGTCGTTTCCTGCTGCGCTACGACGATACCGACACGACCCGCTCGAAGGCGGAATATGCCGATGCGATCGCGGAGGATCTCGGCTGGCTCGGCATCGTGCCCGACGATGTCATCAGGCAGTCGGAGCGCCTGGCGATCTATGACGCGGCGGCCGAGCGGTTGCGGCGGGCAGGGCGCCTCTATGCCTGCTACGAGACCGCGGACGAGCTCGACCGCCGCCGCAAGCGCCAGCTCGCGCGCGGCCTGCCGCCGATCTACGACCGCGCCGCGCTGAACCTCACCGCCGAGCACAAGGCAGCCCTGGAGGCCGAGGGTCGTAAGCCGCATTGGCGCTTCCTGCTGGAGCCGCGCGAGGTCGCCTGGGACGATCTCGTGCGCGGCGCCTCCCATGTCGATTGCGCCTCGCTTTCGGACCCGGTGCTGGTGCGCGAGGACGGTAGCTACCTCTATCACCTGCCGTCCGTCGTCGACGACGTCGAGACCGGAATCACGCACATCGTCCGTGGCGAGGACCATGTGACCAACACGGCGATGCATATCCAGATGTTCGAAGCCCTCGGCGCCGGGCTGCCGACCATGGCGCATGTCAATCTGCTGACCACCGCGAGCGGCGAGGGGCTGTCCAAGCGTCTCGGCCATCTCTCGCTGCGCGGCCTGCGCGAGTGCGGCGTCGAGGCGCTGGCGGTCGCGGCGCTGGCGACGATGGTCGGCACATCCGATGCGGTGCGCCCGGTTGCAAGTCTCGATGAGCTTGCCGGTCTGGTCGAACTCTCCCACGTCTCGCGGGCGCCGGCCAAATTCGATGAACACGAACTGGCGGCGCTGAGCGCCCGGACGCTGCATCACTTCCCGTTCGAGACCGTCGCGGACCGGCTCGCGGCGCTCGGTGTGGGTGGCGGCGAGGCCTTCTGGCTGGCGGTTCGCGGCAACCTTGCGAAGCTCGACGAAGCCCGGCTGTGGTGGCAGGTCGTGCATGGGCCGGCGACACCGGTGATCGGGGACACGTCCTTCGCCGCGACGGCGTCCGGGCTGCTGCCGCAGGAGCCCTTCGACGCCACCACCTGGAAGAGCTGGACGCAGGCCGTGGCAGCGGCGACGGGTGCAAAGGGCAAGGCGCTGTTCATGCCATTGCGGCAGGCGCTGACCGGGCTCGACCATGGCCCCGAGCTGGCGGCGCTCCTGCCGCTGATCGGGCGCGAGAAAGCGTTGAAGCGACTGGCCGGCGAGAGCGCCTGACGCCCCACTGCCGCCATTCTCGGGCCGCGTGGGCGGATCGGAGAATCTCTTTGAGAGCACTGGTTTCCGAGATGCTCGGGTCAGGCCCGAGCATGACGGCGAGGCCGATCACGATCGCCACCGCGCGCCGCCGTGTCGGCCGCTTCGCGCCGGGCGCATGGAACTTTTCCGGATCAGGGCCGGACGAGCTGGGGGCTCAGATTGGGTGCGAGATTCGGCGCGACGATCCGCACCGAGCGGCGCTCGCCGGTGACGCTGCGCGACTCGCTCTTCAGCCCGTCCTTCTTGTCTAGGACCTTTTCGCTGACGATGTCGGGGCCGACGCCGGCGGATTCGGTGCCTGCGGTCGGCGAGTTTTCGGACGGCATCGGCTTTTCGTCGGCGGCCTCGGGGGCACTGGCCGGCACGGCCGCGGCCGGCGGTGTGTTGCTGCGCCGTTTCGCCTCGACCTTCGGATCGAGCTTCGGGCGCGACAGTTCGGCCGCCCGCTGCTCCGAGAGGATGACGTCGCCCTTGCGCTTGTCGAGCAGGTATTCGGCATTCTTGAGCGCGGCCGACCAGCTTTCGCCCTGGCCGCGGCAGGTGCAGGCCGCATCGAAGCTGCGGGTATATTTCAGCGCGTTGGGCAGCGACGAATAGGGCTGCCCCGAGGAGCGCGAGGCGGCATTCTGGATATCGCCGCCATTGCTCATGCCGAAGGCCATCGTCTCGACGCCGGGGCAGAGCGCTTGGCACATCTCGTCGGCATTGCCGGTATTGTTGGCGAGCGGGAAGAAGAAGCCGTCGCAGGTCCGCACACAGACGGTCTGCGGGCCGCCGAGGCGGGGCTTCTCCGGCTCGATCGGCTGGTCGGGATCGAGCTCCGGGACCGTCGAATCGATTTCGCCACGGCGCGGTTCAAGCCCGAATATCGTTTCGAAGAAGCCACGGGGCTGCGCCCGGCAATTGTTGTTGATCGCGGCGGCGAGCTGGGCGCGCCGCTGCTCGACGCCGCCGCCCTGGGCTTGCCGTTGCAACTGGGCGTATTGCGATTGCAACTGGCCGAGCTGGGCGCGGATGGCGCCGCATTGCGGCGGCCCCGAATCGAAAATGCCGAAGGCGCGATCGCAACCCATGGCGCGATACTGGTTGCTGAGTTGGGAGAGCTGCCCGGCGACGCGTTGCGCGGCCTGGGCGGCACGCGCGTCACCGCCGCTGCGGCCTTGCAGGCTTTCGAGTTCGGCGCGCCAGGCGTCGCAGGACGGCGATTGCGCCGTGGCGGGCCCGATCAAGGCCGCCAGCGCCAGCAGCGCCAGGCCGAAACCTCTGGAAAGTCGCAAAGTCATCGCAGGTCGGGTCACGCCATCCATTGTCGAAAGCCGGTGGCCGGCTTTGTCCAACAACACCCGTCAAACGCGACGGAACTATGGAGCGCTCCGGCTCGCCGTGCCGACGATTGCTCCAGATCGCGCTTCGCATGCCATATTCGCGCCCGTGCAGCAATCAGGGGAAGTGCGTGCCGCCGCGGTGGTGGAAAACTCCCGCTTTCGCTAGAAGGACAGCCTGAACGGCGCTCCTGCGCCGGTCCTCGCGCTCCGTCAATGAGGCAAGCCCGCCCATGTCCGATTATCTGCCTCTTCACGAAGCCGTCATCCCGGAGCTGCCGAACTATTATCGCGGCAAGGTCCGCGAGAACTATGACCTGCCCGACGGCCGGCGCATCCTGATCTCGACCGACCGGCTCTCGGCCTTCGACCGGGCGATCGCCTCGATTCCGCTGAAGGGCCAGGTGCTGACCCAGACGGCGCGTTACTGGTTCGAGCAGACCGCCGACATCTGCCCCAACCATGTGCTGGAATATCCGGACCCGAACGTCGTCGTCGGCAAGCGCCTCGAGATCCTGCCGGTCGAGATGGTCGTGCGCGGCTATCTGGCCGGCACGACCGGTACCTCGATCCTGACGCTCTACAAGCAGGGCCAGCGCGACATGTACGGCATCACCCTGCCGGACGGCCTGCGCGACAATCAGGAGCTGCCGCAGGCGATCATCACGCCGACGAGCAAGGCCTTCGACGGCGGGCATGACGAGCCGCTGTCCGAGCGCCAGATCGTCGAGGGCGGCCTGCTCACGCAGGAACAGTGGGATATCGTCTCGGCTTACGCACTGGCGCTGTTCGCGCGCGGCCAGAAGCTCGCCCGCGAACGCGGCCTCATCCTGGCCGATACCAAGTACGAATTCGGCACCGACGCCGAGGGGCGAATCTATCTCGCCGACGAGATTCACACGCCGGATTCGAGCCGCTACTGGTTCGCCGAAAGCTACCCCGCGCGCTTCGCCGCCGGCGACAAGCCCGAATCCTTCGACAAGGACTTCGTGCGCAACTGGGTCGTAGTCCGCTGCGACCCATACAAGGAAGCGTTGCCGCCGATTCCGCCGGAGCTGATCGATCAGACCTCGGCGGTCTATGTCCGCGCCTTCGAGACGATCACGGGACAACCCTTCGCCTACCCGCCGAAGGGCGAGGACCCGCTGCCGCGGATCAGGCGCAATCTGGCGCGGTATTTCTGAGAGGCGCAGGGAGGGGCACGCCTCTTCCGTCATTGCGAGGAGTGCAGCGACGAAGCAATCCAGGAGGACTGGGTCAAACGCCTGATCCGGTCCTCCTGGATTGCTTCGCTGCGCTCACAATGATGGCGCGTTGCCGGCCCTCCAGCCCTCCAGCCCTCCAGCCCTCCGGCCTTACGCCCCGTCCTCGTCGCGATAATTGCCGGCGAGATGGCGGCCGCGCTCGGTCAGCGTCGAGAGCACGCGCTCGAACACCTTGAGTTCGTCGGGGGCGATGCCCTCGATCCAGCGGGCCTCGAAGCCGAGCGCGAGCGGCACGATCTGGTTGTAGATCCGCTTGCCGGCCGGGGTCAGCGCGACGAAGGATTCGCGCCGGTCCTGCCGGTTCTCGGCGCGCGAGACCAGACCGCGCTTCTCCAGTTCGCTGACGGCGCGGGAGACCTTGGTCTTGTGCATCTGGGCGAGTTCGCCGATGTCGCGCGAGGTCAGCTTGCCGAACTCGCCAAGCTGCGCCACGACGCGCCATTCCGGGATGCCGATGCCGAAATGCTCGCCATAGATGCGCCCGAGCGCCCGGCCGCCGAGCGTGCCGACGACGTTGAGGCGATAGGGCAGGAAGCGCTCCAGATGGAGCGCCTGATTGTCCGGTTCGTTCGTCGGTTTCGTCGACATCGCGATCGAAAGGCGCGCCTCAGCGCGCCTTCAGCCTGTTCATGAACGAGTCGTAGGACAGCTCCGCCACCTGCCACCACAAGAGATTCTCGCCGCGGAAGGCGACCATCGAATCATAGCCCTTCTTGAAGTCCGGGCTCTTGGCGCTGGTCTCGGCATAATACTCCTCGGCCGCCTTGAGCGCCGCCTCCATCACCGGCAGAGGGAAGCCGCGCAGTTGTGCACCCTGCGCCACCAGCCGGCGCAGCCCGCCGGGGTTCACGAAGTCGTATTTCGCCAGCATCCAGTTGTTGGCCGCCTCGCAGGCGTTCTGGACGATCGCCTGGTAGTGCTTCGGCAGCTTGTTCCAGGCGTCCTTGCCGATGATCAGGTGCAGCATCGCGCCGCCCTCCCACCAGCCGGGATAGTAGTAATATTTCGCGACGCGGATGAAGCCGAGCTTCTCGTCGTCATAGGGGCCGACGAACTCGGCCGCATCGATGGTGCCGCGCTCCAGTGCCGGATAGACGTCGCCCGGCGCGATCTGGGTCGGCACCACGCCGAGCTTGGCGAGCACCGCCCCACCCATGCCGCCGATGCGGAACTTCAGACCCCTGAGGTCGTCGACGCTCTTCAGCTCGTTGCGGAAGAAGCCGCCCATCTGGCAGCCGGAATTGCCGCAGGGGATCGAATAGGCGTTGAAGCGGTCGAGCACGCCGTTCACGATCTGCTCGCCACCACCGAAATACCACCAGCTATGCTGCTGGCGGGCGTTGAGGCCGAAGGGGATGCCGGTGCCGAGCCCGAGCGTCGGGTCCTTGCCGATGTAGAAATAGGTCGGCGAATGCGCGCATTCGACCGTGCCGGAGGACACCGCGTCGAGCGCCTGCAGCCCGGGTACGATCTCGCCCGGCGAGAACACCTGGATGTCGAACTTTCCGTCCGTCGCCTCGGAGACGTATTTCGAGAACTGCTGCGCCGTGCCGAAGATGGTGTCGAGCGACTTCGGGAAGCTCGACGTCAGGCGCCATTTCACCTCGGGCTGCGACTGCGCGACCGCCGGCATCGCGACGGTCGTCGCGGCGGCGGCGAGAGCCCCCGTTTTCAAAAAGCTGCGACGTTCCATATGGTCTCCTCCCGAAGGCTTGTGAGAGCCTCTAACCAAACCCGGAGGGGCCTCGATGGGCTTTGGAGGAGACGCATGCCAGAAGGAGCGCGTAGCCGATACCATCGGTATCGGCAAGTCGCTCCGACACAGCAGGCGGACCTCCAAAACCCACCTTCGGCGCCGGGAATTCGACCGCCCGCGGCGTCGCGGCGCTTGCCGATACCAACGGTATCGGCTTCGCTCCGCTCCTAGCGGGGCGGGCGAATTACCGGCGTCGAGACCCCTTCGGGTTTGGTTAGAGGCTCTAAGCCCTTATTGGCGCGTCCGGGAAGGAATGAAAAGAGATGAAGCTTGCCTCTCTCGTGCATGGCCGTGACGGCCGTCTCGTCGTCGTCTCGCGGGACCTGACCCGGGCGACCGATGCCTTTCCCGTCGTCGCGACCCTCCAGGCCGCGCTGGACGACTGGGCGCGCCTCGCCCCGCGCCTCGCCGATCTGGCCGAAGGGCTGGAGCATGGCGCCGTGCCGTCGTTCCGCTTCCATGAGCATGATTGCGCCGCGCCGTTGCCGCGCGCCTATCAATGGCTCGATGCTTCCGCCTATGTGAACCATGTCGATCTCGTCAGGAAGGCGAGGGGGGCTGCCGTGCCGGACAGCTTCTGGACCGACCCGCTGATGTATCAGGGCGGCAGCGACGCGCTTCTCGGACCGCGCCAGCCGATCAGGGCGCTGAGCGAGGAGGACGGCATCGATCTCGAGGCCGAAATCGCCGTCGTGACCGGCGACGTGCCGATGGGCGCGAGCCGTGCGGAGGCGCTCGCCGGGATTCGCCTCGTCATGCTCGCAAACGACGTGAGCTTGCGGAATCGGATTGCGAGCGAATTGGCGAAAGGCTTTGGATTCGTTCAGTCGAAGCCGTCCTCGGCCTTCTCGCCGGTCGCCGTCACGCCCGACGAGCTCGGCCCTGCCTGGCGCGATGGCAAGCTGCATCTGCCGCTGCTGGCCCAGGTCAATGGCAGCCTCTTCGGCAAGCCCGATGCCGGCGTCGACATGACCTTCGATTTCGGCACGCTCGTCGCCCATGCCGCCGCGACGCGCCCGCTTTCCGCAGGCACGATCATCGGCTCCGGCACGGTCTCGAATCGCGATGCCGGCGGCGGGCCGGGGCGACCGGTGGCGGAAGGCGGCCTCGGTTACGCCTGCATCGCCGAGCAACGCATGGTCGAGACGATCCGGCAGGGCGAACCCAGGACGCCTTTCCTGCGTTTCGGCGATACGGTCCGCATCGAGATGAAGGATGCCGCCGGCCACTCCATCTTCGGCGCCATCGAGCAGGAGATTCTGCCCCATGTCTGAGAGCTGCCATGGCTGAGGTCGCTGGCCGCCGCGGGCCGTTGAGCGCTCACTTCCGCAAGATGGCGCATAACAACGCCTGGGCGAACTGGCGGCTGCTTTCGGCCTGCCTGCAGCTCGACGATGCCGCCTTCAAGGCGACGCGCACGAGTTTCTTTCCCTCGCTGCACGAGACCCTGAATCACAACCTCATGGTCGATCTCTATTACATCGACGCGCTCGAACGCGGCGGCCTTGGCCGGCAGGTGTTCGAGCGCTTCCGGCCTTTCGAGGCAGCGGCGCTGTTCCAAGCGCAGACCGTGGCCGATCGTCGCCTGATCGCTGTCTGCGAGGGGTTTTCGGACGCCGCTCTCGGCTCCACCGTCGCCACCGACCGCAGGAGTGGCCCGATCGAGGAGCGCATCGACGATCTGCTGGCGCATCTCTTCCAGCATCAGATCCATCATCGCGGCCAGGCCCATGCGATGCTGGCGGGCACCGATGTCGCCCCACCGCAGCTCGACGAATATTTCCTGCTGTACGACTCGCAGCAGACCCGCGTCGAGCTGCGGCGGCTCGATCTGCTGCCGCCGGAGGAGCTGTCCTGAGAAACCCAGTCCCGCCGCGCTTGGCGGCGGCCTGCGCGCCGGATAACCTGCCGGCGAAGCGCCCTGCCTGACGCGAGAACCGAGCCGCCATGACCGAGACCGTGCCGTTCTATTCGACCGCCATCCCGCTGGCCTTCTTCATCTGGGGGCCGGTGCTGGTGGTGGTGCTGTTTTGGGCGGTCGGCTTCTGGTCGGGCCGCCAGGGCGTGCCGCGCATGCTGGAGAGTGACTGGGACGGCTACGACGTCGCCGATGTCGAGAAGCTGTTCTCGCTTTATGGCGAGAAGGTCCGGGCGCGCTATCGCAACCGCGTGCTGCCGGCCGACGTCGCCTGCGCCTTCACCTATGCGATCGTCGGGGCGCTGCTGATTGTTGGCCTTGCCTCGCGCGGCCAGCCCTGGTGGGTCGCGCTGCTTTGCGGCGGCGGCTGGTTCCTCGGCGGGCTCTGCGACGTCGCGGAGAATTTCGCGGTGGCGCGCCTGCTCGACCGCTATCCGCAGGTCGATGGCGGCAATGTCGCCTTCGCCAGCACGATGACGCGGTTGAAGCTGGTCCTCTTCGCGCTGGGCGTCGTCGGCGCGCTCGTGGCGGCCTATCTGGTCTTCAAGCCCCTGGCGGCCTGAGCCGCTGCCACATGGCGCCCGTCAATCCGAGGCGGGCGGCCGCTATCGGCGGGTCGCCGATGACGATGTTGGGATCGGTCGGGAGGGCGGAGAAGCCGAGCCGCTCGGCCAGCCGCAGCGAGGCGGCGTTGAGCGGGTGCGTCGTGACGCCGATCCGTGCCAGGCCGAGCGTGCTGAAGCCGTGCCGCAGCAGGCAGGTGGCGGCTTCGCGGGCATAGCCCTGGCCCCAGTGGCGCGCCTCGAAGCGATAGCTCAGCTGCACCTCTTCCGCGGCCTCGCCATCGGGGATGAGGCCGACATAGCCGGTGAATTCATCCGGGAGTTCCTTGGCGAAGACCGACCAGTAGCCGAGACCGCGCTTGATATGGCTGAAGCTGCGGGCCGCCACGGCGTCGCGGTTCATCGCCGGGTCGCCGACAGCCGCGATATGGCGCATCACCAGCGGATCGGCGTTCATCCGGACGATGGCATCCAGATCGGCGAGCTGGCGTGGCCGCAGCAGCAGTCTCGCGCTTTCCAGTTCGGGCAATGCCATCCGATCCTCGCATCCGGCCGCTGCTGCACTGCAAGACTCTGGTGCAACGGCTTCCCGCTTCCCATATCGTGCCGGGCGCCGAACAGTCCTGCGCCGGGAGAATGGGAATGCTGCTTCGTCGTTGGGTCCTGGCCGCGCTGGCGCTCGCCTTGCCGGGATTGATGCTGTCGCCGGCCATGGCGCAGGAGGATCTCATCTTCCGCAAGTCGACCGTCTGGAAGATGCTGACGCCGAACGACAAGCTCGCCGTCTACGGCGTCGACGACCCGATCATCGAGGGTGTCGCCTGCCACTACACCGTACCGGAGAAGGGCGGCGTTTCCGGCATGTTCGGGGTGGCCGAGGAGGTCTCCGAGGTGTCGCTGGCCTGCCGTCAGATCGGCCCGATCCGGTTCAAGGAGAAGGCGGAGCAGGGGGACGTCGTCTTCCGCGAGCGGCGCTCGATGGTCTGGAAGAAGATGCAGATCGTGCGCGGTTGCGATACCAAGCGCAACGTGCTGGTCTATCTCGTCTATTCGGACAAGCTGATCGACGGCTCGCCGCAGAACTCGACTTCGACCGTGCCGATCATGCCCTGGGGAGCTTCAGGCGAAGCGCCGAAATGTTCGGAATGGATTCGGTGATGCCCGGGCTCGGTGCCTGAGCAGGGCAGAGGCCCCGGCGCTTCAGTCGCCGCAGGTAATGCTGAGCGGCGCATCCGCCGCCTGCGCCGGGCTCGGCTTGGTGACCGTGCCGGTGAAATCCTCGCGGTTGGCGACGCCGAAGGCGATGGCCTTGCCGAAGCCCTGGGACTCGCACCAGGCATTGGCGACGATCTTGCCGCATTCCGCCCTGGACGAGATGCAGTCGGCGACGCCGTAGCCGTCGCTGGCCGGAATCAGGAAGGTGCGCGGCTCGTTCGCGGCAGCGATCGAGCGGCTGGTCGGCATGATCGAGAGCGAGATGCCGGCGGCGACGATCCCGAGCAGTCCGATGAAAGCCACGGCGCGGCGCATGAAATGACGTTCCTGATGAGCGTGGGCGAGCAACCCGTGAATCGGGAGCATGGTTCCGGTCGGTTAAATTTGAGTGAATTGCGGCCATAATGTTGCGGCGCAACAAACGAGGGCCCTCTTGACGCAAGCCCTGTGGACAGGCAATCACTTTCCATCATGACGCGAGCCGCCATCAACAGCCCGATTTGCTTGATTTGCCGCTAGCTTTCGCTGGCCGGCTGCTCACGTCCTCGTCCTGAAAACGAACCGACAAAAGCGCCCCGGCCAGCGGCCAGGTCGTTTCTCGTCTTTCGTTCGTTCCAGGATTTAGTCCGATGTCGCCGACCCTGAGGCTCTACAACACGCTGACGCGGACGAAGCAGGACTTCGCGCCGATCGATCCGGGCAATGTCCGCATGTATGTCTGCGGCCCGACGGTCTACGACTACGCCCATATCGGCAATGCCCGCCCGGTCATCGTCTTCGACGTGCTCTACCGGCTGCTGCGGCACATCTATGGGGCGGATCACGTCACCTATGCCCGCAACCTCACCGACGTCGACGACAAGATCAACGCCCGCGCGGCGCGCGACTTTCCCGGCCTGCCGCTGAACGAGGCGATCGCCAGGGTCACTGAGACGACGACGGCCCAGTTCCATGCCGATGTCGATGCGCTCGGCGCCTTGCGCCCCACGACGGAGCCGCGCGCCACCGAGCATATCGAGGAGATGAAAGCGATCATCGAGCGCCTGATCGCGCGCGGCGTCGCCTATGTCGCCGAGGAGCATGTGCTGTTCCATGTCCCGGCCGTCGCGCATCTCGCGAAGGCACCGAAATACGGCACGCTCGCCCGCCGCTCGCTCGACGAGATGCTGGCCGGCGCCCGCGTCGATGTCGCCCCGTACAAGCGCGACGCGATGGATTTCGTGCTCTGGAAGCCGAGCCGCGACGGCATCGATCCCGGCTGGCCGTCGCCGGCCGGCATCGCGACGCCCGGCCGCCCCGGCTGGCATATCGAATGCTCGGCCATGTCGATGGCGAAGCTGCTGACGCCTTTCGGCGGCGGGCTCGCCTGCGACGATCCCACGAAGAACGTCTTCGACATCCATGGTGGCGGCATCGATCTCGTCTTCCCGCACCACGAGAACGAGATCACGCAGTCCTGCTGCGCCTTCGGAGGGGCGGAAGGCCAGCCGCTGATGGCCAATATCTGGATGCATAACGGCTTTCTGCAGGTCGAGGGCGAGAAGATGTCGAAGAGCCTCGGCAACTTCGTCACCATCAACGAGCTGCTGGCGACGGATGTGTTCGGCGGCCGGACCTGGCCGGGCGAGGTGCTGCGCCTTGCCATGCTCAAGACCCACTATCGCCAGCCGATCGACTGGACGGTGAAGGCGTTGGAGGAGACCGAGCGGACGCTGCAGGATTGGGCAGAGGCGGCCCAGGGCGTGACGGCGTCCGAGCCGTCGGCCGAGCTGCTCGATGCGCTCGCGGACGATCTCAACACGGCCCGCGTGCTGGCGGAGCTGCATGCCCTGCGCAAATCGGGCGACCTGTCGGCGCTGCTGGCCGGTCTCGACCTGCTCGGCGTCGGGTTGCCGGAGGTCGCGGCACCCATCGCCGTCGCTCCGGAGGTCGAGCGCCTGATCGCCGCCCGCCTCGACGCCCGCCGCGCGAAGAACTTCGCCGAGTCCGACCGCCTCCGCGACGAGCTCGCCGCGATGGGCATCGCGCTCAAGGACGGCAAGGACCTGGCCACCGGCGAGCCGACGACCAGCTGGGAGGTGAAGCGATGAGCCCGAAGATCCGCCCCGCCGGCTCGCTCTCCTTCGCCATCAAGCTGGTCATGCTGGCGATGGTCGTGCCGCGCGTCGTCCGCTTCAAGCTCCGGCGCGGGCAATGACCACGGCACGCATCCATCTCTTCGACACGACGCTGCGCGACGGAGCCCAGACCACCGGCGTCGACTTCTCGCTCGACGACAAGCGCGCGGTCGCAGCCCTGCTCGACCGGCTCGGCGTCGATTATGTCGAGGGCGGCTATCCCGGCGCCAACCCGCTCGATACCGCCTTCTTCGAGCAGAAGCCGACGAAGCGGGCCAAGTTCGCCGCCTTCGGCATGACCAAGCGGGCAGGGCGCTCGGCCGCCAACGATCCCGGCATCGCCGCGCTGCTGGAGGCGAAGGCCGACACCATCGTCTTCGTCGCCAAAGCCTGGGACTACCACGTCCATGTCGCGCTCGAGATTTCGCTGGAGGAGAATCTCGCCGGCATCCGCGAGAGCGTCGAGGCTGCGAAGGCTGCCGGCCGCGAGGTGATGCTCGACTGCGAGCATTTCTTCGATGGCTACAAGGCCAATCCCGACTACGCTCTCGCCTGCGCCCGCACGGCCTATGAGGCCGGCGCCCGCTGGGTCGTGCTCTGCGACACCAATGGCGGCACGCTGCCCGACGAGGTCGGCACGATCGTGCGCCAGGTCGCCAAAATCGTTCCGGGCGAGCATCTCGGCATCCACGCCCATGACGATTGCGGCTGCGCCGTCGCGAATTCGCTCGCGGCGGTCGAGGCCGGCGTGCGCCAGATCCAGGGCACGCTCAACGGTCTGGGCGAGCGCTGCGGAAATGCCAATCTCGTCACACTGATCGGTGCGCTCAAGCTCAAGGAGCGCTATCGCGGCCGCTTCGAACTCGGCGTCGACGAGGACCAGCTCGGCGAATTGACCCATGTCTCGCGCGCGCTCGACGAGATGCTGAACCGCGCGCCGAACCGCCACGCACCCTTCGTTGGCGCCTCGGCCTTCGCCACCAAGGCCGGCATCCATGCCTCGGCCGTGCTGAAAGACCCACGCACCTACGAGCACGTCGCGCCGGAGGCGACCGGCAACACCCGCAAGGTCCTGATTTCAGACCAGGGCGGCAAGTCGAACCTCGTCGCCGAGCTGGAGCGCATCGGTGTCACGCTCGGCCGCGACGATCCGCGACTCAACCGTGTTCTCCTGGAGGTCAAGGACAAGGAGGCGCAGGGCTATGCCTTCGAGGGCGCCGACGCCTCGTTCTTCCTGCTGGTGAAGCGCATCCTCGGCGAGGTGCCGGATTATTTCGCGGTCGAGCGCTTCGCCGTGAATGTCGAGCGCCGCCACAATGCGCTCGGCGAACTCGTCACCTTCTCCGAGGCGATCGTGAAGGTGAAGGTCGGCGACGACCTGCTGATCTCGGCGGCGGAAGGCGATGCCGGCCCGGTCAACGCGCTCGATATCGCGCTCCGCAAGGATCTCGGCCGCTACCAATCGCTGATCGGCGGCCTGCGGCTGGTGGACTACAAGGTCCGCATCTTCCAGGGCGGCACCGATGCCGTGACCCGCGTCCTGATCGAGTCCGGCGACGAGACCGGCGAGCGCTGGACCACCGTCGGCGTCAGCGCCAACATCATCGACGCCTCGTTCCAGGCGCTGGTCGACTCGATCACCTACAAGCTGGTGAAGGCCGGCGCGACGGCGTGAAGCAGGGTTCCTTCTCCCCTCGGGGGAGAAGGTGTCTGTGAAGCAGACGGATGAGGGAAGGACGGCGCCGACGGCCCTCATCCGTCAGCGCTTCGCGCTGCCATCTTCTCCCCCGAGGGGAGAAGGGAGTAACCTCACTCCGTCAGCCGGATCACCCGGTCGCGGCACAGATCCATGCTCTCGGAAGCGCCTTCGCTGTCGTCGGCGAACTTGGCCAGCACGAAGTAGCTGCAGCCCTGCGGCTTGTTGAGCTTGAGCGCGGCGCTCTTGCCCGGCGCCAGCGGCTTGTCGAGCTTGGCCACGAGGCGGGATTGCTCGCCGGCGGTCGCGATCTCGAAGCTGTTGAGCGGAACGGTACGCTGGTTGGTGATCGTGATCTGGGCATGAGGCTTGCCGGACTGCGCGGCCGCCGGCAGAGCGGCGAGCACAACAGCGGCGGCGGCTCCGAGGCCCATGGCGATAAGATGCTGATCTCTCATGGTCGTATCTGTCCCCGATCGTGAGCGTCCTGTGCTCGCCGCCAAAGCTGATACCCGGCATTCGGCGAGAGCAAGGCGGCTTTCGGGCAAACGCGCAACGATCCCGCATGCATCGGCGCGCGATTGCGTCTATACGGGCACGCCAACTGGAATCGTTTGAAAATGCCCGCGCCGTCAGCGCCGCCCCCGGCGCCGAGCTTCTCCCGTTCCGCCGCCATCCAGCCGGGGGCCGGCTTCTTCGCCACCTTCCGCGCGCTCTGGCCCTATCTCTGGCCGGCGGAGCGGGCCGATCTGCGCAGGCGCGTCGTGGCGGCTTTCGCGCTGATGCTGGCGGGCCGGCTCGTCCTGATGGGCGTGCCCTTCACCTTCAAATGGGTGACGGACGCGCTGGCCGGCACCTATTCCAACCTGGAGAACTGGCTGCCCTGGCTGGTCGGCGCGCCGCTGGCGCTAACGGTGCTCTACGGCCTCGCCCGCGTCGGTTCGTCCGCCTTCGTGCAGCTGCGCGATGCCGTTTTCGCGCCTGTCTTCATGCATGCGGTGCGCACGCTCGCGCTCCAGACCTTCGGCCATCTCCACCATCTCTCGCTGCGCTTCCACCTTGAGCGCAAGACCGGCGGCCTGACCCGCGTGCTGGAGCGCGGCCGCAACGGCATCGAGGAGATGGTGCGCCTCGGCCTCAACCAGCTCGTGCCGGTGATCATCGAGGTCGTGCTGATCATCGCCGTGCTGCTGTATCTGTTCGACTGGCGCTATGTCGTGGTGCTGGTGACGATGGTCACGGCCTACATGACCTACACCATCAAGGCGACGGAGTGGCGCATCGCCATCCGCTCGGCGATGAACGAGTCCGACACCGACGCCAATGCCAAGGCGATCGACTCGCTGCTGAACTACGAGACGGTGAAGTATTTCGGTGCCGAGGCCCGTGAGACGGCGCGCTACGATCTGTCGATGGCGCGTTACGAGCGCAACTCGATCAAGTCCTACACCTCGCTCGCCTGGCTGAACTTCGGCCAGGCGGCGATCTTCGCCGTGGGGCTGACGCTCTCGATGGTGATGGCGGTGCGCGGCTTCCAGGCCGGCACCAACACGGTCGGCGATCTCATCCTGATCAACTCGATGCTGATCCAGCTCTATTTGCCGCTGAACTTCATGGGCACGGTCTATCGCGAGATCAAGCAGGCGACGCTCGACATCGCCCAGATGTTCTCGCTGATCGGCCGCGACCCCGAGATCCAGGACAAGCCCGGCGCGAAGCCGCTGCAGGTTCCCGCCGGCGAGGTCGCCTTCGAGGACGTGCATTTCGCCTATGTGCCGGAGCGGCCGATCCTGCGCGGCGTCTCCTTCACGGTGCGGCCGGGCAGGACGGTCGCCATCGTCGGCCCGTCCGGCGCCGGCAAATCGACGATCTCGCGCCTGCTCTTCCGCTTCTACGAGCCACAGAAGGGCCGCATCCTCATCGATGGCCAGCCGATAGCCGATATCCAGCAGGTCAGCCTTCGCGCTGCCATCGGCATGGTTCCGCAGGATACGGTGCTGTTCAACGACACCATCGAGTACAACATCCTCTACGGCCGTCCCGAAGCGACCCCGGAGGAGGTCGAGGAAGCGGCTCGCCTTGCCCAGATCGACCGCTTCATCCGTGCCTTGCCGGAAGGCTACGCCACCTCGGTCGGTGAACGCGGCCTGAAGCTGTCCGGCGGCGAGAAGCAGCGCGTCGCCATCGCCCGCACCATCCTGAAGGGGCCGCCGATTCTGGTGCTCGATGAAGCGACGTCCGCGCTCGATTCCTTCACCGAGAAGGAGATCCAGGACGCGCTCGACCGGGTGAGCGAGGGCCGCACCACCCTGGTCATCGCCCATCGGCTTTCGACGGTGGTCAATGCCGACGAGATCATCGTGCTCGACAAGGGCGTGATCGTGGAGCGCGGCCATCATCGCGACCTGCTCGCGGCCGATGGCGTCTACGCTGCGATGTGGAACCGCCAGCGCGAGGTCGACGAGGCCAAGGCCACGCTCCAGCGCGCGACCGAGGCCGAGGGCGAGAGTGTCAGGGTGACGCTGTCGTAAGGTGGGTCGACGGAACCCGTCATGCTCGCCCTTGTGGCGAGCATCCACGTCTTGAACACCGCACTACACCACGGAAGACGTGGATGGTCGGGACAAGCCCGACCATGACGGCAGGCGCTGCCGTCGTTTGCCTTCACGTAGTTTGAAATCGCTCGCAACTGCGGTCCGATTCCTGCATGCTGCACCGGCAGGGCTAGGCTTTGGGGGCTGCCATGTTCGATCCGACGACATTCGTAGGTTTTCACACCTGGCTTAGCCTGATCGCGATCGTGGCCGGGTTCCCGGTCACGGCTGGGCTGTTGCGCGGGCATACGCGGCCGGGCTGGACCGGTGTCTTCCTCTCCACTGCTTTCGCCACCAGCGCGACCGGCTTCGGCTTTCCGTTCAACGGGGTTCTGCCCTCCCACATCGTCGGGGCGATCCATATCGTGCTGGTCGTTATCGCGGCCTACGCCCTGTATGGACGCAGGCTGGAAGGAGGCTGGCGCCGGACCTATGCGATCACCGCAGTGCTGTCCTTCTACCTGCTGATGTTCGTGCTGGTCGCGCAGATGTTCGGCAAGATTCCAGCGCTCAGGGCGCTGGCGCCGACGCAGTCCGAGCCGCCCTTCGCCATCGCCGAGAGCTTCGTGCTCTTCGTCTTCGGCTTCCTGACCTGGAAGGCGGCGGTGCGCTTCGTCCAGATGCCGCGCTTCACCGCCTAACCGCTTCCGCTGCGCGCCTTCGTTTCGTGCCGAAGGGCGCGCGGCAAAAAGCGTTTGAGCGGTGCATCGGCCGCGATGTCGCAGCCTGTGGGCTTTCCCTGAAGGGCATAACCCCCTAAATCAGCGCAACGCCCGCGGCCGATATCGGCGTAGCGGCAAGCCATTCGGGCGCGTTCGACGCGCCCAAGCTCAACGGAACCCGCCTCATGTCTCTCGTCGATTCCGTCCGCAAGGTGATCGTGCCCATCCACAAGGAGGGCTACGTCTTCATCGCCATCGGGTTGGTGGCGACCATCGTGCTCGCCAATCTCTGGTCGCCCTTCGGCTGGATCGGTGCGATCATCACGGTCTGGATCTGCTATTTCTTCCGCGACCCCGTCCGTGTCACGCCGCAAAGGGAGGGGCTGGTGATCTCGCCGGCCGATGGCCGGATCAGCCAGATCGCACAGGCCCTGCCGCCGCCGGAGCTCGAGCTGCCGGCCGAGCCGATGACGCGCATCTCGATCTTCATGAACGTCTTCGACTGCCATGTGAACCGCGCGCCGGTGCCCGGCCGCATCGCCAAGATCGCCTATACGCCCGGCCTCTTCCTCAATGCCGAGCTCGACAAGGCGAGCGACGACAACGAGCGCAACGCGCTGGCGATCGAGACGGCCTCCGGCATCGTCGGCGTCGTGCAGATCGCCGGGCTGATTGCCCGCCGCATCGTGCCCTTCGTCAAGCAGGGCGACACGCTGGCGACCGGCGAGCGCTTCGGCCTGATCCGCTTCGGTTCGCGCGTCGACGTCTATCTGCCGACCCATGTCGTGCCGCTGGTCGGCGAGGGGCAGACCGCGATCGCCGGCGAGACCGTGCTGGCCGACATGAGCGGCAACGAGCCGGTCGCGCGCAGCTTCCGCGACATCTGAGGGGCAGAGTGGGGGCGACGCTCTCCACTTTGGCCACCGCCGCTAGCGCAGACCTGAGAAACCGCGTATTTCGGCTGATATGAGCGACCTGTTTCCTCCTTTCGAGCCCGAGCGCGTTGAATCCAAGCGCGCCCGCTTCAAGCCGATTCCCTTCCGGCTGCTGGCGCCCAACGTCATCACGCTGCTGGCGCTCTGCCTCGGCCTGACGGCGATGCGCCTGGTGGTCGAAGGCAAGCTCGAGACGGCGACGATCTGCATCCTGATCGCCGCCGCGCTCGACGGCGTCGACGGTCGCCTGGCGCGGTTGCTCAAGGGCACCTCGCGCTTCGGCGCCGAGCTCGATTCGCTCTCGGATTTCGTGAATTTCGGCGTGGCGACCGGCTATGTGCTGTGGATCTTCGTCCTGCACGACCTGAAGTCCTTCGGCTGGATCATCGTGCTGACGCTGGCCTGCGCCATGGCGCTGCGCCTCGCGCGTTTCAACGTCATGATCGACGATCCGAACCGGCCGGACTGGCAGAAGGATTTCTTCGTCGGCATGCCGGCCCCGGCCGGCGCGATCACCGCCATGCTGCCGGTCTATCTCCACATCATCGGCGTGCCGGTGCAGGAATATGGCGCGCTCTTCGTCGGCATCTACATCCTGTTCATCGCCTTCCTGACGATCTCCCGAATCCCCTGCTATGCCGGCAAGACGCTCGGAACCCGCGTGCCGCGCACCCAGGTTCTGCCGATCTTCGTGGCCGTGGTGATCGTGGCGGGCTTGCTCTTCGCCTATACCTTCGAGGTGCTGGCGGCCGTGGTCGTAGCTTATCTCGCGCTGATCCCGGTGAGCGTGGCGCGCTATCGCAGGCTGGAGCGCGAGCACGCCCTGTCCGCGCCGGCAGCCGCAGCGACCGCCGACGCACCGCAGGATCTGGCCTGAGTCGCTGGCGCCGGAAGGCGCCAGAGCGTCGACCCGAAAAGCGGAACGCGGCTTTCGGAAAAGCCGATTCTCTAGGGATCAGCGTCGAAAGCCGCTCAACCGGGCGGCATTGGCCCGGGTGCGCCGGGCGAAGGGTTCGAGCGAGCTGTCGGCCACCTTCACCGCGGCGGCCGTCACATCGAACTGGCCGGGCAGGTGGAGCGCCATGCCCCACCACAATGCGGTGGTGGCCTGCGTTGCCGCCACGCTGCTCTCGACGACGGCCGAGACCTTCTCCAGCACAGCCTTGGCCGCCTCGTGCTGGCCACGGCTGTCGCCGAAAGCGCCCCTGAACAGGAGCGGCATCCGCATCGCGATGGTGAGGCCGGCTTCCGCCTGCATCGTCAGCACGCGCGCGGCAAGCACCTGTGCATCTGCGCCCGTCGCAACGGCGGAACGCGATGACCTGCGCGTGCTTCGCATGAACGAACTCCCGTAACGCTGCGGCGCCAAGCCGAGGGGAAGCGAGTGTGCCGTCACAAGCCGGGCTTGGCAACCGTTAGTATACCAGCTCTCCTGTCCAGATTTTATGCGTCAGGCGCAGAGCAAGGGGCCTTCAGTGCTGTTCGATCTGCATTTTGCGCCTTGCGGTTGCGGATTTATCGCGTTGCAGAAATGCTCTAAGGCTGATCGCGCGCCGCTCCTTTCGCCGCGCGAAACAAGTCGGGCAGCCTTTTGAGTCTCTTTTCCTCTCCCAAGCATCCTGGCTGGCGACCGATGCTGGTGCTGGCCTCGGCCTCGCCGCGCCGCCTCGCCCTGCTCGAACAGGCGGGCCTGAAGCCGGATGCCCTGCTGCCGGCGGATCTCGACGAGACGCCGCGCAAGGGCGAGCGCCCGCGCGATCTCGCCCGCCGCCTGGCGCGCGAGAAGGCTGAGGCCGCCCGTGAAGGAGCCGGTTCGCGGGCCGATCTGGAAGGTTGTTACATCCTCGCGGCCGACACGGTGGTCGCCGTCGGGCGGCGGATCCTGCCCAAGGCCGAGATCGTCGACGAGGCAGCGGCCTGTCTGCGCCTGCTCTCGGGGCGCGCGCACCGGGTCTATACCGGGGTTGCTATGGTGACCCCTTCCGGCGCGATCCGCGATCGCATCGTCGAGACGAGGCTGCGCTTCAAGCGCCTCTCCACCGAGGATATCGAGCATTATCTCGCCTCCGGTGAATGGCGCGGCAAGGCCGGCGGCTATGCGATCCAGGGCATCGCCGGCTCCTTCGTCGTCAAGCTCGTCGGCTCCTATACCGGCGTGGTTGGCCTTCCGCTCCATGAAACGGTCAATCTGCTCGCGGGCGAAGGTTTCCCTGTCCGCTTCGGCTGGATGAACGCCGCCTGACGCGGGCAGGGGTTGCCTCCCGGCCGCTCGCGACCGATCCTCCGCCGGGTCTGCGTGGGAGGGGAGCGAATATGACGGGGCGTCTGAGCGGCAAGGTCGCGATCGTGGCCGGGGCGGGTTCGATCGGGCCCGGATGGGGGAACGGCAAGGCGACGGCCACGGTCTTTGCCCGCGAAGGCGCGCGGGTCGTCTGCGCGGATATCAACCGCGACGCTGCCGAGGAGACGGCGGGCATCATCTGCAACGAGGGCGGCGAAGCATTCGCGATCCAGACGGACGTCACCAGGGCGGATCAGGTCGGCGATCTCGTCGCCCACGCGCTCGGCCGCTACGGGCGCATCGATATCCTCGACAACAATGTCGGCATCGCCGAGGTCGGCAGCGTCGTCGATCTGCCCGAGGAGGTTTGGGAGCGGGTTTTCCGCGTCAACCTCACCGGCGCTTTCCTGGCGATGAAGCATGTGATCCCGGTGATGCAGCGCCAGTTCGAGGAGACGGGCGAGGGCGGTTCGATCATCAACATTTCCTCGATCGCCTCGATCCGCCATACCGGCGTGCCTTATGCGAGCTATTCGGCGACCAAGGCGGCCTTGAACCAGCTCACCCGCACGACTGCGGTGCAGTACGCTCCGCAGAAGATCCGCGTGAACGCGATCCTTCCGGGCCTGATGAAGACGCCGATGGTCGAGCATTCGGCCGGGCTTGCGCAGGCCTATGGCGAGGGCGACATCGAGGCGATGTGGGCGGCGCGCGCGGCCCAGGTGCCGATGAAGCATATGGGCGAGGCCTGGGACGTGGCCAATGCGGCGCTCTTTCTCGCAAGCGACGAAGCGCGCTATGTCACCGGCATCGAACTGGTCGTCGATGGAGGCATCACGCTCAAATATGACTGAAACCGACAAGCCGGAGCCGGCCGCGAAGCCCTGTCCGATCTGCGGAAAGCCGGCCGTGGCGCGCTTCAAGCCGTTCTGCTCGGCGCGTTGCGCCGATATCGACCTCGGCCGCTGGCTGAAGGGCAGCTATGTGATCCCCGGAGAGCCGATCGAGGAGACCGAGGAGGCCCCGCCCCAGCGCGATCGTGATTCTTGAGGCAGGGTGGTTTCGATCCGCTGCTGCAAGCCCGGTCGCGACCTGCTAGGCTGAAGCCATGACCGATTTTCCCGACATCATTCGCTCGCCCCTGTCGCAGAGCTTCACCGACGACGGTGTGACCGTTCAGGTCGAGATCTATCGCGTCGAGGGCACGGAGGGCTGGACGCTCGAACTCGTCGATGAGGAGGGCGGCTCGACGGTGTGGCAGGACAGCTTTGCCACGGATACCGAGGCCTTCGCAGAGTTCACCGACGGCGTCGAGCAGCTCGGGCTGGCGAAGCTGATCGATCCGGACGACGACGACCTCGCGACCGTCCACTGAACGGCGCCATGGCCTATCGCGACGAAATCGACGCGGTGATCGCCTGCGAGCGGGAGCTTCGTCGGCAGATCGCGACGCGCATTGCCGTGGAGGCCGGCGTTTCGCTGGAGAACGGCCTGCCCGAGGCGATCCTGGCAGCGGCCGATGCGGCCATCGACGCCTGGCGGACGGAGGGCGAGGAGCAGCAGGACCTGGCCGCCTTCCGCGCGATCGGGCCGCTTCAGGCGCTCCTCGCGGAGCATCGCGCCGTGGCCGAGCGGATCGACGACATGCTCGACCGGCGTCTGGGCTAGAAGTTTGCTTCGTTTTGATGGAACCGCGCCGCCATTCCGGACAAGCCGCGTAGCGGCGCCGATCCGGAATCCATCGCAAAACGCGGCGCCGTATGATGGATTCCGGGCCTACCTTCGGTCGCCCGGAATGACGGCCTGGTTCTGTGTCAAATCACCAGCCTTTAAAGGCGGTTGGAGCCCGGAAGGATCTGACGGGACCATGCGGTCATCCTTGGCGTGATCTGGGATACAACCCCGTTCTCGCCTCTCGCTTATTCGGGTGGAACGCGCTAGCCGTTTGCTTCGGCGTGAGTGCGCATGGCAGGAGCAGACTATGATCCGTATTCATCTCGTGGCCCTTCTCGCGGCGGCTGGACTTGCCGGTTGCCAGACCGTCGAGCAGGCCAAGGTTGCTCCGCCGGCAGCCGCCTCGTGCAGCGAAGCGCGCCAGCGCATCGTGCCGCTGGCTGCCGAGAACGACGCCTTCAACCGCAAGGTGCGCCGCGCCGGCGGGCGTGGCGCGGCGCGCACCTCCGATGTCGGGCTGTCGTCGGAGGAGGCGGCACGCCGCGCCGACGTCGTCAGGGAGCTCGGCGCGCTGAACGAGTTCAGCGATCGGAACAACTGCCCGTCTCCCGGAAAGCGACGGCACTGAGGAGCTGCGCTCGTCGGGGCCGGACCGTGGCGGCGGCCTGATTCGGCTCCCGGCTGGGCTCGATCTCGATTCGCTGGTCGATCTGGTGCGATGGTCCGCGGCCTCGCACCGCCGTCGTCACAGGCGCTCGACCGCGAGCGCGATGCCTTGCCCGCCGCCGATGCACATGGTGACGAGGCCGTAGCGCCCCCCGGTCCGGCGCAGATGCGAGACGGTCTTGACCGTCAGGATGGCGCCGGTCGCTCCGACCGGGTGCCCGAGCGCGATGGCGCCGCCATCCGGATTGGTGATCTCCGGATCCATGCCGAGGTCGCGGGAGACCGCGAGCGCCTGAGCCGCGAAGGCTTCGTTCGACTCGATCACGTCGAAGTCGCCGATCGACAGGCCGGTCCGCTGGAGCAGGGCCTTGACCGCCGGGATCGGGCCGATGCCCATCAGGCCCGGCTCGACGCCGGCATGGGCGTAGCCGACGATCCGCGCCAGCGGCTGAAGACCTGCTGCACGGACGTGGCGTTCCGAGGCCAGTGCGATTGCCGCCGCGCCGTCATTGATGCCGGAGGCGTTGCCGGCGGTGACGGAGCCGCCCTTCCTGAAGACGGTCGGCAGCTTGGCGAGGCTTTCCACCGTCGTTTCCGGCTTGGGATACTCGTCGGCATCGAAAACGATCTGGTTGCGGCCGCGCGTCACCTCGACCGGCAGGATCTGGTCGGTGAAATGCCCGGCTGCCCGGGCAGCGCCGGCCCGGCGCTGGCTCTCGGCGGCGAAGGCATCCTGGTCCTCGCGCGAAATGCCATATGCGTCGGCGACGTTCTCGGCGGTGATGCCCATGATGCCGTTCCCGAACGGGTCGGTCAGCACCCCGGTCAGCCCGTCGAGCATCGTCGTGTCGCCGAGCCGCTGGCCGAAGCGTCCGACCGTCAGGTAATGCGGCGCGCGGCTCATCACCTCGGCACCGCCGGCGACGGCCGTATCGGCATCGCCGAGCATGATCGACTGCGCGGCCGAGACGATGGCCTGCACGCCGCTGCCGCACAGGCGGTTCAGCGTCAGCGCCGGAACGGAGACGGGGATTTCGGCCTGCACGGCGGCGACGCGGCCGAGATAGGCGTCGTGCGGCTCGGTCGGGATCACATTGCCGAAGACGACATGCCCGACGTCCCCGGGCGCCAGTCCGGCGCGCTTCAGCGCTTCGCGGGTGACCAGCGCGCCGAGGGCAGCCGGCGTATGACCGGCGAGCGAACCGCCGAAGCTGCCGATCGCGGTCCGCGCCGCGCCGACGATGAAGACGGCTTCGCTCATGGCTTGGCTTCCTGTGCTGTCTGGGGTTGGGCGGATGCGGCCCGGCGTTCCCGCTCGGCCGCCATGGCCGCGATCAGGCGAGGGTAGTTGTCCTGCATGTCGCGGCGGAAGGCCTCGAACGGCAGGTCGTCATGGGCGCCGCGATCCAGCACATACTCCATGTGCTGGCGCCCGCTCGTATCGAAAGGGTGGAAGATCGAATCCGTTTGCCCGTCGAATTCGAGCGGCTCGACGCCGAACTGCGCGCAGAAGCCGAGATCGAAGGCCGGCGTCGCCTTGACCCAGCGATCGTCGAGGAAGAGCAGCGTGTAGGCGTGCCAACGGAAGACGTCGC
The DNA here is from genome assembly GCA_930633495.1 of Hyphomicrobiales bacterium. Classification (NCBI taxonomy): domain Bacteria; kingdom Pseudomonadati; phylum Pseudomonadota; class Alphaproteobacteria; order Hyphomicrobiales; species Hyphomicrobiales bacterium. The sequence goes on along the minus strand of CAKNFJ010000001.1, from coordinate 711,061 downwards.
TGCCCATCAGTTCGAGAATGCGCGGCGAGGCCAGGTGATTGCGTACATCGGCAAAGCCGATGCGGGCAGGGATGCCGGCGGCACGGGCCGTGGCGGCAAGCGTCAGCGCCTTCGGCACGCAGAAGGAACCGGCCGAGGCGAGGCAATGCGAGGCGGTGAAGATCTCCTCCTCGATCCCGAAATAGCGCAGATCGTAAGGCACGGCGTCGCGGACGGCGTAGTAGAGGCGGATTGCCTGCTCGCGCGGCGGGCCGTCACCCGCATGGGCCGCGGCAAAATCGCGGATCGCTGCCGAGTCGGCATCGATATGCGCGGTTGCCTTCAGGGCAGCGTCCAGGCTCTCGGCCGCCATTGCCAGTCCTCCTCTTGCCCTCAGGGCCGCGCCGCCGTGCCGGCAGTGCTGTGTTGCCTCTCCAGACGCCAGGCGATCTGGGGCAGGCGATCGGCGCCGAAGAAGCTCTCCCCGTCAAGCGTGACGAAGGGGACGCCGATGACGCCCGCCGTACTGGCCTCATCGATTGCCGCTGCCAGCCTTTCGCGTCCGGTCGCTCCCTCGATCATCTCCCGGACCGTATCGGCAGGGAGCCCGGCGAGGCTGGGCAGGGCGGCCAGCACCTCTGGTTTGGTGATGTCGTGACCCTTGACGAAGAAGCTCTCGAAGATCTCTGCGGCGAGGGCCGGTCCCACTTCCGACGCAACAGCGGTTCGGGCATGGAACAGCCGGGCCGCGAGATGGGCCGAGATCTGCAGCGGTTCGGGAATCCGGAACGGCACGTCGAAGAATGCGGCCGAGCGGGCGACGTCCTGCAGGAAGTAGTCACGGCGCGCCGGCTTCCCCAGCGGATTCTCGACGCCCTGTTGCTTGAACACGGCCCAGAGCAGGATCGGCCGCAATTCGAGGGGGCGGCCATGCGCCAGCGCCAGTTTCTGCAGCGGCGCCAGCGCGAAATAGGAATAGGGCGAGGCGAAATCGAGATAGAAGCGGATCGGCTCTGACACGGTTCGGGCTCCTCAAAACCGGAAGACGCCGTAGCCCGGAGGGCCGAGCGGCGCATTGAGCGAGGCCGAGATCGCGACGCCCAGCGCGTTGCGGGTGTCGAGCGGGTCGATGATGCCGTCGTCCCACAGCTCGGAGGTCGAGTAATAGGCCGAGAGCTGTTCCTGATAGGCGCGGCGCGTATCCTCCCACAGACGGTCGATCTCGTTCTGGTCGACCGAGCCGCCATTGCGGCGCATCTGGTTGGCCTTGACCTCGGCCAGCGTGTTCGCCGCTTGGTCGCCGCCCATCACGCCGATCTGGTGGTTCGGCCAGGAGAGCAGGAGGCGCCCGTCGAAGGCACGGCCGCACATGCCGTAATTGCCGGCGCCGAAGGAGCCGTTGCACATCACCGTGAATTTCGGCACCCGCGAGCAGCTCTGCGCCATGATCATCTTGGCGCCGTCTTTGGTGATCCCGCGCCGCTCGTATTCGCGCCCGACCATGTAGCCGGTGATGTTCTGCAGGAAGACCAGCGGCGTGTTGTTCTGGTTGCAGAGCTCGATGAAATGCGCGCCCTTCAGCGAGGAGTCGTTGAAGAGCACGCCGTTATTGGCGAGGATCCCGACCTTGTAGCCCCAGATGTTGGCGAAGCCGCAGACCAGCGTCGTGCCATAGGCCGGCTGGTATTCGTGGAAGCGGCTGCCATCGACGATGCGGGCGATGATCTCGCGCATGTCGAAGGCCTTCTTGATGTCGTCGGGGACGATTCCGTAGATCTCGGCCGGGTCGTAGAAGGGCTCTTCCGGTGTCTGGCGCTGAATGTCCCAGCGGGGCAGGCGGTCCCATTGCGAGACGATCTCGCGCCCGATCTCGATGGCGTGCTCCTCGCTGTCGGCGGGGTAGTCGCAGGAGCCGGAGACGCTGGTGTGCATGTCTGCGCCGCCAAGCTCCTCCACGCTGACATCCTCTCCCGTGGCCGCCTTCACCAGCGGCGGCCCGCCGAGGAAGACCGCGCCCGTGCCGCGGACGATGACGCTGTAGTCCGACAGGCCGGGAATATAGGCGCCACCGGCGGTGCAATGGCCGAAGACGAGCGCAAGCTGCTTCACGCCCATCTTCGACAGCACCGACTGGTTGCGGAAGATGCGCCCGCCCATGTAGCGGTCCGGAAACAGCTCGGATTGGAGCTGGAGGAAGCCGCCGGCGGAATCGCAGAGATGCACGACCGGAAGCCGGTTCTCCATGGCGATATCGAGCGCGCGGACGATCTTCTTGACGGTCAGAGGATACCAGGCGCCGCCCTTCACGGTGGGGTCGTCGGCACGGATGACGACTTCGCGCCCCGAGACCATGCCGATGCCGACGATCGAGCTCGCCGAGGGGGATTCCCCGCCATAGGCCATGTTCCCGGCCAGCGACGAGAGTTCGAGGAAGGGCGTGCCAGGGTCGAGCAGCAGCTCGATCCGCTGTCGTGGCGGCAGTTTCTTCTGGCGGGTCAGCCGGTCGAGGTCGCGCTGCGGCCGCTGATGGCGCGCGGCCTCCTGCTTCTGCCGGAATTCCGCGACGATGCGGCGGTTATGGGCCTCGTTGCGGCGGAACTCGGCCGAGGCGGTGTTGATCGAGGATTGCAGTCTGGACATGGCTCAGCCTTCCGCCGCCGGAGCGGCGAGGCGGGCGAGGATGGCGTCCTTGTCGAAGCCTTCTCCCGGCCGCACGCCGATCTCGCTGATCTCGCCGTCGCGCGGCGCATCGAGTTTCATCTGCAGCTTCATGCTTTCGATGGTGATCACGGTCTCGCCGCGCCGGACATGGTCTCCCGCCGCCTTGTGCACGGCGACGACGATTCCCGGCATGGGCGCGCGCACGACATGGGCGCCGCCGCCGGCCGAGGCTTCGGCCGCGGCGTCGACGCGCCGGATCGCGAAACTGCGGCCGTCGATGCGGACGAGGGCGCCGTCCAGGGTCTCGGCACGCGCGGCGCGGATCGTTTTCCCGGCGAGCGTGAACAGGCGTTCGCCGTCGGCTGCCTCGCCGGCGTCCGCGATTTCGTAGCGGCGCCCGTCGACGCTGACGATCAGATGCGGCCGGCGTGCGAGGATGGTCAGCGCGTGGGTCTTCCCGCCGAGTTCGAGCTTGAAGGCCATGGTCAGTTCCTCCAGAGCCCGATCGAGGCGTGCGGCTCGGGAACGTCGAAGACGAGGTCGCGGAAGCTGCGCAGGCCCAGCGCCGCGGCGATCAAGGCCCGGTCCTGCTCGGCTTCCCCCAGCGGCCCGGCCGCAAGCGCCGCGCCATGCTGGGCGATGAACCCCGTATGCAGGTCGCCCGATGCGAAGGCGGGGTGGCCGAGCAGGCGCGCGAGATAGTCGATATTGGTCGTCACCCCGAGCAATGCGAGATCGTGCAGTGCCGCGATCGCGCGCTCGGTGGCGCTGCCCCGGTCGGGGCCGTGCACGACGAGCTTCGCCAGCATCGGGTCGAAATCGGCGGTGATGCGCTGGCCACGGTCCAACGCGTTCTCGAAGCGCAGATAGGGCGCCTGCGGTACGCCGAGATGCAGGATCGTGCCGGTCTCGGGCAGGAAGTCGTGCTCCGGGTCCTCGGCGCAGATGCGGCATTCGATGGCATGGCCATTGGCCGTCACGGCATCCTGCGTCATCGGCAGCCCATGCCCGGCCGCGATCTCGAGCTGCAGGCGCACGAGGTCCAGGCCCGTGATCATTTCCGTGACGGGATGCTCGACCTGCAGCCGCGTGTTCATCTCGAGGAAGAAGAAGCGGCCATCGGCTCCGAGGATGTATTCGACCGTGCCGGCATTGCGATAATTCGCGGCGGCCGCCAGGCGGACGGCGGAGTCGCAGATCTCGTCGCGCAAGGCGGCCGGCAGGTTCGCGGCCGGTGCCTCCTCGATGATCTTCTGGAAGCGGCGCTGCACCGAGCATTCGCGCTCGAAGAGGTGGATGGCGCCGCCCGCGCCGTCCCCGAATACCTGCACCTCGATATGGCGGGGGCGCTCGACGAAGAGCTCGGCATAGACCCGGCCATCGCCGAAATAGCGTTGCGCCTCGCTGGAGGCGAGGCGTGCCGCATCCTCCAGCTCGTCCGCCGAGCGCACGATGCTCATGCCCTTGCCGCCGCCGCCCGCCGCCGCCTTGATCAGCAGTGGAAAGCCGATCTCGCCGGCACGGCGGGTGAATTCGGAGAGGTCCTCGGTCGGCAGAACCGAGGGCGCGACCGGCACGCCGTGCTCGGCGGCGAACTGCCGTGCGGAGATCTTGTCGCCCATCAGCGCGATCGAATCCGCATCCGGACCGATGAAGACGAGCCCGGCCTCGGCGACGGCGCGGGCGAAGCGCGCATTCTCCGACAGGAAGCCGTAGCCCGGATGGATCGCCTCGGCCCCGCAGGCGCGGGCGGCGGCCACGATCTGGGCGATGTCGAGATGGGCCGCGACCGGGGTCTCGCCGGTGATCTCGATCGCTTCGTCGGCCTCGCGCACATGACGTGCACGCGCCTCGACGGCATGGTGGATCGCAACCGAGCCGATGCCCATCTCGCGCAAGGTGCGGATGACGCGGCAGGCGATCTCGCCGCGATTGGCGATCAGGACCTTGCGGAACGGAACGGTCCGCTGCCGGCTTTCCGGGTGAGGAGTCATGCGCGTTCGTCCGTCTTCGGGAGTGCGGCCAGCGAGCCGTCGGGCGCAAGCCATGCCGCGGGAACAGGCACCGGCAGGCTCATCAGAACCTGGGCCATGGCCTTGCCCTGCGGGTCGTGGCGCAGCGAAGCGATGCCGCCGCCGCCGAGCGCCCGGTGCATCACGAAATTGAAGCCGCCGAGCCCCGGCCATTCGAAGCGCTCGACCGCGCCCTCGACATGGTGGGCGAAGTAGGCGCGGACCAGTTCGGGCGTCAGCACCCGGCGCAGCCAGGGCAGCAGGCGGCGGTCGCGCGCGATTACGCCGATATTGGCGATGTCGCCCTTGTCGCCGCTGCGCCCGAAGGCGAGCGCGACGAGCGGGAGGCTGGCCATCGCGCCATCGAACGCTTCGGCGACGGGCGCGGCGGCCGCGCCGTGCGCCTGCTCGGCAGGGGCGGCCTGCGCCGGCAGGACGACCGGGACGGCCGTGCCGCCGATCTCCACGCGAGCCGGAGCCTGGGCCTTGTCGACGAGGAAAGAGAACAGCCGGACGACCGGTTGCGGTTCCGGGCGACCGCCGGCGAAGCCGGTGAGGCTCTGGGCCATTGCCGTCGCGGCCGGGTAGATCTCGCGGGCGAAGATCGCGAGCGCTTCCTTCGTGGCGTGGCGGACGCCGATCTTGAGCACGACCTCCCGGGCTTCGACGTGGGCGTTGGCGCCATAGCTCGCCTCGGCGCCGAGGACCTCGGTCGAGCTTTCCTGAAACTCGGGGAAGCCGGCTTCACGGATGAGCCGGGAGGAGCGAGCGAGGATCGCCTTCGCCACGGCCCCGGCACGCTCGGCCGCATCGGTGCCGACGATCATCATCGTGGCGGCGCAGCGATAGCCGTCGGCATAGGTCGCGCTGACCTTGTAGCTTGCGGACGGTGCCCGCCCGCATGCGCCCGAGACGCGGACCCGGTCGGGACCTGAGGCTTCGAGCCGGACCTGCGACCAGTCGCAGCAGACGTCGGGAAGCATGTAGGCGGCGGGGTCGCCGACTTCATAGACGATCTGCTCGGCCACCGTGGCGGGGCTGACCCGGCCGCCGGTTCCGTCCGGCTTGCCGATTTCGAAGCTGCCATCGGCCCGGCAATCGGCGATGGGGAACCCCATATCGGCCCAGTCGCCCGCGACGTCGCGCCAGTCGGTAACGATGCCGCCGGTCGCCTGGGTGCCGCATTCGAGGATGTGCCCGGCAAGGCTGCCGGCCGAGAGGCGGTCGTAGTCCTTCGGCGTCCAGCCGAATTCATGGATCAGCGGCCCCAGCACCACGGCGGAATCGACGCAGCGGCCCGTCACCACCACATCGGCGCCGGCATCGAGCGCGGCGGCGATCGGGAAGGCGCCGAGATAGGCATTGATGCTGGCGATCCGGTCGGGGAAAGGCGCGCCCGAGAACATCTCGGCCGTGCGGGCGGTGCGGAATTCCTCGGCCCTGTCGGAGAGGTCGTCGCCAGTGACGACGGCGACCTTCAGATCGACCCCGGCCTCCTTGAACACCGCCTGCAGCGCGTCGCGGCAGGCTTGCGGGTTGACGCCGCCGGCATTGGTGACGACACGGATGCGCTTCTCGGCGATCTCGCGGGCGAGCGGCTTCATCACCAGCGAGACGAAGTCCGTGGCGTAGCCCAGCGCCGGGTTCTTCGCCTTCATCCGGGCGAGGATCGACATGGTGATCTCGGCCAGATAGTCGAGCACCAGATAGTCGATCTTGCCGAGGCGTACGAGCTGGCGCGGCCCCTCCGGGCTGTCGCCCCAGAAGCCGGCGCCGCAACCGATCCTGATGCTATCGCGTCCGGGCATGGTCAGCGTCCCGTCCAGGCCGGCGGCCGCTTTTCGGCGAAGGCCGCGAAGCCTTCGCGCGCATCTTCGGTGCGCGCCATGTTTGCCAGCATGAACTGCGCATATTCCAGCGCGGCGTCGGTCGACATCTCGCGGATCTTGGCGAGGCTCTGCTTGCCGAGCCGGATGCCGGTCGGGGATTTGTCGACGAGGCGGGCCAGCAGCCAGCCCGTCTTGGCATCGAGTTCCGCGGCCGGAACGGCATAGTTCACCACCGCGCTGGCCTCGGCGCTGCCCGCGGCGATCGTCTCGCCGGTCAGGCAAAGCTCCATCAGCCGCCGGTAGGGCAGGACCCGCATTAGATAGGGCAGGATCATCATCGGGAAGAGGCCGACCTTGACCTCGGTGACGCCGAGCAGGGCGTCCTCCCGCGCCACCACCAGATCGCAGGCGCAGACAAGACCGAAGCCGCCTGCCAGCGCGTGGCCGTTGACCCGAGCGATCAGGGGCAGGCGGCAGGCATCCATGCGGCGCAGGAGATGCGCGACGTAGTGGCGGGGGTCTGCCGCCTCGATCGTGAAAGGCGTTCCGTCGGCGTTGGGCTTGAGGTCGCCGCCGGCGCAGAAGGCCTTGTCGCCGGCGCCGGTGAGGACGACGGCGCGGATCGCCGGATCGGCCTCGGCCTCGTCGAGGGCGGCGACGATGCCGGCCGCCACGGCTTCGTTCAGGGCGTTGCGGCGGCTCTCGCGATTGATCGTGACGATCAGCGCCGCGCCCTCGCGTCGGGTGATGACCTCTTCGCTCACGGTTTCCGTCCCTGCGCGGCTCGCTGAAGGAGCCTTCACCGAATAAATGATTTAAATTCATTTGGCGTGTCAATAGTCGTTTGCGGGATCCGGGGTGCCAAAAGGTGCGAAAACCAAAATTCTGATTTTGCGGCGACAGGCTCAGGTTGACAGCGGCTTGTGCCGCTGATGAAGTACATTCAATAACAAGAGCAGAGCCGAATGGCTCGATGGCCCGCACCATCGCGTGACGAGGCGAGGGAGGAGATCGACGTGAATACCGTGAACGGTAGCAACCGTGCCCACGCCTTCGGCCTCGACGAGGAGCAGGCTGCCATCCTCGATGGGGCGGATCGCTACGCCCGCGCCGAGCTCTATCCCTTGTCGCAGCGCATGGACGACGAGGAATGGTGGCCGGGCGAGGCCTTCCGGCAGATCGGTGCCAGCGGCTTTCTCGGCGCGACGATCCCCGAGCAATATGGCGGGGCGGGGCTCGACCTGCTTCAGGCCGGGCTCGTCGTGCAGGGCTTCAGCCGCTGGAACCACGCCCTGGCGCTCTCCGTCGTCGCGCACGACAATCTCTGCGCCAACAACATCTACCGCAACGGCAACGAGGAGCAGCGGCGCAAATACCTGCCGGACCTGTGCTCCGGGCAAAAGGTCGGCGCGCTTGGGTTGACCGAGCCGGGCGCCGGCTCCGATGCGCTCGGCTCGATGCGCACCACGGCGCGACGCGACGGCGACCACTACATTCTCAACGGCAGCAAGATCTTCATCACCAACGGCCCGGTTGCCGACGTGCTGCTGGTCTACGCCAAGACCGACAAGGAGCGGGGTGCCCACGGCATTTCCGCCTTCATCGTCGAGAAGGACTATCCCGGTTTCAAGGTCGCGCAGAAGCTCACCAAGATGGGCTATCGCGGCAGTCCGACCGCCGAATTGCTGTTCGAGGATTGCCGCGTTCCGGCTGCCAATCTCGTCGGTGCCGAAAACCAGGGCGTATCCATCGTGATGAGCGGGCTCGATCTCGAGCGCGCGATGATCTCGCCGCTCTGCCTGGGTGTCGCGGAGCGGGCGCTCGAGCTTTCGATCGATTACGCCAAGACGCGCAAGCAGTTCGGCAAGCCGATCGGCGCCTTCCAGATGGTCCAGTCGATGCTGGCCGAGATGTATGTGCTGGTCGAGACCATGCGCAGCTTCAGCTATCGCACATTGGCCGAGGCGGCTCCGCTGGAGATCGGCGGCGGTGGGCGCGGCGATATCCATCGCCTGACCGCGGCCTCGGTGATGTATGCCGCCCAGGCCTGCCACGATGTGCTCGACCGGGCGGTGCAGGTCCATGGCGGCAGCGGCTATATCTGGGAATCCGAGATCAATCGGCTCTTCCGCAGCACCAAGCTGCTCGAGATCGGCGCCGGCACCACCGAGGTGCGCAAGATGATCATCGCCGGCGAATTGCTGAAGGGGATGGATCGCCATGGCTGAGCCGGTTGTCGATCCGAGCGAACTGGGGCTGGTCGATGCCGATCTCGCCACCCTGCCGACGGTCTATGCGTCGGATGCGTTCGCCGGCCGCATCGTTCTGATCTCCGGCGGTGCCGGTGGCATCGGCCGCGCCACGGCCTGGCTGCTCGGCCGGCTCGGCGCGCAGGTGATCGTTGCCGGGCGCGATGAGGGCAAGCTTGCCGCCGCGGTCGAGGCGATGCGCGCGGCCGGGTTGCAGGCGGCGAGCAAGGCGGTGAATGTGCGCGATCCGGCGACGATCGCGGCCCTGCACGACTGGATCGCTGCCGAGTTCGGGGGCATCGACATCCTCGTCAACAGCGCCGGCGGCCAGTTTCCGCAGGCCGCGATCGATTTTTCGACGAAGGGCTGGAATGCCGTTGTCGATACCAACCTCAACGGCACCTGGTACATGATGCAGGAGGCCGCCCGGCGCTGGCGCGACGCCAAACGCCCTGGCAGCATCGTCTCGATCGTGGTGGTGACGCGCCAGGGCCTGCATGGCGTCGCCCATACGATCGCGGCGCGCGCCGGCGTGGTCGGCCTGACCCAGGCGCTGGCGGTGGAATGGGCGCCGCTCGACATCCGGGTGAACTGCATCGCGCCGGGCGCGATCGAGACCCCCGGCTGGCGCGTCTACGATCCGCAGATGATCAAGGCCTATCCGCGCTCCAACCCGATGATGCGCACTGCGACGACCTGGGAGGTGGCGGAGGCTTGCGCCTATCTCTGCGGGCCGGCTGCGGCCTATGTCACAGGCGAGGTGCTCAACGTCGCCGGTGGGGCGCAGCTCTGGGGCGAGACCTGGACGATCCCGCGCCCGGCCTTCTTCGACGGACCGGGCCGCAGCGGCTCCTCCGGATGAATGCTGAAGGGGGTGGAGTCTTAGCCGGCCCGCGACCCGGGTTTTGCCGGCGCGATCGCGGCGGCTGCTTCCAGCCGGGCCGTGGCCGTCTCCAGCCGGGCGATCACGTTTTCCATCGGCGATGGCGCCGACCCGAACGACAGCCCGTGGTGAACCAGATTGGTGATCGCATCCGCCATCTCGGCCGGGTCGAAATCGCCTTCGCCGCGCAGGAAGGCCCAGGTGCGATGCTCGATGCAGCCGAAGACCAGATCGCGGACCAGGCTCGGCGAGATCTCGGCTCGCAGCTCGCCTGCCGCGATGCCGGCCTTCACCGCATCGACGATGCGCTGAGTGTAGGCGCGGTTCAGCTCGAACAGGTGCGAGCCGCGATAGTCGGGGGCTGTGCGGATCTCCTGGAACATCAGGCGCGACAGCGCCGGGTCGCGGTGGATCGAGACGAGGTGGTTGTAGGCGATGAAGCGGATCTGGTTCCAGCTCCCGCGCACCGCGGCGAACTGCTCGGCATCGTCGCGCAGCATCTGCTCGAACCAGTGCTCGACGACCTTGATCAGCAATTCGCGCTTGTTGGCGAAGAAGCGGTAGATGCTGCCTTCGACCACGCCGGCGCGCAGCGCGATGTCGGTGATCAGCGCGTCGTTATAGCCTTTCTCCGCGAAGACCTCCTTGGCCGCGGCCATGATGTCGGAGATCCGGCGTTCCGGCGGGAGCCGGTTGACCTGTCGCTTCAGGGCGCTGCGGGGCGACATCGGCGATCCTTGCTGAGGCGAGGCGGCAGGGTGCCGCCGGGGAGGGCGGTCGGCTTGCCGCGAATCCGGCATGACGACGCTAATAAATACCATTCATCATCGAGGGATCTCAAGCAAGCGCGTGGCCGCTGGTTGCGTTTTGCCGGATGAGCGCCCGCATCGCTTCGTCGCAGTTTTCGGAGGAGGAGCCATTGCCGTTGCCTGCCGCTTTCGCCGGGCGCCTGCACGTCCCCGTCATCGCCGCGCCGATGTTCCTGATTTCGGGGCCGGATCTTGTTGTGTCCTGCTGCCGCAATGGCGTCGTCGGCAGCTTCCCCGCACTCAACCAGCGCACCACCGCCGGCTTCATCGACTGGCTGGACGAGATCGCCGGGCGGCTCGACGAGGCGCGTGATGCTGCGCCGTTCGGCGTCAATCTGGTTCTCCACCGCAGCAATCCACGGCTCGCCGCCGATCTCGCGGCGGTCGTCGATCGCAAGGTGCCGCTGGTCATCACCTCGCTTGGCCTCGATCGCGACCTGATCAAGGCGGTGCACGGTTATGGTGGCCTGGTGTTCCACGACGTGACGACGCTGGCCTTCGCGGCCAAGGCGGCCGATGCCGGCGTCGATGGGCTGATCGCGGTCTCCGCCGGCGCCGGCGGGCACGCCGGCCCGCTCAACCCGTTCGCGGCGCTGGCCGATATTCGGCGCATCTTCGACGGCACGCTCGTGCTCGGCGGGGCGCTGAGCAACGGCGCACAGGTTGCAGCGGCCCTGATGGCGGGCGCCGACATGGCCTATCTCGGCACGCGCTTCATGGCGACGCGGGAGAGCATGGCGCCCGAAGCGCTGCGCACCATGCTGCTCGACGCGTCGGCCGCCGACATCGTCTACACCCCGGCGATCAGCGGCGTGCACGGCAATTTCCTGCGCCCGAGCATTCTGGCGGCGGGGCGCGACCCGGACGATTTCAGCAAGCCGGCGAGCCTGGATTTCGGCGCGGCGGAAGCGAAGGCCTGGCGCGATATCTGGGCGGCAGGGCAGGGCGTCGGCGCGATCCGCGATCTGCCCCCGGCGGCCGATCTCTGCCGGAGGCTGGCGGCCGAATACGAAGGGGCATTGGCGGGCGCTGCGCGCCTGTCGTGCCGGGCCGTCGTCGAGCCGGTGGGTTGAGCCCGCTTCATCGTGTCGCTGGCAAATGTTGCGTCATGCTTCCAGGCGAGGCACGCCGGGCCGGATGGTGCGAAAACGCGGTTGCCGATGGGTGAAATCCGGTCGGCGAAAGAGTTGACAGCCTAAGATGAATTGTATTCATTAGCTGCATCGAGCTGACGCTGACAGAGATAACAAGCTGGCGCAGCCGGGGAGGATGCCGTGGGAGTAGAAGCCGTTCGCTCGGCCGCGCGACCTGCGCGCCCAGCGCCCGCAGATGCTGTGGTCGATGCCGTGGGCCCTGGCCTCGGAAGGGGATGTTCCGGCCGCCGTTTCACCGGTGTCCGCGCCGGTCTCCGGTCCTTCCTTGCGACTGCTGCGGGCCTCTCGAATGAATGAGGTTCAGGATCGTCCGGTCGCGCTTTCCTGCACCGGCATCGAGCGCGTCTTCGGCGGCCTGCGGGCATTGAAGGGCGTCTCGCTCGACGTCCGCCAGGGCGAGATCCTCGGCCTCGTCGGCCCGAACGGCTCGGGCAAGACCACCATGGTCAACGTCATCACCGGCTTCTACCCGCCCAATGCCGGTAAGGTGACCTTGTTCGGCGAGGACGTCACGGCGCTGAAGCCGCATCGCGTCGCCGCTCGCGGCGTCGCCCGCACCTTCCAGAACCTCGCCTTGTTCAAGGGCATGAGCGTTCTCGACAACATCCTGATCGGCCGCCACACCCATATGAAGCCGAGCGCGCTCGGGGCGCTGTTCTACTGGTGGTGGGCGGAGCGCGAGGAGCTGGCGCACCGGCGCGTCGTCGAAGAGATGATCGAGTTCATGCAGCTCCAGGATATCCGCGACGAGCCGGTCGAGGTCATTCCGCTCGGCCTGCAGAAGCGCGTCGAGCTGGCGCGCGCTTTGGTCGCCGAGCCCCGCCTGCTGATCCTGGACGAGCCGATGGCCGGCATGAACCAGGAGGAGAAGGAATATATCGCCCGCTTCATCCTCGACGCGCGTGAAGCCCGCGGCGTCACCATCCTGATCATCGAGCATCACATGGACGTCGTGACCTCGATCTGCGACCGCGTCGTCGTACTGAGCTATGGCGAGGTGATCTCCGAGGGTGAGCCGCAGGCGGCGATCTCGCATCCGAGCGTGGTCAGCGCCTATCTCGGCGAGCGTGCCGCCAAGCGCCATCAGGCTGGGGGCAAGGCATGACGGCGGCGCCAGGCAGGATGGGGGAGGCGGCCCGCTGGCCGATCGCCGCCAATGGCGAACCGGCGACGCTGATCGCGGCGCTCGCCCGCAACGCCGCCGAGTTCGGCGACCGCGTCGCCTTCCGCGAGCGGCGCTACGGCATCTGGCAGGAGCAGAACTGGCGCGAGGTTTTTGACGAGATCGCCGCCATGGCGGCAGGGCTGGAAGAGGTCGGGCTGGTCGCCGATGCCGCGATGACCGTGATCGGCGACAACCGGCCGCGGCTCTATTACGCGATGCTCGCCGCCAACATGCTGCGGGCCTTCCCGTCGCCGGTCTTCCCGGACGTGCCGCTGGAGGAGCTGATCGTCGCCACGCGGCACGGCGCTCCCGCCGTCGGCATCGCCGAGGATCAGGAGCAGGTCGACAAGCTGCTGGAGCTCAGGGCAGCGACCGGGCGTGTCGCGACCATCCTCTACGATGACGAGCGTGGGCTCGACGGCTACGACCCGCGTGGGCTGATGTCGCTCGACGCGCTGGTGGCGAAGGGGCGCGAGCGGCTGGCGCGCGAGCCCGATCTCATCCGGCGCTTCGTCGATGGGCCGCAGGCCGACGACATCTCCGTGCTGTTGCATTCCTCCGGCACGACCGGCCTGCCCAAGGGCATCCCGCTGCGCCATCGTAACGTGACCGGCGGGCTGCTCAATGCCGGGGCGAGCGGCTATTTCCACAAGCACGAGGAACTTTACGCCTATCTGCCGACAGCCTGGGTCGGCGACTTCGTCTTCACCTTGGGCGCCGGCATGATGATGGCGGCGACGATCAACATCCCCGAGCGCCAGGAGACCGTGCTGCGCGACCTGCGCGAGGTCTCGCCGACCTTCTATCTCGCGGCCCCGCGTGCCTGGGACCAGATGCTGACCCGCGTTCAGGTCGGCATGAAGAACTCCACCCCGTTCAAGCGCTGGTTGTTCGAGACAACGATGGAGCGGGCCGTCGCCTTCGAGCGCAAGCGGCTCGAAGGTGGCACGCTGACGCTGAAGGAGAAGCTGCTCGACACGGTCGGCAATGCCCTGGTCTATGCGCCGCTGCGCGACCATCTCGGGCTGGGGCGGGCCGAGCGCGCCTTCACCGGCGGCGAGGCGCTGGGCGAGGACACCTTCCTGTTCTTCCGGGCGCTCGGCATCCGGCTGAAGCAGTTCTACGGGCAGACCGAGACCTGCGCGCTGACGGCGGCGCAAACCGAAGGGCAGGTCAAGCTCCACACGGTCGGACGGCCGATGGAAGGCAGCGAGATCCGCATCGACGAGAGTGGCGAGATCCTGGTGCGATCCGCCTCGGTCGTCGACGGCTATTACGATGACCCCGAAAGCAGCGCCAAGTCGCTGGTCGACGGCTGGTTGCACACCGGCGATGCCGGGCGCGTCGACGAGGATGGCGAGCTCGTCGTGCTCGGCCGCGTCAGTGAAGTGGTGCGCACCGCTTCCGGCGAGCGCTACATCCCGAACTTCATCGAGAACCGGCTGAAGTTCAGTCCCTATATTCGCAATGTCGCGGTGATCGGCGCCGGGCGCGACCAGCTGACGGCGATCGTCTGCATCGATTTCGACGCCGTCGGCCATTGGGCCGAGGAGCGCGGCGTCTCCTATACCTCCTATGCCGAGCTTTCGCAGAAGCCGCAGGTGCAGGAGCTGATCGGGCAGGTGGTCAGGCACGTCAACGGCACGCAGCCGGAAGGGCTGCGCGTGCGGCGCTTCGTCAACCTGCACAAGGATTTCGACGCGGACGACGGCGAGATCACCCGCACCCGTAAATTGCGCCGCAACACGATCGAGACCACCTACGCTTCGTTGATCGAGGCGCTCTATGGCGGTGCGACCGAGACCGTGTTCGACGCCACCATCACCTATGAGAACGGCGAGCGCGGCGTGATCCGACGGACGCTGAAGATCAGCGAGGTCGTCGCCTGATGGACTGGATCCTGCTCGCGGAACTCTCGGCCAACGGCGTCTTCGTCGGGCTGATGTATGCGCTGGTCTCGCTCGGCATCGTGCTGATCTACAAGACGTCCGGCACGGCCAACCTGGCCCAGGGCGCCATCGCCATGACCGGCGGCTACGTCACCTGGGCGCTCGCCACCTTGGTCGGGCTGCCGATCTGGCTGGCGATCCCGGCCGCGCTCGTCGGCATGTTCGGCTTCGGCCTGCTGATGGAGCGCATCGCGCTGCGCCGGATGATCGGCCAGCCGGTGATCATGACGATCATGCTGACGCTCGGCGTCGAGATCATGCTGCGCGGGCTTCTGCCCGGCATCTTCGGCGCGGCGGTGAAGCGCCTCGACATCGGCATACCGCAGGCCCCGCTCTTCGTCGGCGACCTGCTGATCAACCGGGCGACTCTGATCGGCGGCTCGATCTCGCTGGCGTTGATCGTGCTGTCGCTCGTCTTCTTCAACTCGCGCTTCGGCGTGGTGATGCGGGCGGTGGCGGACGATCAGACGGCGTCCTGGTCCGTCGGCATCAAGGTCGAGCGGGCGATCGGCGTCGCCTGGGGCCTCGCGGCCGTCACCGCCACCGCGGCGGGCGTACTCTGGGGCAGCACGCAGGGCATCGACTGGTCGCTCTCGCTCCTGCTGATCAAGGCGCTCGCTATCGCGATCCTGGGCGGGCTCGACTCGATCCCGGGCGTGCTCGTCGCCGGGGTCATCGTCGGCGTTGCCGAGAGCCTCGCCACCGGCGTGCTGGACCCGCTCGTCGGCGGCGGCTCGCGCGACGTGGTCGCCGCAGTCATCATCCTCGTGACGCTGCTCCTGAAGCCGCACGGGCTCTTCGGTCGCCATCACATCGAGAGGGTCTGACGTGTTCTACCGTCGCGCCGGCATCCGCCACACGCGTTATCAGGACGAGCGCCAGCTCTTTCCGCTCGCCTTCGACCGCGGGCTGATCATCGCGGTCATCGTCTTCCTGCTGGCGGCGCCCTTCCTGCTCGACCGGCTCCATGTCTCCGGCTATCTGCTGCCTTGGCTGATCTGGACCTCGGCGGCGCTCGGCCTCAACCTGCTGATGGGCTGGTCCGGCCAGATCCATCTCGGCTATGGCGCGGTGATGGGTATCGGCGCCTATGGCTCGGTGCATCTGGTGCGCCTCGGTGTTCCGCTCGAATTCGCGATGATCGCCGGCGGCCTGCTCAGCGCGACCATCGGCACGATGTTCGGCGGCGCGGCCCTGCGCATGAAGGGCATCTATCTCGCCATGGCGACGCTCGCCATGCAGTATGTCGTCGATTTCGTCATCTCGCATTCGTCGGTGATCAGCGGCGGCTCGCTCGCGACGCTGCAGGTGCCGCCGGTGCGCTTCCTCGGCATCCCGCTGCAGGGCGACCTGCCGACCTATTACCTGGCCTTCGGCGTCTGCTTCGTCATCACGCTCTTCATGCTCAACGTCAGGCGCACCAGTTTCGGCCGGGCGCTGGCGGCGCTGCGCGAGAAGGATTACGCCGCGCAGATCCTGGGGATCTCCACCTTCCGCTACAAGCTGCTCGCCTTCTGGGTCTCGTCCTTCATCGGCGGCGTCGTCGGCTCGGTGCTGGCGGTGACCTATCTGCGCGCGATCTCGCCGGACCAGTTCCATATCGAGCTCTCGGTCCAGATCCTGGCGATGATCATCGTGGGCGGTCTCGGCAGCGTGCTGGGTCCGTTCTTCGGAACGGCGCTGATCCTGTTCGCACCCATCATCCTCAACAATCTGCTCGGCTTCACGGCCGGGACGCTCGGCCTGTCGCTGCCGATCGACCTGCGCGCCCATCTGCCGCTGATGGCCTATGGCGCGCTGGTGATCGGCTTCCTGCTCTACGAGCCGCTCGGTCTCGCCAAGATCTACGCGAACTTCCGCAACTACCTGCTCGTTTGGCCGTTCCGCCACGCCCAGCGGTGACGGCATCTGAACAACAACGGGGCTGGAGGGAACATGATGTCGATGGATCGCCGCTCTTTCGTCACCGCCGGCGCGGCCGCGCTCGCCGGGGCCGCATTATCGTCCACGCGGGTCTTCGCCCAGGAAAAGATCGTCCGCTTCACGCTGGCGCAGGATTTCACCCGCATCTACACCTTCGTCACCTCGGAATATAACCAGGGGCAGCGCGACTATTTTACCCTTGTCAACGATCGCGGCGGGATCGGTGGCTACAAGATCGTCACCGACATCACCGATCACGCGAACGACCTGCCGCGCGCGATCGAGGCCTATGAGCGCGGCAAGCGCGAGGGCGCCGTTCTGATCGATCCCTTGTCCACGCCGGTCGCGCGCGCGCTCGTGCCGCGCGCCCTGGAGGACAAGATCAACATGATCACGGCCTATTCCGGCCGCAGCGACGCGGCAGACGGAACCGTGTTCCCCTTCGTCCTGCCGCTGTCGATCAACTACTGGACGCAGGCCGGGCTGATCATCGAGCAGTTCAAGAAGACCGAGAAGGGCAGCCTGAAGGGCAAGAAGATCGTCTTCGTCCATATCGACACGCCCTTCGGCAAGGAACCGCTGCCGATCCTCAACGTGCTGGCCCAGAAGGAGGGCTACGAGCTCGCCGTCTTCCCCTATACGCCGCCCGGCAACGACCAGTCGGCTATCTGGCCGCAGGTGCGCCGTGCGCGCCCGGATTTCGTGATCTTCTGGGGCGCGGGTGTCGGCCAGACGGTCGCCCTCACCGAGGCGCTGCGCAACGGGCTGCCGATGGACCGCGTCTCCTCGAGCGTATGGCTCTCCGAATCCGACATGGATGTGGTGGGGCGCGATGCGGCCAAGGGCGTGATGAAGGTCGAACCCTGCGTCGGCGGCCGCGAGCCCAAGGTGATCAAGGACATCCTGGCCGACGTCGTCGGCAAGAGCAAAGGCTCGGGGCCGGAGAACAAGGTCGGTACCGCTTACTACAACTACGGCGTGCAGATGGCGACGCTGATGGTCGAAGGCGTCCGCAAGGCCGTCGAAAAGGCGCCGAACGGCCCCGTGACCGGCCCCTGGCTCAATGACGGCCTGCGCTCGATCACCAACTTCACCGCCGACGGCCTGCTGCCGCCGACCACCATCACCCGGGAGGACCATCAGGGCGGTGGCCTGGGCCGCATCGCCCGCTGGGACGGCGCGAAGTTCGTGCCGTTGTCCGACTGGTTCACCGCGAACCAGGACGTGGTCTGGCAGGAAATCCGCCGCAACTCGGAAGAGTTCCGCAAGACAGGGAAATAGTGCTGACCGGGGCGGCGCCTGCCGGCGCCGCCCCGTCTTGCGAGGTGAGCCGATGACGCTGCTGGCGCTGAACAATATCGAGATCGTCTACGATCAGGTCTTCCTCGCCGTGCGCGGCGTCTCGATCGAGGTGCCCGAGAAGGGGCTCGTCGCGGTGCTGGGCGCCAACGGCGCCGGCAAGAGCACGGTGCTGAAATCGATCTCCGGCCTGCTCAAGCCTGAGCGCGGCGCGGTCACACGCGGCGAGATCAGCTTCGACGGTCGCTCGATCCTCGCGGTCGACCCGCCCGATCGGGTGCGCCTCGGCATCGTCCATGTGCTCGAGGGCCGCCGCGTCTTCGGCCATCTGACGCCGAAGGAGAACCTGATCGCGGCTGCGACCATGCATCGCGACCGCGGCCATGTCTCGGCCCTGATCGACCGGATGTTCGAGACTTTTCCGCGCCTCGCCCAACGCGCCAAGGCCGAGTCCGGCTATTTGTCTGGCGGCGAGCAGCAGATGCTGGCCATCGCGCGGGCGCTGATGACCGAGCCGCGCCTGCTGATGCTCGACGAGCCGAGCCTGGGGCTCGCGCCCTTCCTCGTCGACGAGATCTTCGACATCGTGCGCCGCGTCAACGAACGCGACGGCGTCGCCGTGCTGCTCGTCGAGCAGAATGCGACTGCCGCTCTCGAAATCGCCCAGTACGGCTATCTGATCGAGAACGGCCGCATCCTGATGAGCGGCGAGGCCGCGGTGCTGAGCGCCAACCCGGACGTTGCCGACGCCTATCTCGGCGGGCATCAGAAGGTCGACTACCACGCCGTCAAGCACTACCGGCGCCGCAAGCGCTGGCTGGCCTGAGCGGGCTGATGGCGAAGTATCACGACCGTCTGGAGATCCGCCCGCCCGCGCGTCGGGAAGCCGACCTCGTCAGGCGCCTGCCCGTCGTCCTGGCGGCCGCGCAGCGGCTGCCCACCTGGCGCCGGCATTTGCGCGGGGTCGACCCGGCCGCGGTGACCGACCGGGCCGCGCTCGCGCGCCTGCCCGTCCTGCGCAAATCGGACCTCTCGGCAACCCAGCGGCTGAGGCCGCCCTTCGGCGGTCTGCTGCACTGGCCGCCCACGGCCTATCGGCGCCTGATGATGTCGCCCGGGCCGATTTTCGAGCCCGAGAGCCGCGAGTCGGACCCCTGGCGGGTCGCCCGCGCCCTGACGGCGGCCGGCGCGACGCGGCGGGATATCGTGCTCAACACCTTCTCCTATCACCTGACGCCGGGCGCCTGGTGCTTCGATGCCGGCGCGCAGGCATTGGGCTGCGCGGTGATCCCGGCCGGGCCGGGCAACACCGATGCGCAGCTCGACCTGATCGAGACCTATCGCCCGACGCTCTATGCCGGCGTGCCCGATTTCCTGAAGATCCTGCTCGATCAGGCGGCCGCGCGTGGCCGGGACGTCTCCTCGCTGAAGCGGGCGGTGGTCTCGGGCGCCGCCTTTCCGCCGTCGCTGCAGGCGCAGTTCAGGGAGCGCGGCATCGACGCCTACCAATGTTACGCCACCGCCGAATGCGGCATCATCGCCTATGAGACGCCTGCGCGCGAAGGGTTGGTGCTGAACGAGGACATCATCGTCGAGATTCTGCGTCCGGGCACGGGTGATCCGGTGGCGGAGGGAGAGGTCGGCGAAATCGCGGTCACGATCCTCGATCCGGCGAAGCCCTTGATCCGCTTCGCCGTCGGCGACCTCACCGCCATGCTGCCGGGAACGTCGTCCTGCGGCCGGACGAACGGGCGCATCCGCGGCTGGCTCGGCCGGGCCGACCAATCGGCCAAGGTCAAGGGCATGTTCGTGCGCCCGGAGCAGGTGGCTACAATCGCCGCGCGCCATGCCGAGCTCGGCCGTTGCCGGCTGGTCGTGACGCGCGCCGGCGAAACGGATGCGATGAGCCTCAGGGCCGAGACCGCTTCGCCTTCGCCGGGGCTCGCCGAAGCCGTGGCGGCGACGCTGCGCGACGTGATGAAGCTGCGCGGAGAGGTCGAGTTCGTGCAGCCGGGAGCCTTGCCGAACGACGGCAAGGTCATCGACGACACCCGGATGCCGGGCTGAGCGGGCGCGATTGGAAAGGCGACACACCATGACGGGCGACAGGCCAATGCAAGGTTCCGCCGAAGACATCGTCATCGTGGAGCGGCACGGCGCCGTGCTGACGGTGACGATGAACCGGCCGAAGGTGCTCAACGTCGTGGACGAGGCGCTGGCCGATGCGCTGGTGGCCGCCTTTGCGCCGATTGCGGAGGATTCGACCATCCGGGCCGTGATTCTCGCCGGGGCTGGCCGATCCTTTATGGCGGGCGGCGATCTCTCGCGCTTCGATGCCGATCTCGCGGCGGCGCCTGCCACGGCGGCGCTGCTCATCGACCGTTTTCACAAGTTGATGCGGCTGATCAAGGCCATGCCGCAGCCGGTGATCGCGGCGGTGCAGGGGCCGGTGGCAGGCGGCGGCGTCGGCCTGGCGCTGGCCTGCGACCTTGTGATCGCTGCCCAGGGGGCGAGTTTCCTGTCGGCCTATACGAAGCTCGGAACCAATCCCGATGGCGGCACGACATGGTCGCTCACGCAATTGCTCGGTCCGCGCCGGGCGCTCGAATTCGTGTTGCTGAACGAGGCGATGGATGCCGAGACGGCGCTGCGTCTCGGCCTTGTCAATCGCGTGGTCCCGGATGGCGAGCTGGCGCCCGCGGCGCGAGCCATGGCCGAACGGCTCGTGCAGGGCAGCTTCGCTGCCGGCAAGGCGACGAAGGCCCTGATCCAGGCGGCGGCCGAGGGTTCCTTCGATGCGCAGCTCGATCTGGAGAAGCAGGCTTTCACGAGCAATGCCGGGACGGCGGATTTCCGGGAAGGCATCCGGGCCTTCTTCGAGAGGCGGCCTCCGCGGTTCTGAGCCGGAACGGCCGTCGGCGGCAGATCTGCGTCGCGATCGCGCGGGCGCATGGCGGCCGGTTTGACGGCCATGGCCGGGTGGAGAACGGCGCGAGGTGCGGCTGCCAGGATTGCCGCGCGGAGATGCCTCGCGCCGGAGTTGTCACGCTGCCATGCCGGCTGTGCACTGGGGGCAGGCGCAATTCTCGCCGGCGCAGCCGCTCAGGCCGGCGCGGCGGGCGAACAGCTTGGCCAGCGGGCTGTCGTGCTTCGCCATTACGCGTTCGGCCGCCAAGGCTCGGGCGAGCGAGCGCTCGCCCGAGCGGAACGCCGCCTCGATCAGAGTGAGATCGACGATATCGCGCTGCGCATTGCTCCCACCGAAGCGGATGGCAAGGCTGCGGATCGGCCGGATCAGGCGGACGGTCTCGGCATAGCGTCCCTCGCCGAAGGCTTTCAGAGCCCGCATCAGCGGATAGCCGACCTCGCGAGTGAAGTCGGCATTGTCGCCTGCCGCGAGCTGAGCGATCTCCTGAAGCTCGATCGTCTGCTCGACCAGGTCCCGCCGGCCGGCCCCGACGAAGGCCATCACCGCGTGGAAATCGGTGAAGGCGTAGCCGCCGGCGCTCCAGCCGGCCTGGTAGCGTTCGACCAGCCTGTGCCAGCGCGACCCGACATCGATGCCGCGCAGATGCAGCCGCCAGAGCATGGCCGAGGCGTCGATCAGGTCCATGATCTGCGGCATGGCTACCCCCATGATCGGCCCGTCGACGAGGGCGAGAACCTCGTCGATCTGCCCCAGTTCGAGATGGTAGAGCGCCAGGTGCCACCAGTTGTGGACGGCGAGGAAGCTGTCGGTCGTCCAGCTCGGCAGGTCCTCGCGCATGAAGGCGATGCCTTCGTCGTGGCGCCCCTGCATTTCCAGCACATGCGCGACGGCGTGGCGGGCCCAGCCGTCGCCAGCCTCTAACGCGAGCGCGGCTCGACCCTGGCGTTCGGCCTGCTCATAGAGGCCGTTCTCCTCCAGTCCGAAGGCATGCATCGCCAGCACCGCGTGCCGCCCCGGCATGTCGCCTGACCAGTTCGGCAGGGCACGAGCAACCCTATCTTTCAGCAACCGGCCATTGCCGGTGAAATAGTCGAGCTGGTGCCCGGCGATCAGTGCGAGCAGATCGCGCGGGTTCTCGACCGCGACATCCTCGATCACGCGCGAGGCCTCGTGCCAGCGCCCGTCAGCAAGATGTGTGAGCGCCGCCAGATGGCCGCGTTCCTGCACCGTTGCCGGCAGGCCCTCCGCGGCCTCGATCGCCGCGCGCGCGACGGGGATGGCGGCCGGAGCGGTGCCGAGCAGGTAAAGCCAGGCCTTCAGCGCATGCGCCATGACGAAGCTGGGTTGTGCCTCGATCAGCCGGTCGGCCGCCGAAACAGGGTCGCTGGCGAAGATCGAGAACTGACGGACGGCGGCGGAATAGGCGAGGGCGGTGTCCTGGCTGGCGCCGGACAGGGCCTGGCCGCGGATATCGGTGATGATCATGGTCGTCGCTTTCATCGAAGAGGAATGGGAATGGGCGGTTCAGCCCTGCAGCGGTTCGGCCGGCAGGTCGCGCTCCCGCAGCGGTATGCCGCTGGCGGCTGCGGCGATGTCGAGGCGGGTCAGGCCGATATCGGCGAGCATGCGATCGTCGAAGCGAGCGAGCTCGAATGTCGCTCGCCGGATCTGCCTGTGCCGGGCATGGCGCTTGCGCCAATCCGCCAGCATGTCGATCAGCCGGGCGAGCGCCGCCGGCCACCGCGAACGGGCGCGGGCCTCGCCGGTTGCCGGATACCGGAACGGGCCGTGAATCTGGTAGAGCAGCTGGTTTCCGTGAATGCGCATCTGAGTTCTCCGAGGGACCACCGCTACCGGCGAGGTGCCGGGCGGCTCGGTCATGGCTTAGGGGGGAGGTGTCAGGCGGGCGTGGAAGCAGCGTGAAACTTGCGGTAAATCGGCAATAACTCCCCCGGGGAGCGGGGCGTGGCGATGGAGAGCCCGATGATCGGGGCGTGCGGGAACTCTGCGGCGGTCGAGCTTGGATTGCTCGGCGGCTTCGAGCTGCGCCGCGCCGATGGCGTTGTAGCGGTGCTACCGACGCGCAAGGCGGAGATGCTGCTGGCCTATCTCGCTCTTCCGGCCGGGCACGCTCATTCGCGTGACAAGCTTGCCGCTCTTCTTTGGGGCGATCGTCAGGACGCGCAGGCCCGCGCCAGCCTGCGCAATGCGATCGCCGCTCTGCGAGCCGTGCTCGGGGCTGAAACCATCCGGGGCGAGCGCGACATGGTGGAGCTCAAGCCGGTCGACATCTCTATCGACATCGACCGCCTCGCTGCCGCGGCGGCAGGCGAAACTGCCGTGGACGATGCATTCCTGCAGCTCGCCTTGCGGACGGATCTGCTCGAGGGGGTCGTGCCACCATCGGAGAGCTTCGCGGATTGGCTCTCTTTCGAGCGCACGCGTTGCGACGGGCTCGCGGCGCGTTCGGCCCAGCGTGCCATCGCCATGCATGAGCAGGCCGGGCGCTTCGCGGCTGCGATCGATCTGGCGCAGCGTCTGGTCGCGCGCGACCCGCTGCGCGAAGCCAGCCAGCGCGTGCTCATCGGCAGCTATCTGGCGGCGGGTGAGCAATCGCGGGCGAGCGCACAGCTGCAGAGCTGTCGTGAGGTCCTGGCTCGCGAACTCGGCGTTGCGATCTCGGACGAGACCGCCGCCCTGCTCCAGCCGGGAAGCGGCACACGCGCTGCCGACAGTCGACAGCCTGCGGCACCGTTGGCGGCCGACCCGGTCGATGGCCGTTTCGCGGTCGCCGTGTTGCCATTCGCCGATCTCAGCGGTGATCCGGGGCAGGATTTCCTGGCCGAGGGCTTTTCGGAGGACCTCGTCACAGAGCTCTCGCGCCGGCGCGAATTCATGGTGATCGCCCGTCAATCGAGCGCGTTGTTTTCGGGACGGCCGGAGACGGCTTCGGCAGCCGCCACGGAATTGTCGGTCCGGTACGCCCTGGCAGGTAGCTTGCGCCGTGCCGGCGAGCGGTTGCGCGTGACGGTGCAGTTGATCGACGCTCTCGGCAATCGCTGCATCTGGGCGCAGCGCTATGACCGTGCCGTTGCCGACATCTTCGTGGTTCAAGACGAGATCGTCGCAAGCATCGTCGCCAGCGTCGACGCCGAGGTCCGGCATGACGAGCGCGAGCGTGCCGTCCGCAAGCTGCCCGGCGAGCTCGACGCCTGGGAGCTGTTCCATCGCGGCCTGTGGCACGTCTATCGCTTTACGCGCGAGGATGTCTCGGCCGGCGAACGGCTGTTCGAACAGGCGCTCGAACGAGCGCCTGACTTCGCGCTTCCGCACGCCGGTCTCGCCTACGCCGCCTTCGTCAAGGCGATCTGGTATTTCGTCGCTGATCCGAAGCCGGCCATCGCCGCCGGGCTGGCGCATGCCGAGCAGGCCGTCTCGCTCGACGGCGACAGCGCCTTCGCTCATTTCGCGATCGGCCGCCTGCTGACTGTCGCGGGCGATCTCGAGCGCGCCTTGCATCATCTCACGCTGGCGGTCGAACTCAATCCGAGCTTTGCCCAGGCGCATTTCGGCCTCGCCCAGGCGCTGATCTATGCGGCAAGACCGCAGCAGGCGCTGGACAGCATTGCGACGGCACTCAGATTGAGCCCGAAAGATCCGCTCGCCAGCATGATGCTGACACTGAGTTCCTTCTGCCACTACAGCCTGGCCGATTATGCGCAGGCTGAGGCCGATGCACGCCGGGCGACCCAATTGCACAGGCGCGAAACCTGGTCGCGGCTGGCGCTGGCGGCGGCGCTGGTCGCGCTCGGCGGCGTCGACGCGGCGAAGGCGGCCGTCGCCGAAGCGCGCGAGATCGAGCCTTCGCTCTCGCTCGACAGTTTCAGCCGGCTGGTCGCCTCGGTTCCGCAGGAGTTGCGGCTGCGGGTCTGGGCCGGGCTGAAAGCGGCCGGAATCACGCCTCAGACCTGACATGGGTTGAAATGCGAGGGATGCGCCGGGGCGCGGTTCTCAGGTCACGACGACCGGGCTGCCTCAAATCGGCAAACCGATGGCTTCGGCTGCGCGGCGGTAGCGAAGCCGGATATCGGCCTCGAATCTGAACGTGCTCAGGAAATCATCGAGCCGATAGCCCGGGTTCAAGCGGCGTATCTGGCCGGCGTGGCGGCGCGCTTCTTCGATCCGCCCCGCCAGCGCCAGGCAATGGGCGGCGATTGCAAGAATATGCACATGGGCATTGGGGCGCGCCGCCGCCTTGACGCTCCATTCCGCGGCCTCTGCGAAAGCCCCTATCCTGACGAGGGCCATCGCGCGGGTGCCGAGCATGCCGAACAGCAGCGGATCGTGAGGGCTCAGCAGGCGCGAATGGTCGGAGGCGGCGATCGCCGCCTGCGGGTCTCCTGCCTGCGAATGGACGAAAGACAGGGCGTAATGCCCGAGTGCGAAGTTCGGGCTCAGCGCGACGGATTGCTCCAGGGCCTGGACGGCCCCGCCCTGATCGCCGGTCAGCCAGAGCGCGCGTCCCATCGACCAGTGGGCGGCCGGATTCTGCTCGTCGAGCAGAAGGCTCTGCGTGGCGGCCTCGACGGCCTCTCGTGTCTCGGCGTCGCGGTCGCCCCAGCGTTGGAACGCCCGTTGCCAATGCGTGAAGGAAAGGCCCGCGCGTGCCCGCGAGAACGTCGGGTCGCGTTGCGCGGACAGGCGGAAGAAGGCGGCCGCCTGCTCGTTCTCCTCGGCCGTGAAACGGTACATGTGCCAGAGGCCGCGATGATAGGCCTCCCAGGCATCCAGGAACTCCGGCGGCTTGAGAACCGCGCGCTGCCGTTCCGCAACCTCGATTTCGGAGGAGATGGCGCAGACGATGCCGCTGCCGATCTGGTCGAGGACGGAGAGGCGCTCGAGCGTGTGCGCCTCGAAGCTGTCCGTCCAGACGAGATGCGAGGTGGCGGCTTCGATGACCTCGACATGGGCCGTGACGGCGGTCTCGCGCCGCTCCAGCTGTCCCGAGACGACATAGCGGACGCCGAGCCGCTCGCCGATCTCGCGAGCGCCCAGTCGCTCCGGCGCGATGGCGAGAACCGTGCCGCGCGCGATGACGAAGAGTTCTCGCAGGCGCGCCAGGCGGCTGATGATGTCATGGGTCAGCGCATTGCCGAGCTCGCTGTCGCCGAGGATGCCGGCGCGGATCTCCTGGAAGGGCATGATCGCGACGGAAGCCCGGCTCGGCGCCGGGGCATCGGCCTGCTCGCGCTCCGGCGCGCCGGGCGCGGCCGCCACGGAGGCGCTCTGCTGCAGGCGCTTCCAGGCGGCGGCTACAGGGGCGAAATCCACCGCTTCGGCAGCGAAGCTCCTTTCCGCCCTGTCGAGATGGCGGGTGCAATCCTCGACCAGCCTGCGGCGGAATAGCTCGGCCAGAAAGCGCTCATGGGCTTCGGTATCGAAGGGCGCGAGCTCCACCCAGGCGCGCGCCGCGGCCCAGCCTGCCGCCGTTCCCGCTTCCGCCCGGCGCGCGGCCTCGGCGACCAGCGCGATATGGAGCGCGTGGAATTCGCTGCGGCGGTTCGCCATCCAATGGCTGAACTCGACGCTGTCCGCGAGATCAGAGCCCTCCAGGAATTCGCGCTCCGCCGCCGCGACGAGATGCGACAATTGTTCGTCGGGCAGTTGCTCGACGCCGCGCTGGGCGGCGGCGAGCAATCGCAAGGCATCGACGTCGCAGTCGCTCAGGTCGAGCGCGACGTCGTCGTCGCCGGCCAGCACCCGTCGTCGGTCGGGCGCGTCGAGCAGCGCCCGCAATTTGCTGAGAGACCAGCGCAACTCCCCGCGCGGATCGTCGGGCACCGGCCATAGCAAGGCGCAGAGCCGTTCGCGCGGGACCGGGCGCGCGGCGAGCGTCAGATAGGCGAGGAGGGCGCGCAGCTTGCGCGAGGGCGGCCACCGCAAGGCCTGCCCGTCGCGCAGCAGCCTCTGCGGCCCGAGCAGGCGCAGTTCGATTTCCGGCCTGGCCGTTTCGGCATCGGAACCTGACGATTCCATGCGCGCTCCAACGCTGGCTCCCACGCGGAATACCCGACCGCGATCCTAGCATCTGCCTCGGAGCCGTAAAACCGGAAGCGCGAGCGGCCGGAGCGGCGGGTCAATCGGCAAGGAGGGAACCATGCTTTCGACGCAGGCTTCGAGGACGACCCAGGGGCGCGGCCGACTGTTCGAGACGGTGCTCGACACGATCGGCGATACGCCGGTGATCCGCATCAACAATCTGGGTGTCGACCACGCCACGATCTACGCGAAGGCCGAGTTCTTCAATCCTGCCGCCTCGGTCAAGGACAGGTTGGCCGTCGCCATCATCGAAGAAGCCGAGCGCGATGGCAGCTTGAGGCCCGGCCAGACCGTGGTCGAGGCGACGAGCGGCAATACCGGCATAGGGCTTGCCATGGTCTGTGCGCAGAAAGGCTACCCGCTCGTCGTCACCATGGCCGACAGCTTCTCAGTCGAGCGCCGCCGGCTGATGCGGATGCTGGGTGCGAAGGTCGTGTTGACGCCGCGCGCGCAGAAGGGCTTTGGCATGTATCTGAAGGCTGTCGAGCTGGCGCAGAAGAACGGCTGGTTCCTCGCCCGCCAGTTCGAGACCAGGGCCAACGCCGCGATCCACGAGGCGACCACCGGCCGCGAGATCCTCGGCGATTTCGCCGGGTCGCGCCTCGACTATTTCGTCACCGGCTATGGCACCGGCGGCACGGTCGTCGGTGTGGCGCGGGCGCTCCGGCGCGAGCGGCCGGAGACGAAGATCGTCCTCAGCGAACCCGCGAACGCGCAGTTGATCGGCAGCGGGCATGCGCAGCAGCGCGGACGGGGAGGGGCACCGGCCGCCACCCATCCCGCCTTCGAGCCGCACCCGATCCAGGGCTGGACGCCGGATTTCATCCCCGACGTGCTGCAGGAGGCGATCGACGAGAACTACTATGACGAGCTGATCCCGATCGCCGGCGCGAAGGCGATCGAATGGGCGCGGCTGCTGGCGCGTAAGGAAGGCATCTTCACCGGCATCTCCGGCGGCGCGAGCTTCGGCATCGCCCGGCAGGTCGCCGAGACGGCGCAGGCGGGCTCCGTCATTCTATGCATGCTGCCGGACACCGGCGAGCGCTATCTGTCGACGCCGCTGTTCGAGGCGATTCCGGCCGAGATGGACGAGGAGGAGCTGGCGCTCTCCCGTTCGACGCCCGGTTTCCAGCTCGCGGCCGAATAGGCGGGAGGCGATCATGGACGCGGCTGCCCTGCCATCGAAAGCCTTCGATCCCGGCCGGGATGCGGAGGACGGAACGCTCGATCCGCCCGATTGGGACGTGGCGGCCGCGATCGGGCATCGGATCGTCGACGACGCGGTTCGATATCTGCGGGACGTGCGCGAGCGGCCGGTCTGGCAGCCAATGCCCGAGCAGGTCGAAGCGTTCTTCCGCGCCCCGCTGCCGGAGGGCCCGACACGGATCGATCAGGTCTACGGCATGGTGCGCGACACCGTGCTGGCCTATCCGATGGGCAATATCCACCCGCGCTTCTGGTCCTGGTACATGGGCGCCGGCAATTTCACCGGGGCGCTCGGCGATTTCATCGCCGCAGTCCAGAATTCGAATCTCGGCGGCGGCCGCCATGCCGCGGCGCTGCTCGACCAGCAGGTCGTCGGCTGGCTGCGCGACATGGTCGGCCTGCCGCCTTCGGCGAGCGGCACGCTGGTCAGCGGCGGCTCGATGGCGAACCTGGTCGGGCTGACGGTGGCGCGAAATGCGATGGCGGGGATCGATCTGCGCGAGCACGGCGTCGCCGCGCTGGAACGCCCCATGCGTTACTACGCCTCCGATCAGGTCCATTCCTGCCATCGCAAGGCGGTCGAGACGCTGGGGCTGGGCAACTGCGCCTTGCGCCGCGTTCCGGCCGATGCCGGCGGCCGGATCGATATCGAGGCGTTGCGGGCCGCGATTGCGCAGGATCGTGCCGCGGGGTTCCATCCGGCCTGCCTCATCGGCACGGCCGGGACGGTCAATTCCGGCGCCGTCGACGATCTCGACAGGCTCGCCGACATCGCGGCCGAAGAGAAGCTCTGGTTCCATGTCGACGGATGCATCGGCGCCCTGATCGCCATCGCGCCTCGGAATGCCTGGCGGGTGAAAGGCATCGAGCGTGCCGATTCCATCGCGCTCGATCCGCATAAATGGCTGCACGCGCCCTTCGAGGTCGGCTGCGCCCTGATCCGCGACCGGGCGCGGCACAGGAACACCTTCGCCGCTTCCCCGGAATATCTCCAGACCACCGCGCGCGGCATCGCCTCGGCCGACTGGCTTTACGAGTTCGGGCTCCAGACGACGCGTGGTTTCAGCGCCCTGAAGGTCTGGATGGCGCTGATGGAGCACGGCGTCGTGAAATTCGGGCGGCTGATCGACCGCAACATCGCCCAGGCCGCCTATCTCGCCGGGCTCATCCGGGCGCAACCCTCCCTGGAGCTGATGGCGGAGCCGGAAATCAACATCGTCTGCTTTCGCGTCACGCCGCGAGGCCGCGACGAGGAGCAGGTCAAGCGGATCAATGTGGAGATCATGCTTCGTCTGCAGGAAACAGGCATTGCCGCCTTGTCCGACACTACGATCCGGGGACGGCACTGTCTGCGGGTGGCAATCTGCAATCACAGGACGAGATTCGGCGATCTGAGCAGGCTGCTGTCGGAGATAGCCGCGATAATGCCTGCCGGAGCCTGAAGCCGTTCGGGAAAAGGAGGCGTCCCCAAGAGGCCGGATAGATCCGCTCCAACCCATCGAATCTGGTTCTCCGATGATGTCAAAGGGCCCCTCGGGCCCTTTTTTCTGTCTCCGCCCGCGATCGATAGGGAAGGGGGGCTGACCCGGTTTCACAAGACCGGCCAAGAGCTTGGGCGATTGCGCTCTTGCGGCGGCAACGGGCTCGTGCCCTATTCAAAAGAAAAACGGGAGGCTGTCTTTGTCACAGGCAGTAAAGTCGCAGCCCCACGCTGATGTCAGGGTGCATGACGGCCATCACCAACCCATGGCTGCCGCCATGCTCGGAGCCCTCGGCGTCGTCTATGGCGACATCGGCACGAGCCCGCTCTACGCGCTGAAGGAAGCGGCCCGTGCCGCCGCCGGGAGCGGGACGCTCGAACCGCAGGCGGTCATCGGCTGCGTCTCGATGATCCTGTGGGCGCTGATCCTGATCATCTCGGTCAAATACGCACTCCTGATCCTGCGCGCCGGCAATCGCGGCGAAGGCGGCATCATGGCGATGCTGGCCCTGCTCAAGGCACGTCATGCCAAACCGGGTTCGGCCCGGGCCTATGTGCTGGTGATCGGGCTCGTCGGCGCCGCGCTGCTCTATGGCGATGGCGCCATCACGCCGGCCATTTCGGTGCTCAGCGCCGTGGAGGGCCTCAAGGTCGATGCGCCGATGCTGGCGCCGGCCGTGGTGCCGCTGACGGCGGCGATCCTGGTCTGCGTCTTCCTCGTCCAGAACAAGGGCACGGCCTTCATCGGCCGGCTGTTCGGGCCGATCATGCTGCTGTGGTTCCTGGCCCTCGCGCTGCTCGGCATCCGCGGCATCCTGATGGCGCCGGGCATCCTGGCCGCGATCAACCCGTTCAATGCGCTCTACTTCATCACCCATACCTCGCCGCTCGTCGGCTTCGCGGTGCTGGGGGCCACCTTTTTGGCCGTGACCGGCGGCGAGGCGATGTATGCGGATATGGGCCATTTCGGCCCGCAGCCGATCCGCCTTGCCTGGTTCGTGGTCGTGCTGCCGGCGCTGATGCTCAATTATTTCGGACAGGGTGGCCTGCTGCTGACGAATCCGGCCGCCCTCTCGAACCCGTTCTACCAGCTCGCTCCCGACTGGGCGCATTATCCGCTGATCTTCTTCGCAACGGCCGCCGCGGTCATCGCCTCGCAGGCGGTGATCACCGGCGCCTTCTCGCTGACCCGGCAGGCCGTGCAGCTCGGCCTTTTCCCGGCCGTGCGCATCCTGCACACGGCCGATGACCAGAAGGGCCAGATCTATATCCCGATCGTCAACTGGCTGATCTGCCTGGCGACCCTGACCTCGGTCTTCATGTTCCGCTCCTCCGATGCGCTGGCCGGGGCCTACGGCATCGCCGTGTCGCTGCTGATGACGATCACCACCGGGCTCGCAGCCCTGATCGCGATCAAATGGGGCTACAACCCCCTCATGGTCGCGGCGGTAAACGGCTTCTTCCTGCTAATCGACCTCGCCTTCTTTTCCGCAAATCTGCCGAAGCTGCACGAAGGCGGCTGGTATCCGCTGGTGCTGGCGCTCGTACTGGTGGTGATCATGCTCACCTGGCGGCGCGGCCTTGCGCTGGTGGAGGCGGCACGCAGCCGCCAGCGCGAGCCGGAGAAGGACTTCCTGGCCATGCTGGCCGCGAAGCCGCCGGTGCGCCTGCCCGGCGCGGCCGCGTTCCTCGCTTCGGCCGCGCGGGGCGTCCCGCTCTCGCTCTCGCATTTCGTGCGCCACAACCACGCGCTGCACGAGCGGATTCTGCTCATCACCGGCAAGCTGGAGGAGGTGCCGCGTGTCTCCGACGATGCTCGCATGGAGGTGGTCGAGCTCCTCCCCGGCGTGACGCGCGTCATCCTGCATTTCGGCTTCATGGAAACGCCGCGCATTCCGGACGGATTGCGCTGCGGCGTCGAGCGCGGGCTGCTACCCGGCATCGATCTGGCCGAGCTCTCCTATTATATCGGCCGCGAGACGGTGATTCCGCGCGCGGAGATCGAGGGCATGGCGCTGTGGCGCGAGTCGCTCTTCGCCTTCATGCAGCGTAACGCCGAGCGTTCCGCCGCCCATTTCCACATCCCGGCGACGCAGGTCGTCGAGGTCGGCGTCGAGATCGAGATCTGATCGCCTGTCGGAGCGGGACGTCTCTCAGAACCTGAGCGCGGCCCGCAGTTCGGCGTTGTGTTCGCGATAGCCGTCGGCGGCGCGCAGGCCATATTCCGCCCGCAATTCCCAGCCCGATGTGGTCACGAGGTCGATGCCGGCCCGCGCATTGCCGTAGACCCGAGGCATGCCCGTTTCCGTCTCGAAGCTGGGAATTCCGCCGCCGGCTCCCAAAACGGCGAAGCGCTGCTTCTGCTGCCCACCGTTCCCGCTCGCGAAGCTGGCGCCGGCATTGAGATAGGCGCGGGCGACGAGGCCGGCGAGTTCGAAGCGGCTCCCGATCTCGAGGGCCGGCGAAACCGTCGCGCTGAACTGGCTCTGATCGAGCGTCGCCAGGTCGAAGATGCCCGCGCCGCGCTCGCGATAGCCGTATTGCTTGACGAAATGCAGATCGAGATCGGCCATCGGCTTGAGATACCAGTTGCCGATCGCGAGCTGGTAGGAGGCACGCAGCTTGCCGCCGAGCTGCACGGCCTGGGAGGTTCCCGAGGCGCGGGCGAAGTAGCTCCCCAGGACGATGTCGCGCTTGAGGTCCGCGTTATCGTAGCCCGCGAGCAGCGAGGCCGAGAACAGCCACGGCCCGATTTCACGCTTCAGGACGGCTCCGGCGGTGACGCCCTGGGAGTGGATATCGACATCGCCGTAGCTCGTCGTCGTATGGGCCGCGCCATAGCCGAGCGAGCCGCCGAGGAACCAGCCGGGCGCAATCTGCTTCTGCCCGCCGACCTGCAAGGTCAGTTGCTTCGTGCCGTAGCCGCTGTCGTCGACCGAACCGCTCCGGTCGATCCGCGTCGCGATCGAGCGGCCCCAGACGCAATCGACCTCGCGCATGCTGGCATCGTCGCGGACGAAAGCCGGGCAGCTGTTCAGCCTCTCGGCAAAGGCTCTGGCCTCATTGGCCATCGCCGGCCCACGCACGCCCGTCGCATCATTGCTGAGCTCGTCGAGCGCACCGCGATAGGCCTGTGCACTCTGCATGCGCGTGAGGTATCCGAATATCCGCGACAGGCCCTCGCGCGCGGGGCTCGCCGCGGCGTCCGGGCCTTGCATGTCCCAGTGCCGCTGGAGATCGGCCGCCTTCCGCGCCTGGTCCTCCGACAGCGTCATTCCCTCGGGAGCGAAGGTGGCGCTCATCGCAATGGCGATGTTCCGCGGATCGGATCCCTTGAGATCGTATCGGAACACGGGAGAACTGTCTTTGAGCACGGCGCCGTAATGCGTCGAGGGGCTCTCGAAGCTGGCGATCGGCAACGGGATATCGCGAAGCGCCCGCACCGGAAGCGGCGTCACGCCGCCTTCGAAACGCGAGGCGGCTGCAACCGCGAGAAAATCCCCTTTCCGGTCATAGTAGTCGAGATCGACGGCATATCTGCCGATGGCCGTCTGCTGGAGCGAGCCGTCCAGAGCGGTGCGGACCAGGGTGAAGCTGGTTCCGCCGAGTGGGCTTTCTCCGCCCGGATTCAGGACACCGGCATTGTTCAATGTCGCGATGCTCAGCGTCTCGCCGCTGTGCAGCCGGCCGGCCTCGCGGTTGTTGAAGGTGCTGCCCGCGCCGAGCAGCACATTGCCCGCGATCGTGCCGGTGTTCTCCACCAGCGCCTGATTGACCGTGCGGATCGCCGGCCCGCCGAATGTGGCGATGGTGCCCCCGTTGGTGATCGTGGTGAGCGCCGTGGTATGGGTCGAGATCGCGGCGCCGAACTCGCCGGAACCGCCGCGCAGCTCGGCATTCGCGCCGATATTGACGGTAATCGGCTCGCCCCGGTAGGTGCCGCCCGCGCCCGCTCCGGAATTGCCGAGGCTGACCGCATAGATGCCGGGGGAATTCGCGCCCGAGGCGGCGACCTGTGCGCCGGAGGAGAGGTCGATGGTGATCCGGCGGCCGCTGTTGCCGACCGCAGCACCCGGCCGCTTGAGCAGGATGCCCTGGTCGGAGAAGACGGCGCCGCTCCCGAGGCTCATCGCCAGGATGGCGGGGGCGTTCGCGCCCGTCGTCGCGATCCGCCCGGTGACGCCGATGTCGATGGCGCCGCCTTCGCCTCCGCCGCTGGTGAAACCCGCATCGGAAACGATGTTCCCCTTGTAGGAAACGGAGGCGGCGTCGCCGGTCATGCCGCCGCCCGCACCGATGCTTTGTGCCAGCACGCCGGCTGCGCCCGCTCCGGAGGTCGAGATCGCGCCCTGCACCGAGATGCCTATATTGCCGGCATCGCCGAAGCTGTTGCCATTCGCGACGCTTCCAACCGTCACGGCGCCGGCGCGCTCGGTCAAAGCGACGACGCCACCGCCGCCGCCGATGCTCTGCGCGACGATGCCGTGGGCATTCCGGCCGCGCGTGGCGAGGCTGGCGCCGACGGGGAGATGCACATCGACATCGCGGCCGTGACCGCCGGCATTCTGCTGCCCGCCGAGGACGACCTTCGAAGCCTCAGCCGGACCGCTGAGCGCCGGCGCGCCGATCAACCCGCCGCCGGCGCCGATGCTCTGGGCCAGAATACCAAAGGCGTTCGCTCCGCTCGTCTGCAGGTCGCGAACGACCCTGACGCTCACCTTGCCGCCATTGCCGCCATACCCATCCGTCGTACCAAGGGCTAGCGTCAGCTTGCCAGTCGCCGGGGCGGAATAGGTCGGTCGCTTGTCCGCATCGAGCGTGACCACCGGCATGGCGATGATGCCGCCGCCGCCGCCTACGCTCTGCGCGACGATTCCGTGAGCCTGTTCACCCTCGGTCCGGATGCTCGCGTCGGCCTTCACCGAAACGTCTCCGCCGCGGCCGGAAGCCCCCGCGCCACCGACGGTTGTGATGCCACTCAGAAAATACGAACCCACACCCCGGCGGAACGTGACGTCTCCGGCTTTGCCGCCGCCGCCGCCGATGCTCTGCGCGACGACGCCGGACGAGAAGGCGCCGCTCGTCGACAGACCGCCTCGCTCAAGCTCGACCACGACCTTGCCGCCATCGCCGGAACTGCCAGCCTTGCCGCCGACGTCGATACCGATGTTGACGGTCGTCTCGCCCAGATCGCCCTTGGTGGCGTTGGCATTTCCGCCGCCGCCGCCGACGCTTTGGGCAAGGATCGCCTCGGAGTTCGCACCATATGTCTCGATCCGCCCATTGTTGACGATCGATACCTCTCCGCCATGGCCCGAGGCGCCGCCGGCACGCCCCACCGAGATCGTGGTCGACACGCCGCCAGCCTGTGGGATCAGGCTGGTGATCCCCAGAATCTTCTGGATCGCCGCGACCTTCGGACCGCTGAGGCCCTGCGGCTTTGCCGTGTCCTCGTTGTCCTCGGTTTGGTCGGCCGGATCCTCGCCGATATAACCTGCCTGGCCGCCGCCGCCGCCGATGCTCTGAGCGAAGATTCCGGGAGAGCTCGCTCCCTCCGAGCTGATGCTCCCCGCGTTCGAGACCCGTACTGCGCCGCCATGGCCGGCGGCTCCGCCGGCGCCGCCGACATTGATGCTCGTCTCAAGGGAGACGCTGAAGAAGCGAAACGCCTGCACGACGCCCTGCGCCAGGCTCGTCCCTTGATTGAGCATGCCGAGAATTGTCACCGCGGTTGTTTCGCCGTCCGTCGCGCTCGCCGCGCCCCCGGTCCCGCCGCCGCCACCGATGCTCTGGGCGAAGATGCCTGGCGAGCCTGCCTTGCGCGTCGTTATCCTGCCGCTGTTCTCGACGTCGACGCGGCCACCGTCACCGCCGGATCCGCCGCTACCGCCCACGGTCGCGGTGCCCGAAAAGCTGATCGTCTTCTCCCAGGCCTTCCAGGTATTGTTCCGAAAGGCTCGGTCCAAAGAGATCCAGTCGTTAAAGGCGCCGACGCCCTCCAGAATTGACTGGTAGAGCGTGCTGGAAACACTGCTGGCGTTGCCGCCGATGCCGCCGCCGCCGCCAACGCTTTGCGCCATGATGGCGGGAGCGCGCGCGCCTTGTGTCTCGATCGCGTCGTGGTTTCGCACCGCGACTTTGCCGCCATGGTTGCCGGAGCCGCCGGTGCCGCCAACGAGCACCTCCAGCGACAAGGTTCCGGTGCCACCCGACAATCCCACGCTATTGCCGGCAACGCCCCCTCCGCCGCCGATGCTTTGCGCGGCGACGCCAAAAGCATCGTCGCCCTGCGTCAAAATCCGCCCGGAATTGATGACGGTAACTTGCCCGCCGCTGCCGCCGCTGCCGCCCGAGCCACCCACGGCAACGTCTGCCTTGAGCGAGTATAGCGTTTTCTGGTCCGGATTCTGGAACCATTCGAGAGGCCCCGCGCCTGCGGCTCCGATGCTGGCCGAGGCATTACCGCCGGCGCCCCCTCCACCTCCGATGCTTTGGGCGAGCACGCCGTTGGCGTTGGCGCCGAAGGTCATGAGCGTGCCGGCATTGGTCGCATTGACCGTTCCGCCACCGCCGCCGGTGCCGCCCGCACGTCCGATGGCAATCGAGAGGGAGACCGAATGTCCGCTGGCGACGTTCATGGCGGCGGCGTCCGCGCTGCCGCCGATGCCACCACTGCCGCCGAGGCTTTGCGCCAGGATCGCATCGGAGAGGGATCCGGTGGTCGCGATCGTGCCCCTCTCTTCATTGTTCACCGTGACGGCGCCGCCGCTGCCGCCCGCGCCGCCACGTCCGCCGACGGCAAGCGCAAAGCTGAACGAGCCGAGCGTGGAACCGATCCTGACGTCGCCGGCATTTGCCGCGCGGCTCGTCGCGATGCCGCCATTGCCACCGCCGCCGCCGATGCTCTGGGCTTCGATGCCGCGTGACAGGTTCTCTGCCGTGATGAGATGTCCGCTGTTGCGGGCGGTCACGTCACCGCCATGTCCGCCGCCGCTGGCATTCCCGCCGATGCTCAGGCTGGCGAACGCAAAGATGCTGCTCGCGGTCCCGCCATGGCCGCCACCGCCGCCGATGCTCTGCAAGGACATTGCCGGCGCCAGCGTGCCCACCGTCGCTATCCAGCCGAAATTGGTGGCGCGGACGAGACCGGCATCTCCGCCGCTACCGCCGCCGCCGCCGATGGCAACGATCCCGTTATCGGCATTTCCCCCATCCGACGCGCCGCCGCCCGCCCCAACCGCGAGCATGCCAACCCCGCCATCGCCAAGTGTGAGAATCCCGCCGGCATTCTGCAAGGAGACCGCTCCCTGAGAGCCACCGGATCCGCCTCGGCCGCCTCGCGAATAGAAGATGCCGGTGTCACCGCCGCCGGTTCCGCCTCTGCCCCCTTCCGAGCGAGCGTCGATGCCGTGCGCAAAGGCGCCTGCGGTGACGATCAGCCCATAGTTGCTAACCGCCACGGAGCCGCTGTCACCAGCAACCCCGCCGGGCGATCCCGTCCTGGCGTTGCCGCTTTGTCCATATCCGCCATTGCCGCCATTGCCGCCGGAGCTGCGTGCGAATATGCCGTGGCCGGACTCGCCCCCGGTCAGGATTAGACTGTTGCCGCGGATATCGACATTGACGTCGCCGCCGGAGCCGCCCGCCCCGCCGGCGATGTTCGCGCCGTTCGCGCCGCTCCAGTCCTGGCCGCCGGCTCCGCCGCGTGAAACGACATTGATGCCGATTCCGCCGAGACCCGTCGTTACGATGCCACTATCCTGGAGCGCTAGCCCGATGCTGCCGCCGGAGCCGCCATTGGCCGCCGCGGGCCCTTTCTTCGACCAACTGCCCCGGCCGCCATTGGCGGTGGCCCAAATTGCGGCGTAAGTCGTTGAGACCGAGCTTCCCATGAGGCGGAGCATGATGGGGCCGGCCGATCCACCCGAGAAAGGCAAACTGCCTTCATGCGAACCGTCTCCGCCTGACGTATTGGTCATCGCGCCCGCGCGGGCCTCGATCGTCGTCCCATTGATCGTCGCCGAGATCGATCCGCCATCCTGCGGGGATGTCAGGCCTACGGCCGTACTGCCCTGGGCGCTCAGCAGGATCCCGCCCGCGTCTGGATTCCGGATTTGCCCGCCCGAAAAGCCAAATTCGAGCCTGCCTGCCGGGAAAGGCCCAGCCGGCAGAAGCGGGGATGTCTCACGCCAAATGCCGATGGCTGGATTGCGGTCGCTGACGAGAACCCGTCCGCTCATCTCGACATGAAGGGGCAGGGTGAGAGGGGGGAGTTCGGGGTTGAACTCGCGAAAATCCAGCCGGATGGGCTGGGTAAAGTCGCCGCGACGCTCGATCCGCTGTTGCGCGATGGCCGCACCGGCCTGCAGCATCGGCAAAGCCGCCGACAACGCCAGAAGGCTGCAGCGCGACAACCAGATGCCGCGACGCGCCGCACCGGCCCCCCGCAACGTGAAGAGGACGTCCTGTTCAAATACCGGTTTCATGCGGATCAACCCGCCCTGCAGGCGTTCGAATAGAGGATCTGCCGGCGACCATCCCGCTCGAAGGTCTTCACCACATAGCCGGTCCGGCCGGCATAGCTGATCCGGCACCACTCGCCGCCATCGCCTTGCCGTGCGCAGGAATCGGCGACGGCGCAGGTATCGACGGGGATGAGCCCGAGAGACGGCGCCCCGAGCGACGGAAACTGGCGCAGATTGGCCGGATAGACGATTCTGACCGTCACCGATTGTCCCGGCGCGAGCCGCGGCGCCGCAAGGTCCCGCGCTTCCGCGCAGCGCTCGGATTGTCCGTAATAGACCGAGCATCCCCGTGATGGCTGAAGCGGCTCGTCGAACGGCTGGCTGAACCCGTATCCGCGGGGCGCGCCGGGCGAGATCAGGCGGATCGGGCGCCCGCCCTCATCGGTTCCGGTAAACCCGCCCCGGCCGGCACGGAGCGCCACCAGCGGCCGGCCGGAGACGTCGTCCAGCGAGATGCCGCCGTGCCGCGGCTGCCAGCGGGATACGCTGACCAGGGCGGAACCGCATCCGCGCGGGCTGGCGCGATAGGCCCCCATGATGCTGCCCGCGCCCGAAAGCTCGATGCTGCAATTCTGGCGGTGTCCGAAGGCATCGGTGAGCTGAACCGACCATGTCCCCGCGAAAGCCCCGCCGCGCTCCCATTGGGCGAGTGCCGGGGCCGGAAAGAATGGGGCGAGGGGCGTCAGCATCGCGGCAACGGCAAGGTGCCGTCTGAACCAGGCGGATGTCGCTCCGGGCAAGCAGCGCGAATTCGGCAACGACCTTCTCTCCCTCGGGTTGTGGTCGAAGCCTAGGTCGCCTGCGCAAGACATCGTTAGGCGTAGCGTCTCGTACCGGCTTGTCCGGCCTTCCCAGGCAAGCCACGTTGTCATCCTGCGAGCGATCGCCTCTCATCCGGATGCCCCGATCCGTAGCGTGATTCGATCCGCTGCGCCGGACACGGAGGGGCAGCGACGATCCTGACCGGGGGTGCAGATCTGGCATGATGGAGATCTCGACAGACGGGCTTCGGCGGAACGACCGGCTCGATTTCTGGTCGCAGACCGTGCTGAAGCGCATGGCGATCGACCGCCGTGACGAGGAGGCGCACGCCTTTCATGCCACTCTGCGGCGTGTTGCCGGCAATGCGGGCGAGTTCTGGGATCATTTTTCCACGGCGATTCATGTCGAGCGTTCGGAACGGCGTTGCCGTGCCGACAGCGGCGCCGAGATCTATGTCGGGCTCGTTCTCGACGGCCGGTCCGAGGTGAGCTTCGGCGATCGGCGCGTGCGGCTGGTGCCGGGCGATGTCTATGTGACGGATTTTTCCCGGCCGGTGCGGGCGCATTGGCTGAAGCACCGGGAACTGGGCGTGATGTTCACGCGGGGCGCCGGGCCGCAGGATGTCGGGCGCCTGGCCCCGGCCGGGGCCGTCAGGCTTCTGTCGTCGCATCTGCGCACGCTTGCGGACGAGGCGACGGATCTGTCGCAAGATGAACGGAGTTCCGCCGTCGACATCGCCATCCAGTTCGCCCGGCTGGCGCTGGCGGGCGGCAATCCGCGCGACGGGCAGGACAATCCGTCGACTTTGCTAGCTGCGGCCCGCCAGCTGATCGCCCGGCACTGCACCGATCCGGAGCTGTCCGCCGCGTTTCTGGCGACTTTCTTGGGCTGTTCGCGCGCCTCGCTCTACCGCGCCTTCGAGAGCGAGCCGGAGAGTGTGGCCGCGGCGATCTGGACAGCAAGGCTGCAGCACGCCCGCAAGCTTCTGCTTACGGATCGCGCCGCGACGATCGGCTCGATCGCGTTTCGATCGGGCTTCCTGGATCAGGCCAATTTCAACCGCATGTTCCGCCGCGAATTCGCCCTGTCGCCGGGTGAGTTCCGGCACGCGAACGGGATGGCTTCCGAACGTTCAGGGCGCCTCTGAGAGGCGCTCTGGATCGGGCCCGGCCGCCAGTCCACCGCCGGCACGCTTATGAAGCCGGATCGAACCGTCCAAGTTTGCCGCCAGCCGCTGGGCGATGGCGTGTCCGAGGCCGGTTCCCCCCGGTTTCCCGGTCGCGTGATTGCTCCAGGCGAAAACAGGGCTGCATGGCAACGGACAGCAGTCTGTGGGGCCTCTGAATGGAGGGATCGCCAATTCGTTCTATTCGCGTGGGGCTTGTCTCAAGGAGAAACCCAACAGCGCCGTCAGGACGAGGTGAAGGACGACTGCCGGCCACAGAAAGGTGCCCGTAAAGCTGCCTGTAAGGCCGAGATAGGCGAGGAATACGGCGACGGCTCCGCTGTAGGCCAGCATGCCGACGAGCGGGGGACCCGGCCAGCAGGCCACCCCCAATCCGATGAGGGCAATGCCGGCCACGCGGGCAATCGGCAGGGCAATGCCGCCCGGCTCCTCGCCGATGAGGAGCGAGGCAACGAATGTCGGCACGAGCAGCAAAGCCAACCCGGTCGCAGCTTCAGCGATCGCTGCGAACTTCAGCACGTTCTTCATCGCAACCACGAACCCGGCTTTCGTTCTTGCTGCTGGCTCAAGGAATGCGGGAGGCGACAACCAGCGGCTTCGCTCATTGCAGCGGTATGAGCTTGAAGGTGAGCTTGTCGATCTTGCCGGTGAACTTGAACGGAGGGTCGTAACGATGTTCCAGAAGCGCGACCCCGGTGCGCGTGTCCTGACCCACATCGAAGCTCTCGTCTTCCGGGAAGGTGATCGGGGTGGTGTGTTCCAGAGAATTGCGGGCTACTTGCTTGCCGTCCACCGAAAGGACGCCGGTCCCGCCCTTGCCCAGGCCCGGGCCGTCGGATTTGAAATCGAAGACGATGCTGTGCTTGCCGGGGCCCAGCTCGGGCCCTTCCCAAACCGTCCGCTTGAGATCGAGCAGGTTGTACAGGAACACCGGCTTGCTCCGGCCGAAACCGAATTCTCCCTTGGTCAGCAACAGCGCATAGCCCCCGAAACGCCCGCCCTCGGTGACGATCACGCCCTCGGCGCCGCCGTCGGGGATCGTGACCTCGGCCGTGATCGTATAGGACTTGTTCAGGATGCTCGGGGCGCCGCTGCCGGGCACGCCGGTCAGCCCGCCCGTATAGGTGAATACCGTTCGTCCCGCTGTGAGGCTCGGACGCTGGGTGGTGAAGCGGGCGAGCGTCGAATTGTCGAGCGGCAGCACATCATATTTCTTCGCCTCGGAATAAAATAGGTCCTGCAATTCCTTCAGCTTCTGCGGCTGCTGCGAGGCCAGGTCGTTCGACTGGGTCGGATCCGAGGCCACGTTGTAGAGCTCCCAGTTATAGCCCGTGATCACGTCCGGAGGCGTGCCCGTGCTCGGCGCCCATGGCAGATTTGCCGGTGTCGTGGCCGCAACCCAACCCTCGTGGTAGATGGCGCGATTGCCGAGCATTTCGAAATACTGCGTGGTGCGCCGCGAGGGGGCGCCGGCATTGGCCTTGTCCCAACTGTACCTCATGCTCACACCATCCATCGGACGTTGCCTGATGCCGTCGATCGTCTCGGGCAGCGGGATGCCGGTCACGTCGAGGATGGTCGGCGCGATATCGATGACATGGTGAAACTGGCGACGGATGCCACCCGTGTCCGTGATGCGGCCGGGCCAGGACATCGCAACGCCCTGGGCCGTGCCGCCGAAATGCGACGCCACCTGCTTCACCCATTTGAAGGGCGAGCTCATGGCCCATGCCCACCCGGCCGAATAATGCGGGAAGGTTCGCTCCGATCCCCAGAACGGATACCAGAGGAACTGATCCTTCACCGGCACCTGGACGCCGTTGAAGAAGGTGAACTCGTTCGGCGTGCCGTTGATCATGCCCTCGGCGCTCGCGCCGTTGTCGCCGCTGATGTAGATGATCAGGGTGTTGTCGAGCTCGCCAAGGTCTTCCACGGCCTGAATGACCCTGCCGATCTCGTTGTCGGTATAGGCCAGATACGCCCCATAGACGTCCATCTGCTTGATGAAGAGCTGCTTCTCTTCCAGGCCGAGGCTGTCCCACTCCGGCAATTCCTTCGGCCACGGAGTCAGCTTGGCGTCGGCGGGCATGATGCCCAGCCGCTTCTGGTTGGCGAAGATGGTTTCACGCAGCTTGTTCCAGCCCTCGTCGAAGAGGCGCATGTCGCCGATCTTCTTGATCCACTCAGGCTTGGGATGATGCGGGGCATGAGTGCCGCCCGGAACATAGTAGACGAGGAACGGCTTCTCGGGCGCGACCGCCTTGAGATCGGTCATGTACTGGATCGCCTCGTCGGCCATGGCCGTCGTCAGATTCCAGTTCGCCCTGCCCTCGAAAGGGTAGATCGCGGTCGTGTTGCGGTAGAGGTTCGGCTGCCACTGGCTCGCATCGCCGCCGACGAAGCCGTAGAAATACTCGAAGCCCATGCCGTTCGGCCATTGATTGAACGGCCCGGCCTGGGTGGCCTGATAGAAGGGCGTGTTGTGGTTCTTGCCGAACCAGGAGGTCGCGTAGCCGTTCTCCTTCAGGATCGCGCCGATGGTTCCGTTCTCCTTGCGGATGACGGAGTCGTAGCCGGGGAAACCCGTCGCGGCTTCGCCCACCACCCCGAAGCCGGCCACATGATGGTTGCGCCCGGTGATCAACGCCGCCCGCGTCGGCGAGCACAGCGAGGTGGAGTGGAAATTCGTGTATCGCAGGCCGCTATTCGCAACACGGTCGAGCGCCGGGGTGGGAATGACGCCGCCGAACGTTCCCGGCGCGCCGAAGCCGACATCGTCCGTCATGATCAACAGGATGTTTGGCGCGCCCTTGGGCGGCACGATGCGCGGCGCCCACCATGCTTTCGAATCCGACGCCTTCTGGTTGATGACGCCGCCGAAAGCCGCATCGGGAGGTGGAAGCTGTTTTCCGGAGAGGGTGGTCGTCGCGCCGGGTGAGCCCGGAGCCTGCTGCGCACCTGCCGAAAAACATGTCAGAGCGAGAAAAGCGGTGCCTGCAACGAGGCCATGGCTGAACTTTGCCATCTTGAGCTCCCGGGGCTTTAACAAAGCGGATCGGTGCGTTTTGGCGAAAGCGTATTGCAGATAAACGCGCTCAAACGCGCTGTCGGTCAAGTCCGAGATCTGCCCCGGTTGCGAGGCGATTCGATGAGGCCACGCTCCGCGATGGCCGGCGCTCCTTGTCCGCATCAGCCGCGGTTCACCGGGGGGCGCCGAGGAGGTCTATGGTTCGGTTCCAGCGCCCCGGAGCTTTGGGGAAGAGGGTGGGGTGAGATGTCCATCCTCGGCGAGTTTCGATTTGCCGAAGATCGTGGAGACGGCTGCGTTGCCTTGCAGGAACCAGGCCTCAGCCGTCCCTTGGCGGGGCGCCGGAATGCAAGGTGGTTACCCATATGGCCCGGGCCACGGTCGGCTCCGGATTGTCGAACATGTGCGGAACCGTGCTGGGGAAGCAGACGCTGTCTCCTACATCCAGCACATGGGGCTCGTGGTCGAGCCAAATCCGGATGCGGCCGGAAAGCACATAGACTGCCTTCTCTCCAACATGCTGGACGAAATCGGGTCCCGACGAGGCGCCGGGATTGAGCGTGAGTTCGTAGAACTCGAGCGCGCCGCCTTGCGCAGGCGTCAGCGATTCCTTGAGTACGCCGCTTGCCGTCAGGCGCAGGAGGCGCCGGTCGTTCCGGCGCACGACGTATTGCGACGATGGGTCAGGAGCGTGCGGTTCGAAGAAGTGGGAGATCGGCACGCCCAGCGCGACGCTGAGCAGCCGCAGGCTCCTGACCGAGGGCGAGGCCAGCGCCCGCTCGAGCTGGCTGATCATGCCGGTGGACAGCCCCGTGCGTTGCGCGACATCCTGAATCGATAAGCCGGCCCGTTGGCGCAACAGCCGGACCGTCTCGCCGAGCCGATGCTCGGCGTCCTCGGGAACGACGATCGGCTCGTTCGCCGTCTTGTCCAGCGAACGTGATCCCACGTCATGCCTGCTCATCGAACGCCTCTCAGCCTATTCCCTGCAACATCTAACACAGCCGCTCCGTCTGTTCGTAATGGCGACGGAGCGCCCCAGTCTGATTGACAGAGTTTTTCAGCCATGTTGAACTTACAGTAACAAAAGTTAGAGGGATTGAAATTCCGTCCGGCGGCTAAAATTTCGAGCTTGCCATCGACGGCTGGTTCACTGGGAGGATGTGCATCATGTCTGACGGAAATTCCGGAGTCACGACCTCGACGCGCCGTGGCGCTCTGGCCATGGGCATGGGGCTTGCCGCAGGCCTGAGCCTGCCGGCCTCGCTGCGTGCGGCCCAGCCGCCTTCCGAGCCGAAGGGGCAAGTCGTCGCCGGCCTGTCGCAGGAGCCGACCGTCTTCCATCCGCTGATGCCCGGCATCGAGGTCGATCAGGGCGTCTGGTGGCAGCTCTTCAGCACGCTCTGGTATATCGACCCGGAAGGCCGCTTCCAGCCGGACCTCGCCAAGGAAGTGCCGACCCTGGAGAATGGCGGCCTCTCCGCCGACGGCCTGACCTGGAAGATCAAGCTGCGTAACGATGCCAAATGGCATGACGGCACGCCCTTCACGGCCGAGGACGTCAAGTTCAGCATCGATCTGGTCAACAACACCGCCTTCCGCGCCCGAAATCGGGTGGGCCACAGCCTCGTCCACGACATCAAGATCGTCGCGCCGGACGAGATCCACTGGCGCATGCAGAGCGCCTATTCGCCTTACATGTCGATCCTGTCGCTGTTCTTCATCGTGCCCAAGCACGCTTTGGAGAAGGCGTCCGATCCGAACGCCTCGCCCTTCAACAACGCGCCGATCGGAACCGGCCCGTTCCGCTGGGGCGAGCGGGTGCCCGGCGACCACATTCAGC
Source organism: Hyphomicrobiales bacterium (assembly GCA_930633495.1). Classification (NCBI taxonomy): domain Bacteria; kingdom Pseudomonadati; phylum Pseudomonadota; class Alphaproteobacteria; order Hyphomicrobiales; species Hyphomicrobiales bacterium. The sequence continues at coordinate 666,091 of CAKNFJ010000001.1, read as the reverse complement.
TCCTCGCCAACAAGAGCTATCATGGGCGCGGCCCGTTTCTGGAGCGCATCGTCTTCAAATATGTGCCCGATCTGACGGTGCTCTACACCCAGTTCCGCACCGGCCAGATCGACTACACCGGCATCCAGGGCGTGCTGCCGAACTTCGTCAAGGAGGCGAAGACGCTGCCCGGCCGCAGGGTCACCGTCTCGCCGACGGCCTCGGTCGAGCATATCGCGCCCAATCTCGAATTCGGGCCGCTCGCCGACAAGTCGGTCCGGGAGGCGCTCTATCTCGCGGTCAACAAGAAGGGGCTGATCGACGCCCTCAATTACGGGCTGCCGGTGCCGACCGAATCCTTCGTGCCGCAGCAGGCCTGGGCCTTCACCAAGGACCTGCCGGCCCATAGCCACGATCCGGCCAAGGCCAACGCCATTCTCGACGCCGCCGGCTGGAAGCGCGGCTCCGGCGGAATCCGCGAGAAGAACGGGGTCCGGCTCGAATTCGCCAACTCGACCACCAGCGGAAACGCGGTGCGCGAGCAGACGCAGCAGCTCCTGATGCAGGACTGGAAAGCAATCGGTGCCTCGCTGCGCATCAGCAACATGCCGGCGGCCGTGATCTGGGGCGATTTCTGGCAGCAGTCGAAGTTCCAGTCGGTGATCGTCGGCGTCAACTTCATGCTGGGCAGCGACCCGGACGTGACGCCGCGCTTCCATTCCAGCGCGATCCCGGCCAAGGGTGGGCGCGGCTACAACACCTACCAGTTCCAGAACAAGGAAGCCGACCGGCTGATGGAGCTGGGAGCCTCGCAATTCGATCTGGCCGAGCGCAAGAAGACCTATGCCGCCCTGCAGAAGCTGATCCGGGAGGAATTCGCCATCCTGCCGCTGTTCCAGGCGGTCATCGCCGAAGGGACCAAGGAGGGGCTGCAAGGCTACGCGCCCAACATCAACACCTCTTCCAACTGCTGGAACATGCGGGAGTGGTACTGGGGCTGAGCGCCGGAAAGCCGAGGTCGCGCCGCGATGATTCCCTATCTCATCCGCCGGCTGGGGCAGGCGCTCGTGCTCCTGCTCATCGTCTCGATGCTCGGCTTTGCCATCCTGCATCTGGCGCCGGGCGGACCGCTGTCGCAATTCGCGCTGTCGTCGCAGATGTCGCCGGAGGATATCGCGCGGATCTCGCATCAGCTCGGCCTGGACCGGCCCCTGCCGGTCCAGTACGCCGACTGGCTTTGGCGGATGTTGCAAGGCGATTGGGGCAAATCCTATCGTGACGGCAGCGCCGTGCTCTCCGTCATCGGCTCGCATCTGCGGGCGACCTTCGAGCTGATGGCAACGGCGACGCTGGTCGCCTGCCTGCTCGGCTGCTGGATCGGCGTCCTCGGTGCGATCCGGCGCTATTCGCTCTTCGATACGCTCGCCACCGTCGGCGCGATGATCGCGCTCTCGATCCCCACCTTCTGGTTCGGGCTGGTCGCGATCTATATCTTCTCCGTCACGCTCGGCTGGCTGCCGGCCGGCAACCGCCACACGGTCGGCGACGATTCCCTGCTCGACCTGCTGCATCACCTGATCGCCCCGGCGCTGGTGCTCGCGCTGGTCGAGATGGCGATCTGGGCCCGCTTCATGCGCTCGTCGATGCTCGACGTCATCGGTCAGGACTACATCCGCACGGCCCGGGCCAAGGGTCTGCCGGAATGGAACATCCTGTCGCGGCATGCGCTGCGCAATGCGCTGTTGCCGATGATCACGGTCGCCGGCCTGCAGTTTCCGACGCTGCTCGGCGGCGCGCTGGTCGCCGAGACGGTGTTCACCTGGCCCGGCATGGGCCGCCTCTTCCTCGATTCCATCTCCTATCGGGACTACCCGGTGGTGATGGGCATCCTGATGCTCTCGGCCACGATGGTCATGCTGGGCTCCCTCATCGCCGACCTGCTCTATGCCGTGGTCGATCCGCGGATCAGGATGGAGTGAGGCGATGAGCACGCAAGCCGCATCCGCTTCGGCCGAGCCCGCCGCAGCCCCGTCCCGCAACACCGCCTGGAGGCGCTTCCGCCGGCACCGGCTCGCCATGGCGGGCACGGTCACGATCCTCGTCCTGGCCCTGGGCTCGGTCTTCGGTCCCTATCTGCTGCCTTTCGACGACACCTATATCGACATCATGCAGCGCTTCGCGCCGCCGCTCTCCGGCGTGCATGTGCTGGGGACCGACGAGCTCGGCCGCGACATCCTGGCCCGCTTGATGATGGGCGGGCGCATCTCGCTGGCGATCGGCTTCCTCGCCATGGCGATGGCGATGGCGATCGGCATCGCAGTCGGGGTGGTCGCCGGATTCTATGGTGGCTGGCTCGGCTCCGTATTGATGCGCTTCGTCGACGCGGTGCTGTGTTTCCCGACGATCTTCCTGCTGCTGGCGCTGGCGGCACTGACCGAGCCCGGTATCCTGGCGACCACGCTGCTGATCGCCGCGACCTCCTGGATGAACGTCGCCCGCATCGTCGAGGCGCAGATCCGCTCCCTGCGCGAGCGCGACTTCGCCGCCGCAGCCCGATCGGTGGGCGCGAGCGACCTTTACATCATGTTCCGCAGCCTGCTGCCCAACGCCATGGCGCCGATCGTGGTGGCGGCGACGCTCAACGTCGCCAAGGCGATCCTGCTCGAATCCTACATCAGCTTCCTCGGCTACGGCATCCAGCCGCCGGCCTCGAGCTGGGGCAACATGCTCAACAACGCCCAGATCTACCTGACGAGCGCCCCCTGGCTCGCTTTGCTCCCGGGCATCGCGATCACGCTCGCCGTGACCAGCTTCAACTTCATCGGCGACGGCCTGCGCGATGCACTCGACCCGCGCATGGACATCGCCTGACCTCGTCTCGTTCTTCCGCAATGGCCGTCCGCGCCAGTCCCAGGAGCCTTGTTCATGTCCCCGCCGGTCAACCGTATTCCCAGCGACGAGCGCCTGCCGGAGGCTGTCGACGTGGTGGTCATCGGCGGCGGCGTGATCGGCGTATCGAGCGCCTATCACCTCGCCCGGAAGGGCCTTTCGGTGGCGCTGATCGAGAAGGGGCATGTCGCGGGCGAGCAGTCGAGCCGGAACTGGGGCTGGTGCCGCCAGCAGGGGCGGGCCCGCGCCGAGATCCCGCTCGCCCGCGAGGCCTTGCGCCTGTGGGAGGAGCTGCAGGAGGAAGCGGGGGCCGATACCGGCTTTCGCCGGACCGGCGTGCTGTTCCTGACGAAGGACCCGAAGGAGGCGGCCGATTGGGAGCGCTGGGCGGCGATCGCGCGTGAGCAGCAGGTCCATTCGGCCTTGCTGACACCGGCCGAGATCGCAGAGAGGCTGCCCGGCAATACGCAGAAGTGGGTCGCCGGCCTGCATACGCCCAGCGACGGCCGGGCCGAGCCTTCGATGGCCGTGCCGGCGCTCGCGCTCGCGGCCCGCAAGCGCGGCGTCACCATCCACCAGGGCTGCGCCGCGCGCGGGCTGGAGACGACGGGCGGGGCGGTCAGCGCCGTCGTGACCGAGAAGGGCACGATCCGCACCCAGGCGGTGCTGCTCGCCGGCGGCGCCTGGTCCTCGCTGTTCTGCCGGCGCCACGGCATCAGCCTGCCGATCGGTCTGGTCGACGCTACGGCCTGCCGCACCACGCCCGCTCCCGATGTCACCGACGGCGCCCTCGGAACCACCGAGTACTGCATCCGGCGCCGGCTCGACGGCGGTTTCACGCTGGCGCTGCGCGGGCGCGGCACTGTCAATCTGACACCCGACATCCTGCGCAACGCCAAAATCTTCTGGCCGACCTTCAAGCAGCGCCGCGCCGGCTTGAAGCTGCGGCTGGGAGCGGAGTTCTTCAAGCAGCTCTTCGGCAGTACCGACTGGCGCCTCGACCAGCCTTCGCCCTTCGAGGCCGTGCGCGTGCAGGATCCCGCACCCGATATGGACCTCGTCAACTCCGCGCTGGCGGCATTGATCGCCGGCAATCCCGAGCTCAAGGACATCCGCATCGCCGAAGCCTGGGGCGGCACGATCGATTCCACCCCTGACACCGTGCCGGTGATCTCCGCTGTTCCCAACCTGAAGGGGTTTTTCCTCGCAAACGGCTTCTCCGGGCATGGCTTCGGCATCGGGCCGGCCGCCGGCAAGCTGGCTGCCGACATCGTCAACGGCGATCCGCCGCTCGTCGATCCGGTCGCCTATGGTTACGAACGATTGATCGACGGCCGCCCGCTGGCGCCGGTCGGCCTGTTCTAGGAGCTTCGGGCGTGACCATCCTCTACAAGGCGAGCGCCGAGCGGGCAGGGCAGTGGGCCGCGGCCTTCGCCCGGCAGGCCCCCGACGTGCCGTTTCGCATCTGGCCCGACATCGGAGACCCCGAGGCGGTCGAGTATCTGCTGCTGTGGCAGCCGCCCGAGCGGATCGCGGAGACTTTCCCGAACCTGAAGATGCTGTTCTCGGTCGGAGCGGGCGTCGACCAGCTCGATTTCAGCAAGCTGCCACCGGAGCTGCCGGTGGTGCGCATGCTCGAGCCGGGCATCGCCGAAAGCATGGCCGAGTTCGTCTGCATGGCCACATTGATGCTGCATCGCGATTTGGTGATCTATCTCGACCGGCAGCGCCATCGCCAGTGGCAAGAGATCCAGGTCCGTGCCAGCGCGGATCGCTGCGTCGGTGTGATGGGGCTCGGCCAGCTTGGCCAGGCGAGCCTGGAGAAGCTGCGCGCCTTCGGCTTCCCTCTCGTCGGCTGGAACCGCTCACCAAGGCAGATCGAGGGCGTCACCTGCTTCGCAGGCCCCTCGGAACTGCCCGCCTTTCTGGCTCGGACGGATATCCTGATCTGCCTGCTGCCGCTGACCGAGGCGACGCGCGGCATCCTCGATGCGCGGCTTTTCGCGGCGCTGCCACGGGGAGCCGCCATCATCAATGTCGGGCGCGGCGGTCATCTCGTCGAGGCGGATCTGCTGGCGGCGCTGGAAACCGGGCAGCTTTCGGGCGCGATGATCGACGTGCTCGACCCCGAGCCCCCAAAACCGGAGCATCCGTTCTGGCACCATCCGCTCATCGTGATGACGCCCCACGTCGCGTCGATGACGCGCCCGGAAAGCGGAGCTGCTTTTGTGCTCGAGACGATCGAGAGTCATCGCAAGGGGCTCCCGATCGAAGGGCTTGTTGCGCCCGGTCGCGAATACTGAACACGGCGACCATGGCCTGAGCCGGGACCCCGGATCAGCCGACGGCCCTGGTCAGCCCCCCGAAAATGCCTCTGATCGCGTGGTCTATTCGGTCGATTTGAGGCTAGGGGCATGGCGGGGCCATGGTCCTTGCGCGGCCGATCTCGGTGGATCGCCGCGTGCCGACGCCGGATGGCCGATGCGACCGAGCACGCCGGCCGCTAATCGCTCCCGCCGAACACCGACGCGGTGGCGATTCCGTGCCACCGCGTCTGAGGGCGTCACGCCACCCGTTGCAGGGCGCCGCGCAGCGTCGCGATCATCTCGCCGATCTGGTCTTCCTCCACGATCAGCGGCGGCGACAGCGCGATGATGTCGCCAGTGACGCGGATCAGGAGCCCCTTCTCGAAGCAATCGACGAAGACCTCATAGGCGCGGGCGCCAGCGGCACCCTCGCGCGAGGCGAGCTCGATGCCGGCGACGAGGCCGAGATTGCGGATATCGACCACATGCGGGGCATCCCGCAGCGAGTGCATCGCGCTCTCCCAGGCCGGCGCCAGCTTCGCCGCGCGCGTCAGCAGGCCTTCGGTCGCGTAGATGTCGAGCGTGGCGAGACCCGCCGCGCAGGCGACCGGATGGCCGGAATAGGTGTAGCCGTGGAAGAGCTCGATCATGCCCTCCGGCCCGGTCATCAGCCCGTCATGCACCTTGCGGCTGGCGAAGACCGCGCCCATCGGCACCGCGCCGTTGGTCAGGCCCTTGGCCGTGGTCATCAGGTCCGGCATCACCCCGAAATAATCGGCGGCGAAAGGCGTGCCGAGGCGTCCGAAGCCGGTGATGACCTCGTCGAAGATCAGCAGGATGCCGTGCCTTGTCGCGATCTCGCGCAGGCGCTGCAGATAGCCCTTCGGCGGCAGCAGCACGCCGGTGGAGCCTGCCATCGGCTCGACGATGACGGCCGCGATCGTCTCCGCGCCATGCAGCGCGACCAGCCGCTCGAGATCGTCGGCTAGTTCAGCCCCATGCTCCGGCAGGCCGCGGGTGAAGGCGTTGCGGGCGGGATCATGGGTGTGGCGCAGATGATCGGTGCCCGGAAGCTGCGGGAAGACGCGGCGGTTGTTGACGAGGCCGCCGACGGAGATGCCGCCGAAGCCGACGCCGTGATAGCCGCGCTCGCGCCCGATCAGGCGGGTCCGCGTGCCCTGGCCGATGGCGCGCTGATAGGCGACCGCGATCTTGAGCGCGGTATCGACCGATTCCGAACCCGAGCCGGTGAAGAACACCCGGTCGAGCTTGGCTGCGCCCTCGCCCGGCGCCAAGGCGGCGAGCCGCTCGGCGAAATCGAAGACGATGGGGTGGCCCATCTGGAAGGCGGGAGCGAAGTCGAGCTCGGCGATCTGGTGTGCCACGGCTTCGCTGATCTGCCGCCGGCCATGGCCGGCATTGCAGCACCACAGCCCCGCCGTGCCGTCCATCACCTTGCGGCCGTCTTCGGTGGCGTAGTGCATGCCGCTGGCGCTGGCGAGCAGGCGCGGCGCCTGCTTGAACTGCCGGTTCGCGGTGAACGGCATCCAGAAAGCGTCGAGCGAACGGGCGTTCTGCAGCGCGGACGGCTTGGTGTTGACGGTCATGACGGCCTCCCTTTGTCGCCTGTCAGTGCTCATGTTTTCGTCAACGCAACAAGTCTGTTTCAGTACTAGCCTAATATCTTGAAAAAGCAGATCCGATTTGTATATCGTTCAATATCAAGAACAGCAGAAACAGGCCGGCGATGAATATCGATGTCGGAGCCCGCCTCAGATATGTCCGGATGCAGCGCGGCCTCTCGCAGCGCGCGCTCGCCAAACAGGCCGGGGTGACCAACTCCTCGATCTCGCTGATCGAGGCCAACGAGGTGAACCCCTCGGTCGGCGTCCTCAAGCGGATTCTCGACGGCATTCCGATCAGCCTGTCGGAGTTCTTCGCCTTCGAGCCGGAGAAGCCGCGGCAGGTGTTCTATCAGGCGGAGGAACTGGTTGAGATCGGGAAGGGCGGCATTTCCTTCCGCCAGGTCGGCGAGAACCTGTTCGGCCGGGCGCTCCAGATCATCAAGGAGCGCTACGAGCCCGGCGCCGATACCGGCCGCGTGCTGCTGACCCATGAGGGCGAGGAAGGCGGCATCGTGCTCAGCGGCCGGATCGAACTCACGGTCGGAGAGGAGCGCCGCATCCTCGGTCCCGGCGACGCTTATTATTTCGAGAGCACGCGCCCGCACCGCTTTCGCTGCGTCGGCCCGGTTCCCTGCGAGATCGTCAGCGCCTGCACGCCGCCGTCGTTCTAGCGGTGTAGGGGCTTAGCCTCTCCGTGCGCCGTCGCCGGCCGGCGCTCCTTCGCGACTGGCATCATTCAATTTCCGCATGATAAGAATTGGATAATTTAATTTGATAATCCGAAATTCAGCCTCATCATAACACCTGAATAATATAACAAATCCGGGACATAATACTTCAAAATCATCTTGACGATGTCCACGGCGTCGACAGTCGAGGCTGCCTGCGCATGGCCTCGTAAGCATGATCGAAGCTTACATCAACTTCCCGGCAACATCAGGGACGGAACATGAATAGGCGGGATTTCCTGAAGCTGGCGACTCAGTCGGCTGTGTTTGCCCAATTGGCTCCGTTCTTTACCGCGCCGGCCAACGCCGCCGGGAAGAAGGAACTGCGCTATATTCCCGAAGCGGACCTGAACATCCTCGACCCCGTCTGGAGTACCTCGACCATCGTCCAGGTCTATGGGCATCTGGTGTTCGACACGCTCTATGGCTTCGATAAGGACTACAACGTTCATCCGCAAATGGCTGAAGGGCATGTCGTTTCCGACGACAAGCTGCAATGGACGATCAAGCTGCGCGACGGTCTGCAGTTCCATGACGGTCAGCCGGTCCTCGCCAAGGATTGCGTCGCCAGCATCACGCGCTGGGACAAGCGCGATTTCATGGGCGCGGCGCTCCTCGGCGTGGTCGACACGCTGACCGCGGTCGACGACCGCACGCTGCAGTTCAAGCTCAAGAAGCCCTTCCCGCTGCTGCCGATGACGCTGGCCACCAGCGGCTCGAACATGCCGGCGATCATGCCGGAGCGCCTCGCCAATACTTCGCCGACCGAGCAGGTCCGCGAGAGCGTCGGCAGCGGCCCCTATCGGTTCGTGAGGGAGCAGTGGATCTCCGGCTCGCGCGCCGTCTTCGAGAAGTTCGCGGGCTACAAGCCGCGCAGCGACGCCTTCCCGCCCTCCTATACGGCCGGCCCGAAGATCGCGCATTTCGAGAAGATCGTCTGGAACATCATCCCCGATGCCTCGACCGCCGCCGCCGCTCTCCAGGCTGGTGAGATCGACGTGATCGAGATGGTCGGCGCCGATTTCCTGCCGGTTCTCAAGGCCGATCCCAATATCCGCCTGCTGCCGCGCACGACGCCGAATTTCGCGGTGATGCGCTTCAACCATCTGCAGCCGCCCTTCAACAATCCGGCGATCCGGCGCGCACTGCTGAAGGCTTTCGACCAGCGTGCGATCATGTCCGGCACCTTCGGCGAGGAGAACGCGGCGTTCTGGCAGTCCGGCGTCGGCTTCTTCAGCCCGGACTCGCCGATGACGACCACGGTCGGCCTGGAAGCCTTCACCAGCCCGCGCGACGTCAAGAAGGCGGCCGAGGAGATCAAGGCCGCCGGCTACAACGGCGAGCGCGTCGTCGTGCTCGATCCCGTCGACTATCCCTGGACGCATCCCTGCACGCTGCTCGCCGCCGACACGCTGAAGAAGGTCGGCCTCAACGTCGACATCCAGGCCATGGACTGGGGCACGCTGATGCAGCGCCGCCTCAGCAAGGAGCCCGTTGACAAGGGCGGCTGGAACGTCTTCCTCACCGCTCTCTCCGGCATGAGTAACTTCAACCCGGTCGGCCATGTCGGCCTGCGCGGCAACGGCAACGATGCCTGGGTCGGCTGGCCGACGGCGCCGCGGCTGGAGGAGCTGCGTCAGCAATGGCTCGACGCGCCCGATGTCGCCACGCAGAAGAAGATCTGCGAGGAAATCCAGAAGCAGGCCCTGATCGACGTGCCCTACATCCCGCTCGGCGGCTTCGCGACAGTCAGCGGCTACAGGAACAACCTGACCGACATGCAGCTGCAGCGGCCGCTCTTCTTCACGATGACCGCCAAGGGCTGAGACCAAGCCCCATGCTCTCCCATATCGCGCGCCGGCTGCTCGCAGCGCTGCCGGTCATGGCCTTCGTCGCGCTGTTCGTCTTCGGCCTGCTCTATCTCGCGCCGGGTGATCCCGCCGCGATCATGGCCGGAGACCAGGCGACGGCGGCCGACATCGCCCGCATCCGCGTCGCGCTGAAGCTCGACGATCCGTTCCCGATCCGCTTCGGGAACTGGGTCTGGAGCCTGCTCCACGGCGATCTCGGCCTCTCGCTCTTCACCAACCAGCCGGTCGCCGCGATGATCGTGCAACGGCTGGAGCCGACCTATCTGCTGATGCTGATGACGCTCGTCGTCTCGGTGTCGCTGGCGCTGCCGATCGGCGTCGTCGCCGCCTGGAAGCACAACACCGCCAGCGACCGCATGGTCATGGTCTTCGCCGTGCTCAGCTTCTCGGTGCCCTCCTTCGTCGTCGGCTATCTCCTCGCCTTCGTCTTCGGCCTGCAGCTGCGCTGGCTGCCCGTGCAGGGCTATGTGCCCTTGTCGAACGGCCTCTGGCCGGCGGTCCGCAGCCTGATCCTGCCGGCGGTCGCGCTGGGCAGTGTCTATATCGGCCTGCTCGCCCGCATCACCCGCGCGACCATGCTGGAGGTCCTCGCCCAGGACTATGTCAGGACGGCCCGCGCCAAGGGCGCCGAAGAGCGCACCATCCTGTTCAAGCATGCGCTGAAGAACTGCTCCGTGCCGATCATCACCACCATCGGCAGCGGCGTCGCCCTGCTGATCGGCGGCGCCATCGTCACCGAGACCGTCTTCGCCATTCCCGGCCTCGGCCGCCTGACCGTCGATGCCATCCTGCGCCGCGACTATCCCGTCATCCAGGGCGTCATCCTGCTGTTCAGCTTCATGTATGTGCTCGTGAACCTGCTGGTCGACATGCTCTACACCGTCTTCGATCCGAGGATCCGCTATTGACCGCCATCACCTCCGACGCCGCGCCGCGCGGCGGCCGGCAGAGCCGGCTCGGGCAGCTCATCCGCAATCCGAGCATCGCCTGCGGCGTCGCCGTCCTCGTCCTGCTCGTCCTGATCGCCGTCCTCGCGCCCTGGCTCGGCACCAGGGACCCGACGGCGATCTCGGCCTTCGACCGCGCCAAGGCGCCCTCGGACGCCTTCTGGTTCGGCACCGACATGCTCGGCCGCGACCTCTATTCCCGCGTCCTCTACGGCACCCGCGTCTCGCTCATCGTCGGCTTCTCGGTCGCGATCGGATCGACCATCCTCGGCGTCCTGATCGGCGTCTTCGCCGGCTTCCTGCCCCGCTTCGATGCCTTCGTCATGCGGGTCATGGACGGCCTCATGGCGATCCCCTCGATCCTGCTCGCCATCGCGCTGATCGCGCTCAACCGCGCCTCGATCTGGAACGTCATCCTGGCGGTCACCATCGCCGAGACGCCGCGCGTCGTGCGCCTGATCCGCGGCGTCGTGCTCTTCCTGCGTGAAGAGCCCTATGTCGAGGCCGCCCGCTCCTGCGGCGCCAGCATTCCCTGGCTCGTCTTCCGCCACATCCTGCCCAACACCTTCGCGCCGATCGCGGTCCAGGCCACCTATATCTGCGCCGTCGCCATCCTCGCCGAGGCCGCGCTCTCCTTCATCGGCGCCGGCGTCCCGCCGAGCACCCCCTCCTGGGGCAACATCATGGCCGAGGGCCGCGCCCTCTGGCAGATCAAGCCCTACATCATCTTCTTCCCGGCCCTCTTCCTCTCCATCACCGTCCTCGCCATCAACATGCTCGGCGACGGCCTGCGCGATGCCCTCGATCCGCGCCTGCGCAAGCGGGTGTGAGGCCCGAACGCCGCCACGGGGAACCAAAACGGTAGCCCCTCGCCCCGTGGACAACTCGCCCCGCCGCACGACACCGGCGGGGCGCCTTTTATGCCGGCGGCGCCGCAGGCGGGTCCGATGACCCCAAAGGCCGGAGCCGCCATGGACGTCGAGAAGCCGGCACGCGCCGGCCTGGAAGAAGGAGATGCCTGGTGTCCGAAACGCTCTTGATCCGGAATGTCCGCCCAGCCGGCGGCACCGCCACGGACGTGCTTGTCCGCGACGGGCACATCGCCGCCATCGGCGCCGGCGCGACGGGAGCCGACATCACCTTCGACGCCGGCGGCCGGCTGATGATCCCCGGCCTCGTCGAGGCCCATACCCATCTCGACAAGAGCTTCTGGGGCATGGGCTGGCAGCGGCATGAAGCCGGCGCGAATCTGCTCGACAAGATCGAAGGCGAGCGACGCAACCGTCGCGCGCTGAATATCGACGCCAACCGCCAGTCCGGCCGGCTGGTCGCCCAGATCGTCAGGATGGGCACCACCCATGTCCGCACCCATGTCGACGTCGACACCGAGATCGGCCTTGCCGGCATCGAGGGCGTCATGGCCATGCGCGAGCGGCTCAGGGACGTGATCGACGTCGAGATCGTCGCCTTTCCGCAATCCGGCCTGCTGATCCGGCCCGGCACGCTCGAGCTGCTCGACCGGGCCATGGCGCTTGGCGCCGAGGTCGTCGGCGGTCTCGACCCCTGCGCGCTCGAACGCGACCCGAAGGGCCATCTCGATGCGATCTTCGGCCTGGCCGAGAAATACGGCCGCCCGCTCGACATCCACCTGCATGAGCGCGGCGAGATGGGCGCCTTCTCGATCGATCTCATCCTGGAACGCGTGCGCGCGCTCGGCATGCAGGGCAAGGTCGCGATCAGCCACGCCTTCTGTCTGGGCATGCCGGATGCCGATCTCGTCGGCCGTCTGCTCGAGGAACTGGCGCGGGAGCGGGTCGCGCTGGTGACCACGGCGCCTGCAAGCTACCCGGCTCCGTCGGTCATGGCCTGCATCAAGGCCGGCGTCGTGATCAGCGGCGGCTCGGACGGCATTCGCGACAGCTGGAGCCCCTATGGCATGGGCGACATGCTGGAGCGGGCCATGCTCGTCGGCCTGCGCAACAACTTCCGCCGTGACGAGGAGGTCGAGCTGGCCCTCGACACCTGCACCTATGCCGGCGCGAAGACCATGGGCGTCGAGAATTACGGCCTCGATGTCGGCTGCATCGCCGATCTCGTCATCCTGCCCGGCGAGACCCTGGTCGAGGCCGTCGTCGCCCGGCCGGCCGACCGCACGGTCGTCAAGCGCGGCAGGATCGTCAGCCGCCATGGCGAGCTCGCCCAGCCGATCGCCTGACAAGCCGACAAGCCGGGCTGCCGCAGAGCGCGCTCCCTTGTCATGCCGGGCTCGCGCCTGCGGTGCGCTCCGGCATGACAGGAGGGGTGGCGCCGTGGTTCAGTCCGATCGGAAAGGGCGCTGGCCAGTCGAGCAGGAAAATGAAGATATTTCTGTCCCACTCGCGCGAGATGCGACAAGGCTTCTACAGCGATCGCGCCATCAATCGCCTGCGCCGCATCGCTGAGGTTGTTCTGCATGATGGCGCGGAACCGATCCGGCCGGATGCGCTGGCCAAGGTTGCGCAGGACGTCGACATCATCATTTCAGATCGAAGGACGGAAGCGCCGGCCTCGGTCTTCGCTGCCTCTTCCAGGCTCAGGGCCTTCCTGCGTTGCGCGGTCGACATCCGAAACATCGACACAGCAGCCGCTTCGGACGCCGGCATTCTGGTGACGCAGGCCCCCGTCACGTTTCAGACTTCGGTGTCGGAGCTCGCCCTCGGATATATGGTCGATCTCTCCCGGGGGATCTCCCGGCATGCCGCGGCCAACTGGGCCGGCGGTCAGTACCAGCCGCGCATGGGCCGCGAACTCGGCGGCAGCGTGGTCGGCATCATCGGATTCGGCAGCATCGGCCGCAAGCTGGCACGCGTCTGCCTCAGCCTCGACATGACGGTCCTGGTCAATGATCCCTTCATCGTGGTGGACGATCCGCAGATCGAGCAGGTCGAGCTTTTCGATCTTCTCGGGCGCGCGCATTTCGTGATCTGCCTCGTCGTCGCCAATGACGAAACCGAGAACCTGATCTCGCAGGCAGAGTTCGCCGCCATGCGGCCCGATGCGGTCTTCATCAATCTGTCGCGCGGCGGGCTGGTCGACGATGCCGCATTGGTCGCGGCCCTGCGCGAGGGCAGGATCGCAGGTGCTGCCCTGGATGTCGGACGAGGTCCGGACCAGAGACCGCTGCCCGAGATCGCCGCGCTGCCGAACGTCGTCGCCACGCCGCATATCGGAGGCTTCACCCAGGCCGCCGCCGAGGGGCAGGCCCTTGCGACGGTCGCGCAGGCGAGGGCGATCCTCGCCGGTGAAGTACCCGACGGCGCGGTGAACGCCGCGAACTGGACGCGTCGGCGCGTCGATGGCTGAACAACGCGGCGGCGCTGGGTCCGGAAACGGGCGAAGCCTCGGCGCCGGAAACCGCTTGGTGCCGAAAGCGTCGAAGCCCTCTTGTCTGCTGGCCGGCAACCGGCCGGCCAGCCTTATCGATGAAGCCGGGCGCTATTTCTCGAAATAGGCGTCCGCGAAGCTGTTGAAGATGCCCTCGGCGCCCGGCGCATAGTCCTTCAGCTTCTTCTTGGCGAGCAGCGTGCCGAGCGGCGAGACGAGATTGATCGCCGGCAGGTCGCGGTCGATCACTTTCTGGAAGCGGTTGAACTGATCCTTGCGCTTCGCCGCATCCGGCTCGACGGCGGCAGCTTCGAGCAAGGCGTCCGCCTCGGGGTTGGCGTAGTGCGAGGAATTGGAGAAGGGCAGGCCGATCTTGAAGTTCTTCGACCAGTAGCCGCGCTGGACGCCCAGCGTCGGGTCGAAGGTGTTCGACAGCGATTCATAGGCGAGGTCGAAGGCGCGGTCGGTATAGACGGTCTTGATGTAGACGGCGAAGTCGGAGGTGACGATCACCCCGTCGATGCCGATCCGGCGCAGCGATTGCTTCAGGAACTCGTTGATGCGCGGATCGAGATCGGAATTGGTCATCAGGCGCAGCGGGAAGCGGATGCCGTTGGCTCCGGCCTTGTAGCCGGCATCGTCGAGGAGCTGGTTGGCGCGCCTCACGTCGAGGCTGCGCGGCTTGATCGAGGGGTCGTTATAGGTCGGCAGCGCGACGCTGATCGCTGCCGGCGAGACCTGAGCCTGCCCCTGATAGACGACGTTGACCAGCGCTTTGGGGTCGATCGCATGGGCGATCGCCTCGCGCACGCGCAGATCCTTGAGATGCTGGTTGTCGAGGTTCAGCATGAGCAGGTGCTGCGGCCCGATATAGGCGTAGTTGCGCACCGTCACGGCCAGGTTGGGGTTGTCCTTCAGCCGGTTGACGTCGGAGAGCGAGCCGGGCTGGTTGACGAGGTCGGCATCGCCGGCTTCGAGCGCGGCGGTCCGGGCGGCGCCATCCGGGATGAAACGCACCACGAGGCGCTCGACATAAGGCTTCGGCTTGTCCCAGTAGTTAGGGTTGCGGTTGAACACGGCATAGCTGCCGCGGACGCGCTCGCCGAGCACGAAGGGGCCGGTGCCGACCATCTGGGCGTCGGTGGGCGGGGCCGCCGGATCGGTACCCTCGAAGACATGCTTCGGGATCATCGGCGACTCGCTGCCGCCGAGTGCCGTGATGAGATAGGGCGCCGGCTTCGACAGCGCGATCTCGACCTTGTGCGGGCCAGGCGTCCTGATCTCGACGATGTTGGCGAAGGTCGAACGGCCGCGCGGATGGGCTTCCTTCAGGCGCTGGATCGAGAAGGCGACGTCGGCCGAGGTGAAGGGCTTGCCGTCGCTCCAGGTGACGCCCTCGCGCAGGGTGAAGCTGTAGAGCAGGCCGTCGGGCGAGACCGACCAGGCGGTCGCCAGCAGCGGTCGCGGGTTGAGGTCGTAGTCATAGCTCAGCAGGCCCTCGAAGACCTTGGTCGAGGTCTGGGTGCTGGAGGTGTTGTTGATCGCCGCCAGCGTGCCGGAGTCGTTCTTGACGGCATAGGTCAGGGTGCCGCCCGGCTGTGGCTGCGCCGCGGCGGGGAAGGCCAGGGCCAAGGCCGCCACGGCGAGGCCGGATGTCAGGGCGAAGGTGCCCAGCTTGCGATAACTCATCGATGATCCCCTTCGTTCTTCCGAGATGAACAGGCCCGGCTTTCGAGGGCGGGCGCCTGGTAGGCATGGTTTCGTCGCGGCCTGCGGCTTTGCCCGGCACGCCTCATCCCTCCGTGCGCGACAGGCGCGGATTGAGCGCGTCGTTGAGGCTGTCGCCGATCAGGTTGAGCGACAGCACGGTCGCCACGATGCCGAGGCCTGGCAGGGCGGTGAGATACCAGGCCGAGCGCAGGAACTCGCGTCCGGCCCCGATCATGCTGCCCCAGCTCACCACGTTGGGGTCGCCCAGCCCCATGAAGGAAAGCGCCGATTCCGCCAGGATCGCGGACGCGACCATCACCGAAGAGGCGACGATGATCGGGGGCAGGGCGTTGGGCAGGATCGCGACGAAGATGATCCGGCCATGGCCCTGGCCGATGCTGCGCGCGGCGGTGACGAAATCCTTCTGCTTGAGCGAGCGGAACTCGGCCCGGACCAGCCGCGCCAGGGTTGGCCAGCCCAGGAGGCCGATGGCAATGGTCACGACGGTCAGCGAGGGCTGGGCGATGGCGACCAGCACGACGAGCAGCACGAAGCTCGGCATGGTGTGGAAGAGCTGGATGAGGCGCACGAGCAGATCGTCGGCGAGCCCACCGAAATAGCCGGCCACCGCACCCACCAGCACGCCGACGGTGACGCCGATCAGCGTCGCGACGATGCCGACGGTCAGCGAGACACGGGCACCGTGGATGAGGCCAGCGGCGACGTCGCGTCCGAGGGAATCCGTGCCCAGCACATGGCTCGCATCCTCGCCCGGCCAGAGGAAGGGCTGGGCGACCATGTCGAAGGGATCCCCGTCATAGACGAGCGGCCCGACGAGCGCGGTGGCGAGAATGAGGACGAGCAGCGCGACGCCGGCGATACCGACCGGGTTGCGCAGGAAGCTGCGCAGGGCGGGGGAGCGGATGCGACGCGGGCGCGGGGCGGTCTCGGCAAGGGTATGGCTCATGTCCCGACCTCGATCCGCGGGTCGAGCCAGGCCTGCAGCAGATCGACGACGATGTCCGCGACCACGACGAGCAGGGACGACAGGAAGAGAATGCCGACCAGGACATTGAAATCGCGGCCGAGCACGGCCTCGAAGGCCAGTCGCCCTAGCCCCGGCCAACTATAGACCGTCTCGACCACCACGGCGCCGCCGAGCATGCCGCCGAGATGCATCCCCGCCACGGTGGTGACCGGCATCAGCGCGTTGCGCAGGACGTGGCGGACCGTGATGACGAAGCCGGAGAGGCCCTTGGCCACGGCGGTACGGACGTAGTCCTGCGAAAAGGCCTCCAGCATCGAGGCCCGTGTCAGCCGGGCATAGATCGCGACGTAGAACAGGCCGAGCGCCGCAGCCGGCAGCACCATGTAGCGCAGCTTGTCGGCGAATGCGGCCATGCCGTGCAGTTGCAGCCCGATCGTGCCCGAACCGCCGCTCGGCAGGATCTGCAGCTTCACGGCGAAGAGCACGATCAGCATCAGGCCGATCCAGAAACCGGGGATCGAGTAGAACAGCAGGACCAGGACCGAGAGAAGCCGGTCGGGCAGGCGGCCTGCGCAGGCGGCCATCAGGCCGCCGAGCGCGATGCCGGCCACCAAAGCGACCAGGAGCGCGACGCCCATCAGCAGCAATGTGCCGGGCAGCCGCTCGAGGATGACGTTGATGACCGGGGCGTTGAAGCGCGCGGAAAAGCCGAGATCGAAATGGGCCAGCCGCCCGAGATAATCCGCCAGCTGCTGCATGACCGGCAGGTCCAGCCCGAAATGAGCCCTGAGCGCCGCCATGGACTCGGCCGTCGCCGCGCCCGACTCGCCGGCCATGACATCGGCCGCGTCGCCCGGGGCGAGTTGCAGCAACAGAAAATTGATGACGACGATGGCGATCACGGTTGGGAGCGCCTGCAGGCACTTCCGGCACAGGATCAGCAGGATCCGGATCACGAGGGCTGTCCGTCGCTGCCGGAGCGGCACGCCGCTCGCTGTTCTGTGCGGCGGCGGAACGGAAGGACCGGTAGCGTTCCGCGATGCATGTCGGGTCAGCCGTTCGGGTTGCGGTCGGCAATTGCTACGGCAGATGCGGATACGATTCAAACAAAATTTGTATGCAAAAAATAGTAATACTGCATACAATAAAATGGAAATCAGCATACAGAAAATGGGCCTCCGCAGGTGAGGGCCTGTCTCGGGTGTTTCGCGGTCGGATGCGCCCTTCCAGCTTGTCGCGTTCGGTTTTGCACGGCCGAGGATCGGCGTTGCCAGATTGGGGGCATGGTGCAGGTCGCGGGCTATCTCGCTCCGAATTCGGCAAGCAGGCCCCGAGCATGATCACGCCCGAGTACGCTATCTCGCCGGCGGACCGCGCCCGACGCCACTCAGTGCTGTTCGGGAACGCCGAGCATCTTCGTGATCTTGAGGCCGATCTGGACCATCAGCATCTCTTCGGCATCGTCGAGGTCGATGCCGGCTTCCGCCCTGATCTTGTCGAGCCTGTAGAGGACGGTCTTGGGGTGGACATCGAGGCGGCGCGAGGTTTCGAGTGCGTTGCGGCTGCAGGCGATATAGGCCTCCAGCGTCTCGATGAGATCGGCGCGGGCGCGAGTTTTCACCGCCATCAGCCGCTGCAAGGAGGGGGGGACCATGTCCCTGAGCTCATGCTGCGGCGCCAGCCGGCAAAGCATGCGGTAGATGCCGAGCTCGTGAAAGAAGACGAGATTCTTCTCAAAGCGCGCGCGGATGCCGATGTTCAGCGCATCCAGTGCCTGCCGATAGCTCCGGGGCAGGCTTTCGACATCGGCCGCGACCTCGCCGATGCCGGCATGAAGGATGGCGCGCTCCTCGGTGCGGGACCACAACGCGCTCAATTCGGCAAAACGGCGCTCGAGCTGCATGCGCCATTCCCGCCCTTCGCCGGTCGGCCAGAACAGGACGATATGGCCGCCCCGAACCTGGGCATGGGCGTTGTCGACCACATTGCCGAGGAGCTGTGCCAGGCGTTCCAGGCTCCTGCTTTCGCTTGCCGCTGCGCCGGGCGGTTTCTGTGGAGCCTTCAGGCCGATGACCGTCACGGCGTGCTTCCGCTTGAGATCCCACTGGATCAGGCCGGCGCGCCGATGTAATTCGCTGGAGGGCAGGGCGCTGCCGCCCAGCAGGTCGCCGATCAGGTCGAAGCGGAACTGCTTCTCGACCTCGATCACGGCCTGCTGCCGCAAGAAATCGAGCGCGAGCGCGTTGATGGCGCTTTCGATCGCGATGGACTGGACGTCCTCCAGCTCGCCATTCAGTTCGAGAACGGTGAGGTACAGCCTGACCTCGTCGCCGACGCGCACCGAGAAGACATAGCGGCTGCAGGTCCGGCCGTCCGCCTCGGGTGCCGCGATGGTCTGGATGTAATAGGGCGCGCCCTCCTGGTGCCCCTCGGGTGGGGCGAGGCTGACGGAGCTGCCCGCGGTTCCGGCCAGGCATTGCAGTTGCTCGTCATAGAGCCCGACGGGGTTGCCGATGAAGGTTTCCAGGGATTTCAGGATCCGGAAGGCGCCCTGGTTCGCCAGCGAGGCGCTGAGGAAGTGATCGCTGATCTCCTTGAAGCGTTCCAGGACGCCGAGGCGTTCGCTGAGGAGATGCTCCGAGATGCACAGGACGATGGTCCGGTAGAGGACGCTGCGGGGGATCTCGATGACGGGCAGGCGGTGCCTGCGCGCGGCCTCGACGATCTCCTCCGGGACCTCCTGCACGAAGAGGCCGGTCTTGACGATCAATGCGCTGAGCTTGCGGGCAGCGACCTTCTCGATGAAGGCGTCGAGCGGGCGCAGGCGGTCGAGCGAATAGAAATTGGTGAGCAGAACGTCCCCCGGCTGGACCCAGTCGGTCACATCCGGAGCCTCGATGACGTTGACGCCTCTGACGGGGTTGGAGAGACCCTCTTCCCCGCAGATCAGGCGGGCCTGTTTGAACGGCGCGAATTGCAGCAGTTCGGAGATCTTGAGCTGATGGGCCATGGTCCGGGGCTCCCCAGGGTGGCCCGCGCCTGCCGTCCATGCCGCGCCAGCGGCCACTCCGCGTGCCGATCTATGCGTGAATGGCCGGTATTCGCAAGCCAAGCCCGTTAGAGCGGTTCGATATTTATCCTCATCGGATAAAATAAGGCTGGTCAATTTAGGCGGCTTGGCAATGGTTCCCCTGTCACCGGCTCTCTAGGCTCCCCTCAAAAGAAGATCGTTCGGCTGCGGAGAGCCGCGCCGCTGGAGCGCGCCCGCGAGGATGGGGACAATCGATGGATAGATCGTTTATCTGGCGAAAGGGCGACTGGGGCGGGTATTTCGGCCTGCTGGCCAACAACCTGACCAACCTCCTGACGATGATCGGCCTGCTGCTTTTCGTCGTCGGCTTCCCCAAGGAGATGGTCTATGGCCGGATCGCCCCGGCCTTCGGCCTCGCGGTCTTCGCCGCGAGCCTGTGGTACACCTATTTCGCCTATAAGCTCGTCAAGGAAACCGGCCGCGCCGACGTGACCGCGCTGCCCTCGGGTCCGAGCGCGCCGTCGATCTTCACGGTGACCTTCCTGGTCATCCTGCCCGTCTATCTGCAGACGAAGGATGCCGAGTTCGCCCTGCAGATCGCGTTGGTCTGGTGTTTCGTCGAGGCGATGATCCTGGTCGGCGGCTCCTTCCTGGGCGAGACCATCCGCAAGACGATCCCGCGCACGGTGTTGCTGTCCTGCCTTGCCGGCCTCGGGCTGCTACTGCTCGCCATGAACCCGATGCTGCAGTCCTTCGAGACGCCGACCGTCGCCTTCGTGGTGCTCGCGCTGATCTTCCTCAACTGGTTCGGCAAGAAGCCGATCTTCCCGAAGGTTCCGACAGGCTTCCTGCTGCTCGCGGTCGGAACGGCGCTGGCCTGGATTTTCGGTCTGCAGAGCCCGGCCGAGATCAAGAACTCGCTCAGCACCTTCGGCTTCAACCCGCCGACGCTGCATATCTCGAGCTTCATGCAGGGTCTGCCGCATGCGCTGCCCTACCTCGCCTCGGCTGTTCCGCTCGGTCTCGCCAACTATGTGTTCGATCTTGAGAACATCGAGAGCGCGCATGCCGCCGGCGATCCCTACCCGACGCGTCAGGTGATGATGGCCAACGGCCTGTCCTCGACGCTCGGTGCCTTCTTCGGCAACCCGTTCCCGGTCACCGTCTATATCGGCCATGCCGGCTGGAAATCGATCGGCGCGGGCACCGGCTACACCTTCTTCACCGGCCTGACCATGTTCCTGGTCTCGCTGTTCGGGCTGGGCGCATTCCTGCTGGCGCTGATCCCGATGGTCGCGGTCGTTCCGATCCTCGTCTATATCGGCATCGTCACGGCCAATCAGGTGGTGCGCGAGTCGCCGCGTGACGAAGTCCCGGTGATCTTCGTCACGATGTTCCCGTGGATCGCGAACTGGGCGCTGACGCTGACTAACAACACGCTCTCGGCTGCCGGCACGGCCGCCAGGACCCTCGGCGTCGACGCACTCGCCAAGAAGGGCGTCTACTATCAGGGCCTGTCCAATCTCGGGAATGGCGCGCCGCTGAGCAGCATGACCTGGGGCTGCATCACGATCTTCGCGATCACCGACAAGCCGATGCGTGGCGCGGTCGCGGCGCTGGTCGGTGGCTTCCTGACGCTGTTCGGCGTGATCCACGCTCCGACCGTCGGCTTCGCGCAGCCGCACGCCATGCCGCTGGTCTATGCCTATTGCATGATTGCCGGCGTCTTCGTGCTCAAGCACTACCTCAACCTGCGTGAGGCAGACCGTACGATCTCCGCCGGCGAGATGAAGCCTGCTGCCCAGACCGGCAAGGCATGAGCCTGCGACGCGAGCCCGCCGGCAGCGGGGGGCTCGCATCGCCGCTATCCCTCATGCTCTCAGTAGCGCCCGCCCGGGCGCTGCGCCAACACTCCATAGGACCCTTCGATGACGCCCCAGCCTTCCCGCCCGCCGCTGATCGCCGCCGCCGACAAGGGCGACATGGCCGCCATCGAGCGCCTCCTCGCGGAGGGGGCCAAGGTGGACGCCAAGGACGAGGCCGGGCGCACGGCGCTGATGGCGGCGACCCAGCAGAACAACCTGCCTCTGGCGCGGCGCCTGATCGCGGCCGGCAGCGACGTCAATGCCCGCGACATCACCATGCTCTCGCCCTATCTCTGCGCGGGCGCGAACGGCTTCAACGAGATCCTGAAGCTGGCGATTGCCTCCGGCGCCGATCCCAACAGCGTCAACCGCTTCGGCGGCACGCCGCTGCTGCCGTCGAGCGAAAAGGGCTTCCTGCGCACGGTGCGGGTCTGCCTGGCCGCCGGCATTCCGGTGAACCATGCCAACGACCTCGGCTGGTCGGCTCTGCTCGAGGCCGTGATCCTAGGCGATGGCGGCAGGCTCTACGGCGATGTGGTCGAGGCTCTGGTCGAGGCGGGCGCCGACCAGCATCTGAAGGACCGCGACGGCAAGTCCTCGCTGGAACATGCGCAGGCGCTTGGGCAGGAGCGCGTGCTAGCGATCTTCCGCGGCGAGGGCGCAGCCTCGGGGCAGGGTGCCACGGCGATCCGGCAGGCGAAGCAGGCCGAGAAGGCGGAGCGCTACGAGGAGGCGCTCGCCATCATCGAGGCCGAGCTCGCGCAGCATCCGCAGGATACCGACCTCACCTACTACAAGGGCTATTATCTCTACGAGCTCGGCCGCAACGAAGAGGCGATCCGCGCCTTCGAGACGGTGCTGGCCGCGACCCCCGACGCGATCGAGTTCCATTTCTACATCGCCTATGCCTGGCGGGCGATGAAGCAGCCGGAAGCCGCGCTGGCGGCCTTCGATGCGGGCGTGGCGAAGCAGCCTAAAGCTTTGTTCCTGCGCTATCACAAGTCGAACTATCTGCGTGAACTCGGTCGGCATGAGGCTGCCGTCACCGTGATGGACGAATTGCTCGCGCGCGATCCCGACCGCTACGACTTCGCCTTCCACAAGGGCAACAGCCTGCGTTCGCTCGGCCGGCACGAGGAGGCCATCACGGCGATCGAGGTCGCGATCGCGTCCGATCCCGGCAATCCGCTCTACCGTCAGCACAAGGCCCAGTCGCTCCGGCTGATCGGGCGCGAGGCCGAGGCGCAGGCTGAGACCGACCGGGCCCAGGAACTGGCTTCGACAGGTCGGCCATCGGCCGCCCGCGCCAGCTGAATAGCGGCGGTTCCGTCCCGATGCGCACGCATACCACGATGCAGGCAAGGTCCGGCGACGGCGCCTTCCTTGCCCGTGTGAACGGGGCGGCCTTCGCGGGCGTGGTCCACAGTGCCTTCCGCCGGGCGGTCAATATCGCCTGCCTGTGCTGCGGCGAACTGCATACACTTGTCACCGACGAGCTGGATGACGGACCGAATTCGCTCGTCGTCGCGACGGAGGATTTCCTCGCGGTGGGGATCTGCCAGGGAGACAGCGTCAGGGCCGGGGGCGGCAGCCTCGCCATTGCCGGAAAGGTGATGGTGAACGTCGCCGGTGCCGCCGTCTGGCGGACGCCGGCGCCGGCCACGCATTGCGCGGCAGGCCTGCTGCGCCGACGCCTGGCGGAAGCCGAGACGGCGATCTGGCGCAGCGGCACGCCCGGGGGCTTCATCGAGGGCATGGCCGACACCGAGGTCGCGCGGTTCACGACCCGGATGCTGCACGAGGCGGCGGACGGGCTCGCGCTCGCGCTGGGGCGCGACGACATCGAAGCGGCGCTGGGGCACGCATCCCGGCTCATCGGGCTTGGGCCGGGCCTCACGCCGTCGGGCGACGATTTCCTCGTCGGGCTGCTCGCGGCCCGCGCGCTCTGCCGGCGACAGGGCGATGTCGGCAGCGACCGCTTCGCCCTCGGCGTGGCGCGGCTCGCCAAGGCGGAAACCAACCCGATCAGCTACGCGGCCATCGCCAAGGCGGCGCGCGGCGAGGTCCGGGAGCGGGTCGCGCGCCTCATCATCGCACTTTGCAGCGCCACCGGCGCGCCTTTGCCGCCGGCACTCGAACAGGTTCTCGCGATCGGCTCCTCGTCCGGGACCGAGATCGCTTTCGGCGTCATCCGTGGGCTGGCGTCGCTCATTGACAACGGAGAATGGGAACATGGCCATCAAGACCGCCATTAAGCGGAACACCTATTTCGACTCGGTCTCGCTGATGTCGGTGACGGGGCGGGCCAATGCCGTCGCCGGCGTCGACCAGGCGATGATCGGCATGGGCACCGCCATGAACAAGGAGGTGCTGCAGAATGTCGGCATGCTGACGCCCGAGGCCGCCGAGGCCCAGAGCGGCGATCTGATGATCGTCGTGCGCACGGCGACCGACGAGATCGCCGAGCAGGCGCTGCTCGAGATCGACGAATTATTCAAGCAGAAGGGCGGCAACGAGAGCGGCCGCAAGATGAACTACGCGACGATCGAGTCGGCCGTCGCCCATGTGCCCGGCGCCAATCTCGCGATCATCGCGGTCGCCGGCGAGTTCGCCAGCCGCGAGGCGCGCCGCGCGCTGGAGAGCGGCCTGCATGTCATGATGTTCAGCGACAACGTCTCGATCGAGGACGAGGTCGCTCTCAAGACGCTCGCCCATGACAAGGGCCTGCTGATGATGGGGCCGGATTGCGGCACCGCCTATATCGGCGGGGTCGGCCTGTGCTTCGCCAATGCGGTGCGCGCCGGCAATATCGGCATCGTCGGCGCTTCCGGCACCGGCAGCCAGGAAGTCGCGGCCCGCATCCATGATTTCGGCGGCGGCATCACCCAGATCATCGGCACCGGCGGCCGCGACCTCAACGAGAAGGTCGGCGGCATCATGATGATCGACGGCATCAACGCGCTCGCCCGCGACCCGGCGACCGAGGTCATCGTGCTGGTCTCGAAGCCCCCGGCGAAGTCGGTGCAGGACAAGGTGCTGGCGGCGGCCGCGGCCTGCGGCAAGCCCGTCGTGGCCTGCCTGCTGGGCGGTTCCGAGGAGGCCGTCACCAAGGCCGGCCTGCAGTTCGGCAAGACCACCAAGGAAGCTGCGCTCAAGGCGGTCATCCTCGGTGGCAAGAAGGAGGAGGAGATCAACAAGCGGGCTCTCAATCTGCCGCTGATCGCCGAGACCCGCGCCAAGCTGAAGCCCGAGCAGCGCTATATCCGCGCGCTCCTCTGCGGCGGCACGCTCTGCGAGGAGATGATGCTGATCGCCAAGGAGAGCTACGACAACGTCTACAGCAACATCGCCAAGGATCCGGCGCGCAAGCTGAAGGACGTCAACACCAGTATCGAGCATTGCTTCATCGATTTCGGCGACGACGACTTCACCCGCGGCCGTCCGCACCCGATGATCGACCCCTCCCAGCGCATCGCGCGGCTGGTGCAAGAGGCGCGCGACCCCTCGGTCGGCGTCATCGTGCTCGATTTCATCCTCGGCTACGGCGCCCATGAGGACCCGGCCGGCGTGATGATCCCCGCCTTGGTCGAGGCCAAGCAGATCGCGGCGGCCGAGGGCCGCCATCTCGAGATCCTCGGCTATGTCCTCGGCACGGATCTCGACAGCCAGTCGCTCGCCGAGCAGACGGCCAAGCTTTCGGAAGTAGGCGTCACCATCGCCAGCAGCTGCACCAATGCCGGCCTGCTGGCGCGCGGTTTCGTCTCCAAGGAGAACTGATCATGCCCAGCATCAACGACCTGTTCAGCAAGGTCAGCGTCATCAATATCGGCCTCGAAATGTTCAAGGACGACATCGAGAAGCAGGGCGGCAGCGCCGTCCATCTCGACTGGCGCCCGCCGGCGGGCGGCAAGCCCGAGCTGATCGACGCGCTCGAAGCCCTGGCCCGCCCGGAGATCGCGGCGCGCATCGAGAAGGCGAACGAGGAAGCGGTCGAGCGCATCCTGAAGTCGCAGCCCGTGCTGGTCGGCTTCGGTCCGGCCCTCGAAGTCGTGCCCGGCATGACCAAGAAGACCATCCTGCACGCCGGCCCGCCGATCACTTGGGAGCGGATGTCGGGCCCGATGAAGGGCGCGGTTACCGGCGCGCTGGTCTTCGAGGGCCTCGCCAAGAACCTGGAGGAGGCGGCGGCGCTTGCGGCCTCCGGCGAGATCACCTTCTCGCCCTGTCACGAGCACAACTGCGTGGGCTCGATGGCCGGCGTGACGTCGGCCTCGATGTTCATGCACATCGTGAAGAACAAGACCTATGGCAACGTCGCCTACACCAATCTCAGCGAGCAGCTCTCCAAGATCCTGCGCATGGGAGCCAATGACGAGACCGTCATCGCCCGGCTGAACTGGATGCGCGACGTGCTCGGCCCGATCCTGCGCGAGGCGATGCAGATCGCCGGCGAGATCGACCTGCGTCTCCTGCTCTCGCAGGCGCTGCACATGGGCGACGAGTGCCATAACCGCAACGTCGCGGGCACGACAATCCTGATCCAGAAGCTCGCGCCCTTCATCCTGGAGACGTCGTTCACGACGGCCCAGAAGCGCGAGGTCTTCGACTTCATCGCGAGCAGCGACTACTTCTCCGGCCCGACCTGGATGGCGATGTGCAAATGCGCGCTCGATGCCGCCCATGGCGTCGAACATTCGACCATCCTGACGACGATGTGTCGCAACGGCGTCGAGTTCGGCATCCGCATCAGCGGCGTGCCGGGCTTCACTTGGTTCACCGGCCCGGCGCAGAAGGTCATCGGCCCGATGTTCGCGGGATACAAGCCGGAGGATTCCGGCCTCGATATCGGCGACAGCGCGATCACCGAGACCTATGGCATCGGCGGCTTCGCCATGGCGGCGGCGCCGGCCATCGTGCCGCTCGTCGGCGGTACGGTCGATGAAGCCATCGGCTTCTCCGTCCGCATGGCCGAGATCACCACGGCCGAGAACCCGAACGTCACGGTGCCGCTGCTCAACTTCAAGGGCGTGCCGACCGGCATCGACATGCGCAAGGTGCTGCAGACCGGCATCATGCCGGTGATCAACACCGCCATCGCGCATAAGGAGGCCGGCATCGGCATGATCGGCGCCGGCATCACCTATCCGCCGATGGAGGCTTTCGAGAAGGCTCTGCTGGCCTTCGCGCGTCGGGAAGGCGTCGCGGGCTGAAGACTGCCGCGGGCCGCTCATGAGCGGCCCGCGTTCCGCACCAATCGATAATTTCAACATGCGTCGCGACCTGTCGGCCGGCGCGTGGGAGGAGGACTCATGACTTCGAAAGATGCTGTTCCGGACCGCCTGATCATCGCCATCGGCGGCAACGCCATCCATCCCGAGGGCATTCGCGGCACGGCCGAGGAGCAGGAGCAGCTCGCGGCCGAGACCGGCGCCGCCCTGCTGCCGCTGATGGAGCTCGGCTCGCAGCTCATCATCACCCATGGCAACGGCCCGGTCGTCGGCAAGATGCTGCTGCGCCACGCCATCGCCCGCCATCGCGTCGCGCCGATGCCGCTCGACATCTGCGTCGCCCATAGCCAGGGCGGCATCGCCTATCTGCTGACGCAGGCGCTGGAGAACGCGCTGCGCGCCAAGGGCAATCCGCGCGAGGTGACTTGCGTGCTGACCCAGGTCGAGGTCGACCCCAACGACCCGGCCTTCCAGAATCCGTCCAAGCCGATCGGCTATTTCTACACCGAGGAGGAGGCGAAGGCCCTCAGCGAGGAGATGGGCTGGCTGATGAAGGAGGATTCGGGCCGCGGCTATCGCCATGTCGTGCCCTCGCCGCTACCGCAGCACATCGTCGATTTCGACCTCGTGCAGGCGCTGGCGGAGAAGGGCGCTGTCGTGATCGCGGGCGGCGGCGGCGGTGTGCCGGTCGTGCGCCAGCCCAACGGCCAGAGCCGCGGCGTCGAGGCGGTGATCGACAAGGACCGCACCACCGCCAAGATGGCGAACCTGCTCGACATCCAGGACATGATCATCCTGACCGCCGTGCCGCGCGTCGCCGTGCATTTCGGCAAGCCGGAGCAGCGCTTCCTCGATCGCGTCAGCCTGTCCGAGATCAAGCGCCTGCATGAAGAGGGGCATTTCCCGCCCGGCAGCATGGGGCCGAAGATCGACGCGGCCGTGCAGTTCATCGAAGGCGGCGGCCGGCGCTGCATCATCGCGCGCATCGAGGATGCGGTTGCGGCGCTCCGCGGCGAGGCCGGCACGCAGATCGTCGCTGACGAGGCCTTCACCGTGGCGGCTTGAAGGTCTCGCGGGGAGGGCGGACCGCTGAGGCGCGAGAGGCTTCCTTCCCCGGATGGCCTGCTCGCGATCGGCTGGGGTGGCGAGAGGATGGACGCCGCCCTGCCGGGGCTGCGCTGATGGAGGCGCTGTAGCGAGCGGTGCCATGCCAGGGCGGCTGCAAACGGGCGCTCGAACGGCGTCACGGATATCCTTGCCGCTGTCGGCGAAGGCGGATTGCCGCGTGAGGACCGTGGCGAGATCGAGCGTTTTCTGGCCGATCCCGTCGCTTCGTCAAACCGCCATGGCGGCCGCGCCGGTCCGACGCCGCGCCTCTGACCGGAAGGCAGCCGTTCGGCCCCGGAGTGCATGGCAAGGGTGCAACGCACGCTGCCGTGGCGATGATCGCCAAGGGGCCGATCGTCATTTCGGAAGGAGCCGCACGCTCCGCAATTTCGGCGTTGCCCCGACCCTGGCGGGCTCAGATGACCGCGACGGTGAAGCCGCCGGTGGCATGAGGCGACGATGGCAACCGAGCGGCAGAGGTCGGGAGGCTGAAAGCCCTGCGAGCCGGTCTCACAAATCCGCTGGAGATTTCGGCAGGCGGCGGTCCTGCTGGATGGTGGCGTAGTAGTTGCGCTTATCCTCATACATCAGCCGGTCGGCACGTTTCGCCAGCGCCTCCATCGCTTCGCCTGGCTCGGAGGTGGCCATGCCGAGCGACAGGCTGAGCGCACTGTCGCCGTGAAACTGGTTGTTGAGTTCGATGAGCTGGCGGACATTGGCGAGCACCAGCGCGGCCTCGCCGGGACCCGCCCCTGGCAGAACCAGCGCGAATTCGTCGCCCCCGATTCGTGCCGCGAAGAGCGGCTTGTCGACGGCTTTGGCGAGCACCTCGCCGGCACGCCGCAAGAGTTCGTCGCCGGCACCGTGGCCGAACTCGTCGTTGACGGATTTCAGGCCGTTGAGATCGAGCAGCAGCAGGGAGACCGGCTGCATGCGCCTGCGTTCGATCCGGTTGAGTTCATCGACATAAAAGGCGCGATTATAGAGCTTGGTCAGCACGTCGTGTTTGCCGAGGAATTCGAGATAGGCCTCGGCCTTGCGCCGGGCTGTGATATCGGTCAGCGCGACCTGGACCAGCGACCAATCCTGCTCATGTCCGGGCAGCACCGAGAACTGCAGGTGCAGGTAGACCAGGGTGCCGTCGAGCTTGTAGTTCACGACCTCGCGCTGCTGGAAGATCTTCCCGTTCCACAGGTCGATGAGCTGCTCGCGGAAAGGACCGCGCATCTCGTCGCGAAAGATGCCGTCGAGATTGGTGAGGAGATGGGCCTTGTCGCGGGCCGCGAACATCTCGAGCGTGTGGCGGTTGACGTCGATCACACGGATCTCATGCATGCAGCGGTCGATGAATTCGGGATGCACCTCGGTGAAGACGCGCAGGTCCTCGATGCCTTGTTCCCGCAATTCATCGAGCAGGCGTTTGACGTAGCGGAAATCTTCGACCCAGAGCGAGGTCGGCGAATGGTCGAACAGGCCCCGCGCATAGGCCTCGCTTGCCACCAGCTTGCGCTGCGCCTCCTCGCGCTCCGTGACGTCGTCGATGGCGACCAGCACGCGGTCCCAGCTCGTCTCGTGTCCCGGCAGGATTCGCACGGCGATCTGGACGTCGAGGCGCTCGCCCGACAAGGAGTAGTTGACGATCCGGCTGCTGAACGCGAGCTTGCCCTCCCAGAGCTGGACCAACTCGTCGACATGGCTTTTCAGCATGTCGGCACGGAAGACCCTTCCGAGATTGGCCATCAGATGCTCGGTGTCGCTGGCGCCGTACAGGGCCAGGGTCCTCTGGTTCACCTTGAGCAGGCGGATGCAGGCGGAGCAGGCCTTGACGCGCTCGATATCGGCTTCGAGGAAGCTGCGAAGGTTGTTGACGCCTTGTCTCCGCCACTCCGCGAACAGCGCCAGCATCGCGCTGTAGTCCTCCAGCCAGAGCGAGACCGGGGCGAGATCGAACATGTGCTCGTCGTCGATCGCGGCAGCGAGCGGCACGGTAGAGTGTATGCTTGTCATCAACCATCCATAACCGGCTTGCCCAAGGGGCTGAACTGCCAATCGCCAGACGAAGCGAGTCTTGTTCGCCCGGCCTCTTCATATACCGAGTCGTGATTTCGCGGGGCGCCTTGTGACGGCTGCATTTCGATGAGCTGCCCGTCACGCCTACTGCGCCGCTCGCCGAGGCCCGTCAGGGCGCCCCTGAAGCCAAAGTGGCACGGCGTTCGTGTTCCGGCCGCTGGGGAAGGCAGCCTGCATCGCCCCCGCGCTGGACAATAACCGGCCGGTTCGGCCGCGAGTTCGGCCCGCTCGATGGTCTTCTCGAAACAGACGATACCGCCTCGGGAGGGCTCGACATGTCCGCGGGTTACTTCGTGCAGCCCGCCTCCTGTTGCTACGCTTGTTTCGCGGTGTTAGCGCGCCGCACCACGGTGACCGAACAGCCGGCCTCGGCCACGACCTTGGACGAGACGCTGCCAAGGTGGCGGCGCAAGGCGGACGTGCCGCGCGCCCCGACGACGATATGGCCGATCTGGTTATGCTCGGCATAGCGGAGGATCGCGTCGGCGGCGCTCACCGCCTCCACCACATGGTAGCTGATCCGTTCCTCGGTGAGGCCGAGCGGGCGGGCCCAGTCCTTCAGCGCAACCAGCCGTTTGATATAAATGGAGCGGCCTGCGCTGTCGGCCAGGACGCTTTCGCGGAGAATCTCCGTCTTCAGGACGGTCAGGCAGGCGAGGCGGGAATCGGCGCGCGTCGCCACGAGCCGGCTGGTCTCGGCGCGCACGGCAGCGGCCAGCGGATCGGTGCCATCGGCCAGATCGACCGCCGCGAGGACGAGCGCTGGGCCTGCCTCCCGCCGCCGGGCCGTGGGGAGGCCGGTGAGGAGATGGTCCTCGCGTTTCTGGAAGACGGAGAGGAGCCAGTCCCACCACCGGCGTGGCGGCCGGGGTTCGGCGAGCACCACCTGCTCCGGATTGCGCAGGTCGAAGGCGACGCGCGCGGCATCGGCGTAGCGGCGGCCGCGATCGACCTCGAGGCATTTCAGGATGATCGTCTCGAGCCAGGTCGGGACCTTGGGGTTCCGGGCGGAGGGCGGCTTGGGCGCGTGGTAGAGCCGTCTCTTCATGCCTGCCCGCGTTGACGGCCAGTCGAAGGGCGGCTCGCCGGTCGCGAGCAGATAGAGGATGCCCCCTAGGGCGAAGATATCGCTCGCGGGGTCGGACCTGTCACCCAGGACCTGCTCGGGCGCGATATAGGCGGTGGAGCCCATCGGGATGTCGCTCTCCTCGGACAGCAGGTCCGGCAGGCCGGCATGATGGGAGAGGCCGAAATCGAGCAGCACCGCGCCACGCTCGGCGAAGATGACATTCTCGGGCTTCAGGTCGAGATGCGCGACCTGCTGCTGATGCAGGCTGGCCAGGGCTGCTGCCACCGCCGCACCGATGCGTGCGACCTCCTCGGGTGGCAGTGGCGCGTTTCTGGCGACATGCGCGAGGCTCTCGCCTTCGACGAACTCCATCGCGATGTAGGGCGTCTGCGCGAGATCGCCGGAGCGGATGTAGCGTGGAACATGGGGCCCCGACAGGCGCTTCAGGATCAGTTCCTCGACCTCGTAGCTGATGACGGTCGAGACATCCTGCCCCGGATCCAGAAAGGGGATCTTGAGCACGATCGGCATCTTCATGTCCGGGTGGCGGGCCCGCCAGAGCGAAGCCATGCCTCCGGAGGGCATTTGCTTTTCCAGGGTGAAGCCGTCGATCACTTGCCCTTCCTGGAAGCGCATCCCGTTCACCGCCCGGAAACGAGCCGCGTGGCGAGAGCCGGCGGCAGCCCCGCCGCCAGCACCTTGCGAGCGGTCGTCTCGGCATCGTAGGGCACGCGCCGCATGCTGACGCACTGCCGCTCGAAATCGATGAGCGCGAAGCAGGCGGCCGGGTTCCTGTCGCGCGGCTGGCCGACGGAGCCTGCGACGACGAGATGCCGGCGTGTCGCGAGCAGAGGGGCGGGCTGGTCGTCGAGCGGGCGAAACGCGACGGGCGGGCGGCCTGCGCGCGCATAGAAGACGGCGGGGACATGGGTGTGGCCACAGACGATGAGCCGTGCCCCGGTGGCATCGAAGGAGGGTGCTGCTGCCTGCGCGTCGTGAACGTAGCGCCAGCGGCCGGGCTCGTCGGCGCTCGCATGGACATAGAGGCGATCTTCCTCCGCGACCGCCAGAGGCAGCCCGGCGAGGAAGGCACGGTGTTCTGTCGAAAGCTGGTCGCGCGTCCAGCGGATCGCGTCTCGGGCGACCCGGTTCATGCCGCGATCCTCCTCCAGGACAGCCTGATCGTGGTTGCCGAGAACGACCCGTGCGCCGCCTGCGGCGTAGTCCGCCACGACATCCACCGCATAGGCCGGATCCGGCCCGTAGCCGACGATATCGCCGGCGATGACGATCGCGTCCGGCGCCTCCGCCGCGACAGCCTCGCGCACGGCGTCGAGTGCTTCACGATTTGCATGGATGTCGGCGAGCACGGCAATGCGCATCGGGGATGATCGGGTTGCTCGGCTCTTGCGGGACGGGGCGAGGGATTGGTGCGGCGCTACGTCTGGCAACTTTGACGCCACGAGGATCACGCCGCAACTGCCGCGGGCCTTTCACAGGCAAACGCCTATCATTGCACCACGCCGACCCGGTCGGCCGGGCTGGCGATTTGCATCTGCTTCATGGCACGATCCGATGCAAAGGCGTTAGAGGCTCTAAGATGGTCGAAGCACTGATCCGGTCCGTTCTGGGTAATTTGACGGTGCTGATGTTCCCGGTGGCTTTTGTGATGGCGGCTCTCGTCAGGCGATCCGCTTCCTATGAGACGAGGTTGCTGGACTGGATGCTTCTGCTCTTCGTCGGGGTCGGGAGTGTCTGGTCCGGCTTGTTTCACGTTTTCTTCCCGTCGATCGCCTCAAAGTCGATCGGTTGGGCGCCGAGCCCGTTCGAGACGGAGATCGGCATTGCCGACATCGCGATGGGCATCACGGGGATCGTAGCCTTCTGGCGCCCGCTCCAGTTCAAAGGCGCAATCATCCTTTATGTGGTCGTCTTCTTCACCGGCGTGGCGATCAACCACGTCTATGACGCGTTGACGGCCCGGAACCTTGCAGCCAACAATTTCGGCTTGCTGCTGATCTGCACGATTGCGAGCATCTTCCTGTTGCCTTGGCTGTATTTCAGGGCTCAGCCGACCGGGAGAGTGCAATGAACGCTGCCAAGGCCGAACCTGCAATCTTCGATGCGGCTGCCGCGCATCCTGAAGAGATCCGCTCGGAGTTCGACCTGCGCGTCGGGAAGCATGTCACCCTTCAAGGCAAGATCCGGATCACGCCCGCCGGGTTGATCTGCTCGGGGCTCGCCGTTGCCATGATGGGGTTCGGCTTGGGCTATCTCGCGCGGTCTGCGTCCCGTCGTGGTTGGTGAACCAGGGCCGCGCCCTGTCTCAGTGCTTCGTCTTCCGAAGCAAGCTGGTGTCGTAGCCGAGCAACGCTGCCTTCTTGACCAGCGCCTCGTACTGCCCAGCGCTGAGCTTCGGGTTCCGCGTTAACAGCCAGAGATAGCGGCCAGAAGGCTCTCCCACGATTGACCAGGAATAGTCGTTCGCGCGGTCGAGTACCCAATAGTCGGCCTCGAAAGGCCAGAAGAAGGTGACCTTGAGCTTGGCGCCATTCGATCCCTCCGCGACCTTCGCGCTGGCCTCGGCAGATCGCGCAGGCCCGTCTGGAAATCCTTCGTGGCAAGTATTCACCACTCTGACATCGCCATCAGGGTTTAACGTGTATTCGGCGGTCACCCCCTCGCAACCCCGCTGGAAACTCGCTTCGTAACGGCCCTGTTCGAACCATTTGCCAAGATAGCGATTGAGCTCGACGGGTTTGGCCGGTTGCGGAACGTTCGTGTTGCCGTTCTGCCTGAGTTCCGAAGGACTGCAACCAGCCAGAGAAAGAGCCGAGCCGAATAGAATGAGGCAGGCGATGCGCGTCATGGGGAGCTCCGAGATTGGCCCCGAGCCAACGCCCTGTGCTTGCAGAGGTTCCTCCTCGCCGGCCGGACCCCTTTGCCGAATGCATGGCAACATGTGGAAATCCGCCTCGTCACGGTGGAGCTTGAGGACGACCCGGCGCCTCATGACGGATCTTGAACCCTCCTTGGGCTTGATGGTGCAACGGTTGGGCGGAGAGATCCGAAATGCGACGGGCTGAACAAGCGCAGAAGACGCCGAGCCGCCAGCCAACTGGGAGGGGAAAGGCGGCAGCCCGGCGCCACGCCGCATCGACAGGCGCAAGACGAGATTGCAGGCGAAAGATGAACGATGGCCAAACGAAAACGGCCGCCACGATCCCGAAGGGGGACGGAGGCTGAGCAGAGAGAAAGCTCAATCACAGCGCTGGGAGCAAGCCTAACCAGCGCCCCTGATGCGGTCAGTGCATGACGACACAAGCCAGTCCGGCTGATGCGATCTTCTCTTGACCTGGCAGTCCAAGCGCAACCCGACGGCGCCTTCCCGACTGCGGAAGGCCGTGCGCCGCGGCAGTAGCATCTCGGTGCTGGCGAAACAGGCAACCGGCCGAGGCCTCGCGGCCCCGCCGTGGCAAGGCCCATTCAATCCGCAAATAATGGGCATTTCGGAACCGGTCTCACCGCGGAGCGCCGTTCGGATTATTCGGCATGATCGAAGCCAGTGGTCGGGCCAAGCCTGAATGCCGCGGCACAGAGGGAGACCAACATGTCGACAGCCGTCACTCACGGAGCAGACATCTCCGAGGGCAGATCATCGCAGCAATTGGATGCCGCTTTCAGCAAAGTCACCTGGCGCCTCATTCCATTCCTGATGATCCTTTGGATCCTGGCCTGGATCGATCGGGTCAATATCGGCTTCGCCAAGCTGCAGATGCTGAATGACCTCAAGTTCAGCGAAGCGATCTACGGCCTGGGTGCCGGCATCTTCTTCATCGGCTATTTCCTGTTCGAGGTCCCGAGCAACCTGCTCCTGGAACGGATCGGCGCACGCAAGACCATCGCGCGCATCACCATTCTGTGGGGTCTCACCTGCGTCGCGATGATGTTCGTGACGACACCGACGCAGTTCTATGTCCTGCGCTTCCTGCTCGGCGTCTTCGAGGCCGGCTTCTATCCGGGCGTCATCCTGTACCTGACCTATTGGTATCCGACGGAGCGGCGCGCCAAGGCCTTCGGCCTGTTCATGTCCGCCTCGGCTCTGGCCGGCGTGCTCGGCGGGCCGCTGGCTGGCACGATCATGACGCAGCTCAACGGCGCCAATGGCTGGGCCGGCTGGCAATGGGTCTTCCTGATCGAGGGCATTCCTTCGGTGATCGCCGGTATCGTCACCCTGTTCTACATGACCGACAAGCCCGAGAAGGCGAGCTGGCTCACCGAGAACGAGAAGAACCTGATCCTCGCCGATCTGGAGCGTGACCGCGCCGCGCTCGGCCCGCGTGAGCACAAGATCATGAAGTCGCTGCGCGATCCCCGCGTCTGGCACTTCATCGCGATCTACTTCTGCATCATCCTCGCGAACTCGACCCTGACGTTCTGGGGCCCGACCGTGGTGCGCGAAGTCGGTTTCACCAGCCCGGCCTCCGTCGGCTGGATCATGGCGGTGGCCTATCTGTGCGGCGCGGCGGGCATGATCCTGATCGGCCGGAGCTCGGACCGCTATCGGGAGGCTCGCCTTCACTGCGGCTTCGCCGCCCTGCTGGGAGGCGTCTCCATGGCGGTGCTCGGCTTCCTGCTGCCGCTCGGCTCCACCTTGTCCCTGGTTGCGTTGACGCTCGCCATCATCGGCACGATGAGCGCCATCCCGGTGTTCTGGCAGATGCCCAACCAGGTCCTCTCGGGTTCGGCTGCCGCCGCCGGCGTCGCCCTGATCAACTCGGTGGCGAATCTCGCCGGGTTCGGGGCGCCCTTCGCGATGGGCGTGATCAAGGATGCCACGGGGCTGATGTCGCCCGGGTTCTGGCTGGTCGCCCTGTTCGAAGCGGCCACCCTGTTCCTGATCGTCAAGTTCATTCCGGCATTCAACAAGGCCGGCAGCAAATAAGAGATCGGAGGCGGCCGCAGAAGCCGCGAGTATCGCAAGGCGCTACTCCGCGGGAAGCGCCCCCGTCCCGGATGACGAAGGGCCGCTCCCCCAAACTGGGCCGCTCGCACGGTGTAAGACACCGGCGGGCGGCCTCTTTCGTTTGCGGGAGGAACTCGGGATCAGGGCGGAAACGGCGCTAGCCCGGCGCCTCGCCCGGAAGGCGATTGCGGGTCAGGACCTGGCGCAGCCAGTGGTGGATCGGCGAGTGCTGGGTGCGGTCGTGCCAGAGCTGGTAGAACCGCATGCGCGGGAACTCCAGCGGCGGCTCGACGATCGCCAGCGGCAGGATGGTGGTGAAATAGCGCGCGAAATGCCGGCTGGTGGTGAAGACCAGATCGGTCCCGACGAGCATGTAGGGCGCCATCGCGAAATAGGAGATCACCAGGCGCCTTTCGCGGCTGATCCGCATCTTCGTCAGATGGGTTTCGACCACGCCGCGATGGGCGATGGAATAAGGCGTCGGGGCGATGTGGTTGGCTGCCAGGAAGTCCGTCCGCGACAGAGGCTCCCGCGTGAAGGGATGGTCCCGGTCGACGAGGCAGACGACATCGTCCTCGAACAGCGTCGAAGTGCGCAGATAGGCCGGTGGCGATGGCCAGTTTCCGATGACGATGTCGACGGTCCCGGCCGCCAGCGCGCCTTCGAAGTCGAAATCGGCGCCGAGCGAGCGCAGGGTGAGCCGCGCATGCGGCGCGCGCTGGCGGAACTCGCGCACGGCTCCCGCGAGATAGGCCGGCGCGACATAGTCGGGCAGGGCGATGGTGAAGCTCTGATGGCTCGACGCCGGGTCCACCCGGTTCGGGTCGACCAGCAGATTGTCGAGCTCCTCCAGCGCTTTGGCGGCGGTCTGCTGCAAGGCGATCGCCCGTTCCGTCGGGACCATGCCGTCGCGGCCGCGCACGAGCAGCTGATCGCCGAAGATCTCGCGCAGGCGCTTGAGGGCGAGGCTCGCGGCGGGCTGGGACAGGTTCAGCCGCGCCGCCGTCCGGGTGACGCTTCGCTCCGCCAGGAGGATGCAGAAGACCCGCAGAAGCTGTGCGTCGAGGGGATTCTCCGGAGACTGCATGGTCGACGATCCTCGCGACGGGCGGCCGGGCAGGTCAGCCTCTCAAGCTCTATTCGGCTTTGCAAATAATGGGAATTGGGCGCGCCCGGTCTCAATGAGGCGCGGCATGCGGTAAAGCCGAATAGTCGATGGCGGGCCGTTCGCAGCGGCCATGTTCCGAAGGACAGGAAACCGAGATGACGCCCTCTCCCGCAGCAACGCAACCGCCCTTTACCCTGGCGGCGATCAACGGCATGGATCGGGCCGGGTTCGTGTCGGCTTTCGGCGCCATCTTCGAGCACTCGCCCTGGGTGGCCGAGGCGGCCTGGGCGGCGCGCCCCTTCGCCAGCATCGACGCGCTGCACGCGGCCATGGTGGCCGTCGTTCGCGGTTGCGACGAGGCGCGGCTGATCGCGCTGCTGTGCGCCCATCCGGAACTCGCCGGACGCGAGGCCAAGCGGGGCGAGCTGACGCAGGCCTCAGACGTCGAGCAGGCCAGTGCCGGCCTCACCCGTCTGATGCCGGAAGAGGTCAGGCTGATCGACACGCTCAACCGCGCCTATCAGGACCGTCACGGCTTCCCCTTCATCGCCTGCGTCAAGCACTACACCAAGGTCGGGATCTTCGCCGAGCTGGAACGGCGCGCGAAGCGCGACACCGCCCTGGAGCGCGAGGAAGCGCTCGCCCAGATCAGCTTCATCACCCGTGGCAGGCTCGCGCAGGCGATGGACGGGTCGCAAGCGTCGCGCGCCGCCTGACGGGCGCTGCCGCAACCAGGCGAAAGGAGTGGAAGGCATGGCTCAGCTGATCACCGACCGGAGACGGGTCCTGGCTGCGGGCGCGGCGGTCGTCGCCGTGCCGGCTCTTGCCCAGGCGCAGACCCAGCAGCCCGGGGCGCTGACGGTCGCGCCGGTATCGCAGACCGGCTTGAGCCCGCGCCTGACCATGCATGCGATCGACACCTATCATGGTCTGCCGGGGGCGGGCATGCGCTGCGACCTCGCCATTCTCGACGGTGACCGCTACCGCCCGCTCAAGACGGTCACGACGGCGGAGACCGGGCGCACCGCCGAGCCGCTGCTCGTCGACGATGCGCTGAAGGCCGGGCGCTACGAGCTGCTGCTGCATCTCGAGGATTATTTCCGGGCGCGGAACGCGCAGTTGCCGACGCCCAACTTCCTGAAGACCGTCCCCATCCGCTTCGTCATCGCCGATCTCGGACAGCGCTACCATCTGCCCGTGCTGTTCTCGCCCTGGGGCTATTCCTACTACCGCGGCAGCTAGAGCGCTTTCGAGCGAAGTGGACACCGGTTCGCGTGAAGAAAGCGCGACAAAACAAAAGCCTGGATCGCCGTGCGTCCCGGCGGACGCGAATTCGCGATCGATCTCTTTGTCAATGCATCGGATTGTCCCGAAGCGGATACCGCTTCCCGGTCCGATGCTCTGGGGAGCATTTTCATGGCCGGCATCACCACCCATGTCCTCGATTCCAACCGCGGCCGCCCGGTGGCGGGTTGCCGCATCGATCTCTCGATGAAGCAGGGCGACGGCTGGACGCTGATCAAATCGGCGACGACCAACCAGGACGGCCGGACCGACACACCGATGCTCGCCCCCGCCGACGCCAAGGTCGGCGAATTCGAGCTCGTCTTCCATGTCGACGCGCATTTCCGCAGCCAGGCGGGCGCGGGCGACCCGGCGCCCTTCGTCGATCGCCCCGTGGTGCGCTTCTCGGTCTTCGATGTGAAGCAGCACTACCATGTGCCTTTGCTGTGCACGCCGGGAAGCTGCTCGACCTATCGCGGCAGCTGAAAACCTCTCCACGGGCCGGAAGGCAGGGAGCTCATCCACCGTTCGAACGCGATGCAAGACCGGACGCAGCATCCCGGCATCGCGATCGCCGCATCGTCTCGCAGGAGGAAACATCATGCCGATCATGAACCGTCGCGTCTTTTCCGCAGGCCTGGCCGCTGGTGCGGCCGCCATTCCGCTGGGCGCCTCCGCGCAGGCACACCGCTACAAGCTCTTGCTCAACACCTCCTATTCCGGTCCGGTCTCGTTCTTCCTGCTGGCGGATGATCGCGGCTATCTGCGCGAGGAGGGGCTCGAGATCGCCTTTTCGCCGGGCGATGGCGCGGCGGCGATCATTCCCAAGGTCTCCGCGGGGAATTTCGACGCCGGCTACGGCGACATCACGGCGCTGATCGAGCGCATCGCCCGCAGTGCGCCGAACCAGGGGCCGGTGGCGATCTACACGACCTTCAACAGCGTGCCCTTCACCATCGCCGTTCCGGCCGACAGTCCGATCCGCACGCCCAAGGATTTCGAGGGCAAGACGATCTCCGGCCATCCGGTCGATGCGGCGCTGATCACCTTCGACATGTTCGCGCGCGCCAACGGTGTCGACACGAGCAAGGTCAAGGTCATCGAGTCGCCCGCCGCGATGGGTAACCAGGTCGCCGACATGGTGAAGGGCAAGGGGGCCGACGGCGTGTTCGGCTTCGTCAACACCATCATCGCCTCGGTGGCGCCGCTGGGCATCGACGGGCGCAAGGAGCTGCGCTTCCTGAACTATGCCGACCATTTGCCCGACATGTACGGCAACACGCTGTTCGTGACGCGCGAGCTCTATAACAGCGATCCGCGCGCGCTCTCCGGGATGGTGCGGGCCTTCAACAAGGCGCTCGCCGACACCGCCAAGGACCCGAACGTCGCGATAGAAGCGCTGGCCAAGCGCGATCCCTCGATCCGGCGCGACGTCAATCTCACCCGCCTCGTCGGCACGCTGAAGAGCGAGATGGCGCATCCGGAAGGCAAGAAGATCGGCGTCGGAGACATGGACGATGCCCGTCTCGGCCGCCTGATCGCGCTGATCGTCGAGACCAAGAAGCTGCCGCGCACGCCCTCCGTCCGCGAAGTGTTCGACCGCTCCTTCCTGCCGCCGGAACAGGAGCGGATCCGCTCGCTCGCGGGCTAGAGTGTTTTCGAGCGAAGTGGATACCGGTTCGCGTGAAGAAAACGCGATAAAACAAAGGCCTAGAGCAATTCCACGATTCGGGGAATTGCGGAATTGCTCTAGCGCGCTGATTTCACACGGAACCGCGCCTTCATTCCGGGGCGGGCCTCAGGCCTGAGCCCGGAAGCCATGAACACGACAGTCCCGTCATGGTCGGGCTTGTCCCGACCATCCACGTCTTCGCTGGTCGAAGGTCGTGGTCAAGACGTGGATGCTCGCCACGAGGGCGAGCATGACGGCACTGGGCAACGCCGTGTTCATGGGGGCCGGACTCTTCGCTCCAACCTGTTCGGCATCGATCGCCATGAGGATCGGCCTGTCCCGTTCACTCCGCCTTGCCTTGCGCGACGAATGCGACGAATTGGTCGATGATCGGCTCGGCGCCCTTTTGCGTGACCGCATGCACATCGCCGACCGGGCAGGGGCCTGTGATCCGCAGGTAGCGAAGATTGGGCAGGCTTTGCCGCCCGACGGACTCCGGAACGAAGCCGATGCCGAGCCCGGCCGAGACGAGGCTGGCGATCGACATCGATTCGATCACCTGCTGCACGATCCGAGGCAGGAAGCCGAGCTGGGCGCAGAACGAATAGAGATGCGCGGCGAAGGCGGAGTCGCGCATCCGGTAGAACACGAAATCCTCGTCCTTCAGGGCGAGGATCGTCGTCGTCTTCTTCCTCGCCAGCGGATGGCCGGCCGGGACCGCCAGCCCGATGCTCTCGCTCCAGACGCGACGGATGACGAGGTCGCGGTCGCTGGGTGCGAGGCGCAGGAAGCAGATATCGACACGCCGCGCCTTCAGCGCCTCGATCTGTTCCTGCGGCGGCAATTCGTCGATGGTGATCTCGACATCCGGGTGCAGGCGCTGGAATTCAGCGATTGCTGTCGACAGGCCGCTCAGCAGCACCGAATTCGTCGTCGCCACATTGATGATTCCGGCGCGACCCTGGCCGATTGCCCGGACCTGAGCTGTGGCCTGCCGGGTCTGCGCGAGGATGGCGAGCGCATGGCGACGGAAGGCGTGGCCGGCGGCGGTGAGCTCGACCTGCCGGCTATTGCGGCGGAACAGCTCGGTCTTCAGCTCGTATTCGAGGTCGCGGATCTGCTGGCTCAGCGGCGGTTGGGACATGTTCAGCTTCTGGGCGGCCGCCGTGAAGCTCAGCTCCTCGGCCAGGACCACGAAGTAACGCAGGTGACGCAGTTCCATCTCGGGCTCCCCCGGGGCGCGATCAGGTGTCAAACCTATATGAAATACATATTGATAGCAACGAACGATATATTGGACCGATCGATCGCTGCCTGTCACTCCTTATCCCAGACAACGGGCGCCGATGCGCCGAACGGAGGGTAGGCCATGCCGAAGATGACCGCTGCCGAGGCCGCCGTGCGGATCCTGGAGTTGGAGGGCGTGAAGCAGGCCTTCGGCGTGCCGGGCGCCGCGATCAACCCCTTCTATGCCGCGATGAGGCCGCGCAACCGCATCGGCCACATCCTGGCGCGCCATGTCGAGGCCGCCTCGCACATGGCCGAGGGCTATACCCGCGCCCGGGCCGGCAATATCGGCGTCTGCATCGGCACCTCGGGGCCGGCGGGCACCGACATGATCACCGGGCTCTACTCGGCCTGGGCGGATTCGATCCCGATCCTGTGCATCACCGGCCAGGCGCCGCGCGCCCGGCTGCACAAGGAGGATTTCCAGGCCGTCGATATCGAGTCGATCGCCAAGCCCGTGACCAAATGGGCGGTGATGGCGCGCGAGCCGGCGCAGGTCCCGGGCATCTTCCAGCAGGCCTTCCATCTCATGCGCAGTGGCCGCCCCGGCCCGGTGCTGATCGACCTGCCGTTCGACGTGCAGACCGCCGAGATCGAGTTCGATCCCGACACCTACCAGCCGCTGCCCGTCTACAAGCCGGCGGCGACGCGCGCCCAGATCGAGAAGGTGCTGACCCTGCTGAACGCGGCCGAGCGGCCGCTGATCGTCGCCGGCGGCGGCGTCGTCAACGCGGATGCCTCGGATCTGCTGGTCGAATTCGCCGAGATCACCGGTGTCCCGGTCGTGCCGACCCTGATGGGCTGGGGCACGATCCCGGACGACCATCCGCTGATGGTCGGCATGGCCGGGCTGCAGACGAGCCACCGCTACGGCAACGCGACCCTGCTCGCTTCGGATCATGTGCTCGGCATCGGCAACCGCTGGGCCAATCGCCACACCGGCACCGTCGAGGTTTATACCAAGGGGCGCAGCTTCACCCATGTCGACATCGAGCCGACGCAGATCGGCCGGGTCTTCGCGCCGGATTACGGCATCGCCTCGGATGCCGGTGCCGCACTTGAGCTGTTCGTGGCCGTCGCGACCGAATGGCGGGCTGCCGACAAGCTCAAGGACCGGTCGGCCTGGGCTGAGGAATGCCGGCAGCGCAAGCGCACCCTGCAGCGCCGCACGCATTTCGACGAGAGCCCGATCAAGCCGCAGCGCGTCTACGAGGAGATGAACAAGGCCTTCGGTCGCGACACGACCTATGTCAGCACCATCGGCCTGTCGCAGATCGCTGCCGCCCAGTTCCTGCATGTCTACAAGCCGCGCGGCTGGATCAACTGCGGACAGGCGGGGCCGCTCGGCTGGACGATACCGGCGGCGCTCGGCGTCTGCGCCGCCACGCCGGAGACCCCGGTGGTGGCGATCTCGGGCGACTATGATTTCCAGTTCCTGATCGAGGAGTTGGCGGTCGGCGCCCAGTTCAGGACGCCCTACATCCATGTCCTCGTCAACAACTCCTATCTCGGGCTGATCCGCCAGTCCCAGCGCGGCTTCAACATGGACTACTGCGTGCAGCTGTCCTTCGAGAACCTCAACGCACCCGAGCTCGGCGTCTATGGCGTCGACCATGTGAAGGTTGTCGAGGGCCTCGGCTGCAAGGCGATCCGGGTGAGCGAGCCGCAGGACATCCTGCCGGCCTTCGAGCGGGCCAAGCAGCTCATGGCCGAGTTCCGCGTGCCGGTGGTGGTCGAGATCATTCTCGAGCGCGTCACCAACGTCGCGATGGGGACGGATATCGACAAGGTGACGGAGTTCGAGGACCTCGCGCTCAACGCCGAGGACGCGCCGACAGCCATCGCGCTGCTCGATTGATCCCGGCCGGGCGATTCCAGGAGGAGTTTCAAGACATGCCGAAGTTCTGTGCCAACCTGACGATGCTCTTCAACGAGCACGCCTTCCTCGACCGCTTCGATGCCGCCGCCGCGGCAGGTTTCAAGGGCGTCGAGTTTCTCTTCCCCTACGCCTTCCCGAAGGAGCAGGTAGCGGAGAAGCTGCACGGCAACAAGCTGACGCAGGTGCTGTTCAACCTGCCGGGCGGCGACTGGGAGAAGGGCGAGCGCGGCCTTGGCTGCCTCCCGGACCGCGTCGGCGAGTTCCAGGACGGCGTCGGC
Source organism: Hyphomicrobiales bacterium (assembly GCA_930633495.1). Classification (NCBI taxonomy): domain Bacteria; kingdom Pseudomonadati; phylum Pseudomonadota; class Alphaproteobacteria; order Hyphomicrobiales; species Hyphomicrobiales bacterium. The sequence continues at coordinate 622,841 of CAKNFJ010000001.1, read as the reverse complement.
AAGGCGATCGAATACGCCAAGGCGCTCGACGGCAAGATGGTCAACTGCCTGGCGGGGCTGGCGCCGGCGGGTGTCGATCGGGACAAGGCGCGGCAGACGCTGATCGACAACCTCGCCTTCGCCGCCGCGGCGCTGAAGCGGGAAGGCATCCTGCTGATCATGGAGCCGATCAACAGCTACGACATCCCCGGCTATTTCGTGAACCGCTCGGCCGAGGGCATCGCCATCATCGACGCGACGAGCTCCGACAACCTCAAGCTGCAATACGACATCTATCACATGCAGCGCATGGAGGGTGAGCTGGCCGCGACGATCGCGAAGCTTCTGCCGCGCATCGCCCATATGCAGCTCGCCGACAATCCCGGCCGCAACGAGCCCGGCACCGGCGAGATCAACTACGATTACCTGTTCGGGCACATCGACAGGCTCGGCTATTCCGGCTGGATCGGCTGTGAATACAAGCCGAAGGCCGGCACGGTCGAGGGTCTCGGCTGGCTCCAGAACGCAACGCGCTGACGCAAAAAAGCCGGAGGGCACGTCATGAAGATCGGTTTCATCGGGCTTGGCATCATGGGAGCGCCGATGGCGGGCCAGCTCGTCAAGGGCGGCCATGAGGTCCATCTCTTCAGCCGCTCAGGGGTTCCGCAGGAGCTGACCGCGGCCGGCGGCCACGGCTGCGCCTCGGCCAGTGAGGTCGCGCAGAAGGCCGACATCGTCATCACGATGGTGCCGGACACCCCGCATGTCGAGGCGGTGCTGTTCGGCGAAGGCGGCGTCGCCAAGGGCCTGTCGAAGGGCAAGATCGTCGTCGACATGAGCTCGATCTCGCCGGTGGCGACGAAGGAATTCGCCAGGCGGATCAACGCGCTCGGCTGCGACTATCTCGACGCGCCGGTCTCGGGCGGCGAGGTCGGAGCCAAGGCGGGCACGCTCTCGATCATGGCCGGCGGGCCGCAAGGCGCCTTCGACACGGTCAAGCCGCTCTTCGAGCTGATGGGCAAGAACATCACCCTGGTCGGCGGCAATGGCGACGGGCAGACCACCAAGGTCGCCAACCAGATCATCGTCGCCCTCAATATCGAGGCGGTGGGCGAGGCGCTGCTGTTCGCTTCCAAGGCGGGCGCCGATCCCGCCAAGGTCCGCCAGGCGCTGATGGGGGGCTTTGCCTCCTCGCGCATCCTGGAGGTGCATGGCGAGCGCATGATCAACCGCACCTTCCAGCCGGGCTTCCGCATCGAGCTGCACCAGAAGGACCTGAACCTTGCCTTGTCGACGGCGCGTGCGCTCGGCGTCTCGCTGCCGAACACGGCGACGGCGCAGGAGCTGTTCAACGCCTGCGCGGCCCATGGCGGTGCGGCCTGGGACCATTCCGGCATGGTGCGAGCGCTGGAGACGCTCGCGAATTTCGAGATCGGTCAGGCGGCGAAGGCCTGACGGCGCGACGCTCATCGATCTCGGCGATTTCCGCGCGATCTGCGTCGCGCCGGACGCGGCGGCTTGAGCCGCCGCAAACCCATTTGCGCGAGGCAGGCCCATGACAGCCGGACAGAGCAGCTTTCTTGACGATCGCGCCGTGCCGGCGCCGGACGGCGACGAGGTCATGCGCCGCCTCGACGATCTGGCGCGCTTCTCCAGCGATCAGGGCGCGTTGACGCGGCTCTTCCTCACGACCGAGCACCGGCAGGCGATCGACCAGGTCGAGACCTGGATGCGGGAGGCCGGCATGGCGACCCATGTCGACGACGTCGGCAATCTCGTTGGCCGCAGCGCCGGCCTCGACGCAGGCATGCCGACCCTGCTGCTCGGCTCGCATATCGACACGGTCCGCAATGCCGGCAAATACGATGGCAATCTCGGCGTGATCGTCGCGATCCAGGCGGTCCAGCGCTTGCGGGAGGAGGGGGGCGATCCGCCCTTCGCGATCGAGGTGATCGCCTTCGGGGACGAGGAGGGCGTGCGCTTCCCGGTGACGCTGAACGGCGCGCGCGCCGTCGCCGGCCGCTTCGATTCCGCCGTGCTCGACGTTTGCGATGCGGACGGCGTCTCGCTGCGCCGGGCGCTGACCGAGTTCGGCTGCGATCCGGAGGGGATTCCCGGCATCCGGCGGGATCCGGCGGCGGTCCTCGGCTATGTCGAGGTGCATATCGAACAAGGGCCGGTGCTGGAGGAGCGCGACCTGCCGGTCGGCATCGTCACGGCGATCAGCGGCGCCAGCCGTTTCACCATCACCATCGACGGCGTCGCCGGCCATGCCGGAACCGTGCCCATGAACCTGCGCCGCGACGCCTGCACCGCGGCGGCGGAGATGATCCTGGCAGTCGAGCGCGTCGCCTCGATGCGGCGCGACGTCGTCGCGACGGTCGGGCGCATCGCCATTGCGCCGAGCGCGGTCAATGTCATTGCCTCGCGGGCCGAGTTCTCGCTCGACTTGCGCAGCCCTTCGGATGAGGCGCGCCACGCCGCCATGCGCGACCTCAAGCGCGCATTCGAGGCGATCGCCGCCTACCGCAACGTCCAATCGACGATCGTCGCCTTTTACGAGGAGGACGCGGCCGTCTGCTCGCCGGCGATCGTCGCGGCGCTGGAGAAATCGGTCGCGGCACAGGGCATCGCGCCGCTGCGGCTGCCGAGCGGGGCCGGGCATGACGGCCTCGCCATCGCCAATCTCTGCCCGTTCGGCATGCTGTTTCTGCGTTGCGCCGGCGGCATCAGCCACAACCCGGCGGAGGCCGTCGAAGCCGCCGACGTGCAGGTGGCGGTAGACGTGCTCGTCGACTTTCTGCGCAACGCCAATCCCGAAAGCTTCAGACCGTGAGCAAGGCACGGGGGCCATGAGCGCCGCCGTCGACGGAGCGACGCCGACCGCGAAGTAGATGACGCAGAGGGAGAGTGAACGTAGTTAATCAATCGTATATATTATTCGATAGCGAATTGCTGAAATCAGAAGATTGCTGATCGTAATCGTGGGTCAAAAATTGCTACGTCAACGATATGTTGACGTAGGAGTCGCGCGATGGATCAGACAGAGTTCATTTGTGAGACGTGTGGCTCTCCGCATGTTTCAATTCCGGACGACCTTCGACCCGATAGTGAAGTCGTTTGCGGGCGGTGCGGCACATTCGTCGCGGCTTGGGAGGACTATTGCAGCGCGATCTCGCTCGTCCTCGCCAATGACCGGCGGCTCGGCGTCCCTCTGCCGATCCGGTCCGGCACAGCTGAGGCGTCCATGAAGCGACGGCTTCCGGATGCTGTGATACGCGCCGTCCTGCTCGTCGGCGTCGTCGCCACGATCGCGTGGATCGGCGCGATCGGAAGCTTGGCGTGGTTCGCGCTAAATTGAAGCAGGGCAGGCGCGCGCCTTCGTCCACAAGGCAACGCGCTGGACGGCAGGGCATCGCGCTCCTCGGTGAGGGCTCGCTTTCGTATGCCCGCGAGCAGGAACATCCTCCCGCGATCTCTGTTGCCATGGAATTGGGAGGAAAGCGCCATGGCAAAGGAACAGCCTGAAGCTCTCGCCACCTTCGCCGCGACGGCCCGCAATGATGGGAAGAAGCCGAAGGATATTGGCCTGCACGCGACACCCGAAACGAAGGGCATTACGACAGACCCAAAAAAGAAGGCGACCGCAGCAACGAAGGTGTTGCGCGAAGGCGTGCTTCACAAGGATCAGGGCGCCGAGAAGGCAATCGACGCCCTGCCAGATCGTACCCGAGACACGAAGCGGCACAAATAGCGCCGCCACGGCGTTCGAAGGGAGAAGACGGTGACCTGGCTCGCCCTCATCCACTTCGACTCTCTGGCCATCCTGCAGGTGTTGTTCGAAGGCGCGTGCCCGCTGCCGTGGCACGACTGACGAGTTCATGCAGCTCGCCAACCGTGCCCGAGGCGCGGGATCAAGCAAGGACGCGAATAGGATATTTCACGATCGCCCTTCGGCTGCACGGCCATCTGCGGGGGCATCTTCAGAGGAAGCAGCGTCAGAATTCTTGGCGTCTGCCAATCGTCGGTCCTTATCGCGCTTCGCTTTCTTTTTTGCGATTGTCGCTCTCAGCTTCTCTCGCCTTGCCCAATGCGAAAGTGAATGTGCTTTAGGCATAGTCAACGCTCCGTCGCCGCAGCGTTAGAACGCCTGATACTTGGAATTGTTGCAACCTCCTTTTGCGTGATGCCGTCGGCATCCCTTTCACTTGAGCGCGAGCTGAAGGCGTTCGATCCGGGAAGGACCGGCTGTCCTGGCAAGCAAAAGCCCCGCCAGCACGGGCGCGGAAACCATATCCGGTGCGGCTATGGCGTCGAACTTCTCCGTCAGAAGGGGAACTCCACCACCGGCCGACGAACGATCGCGAAAATCCTCACGGAGACGACGTTATCGGCACCCCTAGCGGCAAGTGGCGACTCTGGTTGCTACATTCATGGTGCATGTCGACACTCGGCGCTCTTCGCGCGGCAGCGGCCGAAAGGTGCGCATGCTATCGCGAGTGATGAGGACCGCCGGGTCTTGCTGAGGCGGAACGTAGGTTGAGCATCCGGCGAGGAATGCGCAGCAAGCCGATACGAAAAGGATTTTCATGGCGACCTTCTAGCCCGAGGATAGAGATGTCTTGTCTCTGGTTTCTATCAGGAGAGCAGCGATCTTGTCGTTACTCAGGTCGCCAATCACCTACGGACTCGGGCAAAAGGGCAATACACCTGGTGAGCCAGCCGATCGCATTCAGCACGGCATCTCGATTGTACCGGCCGCAACCGACTGGAGGGGAAGGCTAGTTTCCCGGCGATGGCCGGAGCCACAAAGCCAAAGGATGGTCGAGCACATCGTCAGCCCCATCGTTATTGGCGGTTCTGAGACGACGCTTCAAACTTGACGGGAACCACCGTCCACCTTCACCCGCCGCTACATGCATTGAGCAGCAGGGTTACGACTGCCAATCCGATCGCGACCACGCGTAGCGCTGCCATCCAGTCACGACCAAATGCCGCGAGCGAAGCAGCAAAGAACAGCGACATCCCGGCTGCTGCTGTTCCGCAGATCGTCGCGACGCGGTGAGTAGGACGATACTCGGTCAAGTAAACGAAGCCGTATCCAAAGGCGAACATGACCGGCGTCAGGTACAGCAATGCCTTCATGGCCTTCCGCCGGCGTTCTGGATCGTCGAAGCCCTGTTCCATGGAATTCAGTTTCGCCACCATGCTCCAGATCGCGCAAGCTGCCCCAGCACACATGCCATCATCGCGACGGCAAGGCCGGAGCAAATCGGGCTGGCCGGCCTGTCACGCACCTTAGCGGAACCACGGTGCTGTTGGTGCGTTTCGCGATCTCTGTCTCACCCCAAGATAGCCCTGCTTGGCCCCATCAGTTGCGATTGGCGGGGCTTTTTCCGTTTGGCCGTCGTTCACTTTTCGCCGGCAATATCGCATTGCGCCTTCGATGCGGCGTGGCGCCGGGCTGCCGCGGTTCCCCTCCCTGGCTGGCGGCTCGGCGTCTAATTCGGTTCTACCCCATCAGCGACAAACCACGTTCTGCCCCTTCATCACGCATGTGCTGGTAAGCCGCTCTTCGGCGGGCGGCGGTGCGTACCCATCTGCTGTTGCCGGCACATAGGTCTGTCCATCGCTCTCCATGGGGTCACCGCTGCCGGTTTGCGACAAGCCGCCGGCCGCACACCCAGCTAGCAACGCGCAGCAAGCGGCCACAAAAAACTTCTTCATCCGACGCCCTCTTTTCGGAGTTCGATCCTGCCGCTTTACGGTGAGGAAGTCACGGATTGTCGGGATTGGCGCCGGGGCGTCGGGGCAGGTGGCTGATCGACGGTCCGATGCGATCGATCGGCAGCTTCAGCAATTGCAACTGAGAAACGATCTGGGACGTTAAGGTCTGGAGGCCGCAAGCAGCCTCTTTCTTGCACCAGATAGGCCACCAGAACCGGAGCGCGGCGAACGCATAGGCGGTGCCCTGCTGAGGAGCAGGATCAAACCCTTTGCGACCCAGGCGAAGGTGGCCTGCCCGCCTTGTGGGTCGAGGCGTTCTCAAGACCATTCTTGACCGCCCATCTACACCGTTGGGCAGCGGATCACTTATGGCGAGAGGGGGAATTCCAGTGTTCTCAAGGCTTATGGCTCAAAAAAGGAACAAATGGTGCCAGGGGCGGCGTCAAAGAGATCGGCTAATGATTTGATATGACGCTGTTTTTTACGCTTCGATTTTGGTTGATACCAACGAAGATACCAACGCATCCGCGCGATCGAAGCGTTCCCCTCCTGCCAGATGGATCGAACGCAACTGCTGAGATTGCGGCGACACGCCGCGGGCGGGCTAGCTACTCTGCCTTGAGCGGATCGTTCGACCAATCGTCCACCTCGGCAACGTGCTTGTCCCAAAAGCTGTGAAGCTCCTCTACATCGCCTGACCGCAGCCAGGCCGCATCAAGGTTCTCGAAATGATTGAACTGCGGGATGGGGAAGAGACCATGGGATCCCTCCCACAAGACAGGCCCAAAGAGGGTCGCTACCGATTGGCAAATGGCACGGTGGCACTTTTGCAGGCCGTCGAGGGTTAAGCCGTTTTGACCGTCCAATAGCGTGCTGCGCGAAAACTCGTCGGCGGCATGAGCTACAAATTTGTTGCCGAACTCCGCGATGTCGCTCCATCCGCACGCTTCGAGTTCAGCGTCGATAGCGTCCAGAATGGTTGACGGCATTGCGTCCTGCCGAGATCGAGCGTCCGGGGACGCTCCAGACAGCTGGTCGAACGTCTCGTGCACATCTTCCGCCATGCTCCATGCGTCGGGTCCTTCCGTATCAAGGGCAGTGACATGGCTTCCCCCGCGAGCTATTGCGGCCTGGTAGAATGCTGTTCGTCCTGGCTCCGGATCGTATGGCAGGCCATCGTGCGCGACGTAGTTCTCGCGCGTGAATAGGTGGACATTCGCCCTAATATCGTCGAGCTGTTGATTTCCGTCGAGAATTGACCCGTTAGGCGGGGATTTTTCCATCGAGAATTGACCCATGTTTTGACCACGTCTCACGCGGGCTATGCGGGGGACCTCGGAGTGATCGACATGGAGTTATTGAGTGTCATCCGCCGCTGGCATGGGCGGAATCATCTTTCGATCCGGGAGATTTCCCGGCGCACGGGGCTCTCGCGGAATACGGTTCGCAAGTATCTGCGTGCGGATAGCGTCGAGCCCCGGTTTCATGTTCCCGACCGGCCGAGCAAACTCGATCCCTATGCCGACAAGCTCTCGGCGATGCTTCGGATCGAAGGCGGCAAGTCGCGCAAGCACAAGCGCACGGTCCGCCAGTTGCATGCCGATCTGATTTTGCTCGGTTATGAGGGCTCCTACAATCGGGTCGCGGCCTTTGCCCGGGACTGGAAGGCAGCCCGCCTGCGCGAGCAGCAGACCAGCGGCCGTGGCACCTTCGTCCCCCTGGCCTTTGTGCCGGGTGAAGCGTTCCAGTTCGACTGGTCGGAGGACTGGGCGATCATCGCTGGCGAGCGCACCAAGCTGCAGGTGGCGCATGTGAAGCTGTCCTACAGCCGCGCCTTCACACTGCGAGCCTACCCGCTGCAGACCCATGAGATGCTGTTCGACGCCCATAACCACGCCTTCCGGGCGCTGGGCGGCGTGCCGCGGCGGGGCATTTACGACAATATGAAAACGGCCGTAGACAAGGTCGGCCGCGGCAAGGACCGCCAGGTCAATATCCGCTTCTCGGCCATGGTCAGCCACTTCCTGTTCGAAGCCGAGTTCTGCAATCCGGCATCAGGCTGGGAGAAGGGGCAGATCGAGAAGAACGTCCAGGATGCCAGGCATCGACTCTGGCAGCCTCTGCCGAACTTCCCGTCGCTGGAGGCACTGAACGACTGGCTGGAGACCCGGTGTCGGGAGTTATGGTCGCAGACCGCGCACGGCACCCAACCTGGAACGGTTGCCGATGTCTGGACTGAAGAGATCCGGCACCTGATGGCGATGCCGCGCCCCTTCGATGGCTTCGTCGAGTACGCCAAGCGCGTCTCCCCAACCTGCCTGGTCCATCTGGAACGCAATCGTTACAGCGTGCCGGCGTCCTTCGCGAACCGCCCGGTCAGCTTGCGCGTCTATCCCGATCGCATCCTCATTGTCGCTGAGGGACAGGTGATCTGCGAACATCGCCGGGTCTTCACCCGCTCGCATGATCGTCTCAGCCGGACAGTCTACGACTGGCGACATTATCTGGCGGTCCTCCAGCGCAAACCCGGGGCTCTGCGTAACGGTGCTCCCTTTGCCGAGATGCCGCCAGCCTTCCGATCCCTGCAGCAGCATCTGCTCAAGAGCCCGGGTGGCGAGCGGGAGGTGGTCGAGATCCTGGCTCTGGTCCTGCAGCATGACGAACACATCGTGCTGACGGCGGTCGAACTGGCCCTGAAGGCCGGCGTGCCGACCAAGACCCACATCATCAACCTCCTTCACCGGCTGGTCGACGGCACGCCGTTGACCACGCCGACGGTCGACACCCCTTCGGTCCTTGCGTTGACCACCGAGCCGCGCGCCAATGTCGAACGCTATGACGCCCTGCGCCAAGCCGAGGACGTGCGCCATGCGTCATAACCCTGCGAGCGGCGCCATCGCCATCATGCTGCGTAGCCTCAAGATGCACGGCATGGCCCAGGCCGTCGGCGAACTGACGGAGCAGGGATCGCCGGCCTTCGAGGCCGCCGTGCCGATCCTCTCGCAACTCCTGAAGGCGGAGATGGCCGAAAGAGAGGTCCGATCAACGGCCTACCAACTCAAGGCCGCGCGCTTCCCGGCCTATCGCGACCTCAACGGCTTCGACTTCGCCAGCAGTGAGATCAACGAGGCGCTCGTTCGCCAACTGCATTGTTGCGAGTTCCTCCAGGACGCCGACAACGTCGTCCTGGTGGGAGGGCCGGGCACCGGCAAGACCCACGTCGCCACGGCTCTCGGCGTCCAGGCCATCGAGCACCATCACAAGCGGGTCCGCTTCTTCTCCACGGTCGAACTCGTCAATGCCCTCGAGCAGGAAAAGGCCCAGGGCAAGGCTGGACAGATGGCCGCCGGGCTCGCTTACGCCGATCTCGTCATCCTCGATGAGCTCGGATACCTGCCCTTCAGCGCGTCGGGTGGTGCCTTGCTCTTCCACTTGCTGAGCAAGCTCTACGAGCGCACCAGCGTCGTCATCACCACCAATCTCAGCTTCTCCGAATGGGCCACCGTCTTCGGCGATGCCAAGATGACCACCGCCTTGCTCGATCGGCTCACGCACCACTGCCACATCATCGAAACCGGAAACGACAGCTTCCGCTTCAAGAACAGCTCCGCGAAACCCGACAAGCCAGCCAGGGAGAAAGCCAAAAACTTGACCGCAACCTGAACCACAAACACCATCTGGGCGGGTCACTTCTCAGTGGAAACCCCGGGTCACTTCTCGGCGGAAATCAACAAGTTGCCGGATGATCGAACCAAGGGCGACGATAGCGACGAGTGGAAAGCCGCCGTGTGATGGTTGCCGCTGGACTGCGATCTCTGGATCAGGGGCAGGTCGTGCTGGTCAATCTCAGGTATGTGTATCGAGACGAGGATCGCCACTTCAACGAGCGGTTCTATTTTTGGCGCGGCAAGGGACATCGGAAGATCCGCATCCGCGAGCAGCCGGGCACCGACGCGTTCCGCAAGGCCTACGATGAGGCTGCCGCGCTCGATACGCTGATCCAGCCCGGTGTGCCGATCGAACCGGCGCGCGCCGATGGCGACGACAGGCCGATCCCGTCGCTACCCAAGAAGGGCACCTATCGCTGGCTCTGTGCCCGCTACATGGTGGAGTGTGCCGAATATCTGCAACTCGGCGATCGGACGCGGCATGTCCGCCGGCAGATCCTTGAACACACATGGGCAGAGCCGGTGAAACCGGGCTCGACCAAGGCATTCGCAGACATGCCGCTTGAGCATTTCGACCTCGGCGCCGTCTATGTGCTGCGGGACCGCAAGGCCACTTTGCCCGAGGCCGCGAACAGCCGCGTGAAGGCGCTACGCCAGGTGCTTGGCTGGGCGACGCAACCGAACATCGCCTTGCTGAAGAGCAATTTCGCGAGGGACGTGCCGTACTTCAAAGGCAAGGGCGAGGGCTTCCACACCTGGACGATCGACGAGGTCCGGCAGTTCGCGAAGCGGCACCCGATCGGGACAAAGGCCCATCTGGCGCTCGGGCTCCTGCTATTCACCGGCGTCCGACGTTCGGACGTGATCAAGCTCGGGCGACAAATGCGGCGCGATGGCTGGCTGAACTTCACCGAGTTCAAGGGCCGGGAGCGAAAGCCGAAGGTCCGCCAGTTACCGATGCTGCCGGTTCTGGACAGGATCGTCGAGGCGTCCAACTTGGGAAACCTGACGTACCTCGTGACCGAGTTCGACCGCCCGTTCACGCCGGACGGATTCGGCAATTGGTTCCGAGAGCGATGCGTTGAAGCCGACGTGCCGGGGAGGGCGCATGGACTGCGCAAGGCCGGCGCCACCATCGCGGCGGAGAACGGTGCCACCGAGCACATGCTCATGTCGATCTATGGATGGGAGAGCCCGAAGCAGGCCGCGCTCTACACGAAGAAGGCCCGCCGCAAGAAGCTCGCGCAGGCCGGCATGCGGTATCTCGATCTGGGTGATCTCGACGGCATTGAAGACCTCGACATCGTCGAGGACGAGGCTGCCGAAGAGGACGAAGCCTGAACAGATCTTTCCCACTTATCCAACCGGGTTGTGCCCAGTGAGAAAAATCAGCCGAAAAAGCTAAGTCTTTTCAATGGCTGAGAAAAGGAATGGTGCCCAGGGGCGGAATCGAACCACCGACACTGCGATTTTCAGTCGCATGCTCTACCAACTGAGCTACCTGGGCGCCCCGGGGCGCGAAGCGCCGTCCGTGTTGGTGGGGGCGATATAGAGGCTGGCGCCGAAGCTGTCCAGTCACTTCAGCCGGCTTTCTGCATCTCTTGTTGGGCCGGTTCGAAATTCCGTCGGATGCCCCGGAAAACACCCGAAAAGGGTGGCTGGGCGGAGATTATGCCGGGACCTCGCCGGTCGTCCGCCATTCGGCCTGGCCGAGCACCACTGCCAGGCCGTCGATGGCCGCCAGGGCCGCTCGCCTGGCCTCTTCCGATTCGGCGATCGCCGCCTGGCTGTAGAGGCGCCGCGCGAAAGCGATCACATGCGTGATCACCGCGAACGACGCGTCATGCAAGGCCGGCGATTCGCACAGGACCTCGTTGAGGTGCGCGACATGGCTTTCGGCGCTTTCCTGCAAGGCTTTGGCGTTCAGGACGCCGGCTTTGAGCACGTCGGCGCGCAGCGTTTCGATCTCGCACGCCAGCAGTTCCTCGATCCTCTCGGCCATGCTTCCTCCATGCGAGGAAATCGTTCCATCGGCTCATGGAAACTAGCACCATGGACGGCTTCGATCAGCGGGAAGCCTGACGTTTGGTTACCCACTTCTCTACGGCATGTGCGCGATTGTGCGGGCAGGTCGTGAGCGGCTTTGTTTCCTGCCGGCCGGAACCCGACGAAGGACTCGTTGACGCAGAGGGCCTCGCAGGAAAGGATGAGGTGTGCTTGCCGCTGCAGCTCCCGCGTGTCGGGGCGCTCATCGATGGGGCCGAATGCCGTGGCGCGTCCTCGCGCCGGTCGCTGCCGTTTTCGCATGGTTTGCGGCGGAAGGGCTCGCTGCCGCGGAGCTCGCACCCTGGCCGGAACGGACGGCGCCGTCGCTCGTGCTGGACCGGCTCGACGGCCCGGCGGTCGACCTGGCCACACTCGGCGACCGTCCTGTCATCGTTCATTTCTTCGCGACATGGTGCGCGCCCTGCATCGAGGAGATGGCCTCGCTCGACGCGCTGGCGGCGCAGCTGGGGGCCGGCGCGACCATCCTGGCCGTCGATGTCGGTGAGGTCGATGCGCGGGTGCGCAATTTCTTTCGTCAGCGACCGGTCCGGTTTCCGATCCTGCTCGATCGCGATCGGGCGGCGATGAAGCGCTGGCAGGTGGAGGGGCTTCCGACGAGCTTCCTGCTCGGTCGCGATTTGCGACCCCTGTCGCGCGTGATGGAGCCGCTGGACTGGACCAGCCCATCGGTCCTGGCGGCGCTCGAAGCCGCGATCGGGGACGGGCCGGACGCGAAGCCGGACGCTACGAAAACCAACACAAGCAGGAGAGGGAGCGCACCATGATCAGCCGACGGGACATGCTCAGGACGGGCGCTGCTGCGAGCGCGGTGCTTCTGCTACCGCGCGATAGCTTCGCGCAGGCGAACGTCTTCGCACCCAAGCCGGGCAAGTGGCGTGATTTCGAGGTGGTGACGCGGCTCGATCTCGCGGGGCAGGGTAAGACGCAGGCCTGGATCCCGCTGCCTTCGGTCGCGCAGGCCGAATGGATCAAGCCCGGCCGCAATGATTGGCAGACCAATGCGGCTTCGGCCGAGATCGTCAGCGATCCGAAATACGGTGCGCATATGCTGCATGTCGTCTTCAAGGAGGGGGAGGCCGCGCCGGCGGTCGAGGTACGCAGCCGCTTCTCGTTGCGCGATCGCGCCGAGGATTTCGCGGCCGGGCAGGCTCCGACGCTGCAGGCGGCCGACCGCAGGCTCTATCTGGAGGCGACCGAGCTGATGCCGACGGACGGCATCGTCAGGGAGACGGCCGAGAAGGCCGTCGCCGGCCGGGCGAGCGACGTCGACAAGGCGCGCGCGCTCTATCAATGGGTCGTGGCGAACACCTTCCGCGACGCGAAGACGCGGGGCTGCGGCACGGGCGACGTGGCCTCGATGCTGCGCAGCGGCAATCTCAGCGGCAAATGTGCCGATCTGAACGCGCTCTATGTCGCGCTCGCACGCTCGGTCGGCATTCCGGCGCGGGATATCTACGGCATTCGTGTCGCGCCTTCGCAGTTCGGCTACAAGAGCCTGGGTGCCGGCTCCGAGGTCATCACCAAGGCCCAGCACTGCCGCGCGGAGGTTTGGCTCGAAGGGCATGGCTGGGTCGCCACCGATCCGGCCGATGTGCGCAAGGTTGTGCTCGAGGAGCCGCCGGGCAACAATGCCGTCGACAATCCGAAGGTGGTCGCGGCCCGCGAGGCCCTCTTCGGCGCCTGGGAGGGCAACTGGCTCGGCTACAACATGGCGCATGATCTCGCGCTGCCGGGCTCGAAGCACAAGGTCGGCTTCCTGATGTACCCGCAGGCCGAGGTCGCCGGGGCGCTGCTCGATTGCCTCGATCCCGACAGCTTTAAATATGTGATCAAGGCGGCCGAGATCACCGCCTGAACCTGCCTGCCCGGCCGGGGCCGCTGCAGGCTCCGGCCATCCTGCTTGGAGACCGACGATGAGTGACACGATCGAGCGCGATGCGCCGGCCAAGCCAGCCGCGCCCCGGCTGACCAGCCTTGCCCATGGCGGCGGCTGCGGCTGCAAACTGGCGCCGTCGGTGCTCCAGCAACTGCTGGCCGATCACCCGGCCGCCGGCCCCTACAGGCAATTGCTCGTCGGAACCGAAACCGGTGACGACGCGGCCGTCTGGCAGATCGATGACGAGACCTGCGTCGTGGCGACAACCGACTTCTTCATGCCGATGGTCGACGATCCGCATGATTTCGGCCGCATCGCCGCGACGAACGCCATCTCCGACGTCTATGCCATGGGCGGCAAGCCGATCATGGCCCTCGCCATTCTCGGCATGCCGCTCGACAAGCTGCCGGTCGAGACGACGCGCGAGATCCTCAAGGGCGGCGCCTCGATTTGCGCCGAGGCCGGCATCCCGGTTGCCGGCGGCCACTCCATCGATGCGCCGGAGCCGATCTATGGCCTCGCCGTCATCGGATTGCTGAACCCCCGCAATTTGCGCCGCAACAGCGGCGCCCGGCCGGGCGATGCTCTCATCCTGACCAAGGCACTCGGCGTCGGCATCTATTCGGCGGCTTTCAAGAAGGAGCAGCTTTCGCCGGCTGCCTATGACGAGATGATCGCCTCGGTGACACTGCTCAACCGCATCGGCGCCGAGCTGGCGAAGGACGAGGATGTCCATGCCGTCACCGATGTCACGGGCTTCGGCATTCTCGGCCACGGCCTGGAAATGGCGCGTGGCTCGGGCGCGACGTTGCGGCTGAGGCTCGCAGATCTGCCGTTCCTGACGCAGGCCGAGCGCCTTGCGCAGGACGGCAGGGTCACCGGAGCCTCCCACCGCAACTGGGCGAGCTACGGCGAGGGCGTCGCGCTGCCGGCTGGATTGCCGGATTGGCAGCGTCATCTGCTGACCGATCCGCAGACCTCCGGCGGGCTTCTGGTGTCCTGCCGGGCCGAGCGCGCTCAGGAGATCCTCACGCGGATCAGGGAGGCGGGCTATCCGTCGGCGCGGATCGTCGGAGCCGTCGAGCAGGGGCCGGGGCGGGTCGTGGTGGTTTGACGCGGGGAGGTCAGGCCTCCCGAACCTCCAGGTTCCGGCCCCAGACATCGAAGAAGGCGCCCTTGTTCAGGACCAGCCGGTCCTCGCGCAGCGCGGTTTCCAGCTCGCGCAGGCGCTTGCGCGCGAGCTCGTCGGGCACGAGCCCGCCCTTGGCCTCGCGCGTCGGGAAAAACGCGGCACCGTCCCAGTTCACGCCGGCGCTGCGCAGCATCATCACGATGTCGCCCCAGTCCAATTCGTCGCCGACGACATGAACGAAGGTGGAGCGCAGCGGCTCCACCTTCGGTTCCGCGATCCTGACGAGGACGATGAGGGCGGTGAAGGGACCTTTGCGGAAGAGCTTGCCCAGCCAGCGATCGAAATCGGTTCCAAGTCCTCTAGAAGTCGACACGGGGCGTCTCTGGCATGTAGCGGTCGAACAGGGCGTAGAAGTCGCTGCCGGTCTCGGCGCGATACCAGCTTTCGAAGTCGCGCAGGGCATCCATGGCGACGGCGGCACCGGACCCGCCGGGAGCGGAGGCATCCGCCTGCAGGGCTTCCAGAAACGGCGTCAGCCGGTCCAGAACGCGCTCTTGCGGCGGACCGATTTCGCCCCAGCCGAGCAATTGCGCCAGGGCGAAACGGGCGCGGGCAACCGCCTTGTCCGGCTCGGCCGCGTCGGCGATGGCTCTCGTCGCGTCGCGGACGAGGTTGAGGCGGCGGAACGCATGGCTGCGTTCCCGTTCCAGTGCCGCGATCCGCAGCGCCGCTTCCTTGCGATAGCTGTCTTCCGTCAGCCGTGCCGCCTCGGCCGCGCGTTCGAAGAAGGCGATCAGTTCGAGAAGCGGGGCATCGGCATCGATCATGCCGGGCAGTGAACTGATCGCGGGCACGGTCGTCAACCGGCGGGGCCTTGGCGGCTGCGACGGGATGCAGGGGCCGGGCATGGTGCCGGTCCTTCGCCGTGTCCGGGAAGGGCGCTGCTCAGTATCTGTTGCGCTGCGTCTTGTCGCGGATGGCCGTCAACCCGGCGAGCGCGTCGGGAGATCTGTTCACCCGATAGAGCGCCTGGAAGACATGGGTGGCATCGTCGAAGCGGCCGAGATTGAAATAGGCCCAGCCGCGCATCAGCATGAGATCGGTCGTTTCAGAGGCATAGCGGCCGCGCTCCGAAAGCGTGACGAGTGCGGCGTCGAAGTCCCGATTGTCGTATTGCGCATAGAAGCGCTCGGACAGAAGCAGGGCGGAAAGCTCCTTGCGCCGGGCGGGAGGCAGCTCCGCGCTGCTGGCCGCCGCGCCGGCCTCCGTCGTCAGGCCCTGCTGGATCTTGGCGTAGGCGAGACCGGCCGCGGCATCGGCCGCCACCTGGGCGTTGCCGCTGCGCCGCGCCGCCTCGAATGCCTTTGCCGCCGCCACCGGGCGCTTGAGGTTGAGCAGGCACCAGCCCTGCTGGACGGCCGCCGCGCCGGAGGTCGCAGTGCCGCAGCTTCCGCCGCCCGCGGGTTCGCTGCTGCGGCGGGGAGGCGATACGCCCGCTATCCCGTCATCCTGCATGATGGCGCGGGGGCGTCCGCTATGCGGCACACGCTCTTGGGCCCGTTCGGGCGGCTCGACTCCCGCTTCGGCCCGCGTGGCCGGGCGCCGGTCGGGGACGGCAAGGCGATCGGCCTCCGCCTGGCGACGTGCGCGCCCCGGCTCGAGCACGGCTGCGATCCGCGGCGAACGGGCACCCCATTCGGCGACGAGCGCGCGCAATCCGGCCTGATCGCGCAGGCGCTGGCGCACGAGTGCCAGCCCGTAAGCCGCGGCCTCGTAGTTCTTGTCCCATGACAAGGCGGTCTGGAACCAGGTCGCCGCCGGAGCGATCTGGCCGGCATTGTAGGCGTACCAGCCGAGGGCCGCCGCGCCGGGGGCATAACGATCCGTCCCGACGGCCTTGACGACGCGCTCGACGACATTGCGCTCGAGACGCGGCGGGGGCTCCTGGGTCAGCAGGGCCGTGATGACGTCGAGATAGGCCTTGCGGTTGGCGGCGCCGGCTTCGAGCCACTGCGCGCCGAGCGCTTCGGCCTCCTGGTATTTCCCCATGGCGCCCAGCGCCAGGACGCCGCCCTCCGCGGCCTTGGCGCCGCCATTGCGCGCCAGCGCGATCTGGAACCAGTTCGCCGCCTTGGCGGGGTCCTTGTGGTGAAGGGCGTAGAAGCCGAGAAGGATCGGGTCGTCGGGCGTGGTGGCGGCGTTGGCGAGCGCCTCGATGCGGCGGATGTCCTCGGGCGTCGCGGTCAGAGCCGGATCGTCGGCGGCCTTGCCGATATGGCGCCGCGCGATCTCGTCGCGGATGCTCGCGAATTCGTTCTGCCGTTCCTGGGCGAGGAGCGCGTCGACGAGGGATCCCGGCAGCGTGGCAAGGGCCTTCTGCAGCGTGCCGACCCGTTCGGCAGGATTGGTGCAGTTGGTCAGCACATAGGCGTAGGCGTCGCGGGCGCGGTCCTGCTTGCCGGTCTGGACGAAGGCCTCGGCGACGCGCCAGAGCGCATCGACATTCGCGCAGGTGAGCAGTGCCGGCATCTCGGTGCCGAGGCGGATGACCTGCTCCCATTGCCGGGCGTTGGAGGCGTTGACCAGTCGCTGGCCGGCCTCGCCCCTGTCGAGTTGCTGGACGAGATCGGCCGGGGCACGCCAGGCCGGATCGGCGCTGCTCCTCTGGGCGATCGCGGCGCGGGCTTCCCCGAACTTGCCCTCGGCGAAGAGCCGCCACATCCGCTCCAGCTCGGGGTCCGGGACCGGAACCTGCGAGGTCAGATCCGTCGGCGGCTTCCATTCGGGGTAGAGTGCCCGCAGCCGCGCCAGCTCCGCCTCGAGGCGGCGGGTATCGCCTTGCGCCGCGAAATAGCGCAGCGCGCTCTCGTCGACTTTCGGCTGTGGGGTAGAGGGCGCAGACGGGCGTGCCGGGCTGGCGGGCGACTGCGCCACGTCCGGGCCGGCGCCTCCGGCGGCGGCCGGCGCCGGCTGTGTCGTTCCCTGGGCGAGCGCCGGCGGAATCCCCGGCTGCGGCGGGCGCGGCCACTCGGCGTTCTGGCCGTAGCGGCTGAGAGCGTAGAGCGCCACACCCGCGATCCCGGCGACGATCAGGACGGGCTTCATACGCATTGCGGATACCTCTCGCTCAGCATCGAGAGGGCCAGAAGATGCAGCGTCGACGGGTAGTAGAGCGTCGGCTGAAAAATCCTGAGCTCGGCCGGGATCGGCGTGCCGTCGAGCGAGCAGGCCATGGCGGCCGCGAGAATGCGGTAGCCCGCATCGGGCAGGGGCTCGACGGGCTGGCCGCTGCGCAGGTCGATCACCGCGGTGCCGCCCGCCCACGCCTGCCGGAACGGGGCGAGGCGCGCCTTGTCGCCGAGCCCGGCGCGCAGCAGATAGAGCGGAATGCGGATCGCATTGTAGCCGAACTGGGCCGGAAAGCCCTCCGCCGGCTTCGGCTCGGCCTTGATCGAGAGCCATTCGGGCGCCAGCATGTTCCGCTTCGCCAGCTCGTCGAGCAGCTTGAGCCCGGTGGCCTGGACCTGCATCCAGACCAGGTCGCCGGTCAGCTTTGCCATCGCCGGAAAGGCCTCGAACACCCAATAGGACGGGTTGATCACCGGGCCGTCGGCTCGGTCCTTTTCCGAGAAACCGCTGGCGGCCGGCATCAGCCAGACCTCGGCTCCCCGCTTGAGGAGCGCCACCTTTGCAAGGGAGCGGGCGATCTGGCGCGCGGCGGTCGTATAGGCGGGCACGTTCCAGCGTCCGCCGGCGCAGGCGAGGGCGTGGGCGATCAGCAGGTCGCCGTCGCTGGCATTGTTGATGTCGGTGACGCGGGGGGTGGCCTTGGGGTCCCAGCGCCAGGCGGCCAGCCCGTCGTCGCGGATGAGGAGTTCGGTGCGGGTGAAGGCGAAGATGCTGGCGAAGGTGCCGCGGTCGTCGGCAAGGCAGGCCAGCAGCAGCCCGTAGCCCTGGCTTTCGCTGTGACTGATGCCGCCATTCGCGTCGTCGATGACGCGCCCCTCCGGGGTCACGAATTTCTGCCGGTACAAGGCCCAGGCATCGGCCGGCACGGTCGCCGCGGCCGGGGAAAGGCAGCCGAACAGGGTCGCGGTCAGCATGGCGAGCAGGCGGATCATGACGGCCGCCCCAGGCGCCGGAGCATCAGCGACGTGCCGATGCCGAGACCGATGCAGGCCATGAGCAGCGCGATGGCGTAGACGCCGATGTTGCTGGACATCCAGTTGGCGAAGACGAGGCGCATATTCGCCAGGCTGAAGGACCGGGTCATGACGAAGGAGGTGCGGTCGGCGGAGATGACATGGGCCTCCTGAGCGCCGCGATAGGCCGTGATCTTGCCGGCCATGCCGGCCCAGTTGCCCGGCGCCACGATCCTGTCCACCGTACTTTCGAGCGCCTCCTCGCGGCGTACGACGAAGGCCGTCCAGACCTGTTTCGTGTCGGGGTCCACCGCCTGCGCGGCGATCAGGTCGGTCCCCTCGGCTGGTTCGTACAGCGTGGGTGCGCGGGCGGGCGCGCGCAGCTGTGCGAAGGACAGGTCGAAGGTGCGCTGCAACCATTGGTCGAAGGCGATGAAATAGCGGGCGACCGGGCCGCCCAGCGACGCGCGCCAGCGATCACGGGTGGCCTCCGTGGTCGGCGCGACGCCGCCCGAGGCTTCCGGCGTGGTTTCGCGACCTTGCAATCGGTTGATGACCGCGTCGAAGACGGCGGTCCCCTCCGAATCGGGTGTGACGACGACCGCATCGGAACGCTGTGGCCAGGTCGCGCGCACGTTATCGGCAATGCCGACGCGCGGCAGCAGTCCGGCGGGTAGTTGGCCGGCCGCGCCCACGATCAGGACGGGCCGGTCGCCGACGCCTGCGGTGCCGGCCAGCAGGTCGACACCGAGCGGTCGGCTGGCGCGTTGCGCGATTCGCGCGAGCAGCGTAGCTGCCGCGCTGAGATTGGCGGTGTCGTGTCGGCCCATGATCAGGCCCACCCGCGAGGAGACCGAGTAAGGGAAGCCGGTGCCGGCGATGGCGGCGAGATTGGGGCTGACCCCGATCTTGGCGAAGTTCGGAACGGAGAAGACGGTGGTGTCGAACAGCGCGAAGCGGCTCTTGCCGGGCAGCGTTGCTCCCGGGCCGCAGGCGAGGTCGGATTTCGCCAGCGTTACGGTCTCGAACCAGATCTCGTTGATGCCGGGGCGGAAGTGCCGCAGCGGCACGGTGATGGGGAATTGCTGAAAAAGCCCGCCGGTGATCGCATTGAGGGGAACCGTCGCCGCGACGTTGCCGTTGACGAAGATCTCGATATGGCTGTCGCCCGGCAGCACCTCATCCGAATAGGCGCCGTCGAGATAGAGCGTCGCCTCGCCATAGGCGTTGGCGTAGAAATCGCCCGGCATTGCCACGACGGCCCGCACGCGCATGCGTCGGCCGGAGGATTCCTGGGTCGGGATGCCGAGTTCCGAGAACCGCACGGCCTGCCTGTCG
Organism: Hyphomicrobiales bacterium; assembly: GCA_930633495.1. Taxonomy (NCBI): domain Bacteria; kingdom Pseudomonadati; phylum Pseudomonadota; class Alphaproteobacteria; order Hyphomicrobiales; species Hyphomicrobiales bacterium. The sequence continues at coordinate 602,912 of CAKNFJ010000001.1, read as the reverse complement.
GCGATGAAGGGCGCATCAGGCACATGCCAGGTCGCCGTTTCCATGGTCTTGCGATTGATGTTGGTCGGCCTCGAGACTGGTGCGGTCAGCAGCTTTCCGATCGTCGCGTCGATGTCCGACCAGCTTTCGCCCGTCACGAGCAGCATGTCGGCGCCCTTCTTCGGGCTGGGAACGAATCCGAGAAAGCCGCGACCCCCGGCTTCCGCTGGCAGGGCGCCGAGCAGCGCGCGCAGCTCTTCGCTGGTGCCGAGCGCGACTGTGAGGGTGCCGGGGCGGGCGCGATCCGGCAGTTTTTCGGAAACCTGTACCGCCACCTGGCCATAGCGGCCGCGCAGGGCAAGCGCCTGCGCGACGGCAAAAATGCTGTTCGCTGCAATCGCGCGCGACGCACCGGGCGCGACGATGACGATCCTGGTCTGCCCGCCCTCGTCGGCGCCGACGGCGGGCAGGTCGTCGATGCCTCGCAACCGGAATCGCTGTGCGTCCGGCCCCTTGAACGTCAGCCTTGTGCCGGCACCGTCGATGCGGGTCCACAGCTCATAGGTGGAGGCGACGGTGCAGTCCGTCCGGTGCCGCTGCAGCACCTCGAAGCCGATCGTGTTCTGCCCCGGCCGCAGCAGCCCCTTGCGGACCGTCACGGAGCTCTGCTTCAGCCGGTCCGACGAGGCGATCGGCATCTCCGCGACGCGCTCGCCATTGAGCCGGACGGTCAGGCGCGAGACTTCGGGCATCACCACCAGCGCGTTCTGAAACGCGACGTCGAGGCTGAGATCGGCGGCGGCTTCGTCCTGCGTCAGGTAGAAGGCCCAGCTGCGCGCGTCGCTCTCACCCTCCAGCGTCACGCGCATGGCCGGCAGCAGCGGCTTGAACGCGAAGGCCGGGCTCGGCGCGGCCGGTGCGATGCCGGGCGGAGGAGCAAGCTGGGGAACGGCGGGCGGCGGGGGCTCGGCCGGAGGCAGGCCCGGCGCGATCATGAAGGGCGCGGGCCCAGGGGTGGGCGTGGGCGGGCTCTCCTGCGCTGAAATCCGCGATCCGGCGCCGAGCGGCAGGAGAAGGAGCGTCGCCGCCAGAAGCATGCAGCCGAGCCGTCTCATTCCGTTGCCTCCGAACGCGCCGACGAACGGGAGAGTCGGTAGAGGCCGAAGAAATAGGAGAGGCCGCGACTCGTCTGGAAGACGGCGAGGCGCAGGAAGCGCAATGTGCCGTAGATGACGCCCATGTTCTGGCGCCGGGCCTTCTGGAACTGGCTCCAGTTCTTGGCGTCGGAGAAGGCGAGATCGGCGATGATCCGGCTGTGCAGCGGCTCGCTGGGCTCGTAGCTGCAGCCCAGCAGCAGCCCCTTGTCGTCGGGCGCGATGCGCTTGACGCGCAGGGGCAGCGATCCGCGCGGCATGTCGATCGTGGTCTCGAAGGAGACCGCGCCCAGGCTGTCGATCGGCAGCTTGTCGAAGTCCTTCGACAGGACGCGGATGGCGATGCCGTCGACCGAGACGTTCTCCGAAACGATCGGCGCCGTGCGCCCGTTGACGACGAGCTCGCCGCGGCGCTTGACCGGGAAGCGGCGTGCCGCCCGTCCCTCCGGCCGCTCGGAGACGACGCCGAGCGCGCAGCCCGCCATCAGCAGGTTGAGGATGTTCCACAGCCCCACGACCAGGGTCGTCTCGGCGTTGTACGGCTCCGCCACGATTCGCCAGTAGGTCGCGACCACGCCGAGCGCCAGCACGGCGAAGATGATGAAGAACGGGGTTCCGAGTTCGGAGACGCGCCGCGTCGCCAGGGACTCGTTCTTGGCGGTGACCTTGAAGGTCGGCTTGCTGGGCTTGAGCAGCACCGAGATCACGGCCGGCAGTAGATAGACCGACTGGATGAACTCGTAGAGCTCGGAGATCCAGGGCCAGCGGTAGCGGCCATAGAGGTAGTTCTGCATCATCAGATTCACCGCCATGTAGCTGAGCACATAGGCGATGAACTCGGGTCCCGAGGCCGTGAAGATCTCGAGGCCGAAGAACAGGTAGAACAGCGGCGCGATCAGGAAGGTCAGCCGGGCGAAAGGGAACAGCCAGAACAGGGCGGAGGACGAGTAGCAGAGGCGCTGCGGCAGGGAGAGCCCGCGCTTGAAGATCGGGCGGTGGTACAGGAGGATCTGCATCATGCCCTGGGCCCAGCGCGAGCGCTGGCCGATGAAGCTCGTGAAGGTCGCCGGCTGGAGGCCCGCGATCAGCGGCTTGTCGACATAGACGCTGTGCCAGCCGGTGGCGTGCAGCGTGATCGCCGTTTCGGCGTCTTCCGTGATGCTGCGCCCGGCGAAGCCGTTCGTCGTCTGCAGCGCGGTGCGCCGCAGCACCGCGGCCGAGCCGCAGAAAAACGACGCATCCCATTTGTCGAGGCCGCGCTGGATGATGCCGTAGAACATCTCGTTCTCGGAGGGCATCGTCTTGAAGGTCTTGAGGTTCCGCTCCAGCGGATCCGGGTTGATGAAGAAGTGCGGCGTCTGGACGAGGAAAAGCTTCGGGTCCTGCCCGAAAAAGCCGATCGTCTCGGTCAGGAAGCTGCGCGCCGGGGCGTGATCCGCATCGAACACGACGATCAGCTCGCCCTCGGAGCGGGCGATGCCGTTGTTGAGGTTTCCCGCCTTGGCGCTGATGTTGCGCTCGCGCGTCAGATAAGTGACGCCGAGCCCTGCGCAGAGCTGCTGCAAGGTCGCGCGCCGTTCCCGCGCGGCGCTGGCGGCGACGAAGTTGTCGGCGTTGCACTTCTCGTCGGTGCCGCCGTCGTCGAGCAGATAGACCTTCAGCCGGCCGGCGGGGTAGTCCATCGCCAGTGCTGCCGAAAGGGTGGTCGCCAGCAGTTCCGGCTCTTCGTTGTAGGAGGGCACGAACACGTCGACCGTGGGCGCGTTCTGCGGATCGATG